>DLGQ01000020.1 GCA_002482775.1 Flavobacteriales bacterium UBA7690 | reverse complement strand
TGCAAGGTGAACATCACCAGCAGCTCGTATTGCCCAGTGAACGGCCAAGGTGGCGCAAGCAACCTGGCGGTGGAGAACACGGGGGATCTGACGATGTACCCGAACCCGAACCGTGGCGACCAGTTGTTCATCAACCTGAACGTGGTGGAGAAAGGTGTGAACACGGTGAGCGTGGACATCTTCGACCTCACGGGCAAGAAGGTGACGGCGCGCACGATCGTGGTACAGGACGGCACGGTGAAGACCGCGCTGGAACTCAACGGCGACCTGAGCAACGGTATGTACTTGGTGAACATCACCGCAGGCAGCAAGGCTTACACCGAGCGCCTGGTGATCCAGCACTAGGAGCGAATGATCTGACCCTTTTGGTTTTGGGTTGAGAGACGGACCCCGGTCCTGGCCACTGTGCCGGGACCGGGGTTCCGCTTTTCACGATGTACGTGAACGGAGGAATTCCCCTTCCGCAAGAGAGCATATTCAGAACGGGCATTGCCAACAATACGGTGAGTTGATACCGTTCACCACCGACCCCGTAGACGCCCGCAAGGCCATGACCATCATCCGCGTTGACGAAGTTGCCGTTGAGGTCGTTGGCACGTTGTTACCCGGAGGCTTGTGAACGAAGATCTAGTACAGGATGGATCAGAAGCAGCACAACTTGGAACGATGGCTGACCAAAGCGTTCCCAGCGGGCGGTTAGACCAGCGGCTTGACCCGATGAGGGACATGAACACCATGGACACCTGAGCTGGTCGCACGCACCGCACCGTGCACAGCTTTCATCCCACTTCTGCACGTGTACAGGTCAGCAGGAAGAGCCAACAGGGCCACCCGTCCAGAAATGGAACGGCTCTAACGGTTTCGTGCGCAGCATGGATCAGCACCCACCCCAAACAACGGATCCGTTGGAATTGAAAGCCTCAGGGACGAAGAACGTGTGACCTGTTGCAGCGAGCACCGAACCCGGGCAGCTCCATCCAGCGGGCGATGGCCCTACTCTTTCACCACCCGGCCTCGACCTTGCACGCCTCCTTCCAGCGTGCGCACCACGACCGAATATGTTCCTGATGCCAGACCGGCCATTTGAATGCGGAAGGGTCCTTCATCGGTCATGCGCGCGTTACGCACCAACCGACCGGTGGCATCGAACACGTCTATCTCCAACCCAGTATCATGTTCGGCCGAACTTGTTGTTGCATCAACATGGAGCCAGTCCATGACCGGGCTGGGCCAGGCGTGGATGGCGTACCCCGATCCATTGCAAACGCCCACTGCCATGGCTGGAAGGATGTTGATCGTTCCGTCCTGATCGAACTGCTTCAACCGGTAGTACCGCGTGATCGACGCGCTCTCCGGATCGTGGTACGCATATGCCAGAGGGGCTTGGCTATACCCGGCACAAGGAAGCGAACCCAATGCCTCCCACACTTCAGCATCCCAGGAACGCTCCACGGTGAATCCCGCGCAATCGTGCTCCGTTGCTGTCGTCCATTCCAACCGCACGCCCTCGCCATGGCAGGTGGCCTGCTGGCCCAAGAGCTCCACCGGCAATAGACCACACACGCCGAATTGCGTCTTCACGCTCGGCACCTGGTCATCGTGTATCCCATGGTAGAACCAGCGTCCGAAGACCCGTCCATCCAGTAGTGTTGCCGGATGGTGACGGACACGAGCGCGCCATGCCGGATGCGCCGTCGAGCCATCGGTGATGCTCAACACGCGCTTCAGTTCCAGCCCTGCCAGACCAGCGTCGGTCCATGTCGCATCTTCACCGGAAGAACCCGTCCAATTGGAGAACGGTGCCCCTTGGAACGGGGGTGCATGGCCTTTGTGCTCCCAAACCAATTTCACTTGGGAACGGCCCATGGTCGACCAAACATCCTGACCAACACCCCAAGCACAATCCGCTTGGAACGTGCCATTGCTCGTCTGCACCGGTGTGGTAAGATCGCTGCGGTATTGCCGTGTACGTGCTTGACGTGATCGTTGCAGGTTGCCCATGAACACCGCGCAGAAACCTTCGTACGATTGTCCGTTGGTGTACCCTGTTACGCCAATGATCACATCACCATAGCCATCGCCGTTCACATCACCGGCGCCGGCTAGGGAGTAGCCCAAATTCCTGTTCAACGCTCCACCTAAAGCGGTCCACGCAGCAGTGGTGGAAAGGCCCGCTGCCGATCCGAAATAGATGGATGCACGCCCTTCTCCCAGGTACGCTTGTGCGAAGCGGTAACCGCCCACGATCACATCGCTGTAGCCATCGCCGTTCACATCACCAGCGGTGGATGCCGAACTGCCCCAGAACGCTCCGGGGAAATCGCTCTCCACGGACCAGACGGGCAATGCACCCAGACCGGTCAATGATCCGTGGTAGACATAGGAACGGCCTTCGCTCGCCTCTCCATTGTTGTATTGGTACGCACCGATCACCACATCGCTGAAGCCATCGCCGTTCACATCGCCGGCAAAACTGATATCGTACCCCAATTCCGCACCGGCCTTGTCGCCATACTGCACCCACGCTGGTGTTGTGAGAAGACCAGCTCCTGATCCTCGGAACAAGTAGACCGCACCGCACTGCCCGAAGCCAGCATGGTCATGCCGCTGGGCACCCACTAGGATATCATCGTAACCGTCAGCATCGACATCACCACCACTGGTGACCACGCTCCCGTACCACGCATTTACCTGCGTACCGGCAAATGTCCATGCAGCAGTGGCGGATAGCCCTGAAGGCCCTCCATGATAGACGTACACTGAACCGACATCGTTCTCCAGGAACGCACCTACGATGACATCGCTGTAGCCATCACCGTTCACATCGCCTGCGCTGGACACCGCACCGCCATAACGCCCAGCGGCCACCGCTCCTGTCACACGCCAATGATAGGCGGCGCCCAATCCCGTGGCAGAGCCGAGGTATACATAAGCTCGCCCGCGGAAACTGTCGTGCGCATAGCCGCCGATGATCACGTCCGAATACCCATCGCCGTTCACATCACCGGCACTTGAAACGCTGTAGCCGAATTCCTCATCCGCTGCGGAACCGTTCGCGGACCAGTAGGTGGTCAACAGGCCGGTCGCAGAACCCAAGTACACGCGCACTTGGTTCATTCCCGGCACTCCCACGATCACATCCGAGAAACCATCGCCGTTCACATCACCCGCTTGGTCCACACTGGAACCCATAAGTGCATTGGCGACATTGGGCTCCTGGCTCCAGGCAGGAGTGGTCGGCACAGTAAGCACATCCGCACCTCCATGGTACACGCCGATGCGACCGACACCTCCTTGTTCGGGGATGCCGAGCAACAGTTCGCTCACGCCATCGCCATTCACATCGCCACAGGTATGCACAGAAAAGCCCAACTGCGCATTGGCCTGCGCACCATCGTACGTGCGATACGCGGCCACGAAATGCGAGCCCGTTCCGGCCGCTCCGATGAAGACCGTCGTGCGGCCACCATCGGTGAACGCCCCATCATACAAGGGCGCGCCCACTACCACATCGGCATAGCCGTCCATGTTCACATCGCCGGCCAACGAGACGGAGCTACCATAGCGTGCAGATGCTTGTGCACCGGTGGAGATGGAGGTGGCTGTGGCTTCGATGCCGGTTGCGCCACCGCGATATCCATACAGCCTGCCTCGGCCCGCGTTGTATCCAGGCGCTCCAACGAGAAGCTCTCCATAGCCGTCGCCGTTCATGTCACCCGCAGCCGAGACCGCATGGCCGAAATGTGAGTTGGATGAAGGTCCATCGCGCGTGACGGAGAAGGTGAGACCGCTGCCGTTCCCATTGAACACCATGATGCGACCCCGATCGGTGAGCGATACATCATAGTAAGGTTCACCGATCACGATATCGCTTCGTCCATCGCCGTTCAGATCACCAGCTCCGGCAACACTGAACCCGAACTGTGCATTGTCCTGAGCGCCGCTCCAGGTCCACAACGGGGCGGCTACAACACCAGAACCAGCAAGGCCACGGTAACAATAGACCTTGCCACGATCGGTGCCCAGTTCGTTGGCCAACGGCGCCCCCACGAGCACATCGCTCACATTGTCCCCGTTCACATCGCCGGCCAGTGCAACACAAGTACCGAAACCAGACCCCGCCTCAACACCCAGCCTGGTCAACGCAGCGGTAAGCTGAAGCCCCGTGGCTGAGCCATGGTAGACGAAAACCGCACCCTGCCCGGCATGTCCAGGGGCGCCGATGATGATATCGCTGTACCCATCGCCATTCACATCGCCCGCCGTGGAAACACTGTGACCAAAGCGTGCATTGGCCAAGGTGCCGCTCATGGTCCATGCCAACGTGCCCGAAAGGCCTGTCTCCGAACCGTGGAACACCATCACCCGTCCGGCATCCGTGTTCGCACCGTTGTCGTAATCCGGCATACCCACGATGATGTCGCTGTATCCATCACCGTTCACATCGCCCGCCGTTGCCACAGAGGCCCCGAACCGTTCGCCCAGTTGAACACCATCCACCAGCAGATCTGCCAGCGTGGGTAACGGGCTGCCCGCACCGGCCAAATGGAGGAGCGGCAATGCCATGCCAAGCGCTACGCACAAGGTCTGGCGCAGTATGCGGGAGAGTATGCCTTCGGGTCGGGCGAACATGCCGTTCCAAAATAGAGGGCGATGTTACGCCACTGTGAACGGATGGGGTGTATCGTTAAGGCTGTTCTGGATCGAAGGTGAGGCTAAGTTGCTAGCGGAGCTTGTTCGACGAGACCTTCTAACCACGAACCTCTAGCTTGCTCCTGGACGGAAGCAAGCTAGAGGCTCGTGGCTCATGGCTAGAAGTCGCATTCTACCTTAGCCCCATGCACTTCGCCTTTCGTCGCGCACGACTTACGCTCGTCGCACTCGCCGCTCTCC
>DLGQ01000115.1:54041-82216 GCA_002482775.1 Flavobacteriales bacterium UBA7690 | reverse complement strand
AGCACAAATTCGGTCCCTTCGGTCCGATCGCGGAGATCAAAGCCGCAGCCAAAAAGAAAAAGACATGAGCACGATCCTCCATCCCGAAGGCTGCACGTGCGGCGCGCACAATGAAGAAGTGAACGGAGTGTCGCGCAGGCAGATGCTGCGTTCGCTCGGAGCACTGGGCGCTGGGCTGACCTTGGGGCCGACGGTCGCCATGGGTGCGATGGGAGATGCACAAGGCCGGAACGAGCTGGTCGGGAGCCGGGCGGTGACCCAAGGCAAGGCGCGGAAATTCACCATCCTGCACACCAGCGACATCCACGCGCAGCTGCACACTCACGATGAATTCTTCTTGGAGAACGGTAAGCCCGTGTACAAAAAGCGCGGTGGCTACGGTGTGCTGAAGACGATGATCGACACACTGCGGAACGAGGATCCCGACAACACCATCGTCATCGATGGCGGCGATTGTTTCCAAGGGGGCGGCGTGGCAGCAAAGAGCGAAGGCCGAGCGATCGTGCCGTTGATGAACGCTGTAGGATATGACCTGATCCTGCCCGGCAATTGGGAAGTGGTGTACGGCAAAGAGAACATGCTGAAGGACCTCGGAGGCTACCGTGCAGCGAAGATCTGTGCGAACATGTACCACGAAAAACTCGCGGACTTCTGCGGTGATAGCGTGGATCCGAATGCCGACCTCGCGGGCGAGATGATCTTCCAGCCCTATTGGACACGCAACATCGCAGGCATCAAGATCGGCTTCATCGGCTACAACGATCCGTTGACACCGAAGCGTCAATCGCCGGCTTACAGCTGCGGCATCAAGTTCACCAAACCGGAGACCAATGTGGCGAAGTACATCCGCATCCTGCGCGATTACGAGCAATGTGCCATGGTCTTCCTGGTCACGCACATGGGCCTTGCCCAACAAGTGGATCTGGCGAACAAGCGCGAAGTGGAGGGTGTGGATCTGATCCTTGGAGCCGACACGCATGAGCGCGTGCGCAAACCCATCGAGGGCAAGTACAGCAAGGTGACGGAGCCGGGCGCGTTCGGTTCGTTCGTTGCGCGCTTGGATGTGGTGGTGGAGGATGGCAAGGTGAAGGACAGCCACTACGAACTACTTGATGTGGATCCCGAGCGCTATCCGGCGGACAAGAACATGCTCGCCCTGGTGGAAGAAGTGAGCGCGCCCTACAAGGAGGAGTTGACCAAAGTGGTCGGTAGCACCAAGAACACGTTGGTGCGCTACTACGTGATCGAGAATCCGATGGACAACCTGATCACGGATGCGATCATGTGGAAGTTGAAGCCCGAGATCGCCATCAGCAACGGCTTCCGCTTCTGCCCTCCGATCGTGGCCGATGGAAAGACGCCCACGCCCATCACCAACGATAACCTCTGGAGCATGATCCCGGTGGACAGTGCCGCCAAGTTCGGCGAAGCGACCGGTCAACAACTGTGGGATTGGCTCGAGAAGGAATTGCACAACGTCTTCGCCAAGGACCCCGCCAAACGCTTCGGAGGCTGGGTGGTGCGCTTCAAGGGCATGACCGCCAACTTCACCATGCACAACGACATGGGCAAGCGCGTGAATTGGATCAAGGTCGGTGGCAAGCCCATCGTTCTGGATCGGTATTACTCTGTGGCTGCTTGCGAACGTGAAGGTGATCCCGACACCACACTGTGCCGGTTGGAGAACGTTCACAACCCCCGTTTGGCCGGTGTCACCATGCACACCATCCTCCGTGACTACTTCGGCAAGTTCAGTCCCGTGGCGCCGAAGGTGGAAGGGCGCATCACCGCGACGGATGCTCCGCAGAACATCCTCAGCCAGTTGGAGGGCTACGACTACGAGTTCCGCTGAAGCTGTGTGAGCGAGGTCACAGACCACCACGATCGCATCAAGGACCTTTGCACCATGAAGCAGTTCCTCCTTCTCTTCGCCTTCCTCATCGGTAGCGTAGCATTCGCTCAGAACACTGAGCGCCAGCATCGCATCGTCATGCAACTCACCAGTGGCGATACCCTGGTGCAGAAAGGTCTGGTGCGCCAGTTGAAGAACATGAAGGAAGCTTCACCAAGCCTGCAGTTGGAAGTGGTGTGCCACGGTCCGGGTATGGACCTGCTCATGAGCGATCGTAGCATCGTTCAGGCGAAGATCACCGAGTTCGCCGGAAAGGGCATCGTCTTCCTTGCCTGCGAGAACACCTTGAAGGAGCACGGCCTCGACCGCACCAAGGTGGTCGCTGAAGCGGGTTACGTGAAGGCCGGGATCATCCACATCGTGGAACGCCAGGAGGACGGCTGGAGCTACATCAAAGCGGGTTTCTAGGTCATGTTGAAGACGGTGCAACACTGGTCGCTGAGCGGCCGGTACGGGGCGGCCCTTGCCTTCCTTCTTGGAACTTCGATCGCCACGCGTGCCCAGCACAGCGAGCAGGATATTCCCAGCAATGACAGCCTGCGTGGGACGAGCCACTTGTACGACATCATGAAGCAGGGCGAGCTCGAAGGCCGCTTCCGCCAGTACAACATGATGACGATCAATGCGGGTGCACCTTCCGACTACTATGCGATGGCATTCGGCGGAACGTTGGGGTTCGCTTCCCAGCGGTGGCATGGCGTGCGCTTCAAACTCAGTGGCGGCTACACCTTCGACCTGTCCACGAGCGACTTGACCAAATTGGACCCTGTGACAGGCGCGGCGAACCGATATGAGATCGGACTATACGATGTGAACGATCCGCGGCACACCAATGACCTGGCATACTTGCACGAATTCCAACTGGACTGGTCATCGACCAATGGTCGGACCGGGATCATCCTCGGCAAGCAGGAGATCAACAGTCCCTTTCTCAATCCCCAGGATGGACGCATGCACCCCAGCCTATTCGAAGGACTTTGGGCCAAGCACCGGACCACCCATGGTACAGCACTACAAGGCGGATGGTTCTATCGCGTGGCGCCACGCGGGGCGAGCGAATGGTACCTGGTGGATGAGAGCATGGCCGTTTTCCCGGTGGGCCGCAATGTGTATGGAGAAGGGGCGAGGCATGGCGAGCACTTGAACAGCACGGGCATCTTCGCAGCAAGCGTCAAGCAGAACATCCACAAGAGCGTGAACGTCACGGCGTGGAACCTGCACACGGAGAACATCTTCAACAGCGCGCTGGTGCAGGTGGATGCGGGTGAGAAGGATGCGAAGTGGAGCATCTCCGGGATGGCGATCCGCCAGGATGCCGCGCAGTATCGTGGACACACGAACGACTCCTTGCTCTACATGCCGCCCAGTGGATCTTCCTGGGCCTTCAGTGGTCGCGTGCGCAACGTGCTGGGTAAATTCCGCTGGCAGTTGAACTACACACGCATCACCGCCCACGGGCGGTACCTGATGCCGCGTGAATGGGGTCGCGACCCCTTCTTCACGTTCCTGCCCCGCGAACGCAACGAGGGTGCGGGGGATGTCCACGCCGCGTCGCTGAACCTGATCTGGAAAGAAAGCAACGGCTGGCGTATCCAGGTGGATGGCGGCTTGTACCACATGCCAGCGCTGACCGATGTGCGGTTGAACAAGTACGCGATGCCCTCCTACACGCAGTTCGATGTGAACGCACAGTACCAATTCCGCGGGGGGTGGAAAAGCCTCGCAGCACAGCTTCTGGTGTTGGTGAAATTGCCGCTAGAGAACGACCTCACTGAAAAGCAGTCCATCAACAAAGTGGACATGCTGCACGCCGACCTCATCATCAACTACGTCTTCTGATCGGGTGTGTGACCTCCCTCACAGATCAAGGGCAGCTGACTTCGCACCTTTGCACTGCACAAGCACAACACCAAGACCATGTTCAAGAACCTGTTCGGCATCGGCGGCCCCAAAGTGGACCTCCGCGAGAAGATCAACGAAGGCGCAACGATCGTGGACGTGCGCACACCGGACGAGTTCCGCAGTGGGCATGTGGCCGGATCCATCAACATCCCTTTGGACCGCATCCAGGACCAGATGAAGAAGATCAACAAGGACAAACCCGTGATCACCTGTTGCCGCAGTGGTGCGCGCAGTGGCATGGCCGCCGACATGCTGAAGGCCCAAGGTTATGAGGTGTACAACGGCGGGCCGTGGACCAACGTGAACAACTTGAAGTGATACTTCATGACAGGAAGGATGGGATCGTGCCCCTGCGCGGTCCTATCTTTCGTCTTAACAACAACCCTATGCGCCAGTTCCTTCTTCTCCTTTCGATCCTCTTGTTCGCATGCACAGCTCCCGGTCAAGGCAGTGGAAGTCTGGATGCCACCGGCTTCGACGCTCGCTTAACAGAGCAGGGAGCTCAATTATTGGATGTCCGCACCGCTGGTGAATTCCAAGGTGGACACCTCGCTGAAGCGCGCAACTTCGACTGGACCAATGGCGAGTTGGAAGCGATCGCTCCCAAGCTTGACAAGTCCAAGCCCGTTCTGCTCTATTGCGCCTCCGGCCGACGCAGTGCCGCTGCCCGCGACTTCCTTGTGAAGCAAGGATTCACCGATGTGGTGGACCTCTCCGGCGGTATCGGTGCGTGGACTAACTCAGGGAGACCAGTAGTAAAATGATGCGGGTCCGCTGAACGCGACGATGCATCAGCGTTCATTCGCTTCTGTGCTGCTGTGTGGCATAGCTCAGGCCCTTACCGCCCAGAACGGACCGGTGATACCTACCGGTGCTATGAGGAGCACCATGTTCAATGGTCAAATGGCAGGCCTGATCGCGTTGGACACCCTAGCTGTACCCGGCGTAAACGGCATCGGCCCTGTGGAATACTTGCAGGGTGAAGTGCTCATCTTGGATGGCACTGTCTTCCGTTCGAGCGCACACGGTGATGGCGCAATGACCGTAGAGATCGAACCGCGTACGAAGTCACCGTTCTTCGTGCATCAGCACGTGGACTCATGGACCGCGGTGGAACTACCGGATACGGTGGTCGACCTGTCCACGTTGGATGCCTTCCTCACCACACGGTACGCAGCACTTGGCCAGCCATTCGCCTTCCGGTTGAGCGGTAAATTCACTTCGATCGATGCGCACATTGTTGACCTTCCAACGGGCACAGTGGTGAACGGCCCCGACGATGCCCACCGCGACAACAAGCACTACCGAACCACTGCAAGGGTGGCCGATGCGCTCGGATTCTTCTCCACCGAGCACAAGGCCGTCTTCACCCATCACGACACGAACATCCACGTCCACGCGATCACTGCGGAGCGCAACTGGATGGGGCATGTGGAAGCCATGCGGTTCGAGGCCGGCAGCATGAGCTTGTTGGTCGCCTTGCCCTGAACGGGTCCCTCAGCCATCCAAGAATTGTCATCATCGTAATGTTGCGATGGATCATACTATCGTAATATTGCGATCTATTAGTGGACCATGGGCATCACCAAGACCGATCTTTTTACCGCGCAACAGAATCAGCTGGCCACGTGGGCCAAGGTGCTGGGGCACCCGGCGCGCATCGCCATCCTGCAGTACCTGCTGAAACAGAACGCCTGCGTCTGTGGCGGATTAGTGGAGGAACTCGGGTTGGCACAGGCCACCATCAGCCAGCATCTACGTGAACTGAAGGAAGCAGGCTTCATCACCGGAACCGTGGAAGGCACGAGTGTCTGCTACTGCATCGACCCGAAGACCTGGGCGAAGGTGCAAGCAACGTTCAACGACATGTTCAACAAATACAAACCCATCGGCAGCAGCTGCTGCTGAGCAACACGATTCCGGGTCTATTCCGGAGTGACACAGAATGAAAGCTCAAGAGACCAAGGACATGGTCCGCGCGAAATACGCGGAGATCGCTCAACAGGATAAGCAGACGAACGCCAGCAGCTGTTGCGGCGCTGGGGGATGCTCGAGCGAGGTGTACAGTATTTTCAGTGATGACTACTCCCAGGTGGAAGGCTACAACCCTGAAGCCGACCTCGGCCTGGGGTGCGGACTGCCGACGCAATTCGCGCTGATCAAGCCTGGGCAGACCGTGCTCGACCTTGGAAGTGGTGCAGGCAACGACTGCTTTGTGGCCCGGGCCGAGACCGGTGAGGACGGCCGCGTGATCGGCGTGGACTTCACTCCCGAAATGGTGGCCAAAGCAATGGCCAATGCGGCCAAGATCGGCTACCAGAATGTTGAATTCCGCCAAGGTGACATTGAGGCCCTGCCGCTCTCGGACAGCATGGTGGACGTGGTGGTGAGCAACTGCGTCCTGAACCTCGTACCGGACAAACGCAAAGCCTTCGCCGAAGTCTTGAGGGTATTGAGACCCGGTGGGCATTTCAGCATCAGCGACGTGGTGCTACGCGGTGATCTTCCCGCCAATCTGGAAAAGGCGGCGGAGATGTACGCCGGTTGCGTGAGCGGCGCGATGCAGGAGAGCGAATACCTCGGCATCATCCATGAGCTCGGCTTCGAAGCGGTCACGGTGCAAAAACGCAAGCCCATCATCGTGCCGGACGATATCCTGTCCAACTACCTGAGCGCCGAAGAGCTGGCTGCTTTCAAGGCAAGCGGGACCGGCATCTTCAGCATCACCGTGTTCGCACGAAAGAGCTTGAACACTTCACTTGGAACAAAGAAGAGCACTGCACTGAAGGACCTTACAGCGGCCAATCCTGAAGGCGTTCACGCGCTACCCGGTTGCGATCTCGGTTCCGGTTGCTGCTGAACGAATACTCAAGCGACCATGCTTCTCCCCTCGATCTGCCTTTCCCTCTTGACGACTTGTACTCCCATGGACCGCACGCTTCACCCCGACCTGCAACGCTATGTGGATGAGCGTGTGGTCCCGGCCATCGCCACGATCCCTAGCGACCGCAAGGAAAGCTTGGACCTTCTTGTTGAATTCGTGAAGGAACGTAGGGCGGCAGACGCAACTGCCGACCTCACCTTCATCTGCACGCACAACAGTCGGCGCAGCCACCTGAGCCAATTATGGGCGGCCACGGCGGCCTGGCACTTTGCACAGGACCATGTGCGCACCTACAGCGGTGGCACCGAAGCCACGGCCTTCAACCCACGCGCAGTTGCCGCTGTGGAACGGGCGGGATTTCACGTGGTGAAGCCAGAAGGAAAGAATCCCATGTACGATGTGTCCTTCTCGACCGACCGGAAAGCCGAGACCTGTTGGAGCAAGAAGTACGACGATCCCGCAAATCCACAGAAGGACTTCTGCGCGGTGATGACCTGCTCCGAGGCCGATAAGAATTGCCCCATCGTGTTCGGCGCGCTGGACCGCATCAGCCTGCCGTACAACGATCCGAAGGAGGCTGATGGAACGCCCGAAGAAGCCGCACGCTACGACGAACGCTGCCTGCAGATCGCCGCAGAGCTGTGGTATGTGATGCAACGTGCCGCAGAATGAAATGCAATACGGCCACAGATGAAGCAGATGCACGCAGATAACCCACCGTGGATCGCACACTTCATGGTGGACCGTACTTCATCTGCGCCATCTGCGGTCGAGTTATTCTGTCCATGAGCGCCTCCACGCCTACCATCGGTTTCTTCGAGAAGTACCTCACCGCGTGGGTGCTTCTCTGCATCGCGGCGGGCATCGCGGTGGGCGAATTGGCCGGCAGCGGCATGCAGGTCATCGCCGACATGGAGATCAACACGGTGAACATCCCGGTGGCCATTCTGATCTGGTTGATGATCTTCCCCATGATGGTCCAGGTGGACTTCGACAGTGTGCGCAAGATCGGTCCGCAGTTGAAGGGGTTGGGCCTTACCGTGGTGGTGAACTGGTTGATCAAGCCCTTCACCATGGCCTTCTTCGCCTGGATCTTCTTCACCAAGATCTACGCAGCCTGGATCACACCTGAACTGGCGGACGAGTACATCGCCGGGGCCATCCTGCTCGGTGCCGCGCCCTGCACGGCAATGGTCTTCGTGTGGAGCTATCTGAGCGGTGGCGACCCCAACTACACACTGGTGCAAGTGAGCGTGAACGACCTGATCCTGCTGGTGCTCTTCATCCCCATCGTGCAATTGTTGTTGGGCATCACGGGGATCGTCATCCCTTGGGGCGTGCTGGTCACCTCGGTCTTCGTCTTCGTGGTGATCCCGCTCGCAGCGGGCTACCTAACGCACCGCTGGTTGATAAGCACCAAAGGGGAAGTGTGGTTCAAGACACGTTTCCTGCCCATGCTGAAGCCGATGTCCATCATCGCGCTGCTGTCCACATTAGTGCTGCTCTTCGCCTTTCAAGGGCAGAAGATCCTCGCCAACCCGTTGGACATCCTGCTCATCGCCATCCCGCTTTCGTTGCAGACCTACTTCATCTTCTTCCTGAGTTGGAAAGGAGGCCGTTGGCTGAAACTCCCGTACCGGACATGCGCACCAGCGAGCATGATCGGGGCGAGCAACTTCTTCGAGCTCTCCGTAGCAGTGGCGATCGCGCTTTTCGGCTTGAACAGTGGTGCGGCATTGGTCACCGTGGTGGGCGTGCTGATCGAAGTGCCGATCATGTTGCATCTCGTCAGGATCGCCAAGCGGTGGCAGTACACATGAATACCACCACCCTCGGCCTCCGTCAGAACTGGAAACAGTTCACCCTGCTCGTGATCGTGAACGCCTTCGTAGGCGGCATGGTGGGCATCGAACGCACGGTGTTGCCGGTGCTAGCGGAGCTGGAGTTCGGCGTCGCATCACACTCCGCCGCGCTCAGCTTCATCATGGCTTTTGGCATCAGCAAGGCGCTGGCGAACTACTTCACCGGAAGGCTTGCTGGGCGCTACGGTCGTAAGGCATTGCTCGTCACCGGCTGGGTGCTCGCATTGCCCGTGCCTTTCATGTTGATCTACGCGGATGTATGGGCCTGGATCGTCGCGGCGAATATCCTCTTGGGCATCCACCAGGGTTTTGCGTGGAGCAGTACGGTGGTGATGAAGATGGACCTTGTAGGCGAGAAAGATCGCGGCTTGGCCATGGGTCTGAATGAGTTCGCTGGCTACCTCGCCGTAGGCGGCATGGCCTTCCTCACCGGATACCTCGCGGCACACTACGGGCCTCGGCCCGTGCCCTTTCAGGTGGGTATCGTCATCGCCGTGATGGGTTTGTTGCTCACGCTGCTCTGGGTGAAGGACACCGGGCACCATGTGGCCGCGGAGAGCGCAAAGAGCACCGTGCCAAAATTGAAACGCGTGTTCGTGGAGACCAGCCTGACGCACCGTACGCTGGGTAGTGTGACGCAGGCCGGGCTGGTGAACAACCTGAACGACGGGATGCTCTGGGGCCTGCTGCCCGTGCTGCTGCTCAGCGAAGGCTTCGATCAGGAACGCATCGGTGCCATTGCGGCGGTATACCCAGCGGTGTGGGGCCTCGGCCAACTCTTCACCGGAAAGCTAGCCGATCATGCGGACCGCAAACTGCTGCTGGTAGTGGGCATGGTGTTACAAGGCGCAGCCATCCTCGGTCTGCCCTTCGTGCATACAAATGGCGCGTACATCGCCCTCAGCGCCGCGCTGGGTCTGGGCACCGCGCTGGTCTACCCCACCTTCCTCGCCGTGTTGGCCGCACATACACACCCACAGCAGCGTAGCGAAGCAGTAGGTATCTTCCGCCTATGGCGCGATCTGGGTTACGCCATCGGTGCGTTGGCGACCGGCCTCATCGCGGATCGCTTCGGCATCACAGCGTCGATCCTTGCTATCGGTGCGGTCACGGTGATCAGTGGTGTGGTGGTATGGGTGCGTATACCTTCCGCGCGGAAGTGTTTGGAGCCCGAGTCCCTGAAACCCCTGCTCGGTCGCCCCGATGTCCGCGTGGTGGACGTACGCTCACCCGAGGAATTCGCTTCCGGTCATTTGCCGGATGCTATCAACATTCCGCTCACCGAACTTTTGGACCAGGCGCGGAGCTGGTCGCGCAAGCAGCGCATCGTGACGGTGTGCGCCAAAGGCGGAGGAAGGAGCGCGCAGGCGGCGCAGGCCTTGCGTGACCTGGGCTTTGGCAGGACATGGTGGTTGTGTGGGGGGACGCTCGGGTGGAGCTGAACCAACGTGCTGCTTCAAGCCTCAGTAGCTCACCATCACACCCACGCCCAGTCCCATGTCGCTGTCGTAGTGCGTGGAGAGCGCCCAGGACTTGTCCAGTACGTAGCGGAAGCGGCCCATGTACTCCAGGTCGCTGTTGCCCATCAGGTCGAGGCGCAGGCGGGGCGTTAGAGGGATGTCCTCACGCATCAGTTGGGAACGCAGCTGGCCATCGGTGTCGATGCGCAGATCGAGCACGAGTAGCATCGGCAAGGTGTACTGGAATCCGATGTGCCCCACGCTCCGGCTGTTCTTGGTGTTGGTCTGCCCGAAGAGGTTGTCCTCCGGATCGTTGCCATTGTGCGCTTCACGGGTGCGCCAGTCCAGCCCCGCGTTCACGAACAGCCATTGCATTTTGCCGAAGTAGCGACCGAAGTGGGTCTCCACTTCCTGGCCATGATCCTCCATGTAGCCCAGGCGCCATTCGCTCTGCAGGTTCCAACGCTTGTTCATGTACATCGCCTCGCCATCGTTGCCGTTGGTGGCGAAGTCGTTCTGCACCATGAAGTGCCATTCCTTGTCGTCGCGGGCGAAGTGGCGGGCGGCCTTCTTCGCGTCAGGCAGTACCGGGTTGGGGGCCGTCCCTTCGTAGGTGAACACGCGCCCCATGCCGCTCATCATGTGGTAGAGGATGTGGCAGTGGAAGAACCAGTCGCCCGTTTCGGTGGCCGCGAACTCGATCGTGTCGGTCTCCATGGGCATGATGTCCAGCACGTTCTTCAGCGGTGCGTGGTCACCCTGGCCGTTCACCACACGGAAAAAGTGGCCGTGCAGGTGCATGGGGTGGCGCATCATGCTGTTGTTGTAGAGGATGATGCGCACGTTCTCGCCCTTGCGGATCAGGATGCGGTCGGTCTCTGAAACGGTCTTGTTGTCGATGGCCCAGAGGTAGCGGTTCATGTTGCCGGTGAGTTCGAAGCGCATCTCCTTCACCGGCCCCGGGGGTAGCGCGGTGCTGGTAGGTGAACGCAGCATGGCGTAGTTGAGTGTCACGATGTTGGAGAGGGCATTGCTATTGTACTTGTCGTCACCGTGATCGGCATGTTCGCTCGCTTTCGCACCGGTGATCTCGGGGTACATCACCACGTTCATGTCCATCTGCTGAAGGCTCATGTTCATGCCCATGTCATCGAGGTCGCCGTTCATCTTTATCATGTCGTTCATCATCTTCATACCGGCGAAGTACTTCAGTGGCTGGAGCGGTGCGGCGAGCTGCTTGATGCCGTTGCCCAGCCACAATGAGGTGGAACGCACGCGATCCTCGCTGGTGGCGAGCAGTTCATAGGCCGTGCTATCCGCCGGGATGGTCACAATGATGTCGTAGGTCTCGGCGATGCCCATGATGAAGCGGTCCACCTCCACGGGTTCCACGTCGATGCCATCGCTGGCCACCACGGTCATCTTACCACCGGCATAGGTGATCCAGAAGTAGCTGCTCGCTCCGCCGTTGATGAGCCGCACACGCACGCGCTCCCCGGCCTTGAATTGAGGCGCTTCATCCACGGGCTTGCCATTGGCGAAGAGGAGGTCGTAATACACATCGCTCACGTCCATCGCGTTCATGCGCTTCCACTCGTTGGTGAGCTTCACGCCGAGCGCGCCGTCCTTGATGGCATCACTGTAGCTCTGCACCGTGCCCGGACGGATCCGATGCTTCTTGATGGCGCTCCAGTCGTTCGCGCTGTGCAGGCGGCGGTGTACCTCGAAGGGCTTCATGTCCGTCCACTCGCTGAGGATGAGCACCTGTTCTGGCATGGGATCCTCGTTCCGTTTCTGGATGATCAGCGCGCCGTGCATGCCGTTCTGCTCCTGCAACTTGGTGTGCGAGTGGTACCAGTAGGTGCCACTTTGCAACAGGGCGAACTTGTAAACCTGTGTTTCACCTGCCTTGATGGGGGCCGTAGTGAGGTAAGGCACACCATCGTACTGGTATGGGAGTATGAGACCGTGCCAGTGCAGGGAGGTCTCTTCCTTCTCCATCGCATTGTGTACGACGATCTCTGCCGTATCGCCTTCGGTGAAGGTGAGCGTTGGCATGGGCATTTGTCCGTTCACGGTGAATGCCTTGCGCGCCTTGCCGGTATAGTTGACGATGGTGTCACGGACAGTGAGCTCGTAGCGGGTAGTGCGCGGTGTGAAGCTCCTGTCCGGCGTGCTGGTACCTAGCGCATGCCCGGGCGTACCGGTCTGGGCGAACACATCACCGGAGAGCAGCAGGTAAAGAAGCGTGATGAGGAGCGCAAGCGCACGGAGGATGCGTAGGAGGTACATGATCGCTGGTGATGCAACGAACTATTTCACGATGGTCTCCTTCACACTGCCGCAGCTCATCATCTGCGCACCGTAGAAGGGATTCCGGATTGCCTTGTCGCGACTAAGCCAGTCAGCACCACCCTCATACATAGGGCAATGGTCCAGATAGATCGGCGTGGCAGTGGGCCGGGCCTTCATCAGCGCGAACATCGGTTCCGTCAGTTCGGCAAAGGCCTTGCGCTGTTCCTCCAAGTTGGTCTTCGTGGCGATGCCCGCGCTGGTGTTCGCGAGAAGTTCCATCTCCCGCATCCACACCGTATGCAGATCCGCGTCCATGCCTTCCATCGGTACGGCTTTCACCGCTGCGGAAAATTCAGCGGCTTGTGCAGCAGCCTTCCTGGCATCCGAGGCTACGAGGGCATCCTTCAGTGCGAAGTAGGCATCGAACACGGGACCTAGCGACTCGCTTGTTACTTGGGGTGCGTTGGTGGCTGGGGCATCGTGGCCGTGATCATGACCGCTGTGATCGGCAGCGGCACCGGGTATGGTCATCGGTTTCTGCTGGAACGTGCGCTCGTACTGGCAGCAACCAGGAAGCGCGGCGTAGGCCACATCCGGGGCCAGATAGCGCTCGTTGTCGTAGCCCGCGTGGGCGATGCGTTGCAGCACGGCATCCATATCGGTGCGGGTACTGTCGATGGTGATGCGAGCGGTCTTCGCGTCCACATCCCAGTCGGCTTCAGCTTCGCCCTTCACGTAGGCGCCCTTCTCGATGGTCTTTTCGCACATGGGGCAATCACCATCGATGCGTACGGTGGTGGTCTGTACGTTCTTCAACTGTGCGCTGCAACTGCTGAATAACAGCAACGCTGGTAGCGCGATGAGGGATAGCAAGCCTTTCATGGGTCGATGGTGTTGAGATCTGTTGTTCGTTCACTGATCGAGCTTCGCCCATTTCAGTCGCAGGCTGTTGCTCACCACGCTCACGCTGCTCAACGCCATGGCGGCACCGGCGAGCATAGGGTCCAGCAGAAAGCCGTTGATGGGATAGAGCACACCCGCCGCGATGGGGATTCCAAGCACGTTGTAGATGAAGGCCCAGAAGAGATTCTGGCGGATCAGGCTGACGGTCTTCCGCGAGAGCGTGATGGCGCGCGGGATGGTGTTGAGGTCGGTGCTGATGAGCGTCATGCGGGCCACGTCCATGGCGATGTCGCTGCCTTGGCCCATGGCGATGCTCACATCGGCCTTCGCCAGTGCTTCGCTGTCGTTGATGCCGTCTCCGACCATGGCCACCACATGGCCTTGTTGTTGGAGACCAGTGACGAAGGAGGCCTTATCCTTGGGCAGCACCTCACTGCGGAAGTCTTCGATGCCGACCGCTTTCGACACGGCCTGTGCGGTGCGTCGCGAATCACCGGTCTGCATGTAGACCTTGATGCCAGACGCTTTCAGGCGCGCAATGGCTTCCGCGGCGGAGGGCTTGATACGGTCCGCGATGGCGATGGCGGCACGCACGGCCTGCGCATCGGCGAACCAGATCACCGTGTGCGCGGCTTCCTGCCAGCGCTTTTCGGTATCGCGGTATTCCGTGCCGATGGCGATGCCGTTCTCCTCAATTAGTCGGCGGCTACCTACCAGCCAGGTGGTGCCATCGATCGTGGCTTTCACGCCTTTGCCGGTCAGGTCTTCGAAGGCGGTGATCGTGGCACCAGTCGGGTCGACCCAGTGGGTCGACGCTACAGGTGCCTTGTGGCCAGCGGGTGCGTTGTTGAGATGTCGCACGACCGCCTCGGCCAACGGGTGTTTCGATCGGGATTCGATCATCAACAACGCCCTGGCCACTTCGGCATCGTCCAGGCCCATGGCCTCCACAACCTCCGGCTTTCCCTCGGTGATGGTGCCGGTCTTGTCCAGCACGATGGCGGTGATGTTGCGCGCGCGCTCCAGGCTTTCGGCGTCCTTTATCAGGATGCCGTTCTCCGCGCCCTTGCCCATGCCGGCCATGATGGCGGTGGGTGTCGCCAAGCCAAGGGCACAGGGGCAGGCGATCACTAGCACGGTGACCAGGGCCAACAGCCCTTGGGTGAACGCATGCTCGCCTCCGAGGATCCACCACACGATCGCGCTGACGATGGCTATGCCGATGACGATGGGCACGAACACGCCCGCGATCTTGTCCACCAGCTTCTGCACGGGTGCCTTGCTGCCCTGCGCGTCCTGCACGGTGCGCACGATCTGCGCCAACAAGGTGGCAGCGCCGACCTTGCGGGCCTTCATGCGCAAACTGCCTTTCTGGTTGATCGTGCCGGCCAGCACTTGCGCTCCTGTCAGCTTGGCCACCGGCACCGGTTCACCGCTGAGCATGCTCTCATCCACATAGCTCTCGCCGCCGATCACCTCACCGTCCACCGCGATGCTCTCGCCCGGACGCACCACCAGGATGTCGTCAATGTTCACATCGGCGATGGGCACTTCACTGGTCTGACCATTGCTCCCTTCGCGCAGCACCGTGCTCGGTCGCAGGCCCATCAGCTTCTTGATCGCGCTGCTGGTGCCGGCCTTGGCGCGCTCCTCCAGGAACTTGCCCAGTAGGATGAAGGTGATGACCACTGCAGCAGCTTCGAAGTATACGTGGGGCATCAGCCCGCGGCTGGTCCAGAACGAGGGATAGGTGGTGTTGAAGACGCTGAAGACGTAGGCCACGCCCGTGCTCAGGGCGACCAGCGTGTCCATGTTGGCGCTGCGATGCTTCGCCTGTTTCCACGCGTTGATGAAGAAGGAGCGACCGAAGACCAGCACCACCGGCGTGCTCAAGGCCCACATCACGAAGTTGGCCCAGGGCTCGTGCATCATGAACATGCCAATGATCACCAGCGGTGTGCTCAGTGCGATGGAGGCCCAGAGGCGTTGCTTCAATGAGCTCATGCGGGTGCGCTGGATCTCCTCCAGATCGGCGGTCGCCGCGTGCTCATCACCGAGCAGCAGGTCGTAGCCAATGCTCTGCACCACGGCGCGCATGCGGCGCTCATCGATCACGCCGGGTACATACTCCACCTGCACGGTATTGGTAGCCAGGTTCACGGCGGCGTTCAACACACCGGGCTGGGCCAGCAACATGCTCTCCACGCTGCCCACGCAACTTGCACAGGTCATGCCCGTAACGGGAAAGGTGCGCCTCAATGTGGGCACATCGTACCCGTTGTCCCGGATGGCCTTCACCACATCGCGCACGGCCTCCACGGGCGTGGTGCTCTCGATCACCGCGCTGCGGTTGTTCAGTTCCACGTGGTGCGCGCCCACCGAGGGAACAGTGCCCAGGGCCTTGTCCACGATCAGCGCGCAGTGCTCGCTGTCCATGTTCTGCACGGGCAATACCATGGTACTTTTCTCAGTGCTCATGACGTATGTGCGCTATACGGATTGGGGCAACAAACGATAGCCCGTGGGCTTCAGTGCTTCCGCGAGCCTGTCGTCCGACACGGTGCCTT
Source organism: Flavobacteriales bacterium UBA7690 (assembly GCA_002482775.1). Taxonomy (GTDB): domain Bacteria; phylum Bacteroidota; class Bacteroidia; order Flavobacteriales_F; family PHOS-HE28; genus PHOS-HE28. The sequence continues at coordinate 66,431 of DLGQ01000115.1, read as the reverse complement.
TCACCACTTCCACGGTCGCGGTATTGTTCGGCACGTCCACGGCCACGGCCAGCACGCCCGGCACTGCGCCCAGGACGGTGGTCACGCTCTTCGCGCAACCGCCGCAGGTGATGCCCGTGGTATCGAAGCGGCGCTGTTCGGTAGCCACTTGGTAGCCCGCCTGCCGGATGGCGGTCACCGCCTCCTTAACAGCCTGCACGGGTTCGCTGCTGGTAAGGTGTACCACGTGGGCGTCGAGGTCCACATCAGCGGTGGTGATCGCAGCTACCGAGCGAATGGCCTTCTCCACACGCATTGCGCAGTGCGGGCTGTTCACATCGAGCAGCGGAAGGGTGATGGTCGTGTTGTCCATGGTCGTTCGTGTTTGACGGTACAAAGCACCGACCACGAAGCGTCCAACGCGTTACATCCTGTCCGGAAAGCGTTCTATCGACCGCTGACCTGGTCGAGCGGCATGCGCCCACCGCCGATCTCCTTGAAGGCCGTAGGTGTCATGCCGGTGAGCTTCTTGAACTGCGTGCTAAGATGCGCCACACTGCTGAATCCCGCGCGGTCCGCGATCTCGCTCATCGTCAGCTCGCCGTACTTGATCAACTCCTTCACGCGCTCCAGGCGCTGTAGCAGGAAGTATTGCTCAATGGTGATGCCTTCCACCTGCGTGAACAGCGCGGAGAGGCCCGAGTATTCCTTGTTGATCAACCCGCTCAGGTGCTCGCCCAGTTTCACACGCCCCTTCATCTCGCCATCGTGATGCACCAGGTTCACGATAGCGGCCTTGATGCGTGCGATGGTCATTGAATCACGGTCATCCACCAGCTCGAAGCCCACCTTGCGCAAGGCTCCGCGCAAGGCTTCGAGTTCCTCGGCCAGTGGAGGCCGGAGCAGTTCCACCTCGCCGAGCTCGATGTGCTTTACGGGAAGGCTCTGCATTTCAAGCACCCCGGCAACAGCCGCACGACAACGGTCGCAAACCATGTTGCGGATGATCAGGTGGTGAGCTGTAGCCATTGGTGTTGCCATTCGACTACAAAGTTGCGTGTTCGAACCTGACCGCATCTACCAGCACCGCTCCATTTCCAGAAAGTGGGGCGGTATCTTCGGTGAGATCTGATATCACCGATCATGGCCCCCCGAACCGATCCTCTCCTGGCCCTCTTCACCGAAGGCCATACCCGATTTACCAAAGTACTCGACATGATCACAGGATCCGACCTGACCAAGAAGCTTGCACCCTCACCCAACAGCGCAGGGTACCTCATTCGTCACATCGGCGATGTGCAGCTGCTCTTCGCGAAGAATGTGTTCAAGTTGGAAGGTGTGCAGGTGCATGCGAGCACCGTGGCCAAAGGCTTCGATACCGGCGAATGGACGGACCTTGCCGAACTGAAGGCCTATGCACAAGCGAGCTCCGACACCATTAGAAGGGCCATTGAGGCCACACATGATGCGGACTGGGACACGGTGATCGAGACCAAGGAATTCGGCAGGAAGACCAAGGCTGAGGCCCTGGGGAGGATCGTTACGCACACGGCTTACCACGCGGGGCAGTTGGCGATCGTGGTGAAGTACGGGACCTGACAAGGACGTGCCCCGACCAATGATGGTCGGGGCACGTCGTCNNTGTTACAACAGCGTGGTCGGACACACGTACTCCGTCACCTTCACACCGGTCGTCTTGATCCCGGCGAACCCGCTCTCCACATCCACGAAGTTCTCCCAACCTCGTTGCTTCAGGATGCTCGCAGCGATCATGCTTCGGTAACCTCCAGCGCAGTGCACAATGAAGGGTTTGTCCTTCGGGAACTCCGCAAGATGCTGGCTGATCATGTTCAATGGGATGTTGATCGCACCCTCCACATGCTCGCTCTCGAACTCGCTCTTCTTGCGCACGTCGAACACCAAGGGTTTGCTCTCATAGCGCTTCGCGAACTCATCCGCGGAGATGCGTTGCACGGTATCCATTTCCTTACCGGCATTCTTCCACGCCTCAACTCCGCCGTCGAGATAACCGATGGTGTTGTCATAGCCCACACGGCTCAAGCGGATGATGCTCTCCTCCTCTTTGCCGGGTTCGGTAACGATCAGGATCGTTTGCTTGATGTCCGGGATCATCTCCCCCACCCACATGGCAAAGTTGCTGTCCAGTCCGATGTTCACACTGTTCGGAATGAAGCCTTGGGCGAATACAGCGGCCGGCCGTGTGTCCAGGACCAACGGACGCTCTTCGTTCGCGACCACCTCGAACGCGTTAGGATCCAACGCACGTTTACCGCGCGCCACTACTACATCCAGGCTTTCGTAGCCCTGGATATTCATCAGCACGTTCTTCGGGAAGTAGCCGGGAGGCGGCGTAAGACCCGTGAGCAACGCCTTCTTGAACTCCTCCTTGGTGAGCTTCGGATCCAGTGCGTAGTTGGTGCGTTTCTGGTTGCCGAGGGTGTCGGTGGTCTCCTTGCTCATCATCTTGCCGCATGCGCTGCCGGCACCGTGGTTCGGATACACGATGAGGTCGTCGCTCAACGGCATGATCTTGTTGCGGAGCGAGTCGAAGAGGTGTCCGGCGAGCTTGTCCTCGGTCAGGTCGGCGATCACATGTTGGGCGAGGTCAGGGCGACCGACATCACCAATGAAGAGCGTATCGCCGGTGATGATGCCGTGCTCCTTGCCGTGCTCGTCGATAACCAAGTACGTGGTACTTTCCATGGTGTGGCCGGGTGTGTGGATCACCTTCACTTTCGCCTTCCCGATGTTGAACACCTCACCATCCGTGGCCACATGGGCTTCGAAGCCCGGCTTCGCTGTGGGACCATAGACAATGGTGGAACCGGCCTTCTTCGCCAGATCCAGATGGCCGCTCACGAAGTCGGCATGGAAGTGTGTCTCGAAGACGTACTTGATCTTCGCCCCGTCGGCAGTGGCACGGTCGATATACGGTTGTACTTCGCGCAGCGGATCGAAGATGGCCGCTTCGCCATTGCTCTCCAGGTAGTACGCAGCATGTGCGATACAACCGGTATAGATCTGTTTGATGGTCATGGTGGTTGTTGGGTTCTGTTGGGGCCGAGGATCGTCGGCACGTAGTTCTCCTTGCACGCAAAACTCCGCACGTCAAAAGCAGCATACCTTGACGATCGTCAGATCCCGGACCCTGTGGAATGATCATCACACGCGGTCCATGTGCGAAAAGAGAAAGGCCCCCGGAGGAGCCTCTCGTCTTGGAGAAGAACAGGGAACGACTAAGCCGGTTCCAGTTCTTTTTTGGCGAGGTAGAAGTCGATCAGTTCGATGCCCTTCTCGTTCAGGCGCGCATCAAGGTCCTTCAACGTTCTTGGGGGAGGTACGATCACCTTATCACCCTTCTTCCAATTAAGCGGCATGGCACACCCATTGGCATCGGCCGTCTGCATCGCTTCCAGCACACGCTTTATCTCATCCATGTTCCGCCCAACGTTAAGCGGGTAATACATCACCAAACGGATGACCCCCTTGGGATCGATGAAGAACACTGCACGCACAGCGGCGGTGTTGCTCGCATTCTCGTGCAGCATGCCATAGAGCTTCGCCACCTTCATGTCGATGTCGGCGATGATGGGGAAGTCCATATACACGCCGCTCTTCTCGCGAACGGCCTGCACCCATGCGATGTGGCTGTGGATGCTATCGATGCTCTCACCGATGAGCTTGGTATTGCGCGCGGTGAACCACTCCTTGTTCTGCGCGAAGCCGCTGAGCTCGGTGGTGCATACGGGTGTGAAGTCGGCGGGGTGCGAAAAGAGGATGGCCCAGCTATCCTTGATATACTCGCTGAACTTCAGCGGACCCGTGGTCGTGAGCGCCTCGAAATCGGGAGCCTGGTCGCCGATGCGGGGCATGTTGTTCGTTGTTTCCATGGTACAAAGAGACGACAGGAACGAGGCGCCGACGGTGATCTTCGTCACCCTTTGCTCGCTGTTCGGTAACGCGGACCACGGCGAGGAGGTCGACCGGTCGACCATTGGGCGAAGCTTGGATCGGTGTCGGTGACGATCCTCACCGAAGGACAGGTGGGAAGCGGTGCACCTTTGTATCCATAAACACCGAAGCGATGAAAGCGAACATGGGCTCCACGGACCGTATCCTACGCATCATACTGGCCGTTGTGATCGGCATACTGTATTTCACAAAGACCGTTACAGGCACCTTGGGCATCGTGCTTCTTGTGCTGGCCGTTGTATTCCTGCTCACGAGCTTCATCAGCTTCTGCCCGCTCTACGCGCCCTTCGGGATCAACACCTGTGCGAAGAAATGAGCCGCACCGTGATCTTCACCATCCTCGGTGTAGCACTAGGTGCAGGACTTGGCTGGCTGTACTGGAACCATTTCGGTTGCACCACGGGCTGCGCCATCACGAGCAGTCCAGTGAACAGCAGTTTGTACGGTGCGCTGATGGGTGGCCTGCTCATGAACACGTTCAAAAGGCCCATGTCAGCATCAACTGATGAACCGAATTCCTGAGCCATGTTGAGATCACTGTTCAACCGTGGGCCCAAAGTGGACATTGCAGCCCTTTTGAAGAATGGGGCGATGATCTTGGATGTGCGCACGCCCACCGAGTTCGCCGAAGGCCATGTGGAAGGTGCGGTCAATATTCCCTTGGATCAATTGCAACGCAACCTGAGCATGGTATCGCGTGAGAGACCGGTGATCACCTGTTGCAGGAGCGGGGCCCGCAGCGGGTTGGCCGAGAGCCTCCTGCGTGATCATGGTTTCGATGCGTACAACGGGGGGGCTTGGACGAACGTGGAACGACTTTTAGAACGTTGAGGAATGATGAAGCAGCAGCGGACATTCCAGGATATGATCCAGAACGATAAACCCGTACTGGTGGATTTCTATGCTACCTGGTGCGGTCCATGCAAGATGATGGCACCGATCCTGGATCAACTCAAGGGGATGGTAGGGGAGCGTGCCGGGGTTATCAAGGTGGATGTTGACAAGAACCCGGGTGCTGCTCAGGCCTATGATGTGCGCGGGGTTCCCACGCTGATCGTATTCAAGAAGGGCCTGCCGGTTTGGCGCCGCGCCGGAGTGGTCACTGCCGCTGAACTGTACAAAGCACTGTCGCCGCATCTTTGAACCACAGCCACCCGCATCCGGTCAATTTGCGCCTTGCGCGGATCACTGGTCGCCCATGCCCGCGATCGAATGGTACGTTTCGCCCTTCACCGGATGGATGGACCTCTGGGAGGGTACAGGCCATGCACGAACTACGGTCCTGTGCTTGATACGTAGCAGCCCCTCGTTCTAAGGGTGTAATTCGATGAACCCACGCGCCAAGGTGACCTTGCCGCGCGTGCGGAGCTGTTGCAACAAACGCGTGATCACCTCGCGCGGTGAACTGAGTTCATCGGCTATCTGTTGGTGTGTGAGGTGCAGGACATGTTGGCCGGTCGCGTGCGAGCGTTTCACCAGATGATCCCACAGTTGTTCGTCCAACTTACGGAAGCTTACCACCTCGAACGCTTCTAGCAGTTCTTGGAATCGTTGAGCCTGGGTCTCGTTCACGTATTTGCGCCATTCCGGATGGACCATCCATTCGTCCACATACCGGACCGGCACCAAGAGGAGTTCCGCATCCTCCTCCACCACGGCACGCACGCTGCTCACACGTTTGGAGACACAGCAGGTGAGCGAAGAGGCGCACGACTCACCGGGAAGGATATGATAGAGGTAGCGCTCGTGTCCATCGCCATCCTGCGCGAGGATGCGCAAGCTTCCTTTTTCCACGATCGGGATGTGTGTGATCGTATCGCCAACGCGCATGATCTCCGTACCGGCCACGAAGCTTTTGTGCAAGGCGACGTGCTCGAATTCATGGCGTAGGGTAGGGTCCGCGAACATCTGGCCAAGGTAGTGCTGCTCGCACGATCGCTGCGGAAGACGTGTACCACGAGCTTCGATCCCTCATCTTCACGCCCTGATGTCTACGCGCATGGGACGACTCGTCGTTGGCCTGTTGGTCACAGCCCACATCGGGTTCGCGCTTTTCTACACGTTGCCGAGGGCTTTCGTTCCGGACCGGGTGTTCTACTGGAGCCAGCATTACATGCGCCCCATCTTCCACCAGCAGTGGAACTTGTTCGCTCCGGATCCGCCGATCTGTGCGTGCCGGGTTGAGGTGGGTCTACCGAACGGTACATGGCGATCCATCGCCGTGGATGATCGCCACTACTTGGTGCGGCGTATGGCGCGCCCGCTTGCTGATCACGTGTTCGAGCAGGTGCAGCGCGGCGATACGGTGCTGATCCCGGTCCTGTCCGCTGCTCTCCGCGGAATGGTGCGAGACCTTAGCCGTGAAGTGCCCGATCCGCGGTACAGGTCAGTGGCGCTCTGCATCACCGATCCGGCCGATCCCGCGCGGCGTACGGAGCACATCACACCGTTGCGACTATCTCCGCCATGAACCCCCATTGGCGCTCCATCCGCCTGCTGCAACGCGCGGTGCATCTGTGGTTGTTCGGCTATCTGCTAAGTGCCTTTTCCGCTTCGGAGAAGATCTGGGAATATCCGGTGGTGCAGCCGTTACCCGCTCCACCCGGTTTCTTATCGCCGCTCACCCATGCGTTCAACACATGGCTTTCTCCGGAGCTCGTCACCCCATTGGTGCTCATTCTGCTGGTGTCCTCTGCGCGCGGTGTCTTCAGCCGTTCCTACTGGTGGGTCACGTTAGTGGAATGGATGCTCTTCAGCAGTTTGGTGAACCAGGCCTGGCTCGCGTCCAACGGCGGGCACCAATTGATGGCGAACGTATTGTTCTGGATGATCTTCTTACCGACGAAAGAGCTGGAGGAAGCGGTGACGGGAACGATGGCGCCTGTGTGGGTGCTGCACGCTGCCGCTTTTTGGATGATCCGTTCTCAACTCCTGCTCGCATACACGGTGACCGGTATCCAGAAGCTCACTGGCGATCATTGGCTTGCCGGTGATGCGGTCGCTATCGTGGCTACGGATGCGGACTACGGCCCGGTGTGGATCGCCGCCTTCCCATGGCTAGCGCTCCTTGTGAACTACGGTGTACTGTTCTTCCAACTCACCTTCCCCTTGGCCGTCTGGTGGCGCACCACGCGCGTGTGGTGGATGTGGATGGGTGTGGCCTTCCACCTGGCCACGGGGATCACCTTCGGGATCCTGGACATGGGGCTCGCGTTCCTTGCCGTGTATCCGATCTGGTTCGAGGCCGGGCAGCGTGGTCGTAGGTTCCCGGTCTATACTACCAGGTGAGATCCGCGGTGCGGGGCAACTTGTCCAACGCGGCTTTCACCAATTCCGGTGGTGGCGTGATGCGTCGTGCACGGGTGTCCATCCACGCGCCTTCGGCGATCGCTGTAGCGCAAAGCGTTCCGTCGGCTTTGATCAGGCGGTGCTCGAAGGCGAACTTGCGCAGGTCTTTGGAAAGGCCGCGTAGAGCAAGGTCGATGTGGATGGTATCCGTCAGCTTGATCTCCTTGTGGAAAATGCACTCCTCACGGAAGAGGATTGGGCCGATGGCCAGTTGCTGCATCACATCCATGGAGAGCCCGATGGAGGATAGGGCGGCCATCCGTTGCTGCGCGCAGAGATCGTAGTAGACCGAATGCCGCAGGTGGAAGTTGGCGTCGATATCCGCCCAGCGCAGATGCACGTCCGTGCGGAAATGCGCGCTCATCAATGCTCGAACAAGGGCTTCAAGCGCATCATGCCGTTCACTTGGAAACGGATACGGTCCAGTTCGGCACTGCTGTCACGGTGGGTGATCGCGGCGTCGATCAACTGCACGATCTGTGCGCAATCCGCTTCCTTCAATCCGCGCGAGGTCACGGCCGGTGTGCCGATCCGGATGCCGCTGGTGACGAAGGGGCTCTGCGTATCGAAAGGCACCATGTTCTTGTTCACGGTGATGTCCACCTTGCCCAAGGCTATCTCGGCTTCTTTTCCGGTAACCCCCTTGCTGCGCAGGTCCACGAGCATACTGTGGTTGTCGGTACCATCGCTGATCACCTTGTAGCCGACATCCACCAAGCCTTTCGCCACCACGCGCGCGTTGGCCATCACCTGCTCGCCGTAAGTGGTGAAGGAGGGCAGTAGTGCTTCGCCGAAGGCCACGGCCTTGGCGGCAATGACATGTTCCAACGGACCACCTTGTGTGCCGGGGAACACAGCACTGTCCAACACGGCGCTCATCGATCGGGTCTCTCCCTTCGGTGTCTTCATGCCCCACGGGTTCTGGAAGTCCTGGCCCATCATGATCAGGCCACCACGCGGACCGCGCAAGGTCTTGTGGGTGGTGGTGGTCACGATATGGCAATGCGGCATCGGATCATTGAGCAGTTTGGCTGCGATCAGCCCGGCAGGGTGGCTGATGTCGGCCAGGAGCAGCGCACCCACCTCATCGGCTATCGCGCGGAAGGCAGCGTAGTCCCAGTCGCGGCTGTATGCACTGGCACCGCAGATGATGAGCTTGGGCTTCTCGGCCAGGGCCATCTTGCGCACATCGTCCATGTGGATGCGGCCTGTTTCTTGGCGCACACCGTAGAACGTGGCGCGGTAAAGCTTGCCGCTGAAATTGACAGGGCTGCCGTGGGTGAGGTGCCCCCCGTGGCTGAGGTCGAACCCCAGTATGGTATCTCCGGGCTTCAGGCAACCGAGCATGACCGCTGCATTGGCCTGTGCCCCGCTGTGGGGTTGCACGTTCGCCCACGTGGCACCGAACAATTTCTTCACCCGCTCGATGGCGAGGTTCTCCACTTCGTCCACGAACTCGCAACCACCGTAGTATCGCTTGCCAGGAAGGCCTTCGGCATACTTGTTCGTAAGCACCGACCCCATGGCCTCGAGCACTTGGTCGCTCACATAATTCTCACTGGCGATGAGTTCCAGGCCTTTGGTCTGGCGCCATTTCTCTTGGGCGATAAGGTCGAAGATCGTGTTGTCGCGTTGCATGGTGTCGGGTGCGTGGAAGCGGCCAAAGGTAGACGGCAGCGGCGGCTCACTTGGTAACCGGTCTCAACCAAGTGGATGCCCAGATGAAGAAGAGGATGACCGGGTATTGCAACACATGGAGGAGTTTCACGGAGACAAGGCCCAATGCTGCGGACCAGGAAGCCCCGAAATGAAGCACTAGCGCCAAGAGGGCAACACCGACGAATCCACCGACCAGCCATCGGGTATACCGATGATCACCGTAAAGCGTTCGAGCCAGCAGAATTGCGAAGGCCAGGGTGGACAGGATGAAGAACAAGGAGAACATCCACTTCAGCGCCAACAAACCCGGCAGAGAGAGGCCATCCACCTGGGCGCGGAAGAGGCTGTGTGCGTAGTTCACGGTGCGATGGTTGGCCACGTGGTCTATGCAGTAGTTCAGGTTGATCAGGAGGAACTCCCGCACAGCACCGAGAAAAACGGCCGCCGCCAGTATGCCCAAGACCATCGGCCAAGTGCGGTTCATGCCTCGGCGGGTCGTTTCGTTCGTGGGCCGAATTTCTGGATCCAGATGGCCCAAAGGAGGAAGACCCACCCGTAGATGATCACATAGAAAGTGTAGTCGTGGTTGAAGTTCAGCAGTTCGTAATCATACTTCACGATGATGCAAAGGGCCGCTACCCGTAATGCGTTGATCAGGTGGATGGAGACCAGACCAAGGGCTCCGAACCAAAGCTTGTGGCGCACGGGGCCGGGGTAGGCGATCAGGAATATGAGGTAGACAGCGAAAAGCCCCACACCGTTACAGGGGTCGCCGATCCATAACAAATGTCCGCCTTGGACACCGATGGTGCGGATGTTCTCCGCGTTCGCCGGTTCGGGAATGAGGTCATAGCCGAGGGACCGCAGGATATTCGCTGCCCAGTTCAGCAGGCTATCAATGGCTGCCCGGTCCAGGCCCCCATGGGGATGCAAGTAGAATTCGAAGAGGAGGTACCAGCCTAGATAGAGCCCTGCGGCTATGGCGAGGAAACGTACGACCGGGTCCCCCTTCACCACCTGGGTGGTGAGCGGGGTAGTCATTAAACGGACTGCTTATGGTTCCGACGCAGGTCGAGCATTTTCTTGCCGCCCAGCAGCGCACCAGCCGCCACCAGCAAACTTAGACCGCCATCGATCGGGATGCAGGGCGGTGGCCAGCACGGGGGTTGACCACCCACACCAGTGGCCATCACCTCGTTGGCGAAAGGCAGGACGGCCAAGGCGACGAGCAGGCAGGAGCGTAGGATGTGATTCATGGGCCGAATAGAGGAAATGCGCACAAAGGTAAACAAAGCTACCACACCACGGCCAGATAGTCCAGCCTCCCCCTTGGTGCCGGAGCCCTACGCCTGAACCAGCAGGCAGGGGGAAAAGGCAGCTAGGAGCAACCTGCACGCAGGCAACGAAGAGGGCCACAACGGCACCTGGATGCTTGCTTTGGACTGGAAGGTCGTGAAATGACGGCCTGCCATGGCAAAGTGGACCGTTATATTTGGCGCCTTCGCGAACCCCGGACCAGGGGCGAGCATGGAACGGGCGAAGAGCCCTCTTTAAGAGCATGGCTCCAAGTACCAACCGACAACGTGGCAGCATCATCGATGCGAAGGACCTGCGCTATTTCATGCGCATCGTCTCCAAGAACTGGTACTTCGTGGTCGTTGCGCTCCTGTTATCGGCAGTGCTCTCCTACCTGTACAGCTACAAGCTGCCCGACATCTACGGGGCGAGCACCCAGATCCTGTTGAAGGATGATGAAGTGTACGATTACCAGAGCCAGATGTACAGGAGCCTGGGGTATGTGCAATCGTACAGCGACATTGTCAACCAGAAGCGGGTCCTTACCTCGTACGACTTGGCCGATGCCGCGCTATCCAAGCTGGATTTCGACATCTCCTACTTCATCGTAGGGCGGTTCAAGACCTCGCAGGTCTACGGTACGCTGCCCTTCACGGTGCAGATGGATGTGCTGGACCCGGAGGTCTACGAACGGCCGTTCGACCTCCAGATCGTGGATGTCAACACCTACGAACTGGGATATGATCAGGACGGTGAACTGGTGCGTCGGACCTTCAAGTTCGACCAGGATGCGCGTGACCCCGAGAACCGCTTCTTGTTGCGTGTGGACCGGTCCACCTACTTCAACGAGAATACGATCGATCGGCTGAAGCAGACCGATTACCAGTTCGTCCGGCACGAGCGCAGCAACCTCGTCAAGAAGTACAAGGGGCGCATCACGGTGGATAATCAGGAATTCACCACGATCCTGGATGTGAAGGTGGAGGATGAAGTAGGGGTGCGCGCCAAGATGTTCCTGGACACGCTCTCCCGCGAATACATCAAGTACACGTTGCAGAGCGAGTTCGACATCAACCAGAACACGATCGAGTATATCGACAAGCAACTGGGTGAGGTCAGCGTGATCCTCGACAGGCACGAGGATGAACTACAGTCCTACAAGGAGAACCGGGATATCCTGGACCTGGGGCGTGAAGAAAGCCTGTATTTCGCCGAGCTCGTGAAATACGACCAGATGCATCGCCAGAACCAGTTGGAGGTCCAGTCGTTGGATGCACTGGAGGATTATGTACTCAACAGTTCCGACGAGAAGCTGCTGCCACCGGCCGTTTTCATCACGAACGACGAATTCCTGCGGCAGACCTTGGGCCAACTGTACACCATGCAGATGGACCGCAACCAGGACCTGTTCGCCGGTACGGAGGAGAGCGCTACCATCCAGCAACTCGATTCAGCCATCCAGTGGAACCGGGCGAACCTGCTCACGTATATCAAGAACGCGCGTTCAGCGATCCGTGGACGTATGGGCGATATCCAAGGCCAATCGGACGACTATGAGCGTATGCTCCGCAGTCTACCGAAAAGCCAGCGCGACATCCTGAACATTGAACGCAGGTTGCAGGTGAACGAGAAGATGTACTTGTTCCTGGTCGAGAAGCGGGCAAGCACGGTGATCGCGCGTGCGGGGATCATCCCCAAGACGAAGGTGATCGAGAACGCGCGCAGCCTTGGTGTGGTGCGGCCCGATAAGATGAAGATCTTCTACACCTTCATGCTGGGTGGTGCGGTGGTCTCCTTGCTCGTGGTGTTCGTACGGGTGATGTTCTACGACAGGATCGAGAACGCCGAGCAAATGAAGGAGCTGACCACACTACCCATCTTCGGGGAAGTGATCGCCAGCGAAAAGGCCGAAGAGAAGTACGTGGTGGTGGACAGCGACCCGAAGGCAGCCATCACCGAATCGTTCCGGACCGTACGCACGAACCTGGAGTACATCCCGGGGCATGACGACCGGGGCAAAGTGGTGTTGGTGACCAGCTACCGACCCAATGAGGGCAAGACCTTCTGCTCCGTGAATCTGAGCGCCATCCTGGCCAAGGCAGGGAAGAAGGTGCT
>DLGQ01000115.1:0-54030 GCA_002482775.1 Flavobacteriales bacterium UBA7690 | reverse complement strand
GGAACTGGACCTGCACAAACCCAAGGTGGCCTCGGGGTTAGGTATGAACAGTCCGATCGGGTTGAGCACCGTGCTGATCGGCAAGAAGACCTGGCGCGAGGTGGTCATGCCCACGCAATTCGAGAATTTCCACGTTATACTTTCCGGCCCCACACCGCCCAACGCATCGGAACTGATCTTGAGCAAACATCTGGTGGAGATCTTCACCGAGGCCGCGAAGGAGTTCGATTATGTGATCGTGGATACCCCACCGGTAGGCCTGATCACCGATGCCCTGCTGATGATGCGTTATGTGGATGCCACTTTGTTCGTGCTGAACACACGTTTCGCCAGCAAGGACCATGTGCAGAACGCGCTTGAAGTGTTACAAGCCAATCCGGCGAAGAACACCGGTTTCATCCTGAACGGTGTCCGCATCAAGAAGAGCAAGTACTACTACAACACCAACTACGGGTATGGCTACCGCTATGCCTATGGGTATGGGTCGGGCTACGGTTATGGCTACGGAAGCGGGCGGCGTTCGAAAAAAGAAGGAGACGATGCCCGTTCCACCGAGGCATGAGCCATACCGCCCTCCGCAGATGCGCTGCTCGCTGTACTGGACCATTCACCTGATGGTGTCATGATCGACCAGCTTTTCAGGTCGACCCTCAAGCGCATCACCCCCGCACCGGTGCAGCGGTGGTGGCGAAGCCGGAATGCTCCACAGCCAGAAAGGCACGAGCCCAGTGTACAAAGGGTAACAGGCGGCCCCCTCATCGACAGGCAGCTTTTCGTGGATCCGTCAAGGCCGGCCTTCCGCGATATGCTCACCGGCGGATACGACGACTTCATGTGGCCCATCGTTCCTGCCATTATCGATGGTGAGGTCATCCTCGACATCGGGGCGCACATCGGTTTCCACGCATTGGCGTTCGCAGCCATGCGCCCCACGGCCAAGGTGATCGCCTTCGAGCCGAACCCGGTGAATCTTCAGCGCTTGCACCAGAACCTCTCCTTGGATCCCGAACTGGCCAGTAGGGTGCAGGTGGTGGGAGCGGCCTTGGGCGATACCGAAGGCACTTTCACGTTCAACGCATCTGGCAATGTGGACGACCAGACCAGTTCGGGTGGATACTTGGACACCGTCACACCTCCCTTGGAAGCGGCCATATACGAACGCTCGCATTTCGCCGCCTTCAAGGTAGCTGTGCATTGTCTGGACGATCTCGTGGTGCAGCACGGTTGGGGCCGTGTGGCGTTCATCAAGCTTGATGTGGAAGGTGCCGAGCAACTGGTCCTGCGAGGGGCGGTTGAATTGTTGAAGCGTGACAGTCCGGTGCTGTGCATCGAGGTCCATTCGGTCAATTGCATGCTTGAGACACTAGCCGTATTGGCGCCGTTGGGGTACAGCGTCCGGATGCTGAAGGAGGATCGCCCAAGCCGGGCGCATGTGCTCTGCCATCCACTTTAAGGCACCTAGAGCGATGGCCGGTTCCGCTTGTGAGGAGTGATCGTCTTTCCGCCTGCGGTCCGGCCGCAGGGTCTATATTTGCTGCATTCACCCTGTAGTGCAGATCCGCACCATGCTGTTCAAAACGCACGCATGGCATCAAGGTTCTGGATCAAGGGGGCTCCAAGAATGAAGGGACGGAACGGATCGATGGACCAAGCTGGAACGGTAGTGGTATACACCCCAGCTTCGGTGTTGAGGACCCCGGGTACACTGTTCCGCGAAATGGGGCGCGATCTGCGTTCCTCTTGGGAGCTCTCCTGGCGGTTGGCCAATCGCGACATTACGGCTCAATACCGGGGATCCATGCTGGGTTACCTGTGGGCGTTCATTCTTCCATTGGCTAACACCCTGGCTTGGGTGTTCCTCAATTCGGCAGGTATCGTCAAACTCTCTAACACAGGCATGCCTTATCCGGTGTATGTGCTCACGGGCACCATGCTATGGCAGATGTTCGTGGAAGCGCTCCAGGCTCCGCTCCAACAGGTGGGCACTTCCAAAAGCATGCTCACGAAGTTGAAGTTCCCACGAGAAGCGCTCATCGTGAGCGGCATGATCAAGTGGGGATTCAATGCGGGCATCAAACTGGTGATCCTGGTCCCCGTCCTATTGTTCTTCGGGGTGAAGCCCGACGCGCATCTGGTGTTGGTCCCCGTAGCTGCTATCGGCATCTTGCTTGCAGGCACGTCGCTCGGTCTTCTGGCAGCGCCGCTCGGCATCTTGTACACGGACATCGCCAAGGGCATCCCTGTGTTCGCGCAATTCGCCATGTTCATCACCCCTGTGGTTTTCGCCATGCCCTCAGCTGGCATCACAGCACGGCTGTTCCACTTGAATTTCATGACACCCTTGATCCTCACAGGCAGGGCTTGGCTCACGGGGTCGCCTTCTCCCATGCTGGGTTATTTCATCGCCGTGTGTTTGATATCCTTCATGTTGATGCTGCTCGGCTGGTTACTGTACCGCATGGCCATGCCCATCCTGATCGAACGGATGAGCTCTTGAACCATGGAGAACGACGTGCTCATCAAGGCGGACGGGGTATCGAAGAAATTCTGCCGCGACCTCAAGACCTCCCTTCGTTATGGGTTGGCTGATCTGGCCAGTGAGTTCATTGGACGTGATCGCAGTCCCCACCTGCGTAACAAGGAGTTCTGGGCCGTCCACGGTGTAAGCTTCGAGTTGAAACGCGGGGAATGCCTGGGCCTGATCGGGCACAACGGAGCAGGTAAGACCACATTGCTCCGGATCCTGAACGGCTTGATCAAACCCGACGCCGGCCGCATCGAGATCCGTGGGCAGGTGGGAGCGCTCATCGCGCTGGGTGCGGGTTTCAACCCCATCCTCACCGGGCGCGAGAACATCTATGTCAATGCCGCTGTGCTCGGCCTTGGGCGAAAGAAGGTGGACGAGCGCATCGACGAGATCATCGCCTTCGCGGAGATCGACGAGTTCATCGACATGCCGGTGCAGCACTACAGCTCCGGCATGACGGTGCGGTTAGGTTTCGCGGTGGCAGCCATCCTCATCAAGCCAGACATCCTGTTCTTGGACGAAGTGCTCGCCGTGGGCGACATCAGCTTCACCATCAAATGCCTCAACCGGGTACGCGAACTGATGCGCACATCAGCGGTGGTCTTCGTCTCGCACAGCATGCCGCTGATCTCCTCGTTCTGCACACGCGTGTTGGTGATGGATCATGGGCACACGGTGCTGGATACCACCGAACCGGGGGTGGCCGTGAACCACTACTTCGGGTTGGTGAAGAACGCCCAGCAGGTGTCCGGCAGCGGTGGGGCCAGTGTGCTGAACATCGCGCTTACCTCATCGGGTATCACACATCAGGATGGGAACGCTGTGGTTCGCCAAGGTGAAGAGGGCACAGTGGATCTTTCCTTGCGTATCGAACACGGGCACAAGGGTATGGTTTCGCTGTATGTGGACGACGCTACCTTGGCCCAAGTGCTGGTGGTCCCGGTTGCCGATGAGCATGGGAAGCTGCTCCTTCTTGGTCCCGGTGAACACCGGTTGCGGATCCCCCTCGGTCCTTTGGAAATGAACGCCGGTAAATATTCGCTCTTGGTCGGCGTACGTGATCCACAGACAGAGACGAACCTGTGCAGGCATCAAGGGCTTTCACCGTTCACGGTCAGCTCCGATCGGGTTTATTGGTCGAAATTCGTACGCATCGGATCTGCACGGATCCTCTCCACGGAACAGCTTGCATGAGCAGAATGGGCAACGCCACGAGTGAACACATCAACATGGCCAAGGAACCAGACGAACTTCTAGGGGTGCCCATCCATGTAACGCGCGCGTTCTTGCCACCGCGTGCGGAATATGATGCGTGGCTTGATCGTGTTTACGAAAGCAATGTCCTTACCAATAATGGACCGATACACAAGGAACTGGAAGTAACGCTCCAGCAACGGTTCAACGTGCCGTTCTTGCGCCTGATGTCCAATGGGACCTTGGCGTTGCAGCTGGCCATGCGTGCATTGGGCGTACGAGGTAAGGTGATCACCACGCCATTCAGTTATGTGGCCACCACGAGCGCCATATTGTGGGAAGGGTGCGAACCTGTTTTCGTGGATATCGATCCACATACGTGCTGTATCGACCCGTCCCTTATCGAGCGTGCCATAACACCCGAGGTCACCGCCATCATGGCTACGCACGTGTACGGTATCCCTTGCGATGTGGAAGCCATCCAGGAGATCGCTGCCAAGCATGGTCTGAAGGTGATCTACGATGCAGCGCATGCGTTCGACGTGGAGTACAAGGGACGGAGCATCCTTTCCTGGGGTGATGCCAGCACATTGAGCTTCCATGCCACCAAACTGTTCCATACCGTAGAGGGCGGCGCCGTGGTATTGCACAGCGAAGAGGTGGATAAGCAACTACGACTGCTGCGAAGCTTCGGACACGTTGGAGATGAGCATTTCTGCTTGGGCATGAACGCCAAGATGAGCGAAGTGCATGCGGCCATGGGCATGGCGGTACTGCCGCATGTGGAGGAACTTATCGACCAACGTCATGCGATCTGTGGCCTCTACGACAGGTTGCTGGAAGGGTGCGTTACTCGTCCAGGACTTCCCGATGGCACCCTTTACAACTACGCGTATTATCCTATCCTTCTCCGTGATCTGGAGCAACGAGAAGCTGTCATGGCCGCGCTTTCGGATCAGGGCATTTTCGCACGACGATACTTCTTCCCTTCGTTGAACACATTGCCTTATGTTCAGCAACAACGGATGGGGATCTCAGAGGAGGTTTCCGAACGGACCATCTGCTTGCCGCTCTTCCCGGGTCTCCATGCGAATGATGTTCAACGTATCGCTCAGATCGTCCGTTCTGTCCGTTAGATGATGATCGACCGGAACGACATCAGTCTTTCACAGGTTCTTTCGACCTTGACTGCCATCGGGATACCTTTTCGGTTGGTAGGTCCGGAGCGCAACATTCGTAAGGTGTGTAGCTTGTTACGGAAGGAGCCGAACGGGCTCTACTACTTCACAGGGAATGACCCTGCTATGTTGAGTGACCTGAAGGATTCGGTCGTGGTGTGTGGTGATATCGTATCGAGGGCGACGGATGGTTATTCGTGCATTGCCGTAGAAGCTGACCCGCAGCTGGTATTCTATCGCTTATGTGCCCAGCTATTCGATACGCGACCTTCGAGGGGTGTTCATTCTACAGCGCAGGTCCATCCGGAGGCGGTCATCGGCACCGACGTTCGTATCGGACCATACTCGATCATCGGCCGGTGCAGGATAGGGGATGGGTCCGTTATCCATTCCCACGTTGTGATCATGGATGGATGTTGGGTTGGAGAACGTGTGACGGTAGAGCCAAATTGCTGTTTGGGTGCCGCAGGAGCAGTTTGGGTATGGGACGAGCAAGGTCAACGTCTGATCCTTCCGCAGGTCGGTGGTGTGCGCATCGAAGATGACGTGATCCTGTGTTCAGATGTCACTGTGGTACGTGGGTTGTTCAACGAGGAAACAACGATTGGACGCGGTACTGTCATAGCACCTGGGTCGAAGATCGGCCACAGTGCAGTGTTGGGGGAGGAGTGCCATCTGGCCAATAATGTGAGCATCGCAGGTAGTGCGATCATTGGTGCCCGCTCCTTTTTGGGTTCCGGATCGTCGGTACGCTCCCATGCGAAACTCGCCCCGGGCACCATCGTGGGTTCCGGTGCGGCCGTTGTTCAGGATGTTGTTGAGCCGAGCACCACCGTTGCAGGTGTACCCGCCGTACCATTGCCACAGAAAAGTGGGCGGAAAGGAGTGCCCAAGCCCTTCAAGTCCTGAAGGCGGTCCGTGTCACAACGCGCGCACCCATTTGGCGGGTACACCCATGTACACCCCGGCTTCCTCTATGCTGCGCGTCACCATCGCCTTCGAACCGATCACACTCTTGGATGCCAAGGTTATACCAGCTCCGATCGTGGAGTTCGTGCCAATGAAGCACCCTTTGCCAATGTGTGCCCCGCCAACTTCTTTCCCCGTGTGGTCCAGGTTGTTGGTCATTACCTGAGGACAGATGTAGACATCGTCACTGATCTGGCAGCCGCGCGCGATAATGGCGTTGTAGCGAAGCGTCACTTTGTTGCCAATGATGTTCTTGCCACTGGAGAGCACTCCACTATCCACATAACAATCAGTCCCCATCACCGTGTCACTGCGGAGCTCTATGTGCGATCGCAGCACGCAACGATCGCCGATGCGTGCGCCCTTCCCGATCACACAGAAGTGATCCATCCGTACATCGTCACCGATGGTGACCCCATCTTCGATGATACACATGTTACCCATTACAACGTTGCGTCCGATACGCACGTTCTCCCCGATAATGCAATGAAGGCCCATGGTGAAGCCGACGCCAACTTCTGAGCTGGATGGTAGAGTATTCATATCAGGATCTGCGAGGAATGTAGAATGGAGCAAAGAACGGATAGACCATTTTGCGGCATGTTGTGCTCAGGTAAAGGTAGTAGAAATCCGCTGGTGGCTTCGCCCTCCCGGGGTGCAGCCCCCGTCGAGGTGCCTCGCCGTTAGAACCAGCAGCCCCCTTGGCATGCCGCTCAATACCACACGATACACAACATAGCGCCCACCAGTACTTTTGCGCACCCTGCCGATGATTTGGACTTGCCTTAGGTCCTGTTGGTATGTGGGGCCGATATCGTGTCCAGGATGGAACCTCATGATCCAAACAGAACCCAGGCGAATCGGTCACTGCCGGGTTTCCTGTTGTTCTCGGGAACGAACGACCGCGCGTTGATCGCCTTGTGCCGTGGTCTCGATGGTCACAAGATCCCCTTTGGATTGATCGGGCGTGGCCAGAATGACTTGATCAAGAGGAGTGGGTATGCTGATCGTTTTGTGCTGGAACGGAAAGGCGAGGAGCTAGTGTTCGAGGAGGTTCTCCACGCTATCCATGCAGCCAAGGAGCGCTATGGTGCTGAACGTTGGGTCATCTGTCCAACTTCAGAATACCTCAATCTGGCACTTTTCTCCATGCGGGCGGCATTGCGCACGCATCAGGTCGATATTGCCACGTGTGATGAAGCATTGTATCGCCGCATTTCCAACAAGTCATCATTCCGCGAGTACTCAACGTTAGTGCAGGTGCCGCCACCGGAACTATTGGAAGCTCGATCTTTCACCGACCTCACCCTTCCCTTTGTCGCCAAACCGAAGACGAATCTTTCGCGGTCCGGGAAGATCCTGTACCCGTACCTCGTTCGCACCCTCGCGGAACTAGAACGATTCAAATGCGAGGCCGATTTCGATGCCTTCTATTTCGAGGAATTCGTGGAAGGCGAGAGTTGGTATTTGTTGTTCTATGTGGCCCAGGATGGAAAGGTGGTCCATGGTGCACAAAGGAACTACCTTCAGCAGGGTACGGGGAAGTCCATCGTGGTGGCTCAGCAGAAACCATTCCCGGAGAGCGACGTCCCAGCGCGGTATTCAGAACGATTGGTGATGGATGGCTATCGGGGCTTCATCATGGTGGAGATCCGTCGCACGCAGGTGGGGAGGTCCGTTTCCATCGAGGCGAATCCACGTTGTTGGGGGCCGCTGCAGCTGACCATCGATGGAGGCATGGGTTTGTTGGAAGCCTTCTTGGAGGATCACGGGTACAGCACGCGGAGCCCCATGAAGCCCAGCATTGGTCGCTATTACTGCTGGTCAGGTGGTGTAGTACAAGCGTTGCGCACGGGCAAGGGTCTTGATCGGCATAGCTCCCGGTCGTCCACACTATGGAAGACGCTATGCGCGCTACCGTCGGATGTGTACGCACGGTCTGATGCATGGTCATGTTTCAATACCGACCTTTGGCACGTATGAGTTCTTGTTAGATATTGAACGATGGGCATCTTGAGATCAACTAAGCAGGCCAAGAAGGAATTGGAAGCGCTTTATGCGGAGACCAGTAAGCATGGTCAGTACCAGACCTTGCCGGATCGCCTAGCCGATCTGCTCGGCATGCAGTTCGATGTGAATGAAGAGTGGCGCGGGGACAGACCACGCTATCCTTTCATCAGGGATTTCGTTACCAACAACGGGTGCAAGAGCTTGTTGGATGTAGGTGCCAATACCGGCTTCTTCGCACTGTCACTAGCAGGGGATGTTCCTGGCCTTGACGTAACGGCATGCGAACTGAACAAGACACACGCACGGATCATTTCATTGCTCGCTGAAGTTGGTGGATACCACATATCGGTAACGGACAGGCCAGCTGATCTCGCGAATGCAGCTTCGTTCGGGTCTTTTGATTGTGCACTGCACCTGAACATTTTACACCATGCGGGTCATGATTTCGATAGTGCGAACGTGCCCGACCGCGGAGCGTTCAAGGACTACGCGGTCAGTTACCTCGATCGTTTCCGTGGCACTGCCAGGAGAATGGTCTTTCAGATGGGATACAACTGGCGGGGAGATAAGACCCTTCCATTAGTCGACCGCGAAGATCAAGCCGGAAAGGTGAGGTTCACCCAAGATCTCTTCAAGGCTTCTGGTTGGACCGTGGGGTCCGTTGGGTTTGCGCGCAAGGGCGATGGATCGTCACCGGTGGGGTACGATGTTTTCCAGACCACCGATCTACCCGCTGCGGACGGTGATCTGAACGCGTGGCTGAAGAGCCGCTATGGGACAGCTGTTTGGAGCGAATTCTACCAACGTCCACTATGGTTCTGCACTTCTGTGTGAACAACGTGGGCATCACCCAAGGAGCGGGATCTTACAAGTAAGAACACGGCAGATGACAGCGGGATACTTCGACGCCGACAAGGAACGCGAGTTCCTGAATGGACTTGTGACCGATTACACCGATACATCACCGTACAGCGAGGTGAAGAAGGAGATCATCGTTCAGGCCATGTTAAGCCGGATCACACGACCTGAAGCCCGTGGTCTTCAATTCGGATGCGCCAATGGCTATGAAACGAACAGGTTGGCCGGTCAGTTGGGTGGTCTAGATGTCGTTGACGGCTCCTCCATTTTCATAGAACGTTTGATGAAGGAGGACCATCCGCCGAATGTTCAATTCCACCTGGCCTTGTTCGAGGAATTCGATCATGAACGGGTAGGTAGGATGTTCGATTACATATCGTGCAACTACATCCTCGAACATGTCTTTGATACGGCACACATCCTCAGGAACATCCGCGGAATGCTTGCTCCCGGAGGGAAGTTGTTCGTTACTGTTCCCAATAGTTTCGCATTGTCCCGCCGGCTTGCGAAGGAGATGGGGTTGGTCAAGTCTTTGGAAGCACTGACCGAGAATGACCACAAGCATGGTCATCGCAGGACGTATACGTTCTCGTCCTTACGCGAAGAATTGACGGGAGCTGGTTTTAAGATAGTGGAAGAGAAAGGTATCGTTCACAAGATCCTAGCGGATTTCCAACTCAACCAGCTCCTCCGCACGGGGTTCCTGTCCAAGGAACACATCATTGGTATGCAGAAACTCGCCGAAATGGAAGAGAACAGGACTTACGCGGATTCCATTTTCATGGTCTTGGAAAAAAGCTGAACGCGATATGTCCGCACACGGGGGTATGGATACGGGGATAAGCCCTAAAGTAAGCGTAGTGGTTCCGACCTATCAACATGCTGCATTCATAGAGAAGTGCATTGATTCGATCCTTGCTCAACGCACCACGTTCCCCGTAGAGATCCTTATTGGCGAAGACGAAAGCTCCGATGGTACGCGCGAGATCTGCGAACGGCTGGCAGAGAAGCACCCTGACCGCATACGGTTGTTCCTCGGCGCACGAAAGGATGTCCTATACATCGATGGTCAACCTACCGGCCGCCGGAATTTGTTGAACCTGCTCAAAGAGGCCCGCGGTGTTCACATCGCGCTCTGCGAAGGTGATGATCACTGGGTCGACGATCACAAACTGCAAAAGCAGGTTGAAACTCTGGAAGCGGATGATACATGCGTGGGCTGTTTCACCGATGCTTGGGTGGAAGGCAATGGGCCAAGGCGCATCTTCTTCGATGGCGAACATGCCAAACGACCCGATGGTCCGGTTCGCTTGGAAGAGTTCATTCGCGGCCAAAGCATACCGGTCTGTACCATGGTTCTTCGTGCCGACTCGCTCTATCCGCTGCCAGACCAGTTGTTCCGTTCTCCGGGTGGAGACACCATCATATTCGCGCATCTCCTGCGCAATGGGGGGCACTTTCTCTACTTGGACGAACCAACCGCATTGCGCCTGGAACATCCAGGTGGCATCTTTTCCATGAGAGGTGAGATGCATCAATTGAAAGCCCGTCTACGGAACACCGAGTTGCTGGGGGAGATGTTCGCAGCAAAGGACATCGAACCTGTTTTCTGGCCACGTCGACGGGACCTGCTTCTACAGGGTTGGTCACTATCCTTGCGAACGGGCGATAGGGTCATGGCTAAACGCTGCTGGAAAGGTCTTGCGCCGCGGTACAGGTCCGTGGGATGGAACCTCACCACCACCGTGCGCAACTATCTCAAGGCCTGGCATCCCGGGTTGGAAAGGTTGCTGGCCAAGGCAACGGGCCGATGATACCTGACCGCGTAACGAAGGTTCCGGGATCGGAACAGGCGTTGAAGGTCAGCGTGCTCATGACCTACTTCAACAAAGGAGCATACGTGCAGGAGGCGGTGCGCAGCGTTTTGTCCAGCACCTTCACGGACTTCGAGCTGATCCTGGTGGATGATGCCAGTACCGATGACGGTCTACTGAAGGTGCGTGCCATGGGCGACCCACGGATCATCGTTCTGGAAAGCCCTGTAAATACCGGTAGGGCCGCGGCAGCGAATCGTGGGTTGGTGGCAGCACGGGGAGAATATGTAGCTGTTCTTGACGCGGACGATCTGATGCATCCAGAACGGCTTGCCCGTCAGGTCGCTTACTTGGATTGCGAGCCTAGTGTGGCGGTTTGTGGCTCATGGATGCTTCAGTTCGGGGCGGTGAACGGTGTTCTGGAAGGGCCCGTATCTGACGAGTTGATCCGTAGCCGTATGCTGCAAGGCATCCCATTGTTCTATGGTTCAAGCATGTTCAGACGCTCCTGTGTTGAACGCGGCGTGCGCTGCGACCCTGCTTGGCGAACGCCGGGAATGGACCACCTTTTCCTGGTCGATCTTGGCGCATATGGCCGGTACGCCACTATTCCAGAAACCCTCACGTATTACCGCATGGGCGAGCAGAACATGGCCCATGGTCGAGACCTCTTGCACGATCGCCGCCTCATGCTCGTGGAAACCTTCCGCAAGTTGGGCATCAAAGCCACGGAGATGGAGGTGGAGTACCAATTGGTGTTGCACGGGATGCGAAATCAAGTGCAGTCCACCACATTCGTACGAGGAATGAAGACCTGGACCAAGCGGTTGCTTGAACAGAATGCAGCGTTAGGGATCTTTCCGGAAGAGCCCTTCAAGAAGGAACTAGCCGAGCAGTGGGACCGTGCTTTCTTCGCAGCGGCAGATTCCGGACTGGCACCAGGGATCGCTCATCTCTGTCTTTCCAAGCGGCTGTCTCCGGCACGGCTATACTATCTTCTTCGTCGATCTCTTGCCGGGCGATGACGCTTACTTTCGCGGTCGCCTGCCCTCCCGCTGCGTTGCGTGAGGTTTGGTGAAACCCCATCCTGCCAAGATGAAAGTGAGCGTGGCGATGCCAGTGTACAACAAGGCTCCTTACCTCAAGGAAGCCTTGGATAGCATCTTCGCCCAGTCCTTTACGGACTTCGAGGTGATCGCGGTTGACGATAAGAGTACCGACGATAGCCTGGCCTTGCTACGCGTATACGATGATCCACGGTTGAAGGTGGTGGAGTTGAGCGAGAACCTCGGCCATCCCGGTGCTAAACAGGTGGCCTTCGAACACGCTTCCGGAGAGTACATCGTCCATTGCGACGCCGATGATGTGTTCCACTCAGAGCGGTTCGCCAAACAAGTGGCGTTCATGGACGCGAATCCCGAGATCGGTATATGCGGATGCTGGGTGAAATTGTTCGGCGATGAGGACGAGATGAGCGAATTCGCAGCGGACGACGCCGTTTGCCAAGGGGAATTGCTATTCACCACACCAGTGCACGATTGTGCCGCGATCGTTCGCCGTGAAGTACTGGTAAGACATGGCATCGGGTTCCGGCGCGAATGGCCACGGGTTGGCGGTGATTGGCTCTTCATGATCGATCTTGCTGCGGTCACACGTTTCGCCAATCTTGACGAGCCGCTCGTGTACTATCGCCGAGGTGAGCAGAACATCAGTGCGAAGAGCCGTTCCATGGAAGCCCGCAAGGAGACCACACGCCTAGGCCTGAAAAAACTCGGTCTTCAGGCCACACCGGAACAAGTGGAGCTTCAAATGGCGACTGGCCTCACCTTCCAGCGTTCTCCCGATGTTGCACTTGTAAAGGCTTTACGTGCATGGCTGGGTACGTTGGCCGAGGTCAACTCCCGTCGGGGACGGTGCCCGGAAGCTGTTTTCAAAGCGCGTGCCGACTGGGTTTGGAACAGGCTCTTCTACCACCTGGCAGATCTCGGGGTGAGCTTGGCTTGGGCTCATATGCGCAGCAGTGGCGGTATCCAACTGCCCCGGTTGATCTATCTGGCCAAAGTCCACGCACGGCGGATGTTCGGCAGAAGTCCCGGTCCCGCAAAAGAGCATTGAGGCACGTACTCCGGGGCGCGGATCCACAAGCGAACAAGGCATGATATGGGGTAGTGACCGGATACGATGAGGCCTTTGCATCTCACATACGTGACCCATTACGCGCAACTTTATGGAGCCAACCGTAGCCTATTGGATATGGCGCTCGCACTGCGTCGTAGCGGTGCGGTTGTACCCCATGTATTGTTGCCTGAAAAAGGTCCGCTGACCGATAACCTGACAAAGGAAGGAGTTCCCTTTGCCGTGGTTCCCTTCGCCCCGTGGATGTCCACTCGTCACTATGAGGGCCGGCCACATCATCGGCTGGACCAATACTTCCGTTACACACGCCAGGCGCGGGAACACGTCACACGGAATAGAGCTGCGATACCAGCGATTCTGGAGCGTCTGCGGTCTTGGGGTACGGATATCGTTCATATCAACAGCTTGGCCGTAGGGGTCGGCGAGGGGTTGGTACGGTCATCCTCCGTTCCGGTGGTGTGGCATGTGCGTGAAATGCCCGAGCGTCACTATGGCATGTACCTCGAAGCTGGTCGCCGACGCTATGGCCGTGTACTTTCTTCGGCTTCTAGGATCGTGGCCATCAGCGAAGCGGCCCGGCAGGATGTGAAGCGTTACATCCGGGCTGACAAAGAGGTGGTCGTAGTCCCGAACGGCGTCTTCACCTTGGCCGATCATGATAGCTGGGAAGCAGAATTGCAGGGGCGAAGGGACGCGCGTGGTTCCTTCAATTTCCTCATTGCTGGGGTGATCCATCCTGGCAAAGGGCAGGAAGAGGCCATCCGCGCCATGGCGATCGTGGGGCATCGGTATCCGGAGGCTCGCCTGTGGATCGCAGGTGCCGGTAATACAGGTGCCATCCGCCGCATCATCGATTCTTTGGACCTCGGATCGAAGGTGGCCCTGCTGGGACATCGTGATGACATGAACGAACTTTATCGAGATACACATGCCCTGTTGATGTGTAGCCACAGCGAAGCATTCGGTAGGGTCACCGTGGAGGCCATGGCGCATGGGATACCGGTGATCGGGCGAGCAGAAGGAGGTACCCTTGAAGTGCTCGACCAAGGGCGGATGGGCCTGTTATACTCCAACGGTCCAGAGGAACTCGCCGATCGAATGGCGTTAGTTCTGGCGGACAGGGCGGAAGCCCAAGCTACTGGAACACGTGGAAGAGAACATGTGCGCACGCTTTACAACATCGAGCGCTGTGCAGACACCATGCTCGGGATCTACCGTTCCTCCTTATCAAGTCCAGCATGATCCTAGGTTTTCGGATCCGTTGACCTTCACGGGCGGTGTGGCAGCGGAACCATGCCATCCTGTGCAACGAAGGAGGCGGAGGGGAATGTCGTCCTGAAGATCGCAGGCTTTGAAGGGGGCGACGATCGTTCCAATGGCCGACCTTTGCTTGGAGATCTCGATATTGTCGTTCATGCCACCTCGCATCTCCCTGATCACCCCGAGCTACCAACAACAGCGCTTCCTAGGCGAATGCCTGAGATCTGTGCAGGAACAGGCCGGGGTAGAGGTGGAACACATCGTGGTGGATGGCGGAAGTACTGACGGCTCCCGCGAGATCCTCACTCGTGCGTCAGCGGGTCTGGCCTGGTGGTGCTGCGAGCCCGATCGTGGGCAAAGCCACGCGATCAACAAGGGTCTACAGCATGCTACCGGCGATGTGTTCGGTTGGCTTAACAGTGACGACCTCCTGTTGCCTGATGCCTTGTGGCATGTATCCAGGGCTTTCGAAGCCGATGCATCATTGCTCGTGTATGGAGGGCGGCGCCTGATCCGGTCAGAGGACGGCACCCACCATGTAGCACCCTTGGATGATCCGAGCGATCCTATCCGCCTGTTCATCGCCCCTGAAGTGAACCAACAATCCACCTTCTACCGGCTCGACGCGTTGCGGGCTGTCGGCGGTGTGGACGAGGAACTGCGATACGTGATGGACCTCGACCTATGGTGGCGTGTCCTGTTCACCTTCGGAACGGATCACCTGCGCTTCGACCAGATCGATCTGGCCGTGTTCAGGCTACATGGTGAGAGCAAGACCATGACGAGCACCAGGTCTTTCCGTGACGAGACCCATGTTTTGTTGCACGGCATGGCCGTTGCCACCGGCCAGCAGGATCTCGCCAACGTGTTCGCCATGGGCTTACGCACAACGGTCCGACCACGCCCCATGCCGGTTCGTCTGGAACATGCCCCTTTGGTGCGTCGGATGGCTGCCTACTTCCTGCTCAAGTGGCACCACGTGATCCATGACCGTTGGCAGTTCGAAATGATGCGCGCGTTCATCCGCACCCTCGACCCCAAGGAATCTGAACTGGAAACCGAACAGCATGGTCGGTTGAGGTCGCTCCAACGACAGCTTGGGACTTACAACTGGACCACCTTCCGCATGCGCCGCAAATTGCAACACCTGCGAGGATGAAGATCTCAGTGGTGATCCCGGTATTCAACAAGGCACCGTACCTGCGGGCGTGTTTGGATAGCGTCTTCGCGCAGACTTGCCAGCCGAGCGAGATCATCGCGGTGGATGATGCAAGTACAGATGAAAGTGCAGGCATCCTGCGCTCGATCGGTGATCCAAGGTTGCGGGTCCTTTCCCTGGAGAAGAACCTTGGGCCTGGCGGTGCCGCGCAATGCGGCATGGATGCGGCCTCAGGTGAGTACATCCTGCGCGTGGATGCGGATGATATCATGTTCCCTGATCGTTTCGCGGTGCAAGTCGCGCTCTTGGATGCATATCCTTCTGTTGGCGCATGCAGCGGTCACGTTCAGTTGATGTCCGAGCCTGATGCCATCTACCGTGTGCCTTTGGAAGATGAGGATTGTAAGGCCCGGCTACTTTTCGGAGTAGCGCTCAACCAGCAAGTAACGGCTTACCGGCGAAGTGTACTCGTACGCCATGATGTGCGATTTCGGGACGATTGGCCCCGCTACGGCGAAGATTGGATGCAGCACCTTCTCTTGGCAGGGGTAACACGGTTCAAGAACCTGGACCGCCCATTGGCTTACTACCGCACCGGTACCAATAACATATCGCAGGGCAGGGACCGAGTAGCTGATCTACGCTCGCTATACCGCCATGTGTTCGACCATTTTGGGGTCAGCTTGGCCGAGGACCAGCTCGATGTCCACTTGTACGGAATAAAGTGTTTTCCGGCGCGCATGACCCCTCGCTCGGTACAGCTGTTCCGATCATGGCTTAACGAACTGGAGGCCATGAACAAGGAACGTGGCTTGTTCGATCAAGCCGCACTGCAGCGGCAATTGGACAAGGTTTGGAACGAATTGCTCTACTATCTACCTCAACACGGCTTTGGCCCGGTGGTTCAATACCTCAAGACAGGTGCGAACTTGGATCGCGCTAGACTGTACTACCTTTTGGCCTCTGTCATGGGAACCATGCTGCCCGGCAGGAAATGAAAGAGCTCTGGTTATTCACATCAAGGTTCCCGTTCGGTATGGGAGAGTCGTTCCTGGAGAACGAGCTTCCTGTGCTCTGTGCGCGGTTCGAGAAGGTCATCATCTACCCGGAGCATGCCGATGGTGCGGTCCGTCCTGTTCCGCCGAACGCGGAGATACGCCTTCCGATCCGTGATCCCTATGCAAGGGCATCGCTCGCTCACGCATGGCGATCGCGTGCTGTCATCTTCCGTCTTCTGCGCGCACTTTGGGAGGATAGCCCTTCCATAGCGGCATTGCGCGCTCAATGGCCGGAGCTCCGAAGTCGGATCTTCCAACTCCTTCATCGCGCTGAGGTTCTCCACCAGGTGGTATTGCGGGAATACGATCCGGAAGGCGTTGTGATTTATTCTTATTGGACACATGATTGGGTCACCGTCCTTAGCATGGTGCGTCGCCGTATACCCAAAATGGACTTCTTCAGTCGCGCGCATGGGTTCGATCTATATGAAGCACAGAACAGAGACCGGTGGATACCCTTCAGGTCGTTCCAGTTGGAACATGTCTCGCGCATCTATTGTGTTTCTGGTCTGGGTCAACAGCACCTACAAAGGGTCCATCCTGAGTACAAGGATTTGTTCCAGCTATCGCGTCTGGGAACCCGGGACCATGGGGCTGGGCCAATGCCGTTGAAAGGCCCGTTGCATGTGGTGAGCTGCTCTTTCTTGATCCCTAGGAAACGCGTGCTGGATCTGGTGCAGGCCTTATCCTTGGTCCGCACGGAGGTGCGCTGGACACATTTCGGTGGCGGGAAGGAGGAAAAGCAAGTACGAACAGCAGCAGCAGGACTGCCCAAGAACGTCAGCGTCCATTTGCACGGAGATACACCCAACAGTGAATTGATGAAGTGGTACACCACGCAGCCGGTGGACGTGTTCGTTCATCTAAGTGCCCTTGAAGGTGGCGTAGCTGTGGCGGTGCAGGAGGCAGCAAGTTTCGGAATACCCTTGATCTGCGCTGATTCAGGAGGGGTGCGCGATATCGTTGGCCCTCGCACCGGGCTGCTACTATCCAACGAGATACGACACGGCGAAGTAGCGATGATCCTGGATGGTCTGCGCGATGGGCCGATGGGGACCGCCGCTTTCAGACAAGGGGTGCGTGAGGCATGGCGAGAGGGCTTCGAAGCCAACATGGCCTTCAATAGGTTCGTGGATGAGGTATTGGACTGGCATTTCCGCCGTTCGCACCCCTCCTGTTGAACCCTCAGTGGGTTCCTCTTCACCACCTTTGAGCGCATTGGATGAAGGTCGCCGTCATCATACCTTGCTACAACGTTGCTCCATATGTGGAACGCGCCGTGCGTTCCGCTTGGGAGCAACAGCCCTTGGCACTTGACCTGATCGCGGTGGATGATGGCAGCACGGACGCTACACGGGAGGTGCTGCAGCAGCTGATGAAGGAACGCCCTGGCATGCTCCGTTTGATCACGTGTGCGCATGCGGGTGCGTCAGCGGCCCGGAATACGGGGTTAGCAGCCACCGATGCGCGCTACATCCAGTTCCTCGATGCCGATGATGTATTGATGCCGGGCAAGATCGCCGGTCAGTTGGCCTTGACTGCGCACCACGGTGGCCCATCGCTGATCGCTGGTGGATACCGCAACATGTGGCCCGATGGACGCATTCAGGATGTATCCCCCGGCTCCGATCCATGGCTTGCGGTGATCGATGGACGAGCGGGTACCACATCGGCCAACCTATGGTCGCGCGCTGCCGTGGTGGAAGCTGGTGGATGGGATGAGCAATTGGCAAGTAGCCAGGATCATGAACTGGTGTTCCGTATCCTTCGGAACGGAGGGTCCTATGTTGTCGACCCCCGCATCGCCACCGGCATCCTGAAACGTTCGGCTGATTCCATTAGCCGCACCGATCCATTGGGCAACTGGGAGCGCTACATCGCCCTCAGGGCCGCGATACGGGACCATCTTGTTGCCACTCCAATGACAGGAAGCGTGGCGGCCAGGGCGGAATGTGATCGGCGCATTTTCGGGGCTGTCCGTGCTGTTGCACGGGGCGATATGGCACGAGCGATGGCTTTGCACGATCGCTATTTACCTCATCGGTATCGCCCTGATACGGGCCTTGGCGTTCCGCAGACTTATGCATTGGTGTACCGTCTGTTCGGGCTCCGTGTGGCGGAAGTCACCGCGCGGACAGTGGGTATCTTGCGGCAGCTATTCCACCGATGAACACCAGGGAATGAAGGATCTTCTGATCGTGACCGGGGCCAGGCCCAACTTCATGAAGATCGCCCGGTTCAAGGAAGTGGCTCGCGAGCGCGGTAGCATCCGGGTGCGAACGGTCCACACCGGCCAGCAGCACGATGAACGCATGACCCGTGTGTTCATGGAACAGTTCGGCTTGGAGGTGGATCATGTCCTCCACGGCGACGGAACAGGCCAAGCCAACCAACTTGCCCGGATCATGCTCGGGCTGGTCCCCGTCTTCGGTGCCGTTAAGCCCGATGCGGTGATGGTGGTGGGTGATGTGACCAGCACACTGGCCGGAGCACTGGTGGCGAACAAGATGGGCATTCGGTTGCTGCACCTGGAAAGCGGGCTACGTAGCCGCGATCGCACCATGCCCGAAGAAATGAACCGGTTGTTGACCGATCGCCTCGCCGATCACCTGTTCACCACGGAGCCTGCTGCGGCCATCAACTTGATCGGAGAAGGGGTCCCGCGTGAACGGATCCATCACGTCGGTAATACGATGATCGATACGCTGGTCGCATTCGAAGAACGGATCCTCGTGGACCCTGTGATGGAGACCATGGGCTGGGGCAAGGGAGGGCACGTGCTCCTCACCATCCACCGGCCGCACGCCGTGGACGACCCAACGCAAGCTGCGAAACTGGTGGAGCTGATCAAGGGTATCGCCATGCGGTGCCACACAATTTTCCCGCTGCACCCACGCACGGCCAATAATCTGGAACGTCATGGTCTATTGAACGGACTTCGCGCAACACGCGGTCTGCACGTGGCCCCGCCGTTGGATTGTTTCGCGTTCCAACGTGTGCTCGCCACCAGTTCCATGGTGATCACCGATAGCGGTGGCGTACAAGAAGAGACCACCTTCAAAGGAGTGCCATGCCTAACATTGCGCGCCAATACCGAACGTCCCATTACCATGACCGAAGGCACCAATGAGCTCGTCCCCTTCGATGCTGCGATGCTTTGGCGGCACATGGACAGTGTGCTCTCCGGCACCTTCAAGAAAGGGTCGGTGCCGGCACTGTGGGATGGCCACGCCACAGAGCGCGTACTTGATGTGATCGACCGCGTGCTTTGATCTTCTTCGTCACATACAACGACCAACCCTCGGGTGTGTACTGGAGCCAGGTCACCGATGTGGTGGACCACATGAACACCTTGGGCGGTGATCGTGTACGCTTGGTAGCGTTGGTCTCCATGCGCGGTTATATGACCTGGCGCAAACGGATCCGGACCCGAGTGCCCGATGCCATCGTTCTGCCCATGGTTCCGCGCCAACATAATTGGAGCGCGAATTGGTTCTGGCTGTGGTTGCTCTGCCGCAGGTTCAGGCCAACTGGCATGATCGGCCGGGGGATCTTCGCGACGGCCTTGGCGCTTCGTATGCGCGACAAAGGGTTGGTGCGACAAGTGTGTTTCGATGGCCGTGCCGCATATGGCGCCGAATGGGAGGAGTACCGCGTGGTGGATAGCGATAGGCTGGTAGCGGAAAGCGCCGAACTGGAGCGGGATGTGGTCGCACGGGCCGATCTGCGCATGGCCGTGAGCCACGCGTTGGTCGATCATTGGCGCTCACGGTTCGGCTACCGTGCAACGCGACACGTGGTCATTCCATGCACACTGGGCCGGAGCGTGGAGATCCTCTCCGAACGCCATGGAAGTGCGATGCGCACCCAATTGGGCTGGGCGGCCACCGATACGGTCCTGGTCTATTCCGGTAGTGCGGTGGGCTGGCAATCCTTGGAATTGGTTGAGCGTGTGGTGGGCGATTGGTTGCGGGGAGCTCCCGACCGGCGGATGCTCTTCTTGAGCACGACACACCCGGTCATCGAGCGGATGATGGCCACCTTTCCTGGAAAGGTCTCCCGGCAATGGGTAGAACATCATCAGGTACGTGGTATCCTTCAAGATTGTGATATCGGAACGGTACTGCGCGAGGATCGGATCACCAACCGCGTTGCTTCCCCCACCAAGTTCGCCGAGTACCTCAGTGCGGGCCTTCCCGTGGCCATCTCCGAACATGTGGGCGACTTCAGTGCCATGGTCCGCGCCGATGGCTTGGGTCAGGTGCTTGCGATGAACGAACCGTTGACCCTCGGTAAACCGGCACCTCGGGAAGTGGAGCGGCTGATGGCCTACGCCCGGGAGCATTTCGTGAAAGAAGTGTACGATGCTGAATATCGCCTGGTGAAAGCATGTATGGAACCAGAACCCGTGCTGCCCATGCCATCGCCGTTCGCCGTGAGCGAAGGGGATGCAACTGCGGTCTCGATCATCGTTCCAAGCTTCAACAAGAAGGGATTCATCGGCGACATGGTCCGCTCGGTCCAGCAGCAGACCGATCCCCGGTGGGAGCTTATCGTGGTGGATGATGCGTCCACCGATGGAACGGTTGATCTGTTGCGTTCCATGGCTTCGGGTGATCCACGCATCCAGGTGGTAGCCTTGACCGAGAATAAAGGAGCCAACCACTGCCGGAATCTGGGTATCGCCCGCGCCGGTGGCCAATACGTCATCTTCCTCGATGCCGACGATCTGCTCGCGCCCTATTGTGTGGAGCGTCGCCTTGCCGTGATGGAAGGTAGCGGGCTGGATCTCTCCGTCTCCACCATGGAAGTGTTCCGCGAGCGACCGGGTGATGATGGCCAGCGTTGGGTGCCCACCTCACGCGATCCATTGGCCGATTTCCTTCGGCATGAACTTCCTTGGCAGACCATGCAGCCGATCTGGGACAGATCCTTCCTTGTCTCGCTGGGTGGGTTCGACGAGACGTTCAGTCGGCACCAGGATGTCGAGTTGCACACGCGGGCTTTGTTGAAGCCTGGAGTGCGTGCCCGCTCGCGCGAGACCGAACCCGATTGTTACTACCGCATCGCCGAGGAACGCAAAGTGATCGATCCCCAACGGCTGCTGCGTGGTTTCGCGTTATCGGCAGTGCTCTACCAAACCAAATTCCGCGAGGACGCCATACGCATGCGGCGGAAGGGACTTGTGCTCGGCATCATCTACCGTACCTATCTGCAGATCCTCCTCTATGCCAAACTTGGACGCATAGACCGCACCACGCTTCACGACCTCGAAGTGCTGCTCTTCCCACCCGAGCTCTTGCGGACCATACCGCCGGTGAAACGTACCCTGTTCCGTGTAGTGCGTTGGTACAACCTGTTGCCCGTTCGGTTGCGCGGTGTGAACCTGCTATTGTTCCGCGCCATCATCAGCGGCCGATAAGTACTT
Source organism: Flavobacteriales bacterium UBA7690 (assembly GCA_002482775.1). Classification (GTDB taxonomy): domain Bacteria; phylum Bacteroidota; class Bacteroidia; order Flavobacteriales_F; family PHOS-HE28; genus PHOS-HE28. The sequence goes on along the minus strand of DLGQ01000115.1, from coordinate 32,439 downwards.
CAAGCACACCGGAGGCTGTTCAGCAGGGGCCTTCGAACGTACACGCATGTGCGTAGGATCATCGGTCCACATGCATGGTACAAGCTCACCGGTGACGTTCTGCGCTCCACCACGGTCGCGCGTGTACAGGGTTGACGCATGGAGGTGGATGGGTCATCGGTGCTGTATCCATGCCGGGTCAAGCGGCCTGACCTATTTTCGCGCAATGAAGGGGAAGGTACTTGTAACGGGTGGCGCTGGTTTCATCGGATCTGCGGTGTGTGCGCATTTGGCCGAGCTGGGTGCCACGATCCATGTGCTGGATGATCTGTCGTTCGGTAGGAGGGAGTTGGCTCCTGTCCCCGATGACCGGTTCCACCAAGTGGACATCCGTGATAGGGCCGCCGTGATGCGGGTGTTCGATGCCGTGCGCCCCGAACGGGTGCTTCACCTGGCAGCGATCCATTTCATCCCCTACTGCAACGAACATCCTGCAGAGGCGGCGGAGATCAACATCAACGGCACCATCAACGTGTTGGATGCTTGTGCCAGTTCGCCCGGTTGTGTACAGGTTTTCGTGGCAAGTACAGCAGCGGTGTATCCGATCCATGATGGTGCTGTTAACGAAGACCACGTGACCGGCCCATTGGATATCTACGGCACCACCAAACTGGCTTGCGAACGCTTCGCGAGCGAATTCCACCTGCGCACCGGGATCGCCACCATCGTTGGGCGCTTCTTCAACGCGTTCGGTCCCAACGAGACCAACCCGCACTTGATCCCGGAGATCCAGCAACAGCTCCTATCCGGCTCCCGCACGTTGCGCCTCGGGAACTTGGATCCCAAACGGGACTTCATCCATACCCATGACATGAGCCGCGCCATGGCAGCTCTCTTGGAGAAGTGCGTGCGTGGTCATCACATCTTCAACATCGGCCGTGGCGTGGAATACAGCGTACGGGAAGTGGTAGAGGCGTTCGAGCGGCAATTGGGCGAGCGGATCACGATCGAGGTGGACCCCAAGCGGGTACGCAAGGTGGAGCGTATGCACCTCCTTGCCGATGTGAGCGCCTTGAAAGAGCTCACCGGTTGGGAACCACAATGGAGCATCGATGAAGGTGTTTCCACCTTGTTGCAGGAGCGCTCCACCACCTTCGATGAGCGCGTTGGTTGACGTGAGCGAGCGGACCAACGTGCCCGAAGAGCCGGGGCGTATCCGAGTGGTGCTTTGTACGGACGGTGTGTTCCCCGAAGCGCTCGGCGGGATGCAACGGCATTCCCGCCTGCTGGCCGAGCACCTCGCTCGCACCGGCCGCGTGGAGCTCACCGTACTTCATCCACATGCGGGTCGGCTCTTCGATCCGGGTCTGGGGATCAACGAAGTGCGGATAAGCGCTATCGATACGGAGCGTTTCTATTTGGCGGAACTCTGGCGGTACAGCCAACGCGTGGCCTCCGTGTTGCGCAGCATGAAGGCCGATGTGATCCTCTCCCAGGGATTTTGTGTCTGGAGCGGCATCGGTCAGTTCGGCGATCGGCTCATCATACACCCGCACGGGTTGGAGATGTTCCAAGCCATCGGGCTGAAAGAGCGGCTGATCACCATGCCGTTCCGCTGGGTGCTTCGCTACATGGTGCGTCGTTCGCGCTTCACCATTTCTCTTGGTGGGCGGCTCACCAACATCCTCGAGAACCTCGCAGCAGGGTCTGGTTCCACGGTGGTGAACATTCCCAACGCCGTGGAGGTGCCAGTCCCTCAAGTGCCATATCGTCCAGGAGGAACACCGTTGCGCTTATTGTTCGTTGGGCGCTTCGCCTACAACAAGGGACTCGATATCCTCATGGCCGTAGCGCAACGGCTGGTTGAGAACGGCCAAGGTGAAGCAGTGCGGTTCGAGTTAGCTGGTGACGGACCTCTGTTGGCTCATTACAAGGCGGCCGGGTTGCCTGAGAACGTCGCGTTGTTGGGCCGTGTGGACGATGATCGACTTTTCCAATTGTATACCGAATGCGATGCCCTCGTATTGCCCACGCGCTTCGAGGGCATGCCAACGGTGGTGCTGGAGGCCATGGCCCGTTCCAGACCGATCATCGTGAGCGACGTTGGTGCCACGGCGGAGCTGGTGGATGCGCAGAACGGTGCGCTCGTACCCAAAGGGGATGCCGGTGCACTGCATGCAGCCATCATGGACTTTCTCGCGATGGGCAGGGAGCAGCGTGAACGACTGGGCAACACATCATGGGAGCGTGCTCAGCGTCGGTTCGACTGGCAAGCGGTCACCACGGAATTCGTGTCCTTGTTCCAGCGCGTACAGGGTCGCTGATCCAAGGTCAGCGCGAAACACAGCAGCGGAAGGCACGCAGGGAAGTTGCCAGGCCGTTGCCTGCCGCGTTGCAAGAATTCGACCCCACCACACGTACGGAGCCGTCCTCGTTGCTGGAGTTATTGCTCCATTCCCAGTTGTTGGACATGTTCGTCAGCCCCAGTTCGCCGCTGCGGATACAGGCACTTACGAACTCACCCCAAGAACAAAGCCTTAGTCCGCTGGATGTGCATGTGATGGCGGCTTGGAAGAAGTCCGTAGGCGCACGTTCACCTGCCTCGATGCAGAGTTGTTCACTGGCGGCCACCGTCCCAACAGGGCATCCACGCTGCGCTTCCACAGCGCCGTTGAGCACCTGGAAAGAAGCACCATCGAAGACCAACGCGATCGCTCCACCCTCGTGGAGCGCAGCGCCATCCAAGGGAAGCCCAGCGTTCAGCACAGGCCACGGGCCGGATCCGTTCAAGGTCAGGTTCACCGATCCAGTGGTGGGTGCCGGTGCGAACACGATCACATGGGCTCCGGGTCCCACGCTGGTGATCGCTGGTGCAGAAGCTTCCCAGGTGGTGCCGTTCACCGGGGCGATATGCCGGAAGGCTCCTGCCTGTGCCGTGCGCGCGTTGATCGCCGCTTCCGGTGCCAACGTATCCGTCAAACCGGTCACCTGCCGGTCTTCCAGCGCTGCGCCGATCAGTTGCAGGGGCTTGTCCACGCGTACTTGTGCATGCACTGCCGCTGCACCATGCAGGTACAGGATGAGCAAGGTCGTGGTGGTTCGGATCATCGTGTATGGAAGCAACAACGGGTATCTCCGGACATGAGGGTGATCGCATTGGCGCTTCGCTGGCTCATGCAGGTAAGCCGACCTACTTGGTTGGCCGAGTGGGTGTGGTTGGATGTGTCATCGATCCATTCCCATTCATCGAACATGCCTGTTAGTTCGGATCCGGCCAGCGAACAGGCCCCGATATATTCATCCCACGTACAGAGTTTTCCACCCAGATCACCGCAACGCGCGATCGCCTCGTAGAACTTCAGCCCGGGGGCGGATGTGCGTTCTATGCAGAGCCGCTCATTCACAGCCGTGGTGTTGGGTGGGCATGTTGCCGCTGTCGCGTTCAACACCACCCATGCATTGCCCGCGAACATCACCTCGGCCACCACATCCGGTCGGAATGCACCGAACGGCACAGCACCACCATCGGTGCGCACAAGGGGATGAGGCTGGCCACCGTCCACCGCGAGCCAACCTGGTCGTTGCATGCTGCTGTTCGCCACGAACCGCAGAAGAAGCCCGGGTGCCACTGATGGAACAGGCGGAGTGGTGGTCAGTTCCACGGTATCCAGATCCAACGAAGGTTGCGCCCAGTTCAGGATCCCCGATGCAGCGGTTCCCACGGAGATGGCATCTGTTCCCTCCACAGGTGGGCCAAGGCCGTTGATCACCCGTTGCTCCACGGGTCCATCCAAGACCACTGGAACGTCCACGCTGATCTGTGCGAATAAAGAACCGCACCAAACGAACGAGCCTATGATCGCAAAGGTCCTCATCGGTTCGTGCAACACCGGAAGGGTGCTGTAAGGGAAGGGATCCGATGCCCGCCGGTGTTGCACCCGATGCCCAGTTGGGGTGGATCGCCGATATCTCCATAACCGGCGAGCTTCGCAGCGTTCTCGTTGTTAGCGCCATGGTCCACCCATTCACCAGCGAGCACCGTGGGCAGGAAGTCTGAGGAGCGTGCGCAGGCATAAGCCCATTCGCTCAAGGTGCATAGGCGTCCGCCAAGGCTGGCGCACTGGTTCGCTGCACTGAAGAAGGTAAGTGCGTCAAGGGGCTCTTCGGAGATACAGTATTCGCGCGTTGGACTCTGGAACCCCGGTGGGCAGCCCCGGTGGGCGCTGGAAAGAAGTTGGAACCCACTACCATCATAGACCAAGCGGTTCGGAACGCCGGGCATGAGGGTGGCGCTATCCAACGGTAGGCCTGTCCCGGTGAGGATGGGTCGTGGCCCGAGTCCGTTCAAGTCCAGCGTAGGTGCGGCCAGGTTCGTGAATGCCGGGGTGATGGTCACCACCATACCGATCGTGTAAGCACTGGGCGTTGGTGAGAGGTTTCCGAGATAGACGCTGTTGCCGGTCACGGCGGTCCAGTTCATGCGGGTGCTGCGTTCTGCGGCAGCGCTCACGGCAGCGTCAGGGGCAGAAGGGTCCGCAAGTCCGGTGATCCTTCGGTCGGCGGGTGCCTCTCCGGATAAGGAGATGCTCGTGGGCACGTTCAACTGGGCATTACAGACCAGAATGCCACACCAAAGCCAGGTGGCCAGCATCTGCCTTATCAATGGTCGATCGGGGGTCATGGTCATCGTGACCTGCAACAGTGATAGGGGCGCGGCGAGGTTACGAGTGCGTCGCTCGTTGCGCTGCACGCGCTGGCTCCACTGGATCTTGCGGCGCCATCTTCGTTCACGGCGTCATCGATCCACTCCCAGTTGCCGGTCATGCCGGTAAGACCAAGCTGTGGAGCGTTATTGCAGGCCACCAGGAATTCGGCCCAACCACATAAGCGCATGCCTTGTGTACCGCATGAGACAGCAGCCTCGAAGAATGTGGCAGATGTGTTTTCTTGCGGGGAGATGCAGAATTCTTCGTTCACGGTAACCATGTTCTCCGGACATGGTTGCCTACGCACCGTTGCGCCATTGGTGATCTGGAACGCACTTCCATCGAAAACCAGGTTCAAAGGCGTTCCGATCAACACCTCAGCGGCATCAAGCGGCTCTCCCGGGCCAAGAAGCAAAGGATATGGCCCATATCCGTTCAGTTGGATCTGCACCACCCCGCTTCCCCCAGGAGCCATGGCGATAAGGTGTGTACCAGCAGGAGGGGCAGACGACAAGCCGCTCAAGCTCACCTCCCAAATACTGGCTGCTGCGGGTGTCACGGTGCGATGCGCGCCATCCTGTTCCACGGTTGCGCTTAAAGCATCGGCTGCGTCCACCGAGCCATGCAATCCGGAGATCCGACGGTCCTCTGTTTGGCCGGTAAGGACCAAGGGGCGGTCCAATGTGATCTGGGCGTGGGCTCCACGGAACGTGGGGTGAAGGCCGGTCAGTAAGATTAAGGTGAGTAGTTTCTTCATCATCGTGGTTCGAAACAACAACGGCCTCTCGCGGTACTCGATGGTTGTGTCCAGCGTTGGGCTGTACATCCAGTTTGTCCGACAACGACGGCACCGTGTTTATGATTGGACGTGTCATCGACCCATTCCCAAGCTGTTCCCATTCCCAGTTGCACCCCGTTCGTAACGCACGCGTAGTGGAATTCACCCCAACTGCAAAGCCGCCCTCCCATATCTGTACATCGTTCCGAGGCATTGAATATCGACATGCCGAGCTCGGTGCCTATTTCGATGCACGAACGATCATTCACCGCCAAAGTGCCATCAGGGCATCCACGCTCCGGTAAGTTCAGCAGGATCCACCGGTCATCGGCGTTGAGCACTTCGCAAAGTGCGTTCGGGCGAAGTTGTCCACGTACGGGTCTCATCCCATCCGGGCGCACCAAGGGTAGCGGCGGCAAGNNACAAGCCACGAGGATCGAATCATGAATGCTACCCGGTGCTACGAAACGAAGTAACTGACCTGTCCGGTAAGATGTGAGTTCAACAGTCGGTGTGAGGAGAATGACATTCCCTTCTAGCACGGCCTCGGACCAGTGTGCCACCCCGATCAGGGATGCCTCAACGGTCAGTAGGTCTGTCGAGGTGGATGGTCTTGCCAGGCCTTCCACGCGACGGTCTTCTACACCTCCGGTCAGGACTACAGCGCGATCGATGGTGACCTGGGAATGCATCACGGACGCGGCCATGAACAGCACCGGGGTCCACCAGGTCCTTAACGTGAAATGCAGCATCTGTATGCTTGGGTTGTGCTGAATGGGTAACTATAGCCATAGCGGCATGAGAAGGTGGTCACTCCGACCACCCCGTCGGATCCAGTTCCCATGACCTTGGCTTCTGCCGCACTGTTCGCTCCGTCATCGACCCATTCATTCGCGGTCACAGTGGTGATGAAAGCCGTGTTGTTCCGGCATGCACTGTACCATTCCTCGAATCGGCAAAGCCGGGCACCCAAGGCATGGCAGTCTTGCGCTGCACCATGGAAATTATTACTGCCAACAGGAGAGTTTCCAATGCACGTGGTGGCACTTGCGGCGGTATAGCCGGTGGGGCAGGTGCGATAGTTATTGTCCAATAACAGGAAGTTCATTCCATCGAAGACGACACGTGCCGGGACCTGTGGTGCAAGGTCAGCACTATCCAATGGCAGCGCCCCCCATTTAAGGATCGGTCTTGCCCCGAGCCCGTTGAGATCCAATGTTGCACCAGCGTGGTTGGCTGAAACGGTGGTGATCGTGACCGTCATTCCAGCAACGAGACCTACCGGAGCAGGTGCGAGCTGCCCTACAAGCGTAGTGGTGCCACTAACGATCGCTCGGCTCGTGGTTGTCGCTCGTGCAGCATCCACGCTCAAGCCATCGTTCAAGGAGACCGGATCGGCCAGCCCGCCCACCCGGCGATCCGGTCCATCACCCACGAAACGGAGCGGTACCGGAACGTCCAACTGTGCGTGAAGGACCATCGAGCTAAGCGCTGCTAACAGGAATAGCGTGCGTTTCATGGCTTCAGGAAAGGAAGAACGCGTTCACCATTGATCCGAAGGAAGTACTGGCCTGAAGTGAGGTGTGTGATGTCCAGCGCATACACGAACGACGATGCGCTCATCTGCGGGGTCCATATGGTGCGTCCTATTGCATCCAATACCTCGGCGGTGGCGATCGGCTTTGTACCGGTCGTGCGCACGTTCAAAATGTCCGTGGCTAACGTTGGCCACAGCAAGAACCCCTCGGTACGCTCCGGCTCTCCAACCATGGTGATCAGATCCGTGTCAAAGGCGGTCACCACGGGCCAAGGGTAGGCAATGGAGGTTGTCAGTTCATTGGGCCCGGGCCCGGGGACGCTGAGCGTTCCGGTCCAAGGTCCTATCCCATCTGCTGATCGGAAAAGCCCAAGTGTGGCGGCATTGGAGCCGTTCAGTTCAGTTGGGTCATAGTGGAAGGTGAGGTCCAGTGCGCCGTTCATAGTGGTACTCTCGATCCGGTACCAACGCGCCACCCCTTCCACCGAACCGGAATGTGCATAGGGTGCGTGCCCACGTTCAACAACGAGGTCATTGAGAGCGTCTTCCGTGGAGAGCATGGCTCCTAGTCCACCAGGCTCGATGCCGACTAATGGTCCTGGTCCAACGTGGGTGGCTCGTTCAACACCGGTCCCTACGACGGGGCCGCCCACCGGTTCGTTCAACTGGGCTTGGGTGCCCAGATCGATCACGCCATCATTCACCACGGTCGTACCAGGAGAGATGACCCAGTCTATCGGCCCCTCTATCGTTAAAGTCGTTCCGTTCAGAACTTGCAGCGATCCCGAAGAGAGCTGCATCGTCTGTGCGACCGAGAGGACCGGTAGGAGCGCAACGGACAAGATCGCCAAGGCCAATTTCATCATGCGGGTCAATGTTGTTTCATCCAGTGTGGGCGCACAGCTTCTTCTAGCTTTGGACCCAAAGAAGCAGGGCATGGATATCAAAGGTATGGTAGCGGACCACATGGGCCATTTCTCCATCTATGACATCCCGAGGGTGTTGCTGGCCGTAGTTGTAGCAGCCTGCTTGGGCATGGTATTGGGCCACTTCGGAGCGAAACGGGACGCCTCGGCTACCAAGGTACTTGCGCTTTGGAGTGCAACGGCTGCGTTGGCTACGGCCATTGTTCGATCGCAGTTGCCCATTGCCATTCTTGTACTTGCTGCCGTGATCCTCATCGGGCGAAGGTCCGAAGCGGACCGTGACCCGATCCTTCTCGCAGCTGTGGTCATTGGCATCGGTTGCGGGAGCGGTGCATCGATCATCATGGTGATCGCCTTGGTACCGTATCTGCTGCTCGTGCGTTGGGCATTGGGCAAAAAGTCGGTCGGATGAAGGCAAGACCGAGCGCTTCGCTCGGTGCATGGCTTCCCGCCATGTTGTTCCTTGGTACGCTACTTCTCGCCTGGGCTGCTCCACCACGGAAGAAGGTGCCACTGATGGGTCCGCAAGGATCCAACCATGTTCCGGTTCAGGTTCCGCCGTTCAGTTTTGTGAAGGAAGGGGACACGTTACGGTTCAATGTGAAGGAAGGCATGCGACTAGGGGTCGCGACCGGGGCTGATTCCCCGTTCGAGGATAAGGGCCAGCGTGCGGTCATCATTGCTGCGCCGGACCGAAAGCGGGCAGCCGATCTCCTAGCCATTCCGCTCTCGCTGAACTGGCGCCCCCCGGTTGTGGGTCAACCGGTGGCACACGTGTTGAGGTTGGCACACCGGGGTACGTATCAGGAATGGCAGGAGGAAGGCATGTTCACGGCGCTGTTCACGCACCACGGAGAACTGCCTGTCCTTTCGTTGCTACTCCCGGAGGGTTCTTTGTTCGATCCGGATTCCGGGTTGATGGTCGTGGGCAGTGCCATCCTTCATGCACCGGAAAAGGTCCTGAAGACCGACTGGGAGGATCCGCGCTGGTGGAAATACCCTGGGAATTTCCACTTCCGGGGAAAGGAGTGGGAGCGGCATGGCCGCCTGGAGATGATAGCGCCGGATGGCAGCGAGATCCTTGATCGACAGGTGACCGTGCGGATCAATGGACAAATGACACGTGGATTCCCGCAGCATGCGTTGCGCATCGGTTTCTCCACACCTGTGATGGACGATGTGTTCTTGGACGATCCACGGTCCGGGTATCGCGGCTTCGTAATCCGCGCTGCCGGCAATGATCAGATACGGGCGATGTTGCGTGATGCTTTCCAGCATAGCCTATGCGCGGGGCTGCCCTTCGAGGTCTCTGGTCATCGGACGTGCGTGTTGTATATCAACGGTGCGTATTGGGGTGTCCATCACATCCGGGAACGGATGGATCAAGCGGAGATCGCCCGCCGATATGGACTTCCGAAGAAGCGGATCACCATCTTGGAAGATGAAGCTCGTTTATACCGGGGTGACCCCCGCCAGGAACGGGCATTCCGACAGTTGGCTACCACAACGCGTTATTGGGATGGGAAGGATGTCGCTTGGGCGGACTCCCTAAAAGCCACGATCGATGTGGACGGATTCATGTACTACATGGCCACGCAGATGATCTTTGCCAATACGGACTGGCCTGGTCAGAACGTGAAATTCTGGCGCTACATGGGCGCCACCGAGCCTATTGCACCACGTGATGGCCGATGGTACTTCATCATGGGCGACTCGGACCTGGGATATGGTGTGGCCGCAGGTCCGGATGCGGATCTGTTCACACGCGTGAATACCATCGAAGTCCCCATCACGTGGCTGCTCAGGGGCATGTTGCGGAATACCGAATTCCGAAGCCGGTTCATTGCGATCGCCAGGGAACTGGCCCAAGGGCCCCTGTCTGCCGAACGCTCTGTGCAGAAGCTTGACCGGTTCGTAGCGCTAATGGCACCGGAAATGGCTCGTCATACGGGACGTTGGCGGCGGCCATCCGATCGGGACACATGGGAGGAGCATATCGAAGTGATGCGCACCTTCGCCCTTCAGCGCGAAGCCTCCGTGTTGGAACAATTGGATCGATACGAACGGAAAGGAGAATGAGCCGATGTTGAGTTACCTCGCGCGTAATTGGCAGTTCTTCCTGCTTATCATCTTCTATGTGGTGGTGGGGATCTATGGGGGGCCGATACTTTTCTTGTTCATGCCCCTGTCCGTGTTCTTCATGAAATCCAGGGACATGTGGCCCGAGATGATCTTCGGGTTCATCATCGTTCTGGTGTTGTCCGACATAACCCCTTGGTTCTTCAGCATGCAGGTCTTCAAGTCCGCGAAGAACACGTACATAATGGCCTTATCGGCGGTATTCCTGTTGGAGCGCTACCGCTTCGTGCCATTCTCCAAGGTGTTCAACATCTTCCTTCCGTTCTTCGTGTACAGCTTCTTTCCCTTGGTCTTCTCCAGTACACTTCTGGTGGCCGTACAGAAGACGATCTCGTACATGTTGTTGTATTTGATCATCCCGAACTATGTGTTGTACAATTTCCGCATTTGGGGGTGGGATTTCTTCAGGAATCTCGTACGCTTCATGGCGGTGGTGCTGATCTCCGGGCTCTTCATCCACTACTACGGCCCTTTCTATGCCTATTTCGTGGGGCGGTTCCGTGGCTTGTTCGGGAACCCCAACGGGATCGCGAACTTCAGCTTTCTACTGATCATGCTCACCACGGTCCTGCTATCCGTGAAGAAGGACCTGTTCTCGTGGAAGGAGAAGCTGTTCATCTACGGCACGGCCACCTACTTCTTGATCGCTTCGGGGTCGCGCACATCATTGGTGGCTGTCTTTATTTTTCTCGTGTTCGGGAGGTTCTTCGCGGCTTCTCCACTTTTAGGGATGCTGGCACTGCTTGGGGTTTTTGGCATCGCGGAGATCGTGCTCAACAACATCGCCCCAATCGTCACGTACCTCGGTCTCCAGGATTATATCCGTCTCAATACGATCAAGTCCGGTAGTGGTCGCTATTTCGCCTGGAGCTTCGCATGGACCCACATCCAGGATTATTTCGTGTTCGGTGGGGGGTTCGCCAATGATGAGCGTATCATGCGCAAGAACCGTGTTTACCTCGAGCGGATGGGGCACCAAGGAGGTGTGCACAATTCTTTCCTTTCATTCTGGCTGGACGTTGGTATCGTTGGCCTGTTGATCTTCATGCGCAGCTTCGTGCTGGTATTCATCAAGGCCAGCAAGAACGTGTCCTTGAGCATGGGGGTCATGTTCGCTGTGCTCTTCTCGGTCAGTTACGAATCGTGGCTAGTGAGTTCCCTGAATCCATACACCATCATCCTTTTGGTGATCATCACCATACTTTCCGAAGAGGAGATCGCGCTTTGGGATCGACCGGACGCGGAGGAACCCGCGCCGGAGAATTTAACGCCCGCACCGATACCAGGTGTCTAAGGCGGTTCAACTTACTTTGCCCTCCTGTTGAAGGGATATGAAGAAGCGGTCCATCCTGATCATAGCCATACTTGCGGCACTCGGGGGTGGGGCGTATATGGCCGATGTCATCCTGAAAGGGCGGCAACATTCCGGACTTTCCAACTTCGTATGGCAATGGTTTGTGAACCGACCGGTCACCTGCGGAGGGGAGCCCAAGCATGTTGCGCAGAGGCGGGGTGTGAAGTTGGGCGGGTTCGCAACACTTCACCTTGAACGCAGTCTGGTGAATAGTGCAGGAGCGGCCGTTGGCGTTTCAGAAGGAGCGACCCTCATCGCGCAGGAAGCCTCATGGTCGTCCTCCACGAAGACCATGTTGGATGTGGATCCGGTCCACGCCCGGCATGGCGCATCGAATGTGGAATTGTTGGCGGTTCGTTCCGGGACGCGCGCCTTACTGGATCGGATCGGCCAAGGCAACAAGATGCACATGGAAGGAAAGCAGATCGCACCTTCGGGTGCAACACCCGCACCATGAAGTATTGGTCAATGCTCATCGGGACCCTGTGGTGTGTAACGGCGCAGGGTCAAACATCACCGTTCAACGGAAGGACAGTGGTGCCACCTGATAGCGTGGGGAATTATCGCCTATTGATCGGCGGGCACTTCCATGGTGCCAGTTCCAATGCGTCCGGTTACCCGGCAGCAACACTTTTGGCGAACATCGATCGGGTCAACGCCACCAATGCGAACGCCTTGCTTAGCACGGGTGACCTGTTCCTCAGACCTGATCGTGATAGTGCCCGGTACGCCGGATCCTTGTTCCGGGAGTTGACGATCCCATTGTTCAACGCACCGGGTAACCATGATCTTGAAGGCACTGCTTATCCTGCAGGCCGGGTGATGCCTGTAGAATTTTCCATGGGCCAGGACCGTGTGGTACTGCTGGATACCGAACGGGACGATAGTCGGGTGAAGGGAGACCAGTTGGATCTGCTGAACAGGCTTGCCGATCGCGCTGCCGCGACCCCTGGTACCCACACGTTCATCATCAGCCATCGGCCCATTTGGGCAGAAGGAGATGCTCGGTATTCGGACCTCTTCGAGGGGAATACGCGCGCATTGTTCGATCCGGGTTTCCAAGAGGATGTGCTACCGATACTCCGCCGTATGGCCAAGCACGGTGAGGTGTATTGGATCAGTGGAAGCATGGCTGGCACCGCTCCCGCAAGCATTTTCTTTCAGCCTGAGGAGAAAGGCATCACCTATATCCAAAGTGCCATACGCGATGAACTGCGGGATGCACTGTTGATCGCCGATGTCTCGCCCAACGCGGTCCGTTGGTCCACCATGTCGCTTTCCGGTCAAGTGCTTCGCCCCGTCGAGACCTATGATGCCCAATGGTGGCGCAAGAATCAAGGCCGGGTCCAGGAATTCCATTGGCGCCGGATCCCATACCTGATCAAGAAGAACGTCATCCACCCTGCGTTCAGCTACGGTTTGGCCACTGGTGTGGTGCTCATGCTCCTCGTGCTCGTTCTGCGCAAGCGTGGCCGTGGTAAATGACCATCACATCATCAGAGGGGCAACCGGTCCACGGCACGATCGTCGATACATGGGAATGTTCGCGCGCTGAAGCCGCTGCATGTTCCCTAGTTTTACACGCACAAAAAGAACCGTATGGCACGCATCCTTGTCACTGGTGGAGCGGGATTCGTAGCAAGCGACCTGGCTTTGGGCTTGGCCGATGACCCGAAGAACGAAGTGGTCGTGGTGGACAATCTGCTCACCGGCGACATCTCCAAGATCCTGGTACCGCAAAAGAGCAATCTGCATTTCGTGAAATGCGATGTGAACCAGTTCAACGACATCAGTGCGGTGTTCTATGCGAACCGTTTTGAACACGTGTTCCACTACGCGGCCGTGGTGGGTGTTAAGCGCACCACGGACAATCCGGTCATGGTGCTGCGCGATATCGACGGCATCCGCAACATCTTGGACCTTTCCAAGAACACCGGAGTGAAGCGTGTGCTTTTCAGCAGTAGCAGTGAAGTCTACGGCGAGCCCGTGGAGATCCCGCAGAACGAGCGCACCACGCCGCTCAACTCCAAGTTGCCCTATGCCATCGTGAAGAACATCGGCGAAGCGTTCCTGCGATCCTATCACCGCGAGTTCGGTTTGGACTACACCATCTTCCGCTTCTTCAACACCTACGGTCCCAAGCAGAGCCGCGATTTCGTTGTGGCCAAATTCATCCGGGCAGCGTTGGCGAGCGAGGACATCACCCTGTATGGCGATGGATCACAGACCCGTACGTTCTGCTATATCGACGATAACGTGGAAGCCTGCCTGAACGCGTACTACAAGGGGGAGGTGCTGAACGATGTGGTCAACATCGGTTCAGACCAGGAGGTGACCATAAAGGCGTTGGCCGAGTTGATCATAGAGATCACCGGAAGCCGATCGCGCATCGTGCATCTTGCGCCGTTGGAAGAAGGGGATATGACGCGCCGTATGCCCGATGTGACCCGCATGCGTGCGTTGTTGGGACGTGAACTCCTGCCGCTGCGTTCAGGCTTGGAGCGCATCTTGGAGCACACTGCCATCGCCCGCTGAATCGCGGTGCGGCAAATGAAGAAGGGGAGGCGTTGCAGCCTCCCCTTCTTCATTGCGGGTGTTCTGGATCAGAACTTAGCGCGCGACTTGCGACCAACACGTTTGTTGCCACGCATCCAGTTATAGCGCTGGCGGTAGAAGTTGGATTGCCCGCGCAGCACATAGCTGTATGTCAGTGTGAGTGTCATATAGCTGTCGTTGTGGGTTGGATCCCCGCGGATATTCTCTTTCTTCGGGGAAGGTCCACCAGTGTCGTAGTAGCCGTAGTTGCTGGCAGCGGGTACATCCACATCCGCAGGCACCAAAGGGCGTTGGTTGTACAGGTCATAAGCAAGGCCACCAACACCTTCGGGCAGCAAATTCGGATCCTTGTATACGGTGCTCACGTCATCCAAGTAATCCGTGAACGTGGTGCGCCAGCCCAGGTCCATGCCGAAGCGGTGACGACGCTTCTGAGTAAAATGGAACCCGATACCCACAGGAACGGCCATGCCGATCTGGGAGTACTCCACCAACTCGGTGGTCAGCGGCCGCAGGCTGTAGAACTCGCCTTCGCGGTTCAATTGGCCTTTCGGGTTGTGGTAATAAGCGGAGATACCGGCATACCCGAACAAGCGGAAATCAAGACGGTATCGGCCACGTCCACCCAGGTCATTATCTTGGAAGATCGTGAATTCCGGGCGCAGATAGAGTTCGAACATGTCGTTCCGGAAGTTGAGGTTCCGGCCCCGACGCGGGCGATAGGTCGAAAGTTCATCAGCCCCTTGGATCCGCAGGTACATCAGACCGGCATTGATCGAGATCAACCGGTTGATCTTCCGCCGGGCGAACCCTCCAACGGCCCAACGTGTCTGGCTCATCTTCATGTCCCACACGAAGTCGCGTCGTGGTTGGTTGGTACCACCCATTTCCCCGAGGTAGTTGGCTCCACCGAGGTGCATGCCGAAATCCCAAGCGTATTGGGCTGTGCCGGATGCCCCGAACAGGGTGCAGGCACCAAGGAGGATCGAATTGCGTAGTGTTCTCAGGCTCATGACGATATACGGCGCACGTGGCACCATCGGGCAAACTTAGGAAAGATCGTCAACGGTGGACCGATCATATCGACTAGAATATCAACAAATTCGGCCAACAGGGTCTGTCGCCTCCGCGCAAGGCCCCATCCTGGTAGTTTTGCGACCCATATGGAGACAGCGAACAGGGTCACCCGGCTATTCGGGACGAGGTATCCGTTGGTACAGGCGGGCATGATCTGGTGTTCGGGCTGGGAACTGGCTTCTACGGTAAGCAACGCCGGTGGGTTGGGCCTTATCGGCTCCGGCTCCATGTATCCAGAAGTGCTTCGGGAGCACATCCGGAAGTGCAAAGCCGCTACGGACAAGCCCTTTGGGGTGAATGTGCCCATGTTGTACCCCGCTGTTGAGGAGCATATGGCCACCATCATCGAGGAAGGGGTGCCCATCGTGTTCACCTCCGCAGGTAACCCCGCCACGTGGACAGCGAAATTGAAAGAACAGGGCCGAACCGTCGTTCATGTGGTCAGTAGCGTGAAATTCGCGTTGCGTGCCCAAACAGCGGGAGTGGATGCCGTTGTGGCTGAGGGATTCGAGGCCGGCGGGCACAACGGGAGGGAGGAGACCACAACGCTCGTCCTCGTTCCGTTGGTGGCGAAAGCGCTCAGCATACCTGTGATCGCTGCGGGCGGCATTGCCGATGGCCGCTCCATGCTGGCGGCAATGTGTTTGGGCGCGGATGGTGTGCAAATGGGTAGCCGTTTCGTTTGCTCGGAGGAAGCCTCTGCTCATCTGGCGTTCAAACAGCTTGTTGTAGACGCTGGAGAAGGTGCTACAACACTAACGTTGAAGGAGTTGGCCCCTGTCCGTTTGATACACAACAAGTTCTTCCTCGATGTGAAGGATGCGTATACCAAGGGTGCTTCCGTGGAAGACTTGAAGATGCTCTTGGGCAGAGCGCGCGCCAAACGGGGCATGTTCGAAGGGGACCTGGAAGAAGGTGAACTGGAGATCGGCCAGGTAAGTGCTGCGATCGACCGCATTATGCCCGCAGCCGCCATCGTGGACGAAGTAATGGCTGAGTATCGCAAAGAGCTTCAGGCGTTGAAAGAACTGCCCGCCTTCGCATGAAACGAGGCGTTCGGCAACAAACGGCAGCGGCCGCGCGTCTATCAGGCGTGGCAGTGTGCGCAGCGAACGGTACGTTCAAACGCATCAGGGATCTCTTCCTGGTGGTTCTCGCCCTGTTCAGCACCGGAGCTCCTTTGCTCGCGGCACCTCTTGCTCCTGTGGTGTTGCATTGTGCCGGTGTGGACGCCAGTGGCATGGTGACCCTCACATGGACCGGGCCCAGCGACCCCGGCGGGGTTTTCGGCAACTACCAGATCTACGTGTCAAGTAATGCCGGTGGACCCTTCATCCCGGCAGGGACCATCCCGCTGATCACCGTAAGCAATTGGTCCGATCCCACTTCGGATGGCAGTGCCGGGCCGCTCTTTTATTACATCACCACGTTCACGAACGATCCGGTACCCGAAGAGTCGCTCCCGAGCGATACGGTCTCCACCATCTACCTACAGTTGTTCCAGAGCGTTCCACCGGGCAGTGCGAACCTCACGTGGGTAGCCCCGGGCGTGGCGCCCACGGCGGACGATACGTTCACCGTGTGGATGGAATACCCTGTTGGTTCGTTACAGATACTGGCGGAGTTGCCCGCCACCACGTTCAGCTATCAACACGTGGTCACCATTTGCGATGATTCGCTCACCTTCCACATCGAACGGACCGATGCTAGTGGCTGCACCAGCAGCAGCAACTGGGCCGGCGATCGGTTCCGTGATGTCACACCCCCCTCACCACCGGAGATCGTGGCCGTCACCGTGGATACCGTGAGCGGCCTGGCTTCCATCGATTGGGAGCCAAGTCCGGAGTTGGACACTGACGGCTATATCATCGTGTTCGAAGCGCCAAGTGGTGCGGTGATCATTGATACGGTTTATGGCCGCAACAACACCCAGTTCGAGTGGTTCGAAAGTTTGGCCATACTGGGGTCCGAAGGCTATTCCATCGCAGCGTTCGACACGTGTGAAACAGGAGTTCCACCCAGCCCCAACACAAGCTCCACGCGCCCGTTCCACCGGACCATGCACCTGGAGCAGTTCTACGATGAATGTGCAGGAACAGTGACCTTGCAGTGGGCCCCCTACGGTGGTTGGCCGGTGGAGGATCACGCGATACTCGTTCAGCGCAACGGGGGGCTATGGACACTGGCCGGTGGCGTTGATGGGGGAACCACCTCGTTCACCTATGATGTGGCACCGTTCACCACCTACTGTTTCGCGGTGGTGGCCTATCAAGGTGTAGGCTTGGCCTCGTCACTTTCCAACAAGGTTTGCGTCGTCACCGATTATCCGGGGCTTCCCACGTTCAACTACCTGCGCACCGTCACCGTTTCGGGCGAGTCGCAGATCACGATCGTTGATAGTGTGGATGTGGCTGCCATCGTACAAGGCTACCGGTTGGAACGGTCCGTGAACGGTGGTGCATTCGAGCCGATCGCACTTCTGCCGGCCACGTTCTCCTCGGTCATCACCTTTACGGACAGCGATGTTGACCCGGTCAGCACCAGCTATCGGTACCGCGTGGTGGTATTGGATGGCTGTGGCCAAGCATCGGTCGTAAGCAACATCGGTCAGAACATCATCCTCAAAGCCACCGCCGAACTCACCGGCTTCGACCGCTTGGAATGGAACGGCTACGAAGACTGGGCCGGAGACGTGCAGGCTTACGCCTTGTACAGGCAGATCGCCGATGGTGCGTTCACGCTGCGCACCATCGCGCCGGCCGATCCGTGGACCTTCATGGACGACGTTTCCGGACTTACCGCCACCACCGGGCGGTTCTGCTATTACATCACAGCGTTGGAAGTGGGCAACCCCTCTGGCACCAACATGACCTCCACCAGCAACATCGTATGTGCTGTACAGGATGAACTGGTCTACATCCCGAACGCCTTCATCGTTGGTGGCTACAACCCGACCTTCCTTCCGCAGTTAGCCTATGCCGATGTTTCGGAGTACGAACTGGCCATCATCAACCGCTGGGGCCAAGTGATATGGACCACCACGGACCACGACCAAGCTTGGGATGGTACGGTGGGTGGGAAGTCCGTTCCGGTGGGAGTTTATGCGTACTACTGCACCTTCAAGAACGGCGCGGGCCGGGTCTTCGAAAAGCGGGGTACGGTCACCATGCTTACGGCCGTGGAGTGATCAGGGATCGTTGCGTTCTGTACTTTTGTGCATGGAACGATCCACTACCTCCCCTTCGCGCAAGACCGCTGTAGAGCCTTCACAGAACGGTCATTCCAGCAAGCTTATCGGGGAAGGCCTCACGTACGATGATGTATTGTTGGTGCCGGCCTACAGCGAGGTTCTTCCACGCGAGGTGGACATCCGCTCCCAATTCACCCGCAACATCAGGCTGAACATCCCTGTGGTCTCAGCAGCTATGGACACTGTTACCGGGGCTGAACTCGCCATCGCCATCGCCCAACAAGGCGGCATCGGGGTCATTCACAAGAACCAGAGCATCGCCGAGCAGGCGGCCGAGGTTCGCCGGGTGAAACGCTCCGAGAGCGGCATGATCCTCGACCCGGTGAAGCTTCAAGAGAACGCCACAGTGGCCGATGCGCTGCGCTTGATGGCCGAGCATCGGATCGGCGGTATTCCTGTGGTAGGCGAGGCGGATAAGCTGGTCGGCATCGTCACCAACCGCGACCTGCGGTTCGAGAAGAAAATGGCACGTCCGGTCACCGAAGTGATGACCAGCCAGCGCATCATCACCGCCAAGCCGGATACATCCATGGCGCAAGCGGAGGATATTTTACAGGAGCACAAGATCGAAAAGCTCCCCGTGGTGGATACCAGTGGCAAGTTGGTCGGATTGATCACCTATAAGGACATCATCAAACTGAAACAACGCCCGAACGCCTGCAAGGACAAATTGGGCAGGTTGCGTGTGGCTGCCGCCGTGGGTGTGACGCGAGACACCATGGAAAGGGCGCGTGCGTTGGTAGAGGCGGGTGTCGATGCCTTGGTCATCGATACCGCTCATGGTCACAGCCGGGGCGTGTTGGATATGCTGCGTTCGGTGAAACAGGAACTTCCCGGGGTGGATGTCATCGTTGGTAACGTGGCCACCGCCGAGGCTGCACGGGACCTGGTCGATGCTGGTGCCGATGCCGTGAAGGTGGGCATCGGGCCGGGCAGTATATGCACCACGCGCGTCATCGCTGGCGTTGGTGTTCCGCAGCTTACGGCCGTGATGGATTGCGCTGCTGCCATTGAAGGTAGCGGAGTGCCCGTGATCGCTGATGGGGGCATTCGGTATACCGGTGATATCGTGAAAGCCATGGCCGCTGGCGCGGGCACGGTGATGATCGGGAGCATGTTCGCCGGTGTGGAGGAAAGCCCTGGTGAAACGGTGATCTATGAAGGCCGTCGCTTCAAGACCTACCGTGGCATGGGTTCCATAGAAGCCATGCAGCAAGGCAGCAAGGACCGGTATTTCCAAGACGCCGAGGATGACATCAAGAAACTGGTTCCAGAAGGAATTAGTGGTAGGGTGCCCTACAAAGGCCGTTTGGCGGAGGTGGTACACCAGCTCGTTGGAGGGCTGCGCGCCGGCATGGGTTATTGCGGTGCCTCGGACATGGAGGCCTTACGGAATGCGCGGTTCATACGCATCACCATGGCTGGTATGCGCGAGAGCCATCCACACGATGTTCACATCACGCGCGAAGCGCCCAACTACAGCCACCACTGATCACTGGCGGTTACAGCCCGAACGGTAAAGGGCCTCGAGCGTATCGGCCTTTTGTTGGGGGTCGTGATCGCGTCTGATCCGCGCAAGTCCAGCAAAGCCTTTTTTGATGGCCCGCCCAGGATCTGCGGCAATTTCATCCAGTATGGCCTCCAATTGTTCTTCAATGGCCCGGTTCAGGACGGCACGTCCTTGTTGGGTCCGCCAGGTGGCTTCCTTCCGTTCGTTCTGTGGAAGTGCGATCATCCATCCACACACCTCATCGTTGATCTCCGGAAGCGCACATACATCGGTGGTGATGGTCGCGCAGGCGTGTGCTTGCCCTTCCAGTACCGAATAGCCGTAGGTGTCGTCGAAGGTGGTCAGCAGGGCCACATGGGCCTCCCTGAATGCGCGGAGCACCTCCGCGTTCGGCAGTGTGGAATGCAAGGTGATCCGCTCAGGATGCCTGCCGATGATCGCCATGGCCTCTTGAAGATCCGCAGAGGTGGCCTGGCTCACATAGTCGCCGATATGCATACGGCTTACGATGGTCAGGTGGAACGGTCCCCCACGCTGGAGGACCCGGTCAAAAGCGCGCAGCATGGGTAGTCCGCCCTTGCGGAAAAGGTCGTGTCCCACCATCAAGCATCGCACCCCGTCCTGTATGTTCGGTTTCACATGATCGTCCCCGACAAGTGCCTTTTGCGCAGGGTGCATCACCGTCGTTCTCGCCATGATGGCGTCGCGCAGGTCGGGGAAAGGGGCGAGCCATGCCTCCTGTTGCAACAGTGCGCGCTCGCTCATGGAGATCAACCCGATGCATTTCGGGTGTAGCAGTTGTTCGGTCAGGCCGCGATGCCGCGTGGCGAGGCGGGGGATATGGTTCTCGAAAGTGGAGACCCATGGGGTGTTGGAAAGGCTCGTCTTATTGAAGAAATGAAGGACGTCGTAGTTGCATAACCCAAGGTGCATATGGCGTCCATGCAGCACGGGGGTCAAGCTGTTCGTAGCCCGGAAGTAGATGTGGTCCAAGAGCTGGATCAGGTCCCGATGTCTTCCTACCCGGACATTGCGGAACGGCAGGTCGATGATGTTCCGATGTTCGGCATATCCGCTTCCCGTAACTCCGACCCGGATCGTTCTGGTATCGAGCCGCTCCATGGTGGGCCAAAGGAAAGAAAGGTTGGGGCACCTGAGCGGCATGGTACCGGGACACCGCAGGTTAATGGTGGTTCGTGACCGGATGATTTGGTTCTTTTAACGGTCTGGCTCTCACGCCCGATCGGTTACATTTGCAACCCTTGTCCGCCTACCTTACCACCGTGGGCGTGAACTTGTTGCAGAACAATGGAACGTGTAGTCAAGAAGTCCGTGATCCTCGCCCTCACCCTGGCGGTGTTCGTCATCAACGAAGTCGGTGCCCAGAACGGAGCCTCCGATCCCGTGATCATGACCGTGGATGGCAACGCCGTACCACGCAGTGAGTTCGAGGCCATCTACAAGAAGAACAACAAGGACGCTGCCGTCACCAAGGAGGCGTTGGATGAATACCTCGACTTGTTCATCAATTACAAGTTGAAGGTGCGCGAGGCGGAAGTGCTGGGCATGGATACCATCAGCAAGTTCAGGAACGAACTGGATGGATACCGGAAACAACTGGCCCGCCCGTACCTGATCGATCGCGAGTTGAACGATGCGCTGATGAAGGAAGCGTTCAGCCGCATGCAAGAAGAAATACGCGCCAGCCACATCCTCGTGCAAGTAGCACCGGACGCGGCACCGGAGGATACCCTCGTGGCATGGAAGAAGATCAACACCCTGCGCGAACGGGTGATGAAAGGGGAGGACTTCGCTTCGGTGGCCCAAGGCCCAGGCGGATCCGATGATCCCAGCGCTGCGAAGAACGGGGGCGATCTGGGATGGTTCAGCGCGTTGCAGATGGTGTATCCTTTCGAAAGCGCCGCATACAAGACGCAGACGGGAGAGGTAAGTGCTCCGGTGCGCACACGCTTCGGCTACCACATCATCAAGTCCGTGGACCGTCGTCCGGCCCGTGGACAGGTCAAGGTGGCCCACATCATGATGCGCAGTACGGACCAGGATACACCTGAGAAGAAGACGGCGGTAGAGCAGCGCATCCAGGAAGTTTACGACCAGGTCGTATCCGGCAAATTGTCCTTCGCTGATGCGGCGTTGAAGTATAGCGAGGACGAAAGCTCCAATACCAAGGGCGGCGAGTTGGCCATGTTCGGTACCGGAAAGATGATCGAGGAGTTCGAGGACGTGGCCTTCGGTCTACAGAAGGTGGATGATATGAGTTCCCCGATCAGGTCGCGTTACGGCTGGCACATCATCAAACTGCTTGAGAAGCAGCCGCTAGCCACCTACGATGCTGCCAAGGCCGAGCTCAAGAACAAGATCTCACGCGATAGCCGTGCGGAGATCACCCAGAAGGTCTTCATCGAGCGTTTGCGCAAAGAATATGGCTACACGGCCTATCCCCAGAACGTGAAACCCCTCATCGCCCTGATCGATACCTCGGTGTTCAAGAAAGGCACTTCGGTGAGCGACACCTTGCTCCGTAAGAACGTGGCGGAAGGTCCTTTCGAACTGAAAGGCAAACGCTATCGTCGCGAATTGCTCGGAGCCATACGCGGTGGCAAATTGCTCAACACCAAGAGCAAGCAATACGATGAGATGACCCAGACGATGGACGACACCGTGGTGGTGCGCACCATCAGCGAAGGGTGGACCTACGATCGCAAGAAGGCGGAGAAGCTCACCAAGCCTGTCTTCACGTTCAAAGGCGGCACATTCACCCAGAAGGATCTCCTGGACCACATAGAAAGCAAGCAGCGCCGAGAGCGTACCATACCGACCAAGGAACTCGTGGATCTGCGCTTCGCGGAAATGGTGGACGAGAAGATCATGGCCTACGAGGATGCTCACCTCGAGGAGAAATACCCCGAGTTCCGGCTGCTGATGAAGGAATACCGCGATGGCATCCTGCTCTTCGAACTCACCGACCAGAAGGTCTGGGGCAAAGCTGTGCGCGACACCGCCGGTCTTGATGCGTACTACGCTGCGCACAAGAGCGACTTCATGTGGGATACCCGTTACGATGCCGATCTCTACTTCTGCTCCGATGCGGTTGTTGCCAAGCAGGTGCGTTCATTGGTGGGTAAAGGCAAGCGCGGCAACGACCTTACCACCATCGTGAACAAGGACAACGCGCTGGCCCTTACCATCGAATCGGGCCTCTTCACGGCAGAGCAGAAGTCCTTCCTCAAAGGTGTCGCCAAGCCCGGACTGGGGGCCAACATCCAGTTGGATGATCGTGTCGTGATCCCCGATGTGAAAGGCGTCAAGGCCCCTGAACCGAAGACCTTGGAGGAAGCGCGTGGCCTGATCACGGCCTCCTACCAGGACAACTTGGAAAAAGCGTGGATCACGGAACTGCGAGCGAAGTATCCTGTCGTAGTGGATCAGGATGTTCTGTACTCCATCAAGTGATCGCGCAAGGCCATCCGAGGGTTCCTCCGCGCTCCATACGGATGACCGTGGCCGTTGCAACGTGCTGCTGTGCTTGTACCAGCCCACCGGACGGATCGGATAAGCCCATCGCACGGGCCTTCGACCAGGTACTTCATTGGAGCGATCTACGCCAAGTGATCCCGGTGGATGCAACACCTGCGGACAGTGCAGCGTTGGCACACCAGTACATCACGGCCTGGTCGCATCAACAGGTCGTGCTGCATACAGCCGAATTGAACCAGACGAACGACAACCTCGATATGGAAGCCCAGTTGGAGGACTACCGTCGTTCGTTGGTGATCTACAACTATGAGCAAGCGTTGGTGGACCAGAAACTGGACACGGCCGTGACCGATTCACAGATCCAGGCTTACTACGCAACGCACCGGACCGATTTCGAGCTGAAGGACGATATGATCCGGGCGCGGTGGTTCAAAGTGAACGAAGCGGATGGTCGGGTGTTGCGCAAGATGGAGCAGCGTTTCCTGAACGGCCAAGGCGAGGACCTGCGCGAGGTTGAAGTGTGGTTGGCCCAGCGCGGCGTGGCCATCGTGGATCGCAGCACCACGTGGATACCGGCCTCGGAATTGCGCGCCGAGGTGCCCATGCCGGCCATCGATGCCGTCATCGCCCGCAATGGGAAAGAGGTGCTCCGAGAAGAAGCTTCAGCCTGGTTCGTGGAGATCCTGGAACACCGTCCACGCAACAGTCTTTCTCCTGTTGAACTGGTAAGGCCCGATATTCGCTCCATCTTGCTCAACCAACGCAAATTGGAACTGATCGAGGAAATGCGCCGCAACGTTTACGAACAAGCTGTCAAGAACCAGGATGTGGAAACCTTCGCTCCCTAGCCTCCTCCTCTTGGTACTGCCTAGCATGGCTGTTGCCCAGCCCGAGGGTATCATCATCGACCGCATCATTGCCGTGGTGGGGCGCGAAGCCGTACTCCATTCCGAACTCATCACCCGCAACGAACAGGCACGGCAGAATGGCGGCCCCTCCGATCGGGCTGCACTATGCGGGCAGTTGGAAGACCTGCTCTACGAGAAGCTTCTGATCGAACAAGGCCGCATAGACAGTGTTGTCGTGGACCAGGCACAAGTGGATTCTGAACTGGATCGTCGCATACGCTACTTCGCCTCTCAACTTGGAGGAGAAAGCAAACTCGAGGAGTTCTACGGAAAGAGCGTTACGGAGATCAAAGCGGATTTCCGCGAGCAGATCGAGGATCAGCTCATGGTGCAGAACATGCAGCAGAAAGTGACCTCGGACATCCGCATCACCCCGCGAGATGTGCAGCGCTTCTTCAATAGTATTCCGGAGGATAGTGTACCCTTGATCAATGCGGAGGTGGAATATGCCATCATCCTGCGGATCCCCAAGGCCAGTGAGGCCGAAGAGCGCCGGGTGCGCCGCCGGATGGAAGAGTTGCGTGAAAGCGTGCTGAAAGGCGAGAAGGACATGTGTATCGTGGCAACGCTATACTCAGAGGATCCGGGGTCGGCTAAGGACTGTGGCGAGCTGGGCATGGTGCCGCTGGGTACCATGGTACCCGAGTTCGATGCTGTGGCGATGAGCCTGAAAGAAGGTGAGGTGAGCCAGATCTTCAAGACACAATTCGGCTACCACTTCATGCAGATGGTGGAGCGCCGTGGAGAGCACTACAACGCGCGCCATGTGCTCATGCGGCCACAAGTGGGCTCAGCTGAGCTTCAATCGGAACGATACCTCTTGGATAGTCTCTCCAAAGCCATCCGAGAGAACAAGACCACCTTCGGCGCAGCGGCCATGGAGTTCAGTGATGAGGAGGAAAGCAAAGGAGCCAACGGCATCGTCATCGAACCATCGAACAACACACCACGGTGGGATATGAGCGCGCTGGACCAACAGACCTTCTTCGTGTTGGACAAGTTGAAGCCGGGTGACATCAGTGAACCACAGTTGGTCGTGTTACCGGACGGCTCCAAGGCCTACCGGCTCCTGAACCTGGTGGAGCGAAGCGCACCACATCGGGCGAACATGAAGGATGATTACCGCATGATCCAACAGGCAGCCGAAGGCAAGATGCGGAGCGAAGCCGTGGATCAATGGGTGAAGGAGCACATCCAAGCCACGCACGTAAGGTTGAACGAGGATCATGCGACCTGCCCCTTCCAACACGAGTGGAACAGGCCGGTGGTATCACGCGATTGATAAGAAGAACGATGAGCGACACACAGGCGGTAGAACGTTTTGGCGAGCAGTACAAGAGGCTCAAAGCCGAGATCAACAAAGTGATCATCGGACAGGATCAGGTCGTTGATCTGGTGCTGCTCGGCATCTTCAGCCGTGGCCATTGCCTGTTGGTGGGTGTGCCCGGTCTGGCGAAAACCTTGCTCGTGAACTCCGTGGCCCAAGCTCTCGGCCTCACCTTCAACCGCATCCAGTTCACCCCGGATCTCATGCCGAGCGATATCATCGGATCAGAGATCCTGGACCAGGACAGGCGTTTCCGTTTCGTGCGCGGGCCCATTTTCGCCAACATCATCCTAGCGGACGAGATCAACCGTACGCCTCCGAAAACGCAGGCTGCCTTGCTGGAGGCTATGCAGGAGAAGGCTGTCACTGCGGCCGGTGCAACCCACGCTTTGCAAGAGCCCTTCTTCGTGTTGGCAACACAGAACCCCATCGAGCAGGAGGGTACCTACCCCTTGCCTGAGGCGCAGTTGGACCGTTTCATGTTCAATATCTGGGTGGATTACCCCACCTACGCCGAAGAACTCGCCGTGGTGAAGGCCACCACCAGCGATTCGAAACCGACCATTTCCCCGGTGCTCACGGCAGAAGAGATCATCGCGTTCCAAGGCTTGGTGCGCCGTATACCTGTCGCGGACAATGTGCTGGAATACGCCGTGAAACTCGCTACGCGGACACGTCCAGGTACACCAGGTGCTCCTGCCATCATCACCGACCATGTTAGTTGGGGGGCCGGTCCTCGCGCCTCCCAGTTCCTCGTCATCGGCGCGAAGTGCCATGCATTAGCCCGGGGTAGGTTCTCCCCGGATATCGCTGACGTTCAAGCGGTAGCCCTGCCCATTCTGCGCCACCGGTTGGTGCGCAACTACAAGGCCGAGGCGGAAGGCGTGACGGTGGATCGGATCGTGGGATCCATCTTGTGATACCCCATTAGGGTTACGCACAACCTTTTGTCGCGGTAACGTCCTAGTTTTGGGTGCGGACCGTTACAAGAACTGCTTTCCGATCCAGTTACAACCACATGCGCTCCATCGCACTTTCCGTCCTGTTCAGCATTACGGCCACCATCGCGTTGGCCCAATTACCTGTTGTGGATATCGGTATGGCCCCGCTGGAGGATGGGAGTTTGGAGGTACGCATGCGGCCCGATCTGGATTTCACTGGCATCTTCGCTGCGGTCGTCTTCACGGTCCGTTATCCGGAAACATCGCCGGCCACATTAACAGCGTTCACACCAACGCCTGGTGGTCAGTTCAGCGGCGCAGGGCTCTCACTTTCAGGCGGCATCCAGACCTCAGGGGGGTATTCCTACGCCATCTTCACAGGGTTCGGTTTCTCCACCGTTTCACCGGGATGGGTAGCAGGCGAGGAACTCGTATTGGGTAAGTTCGACGTTTCCGCAGGTGGCGGTGATTTCAGGATCGTGAACGATGACTGGACTGCAGCGAACAACGGGAACTATTACGTTTCGTTGAACGGAGAGGAGCGTACCGGGATCATTTACGAGCTTTCTACACGGATCGATGGAACCGAGTATGTGGAACCGATGTTGACCTTCACCGCCGACCCCGGATCGGACCATGGTCTTTTGACCGTGGAGCGCCGGATGGCCGGATCCATATCCCTGGACCTCTTCGATAGTGCAGGAAAGGTAGTTGCACAATGGTCCGAGAAGGCTGGCCAAGGGCTCAATACCATGACCATCCAAGCACCATCCACTGCCATTGGGCAATATCGGTTGCGGATACAGAACTCGGACGTTGTCCGGGTAGTGCCTTGGTTCATCGGTGCGTATTGAAGCTCACGATGCGCTTTCATCTTCTGTTCTTACTGGCTCTTGCTACCCTATCTTCGGTGGGCCAGGCCTGGCAAGTCTGGGATATGGACAACAGCCCCTTACCGAGCACCACGGTAAAGGCATTGGTGGAAGATGGCCAAGGAGGATTGTGGATCGGAACGGATTGGGGCTTGTGCCACTTCGATGGTGAAGATGCTTGGGAGGTCTTTCAGCAAGCGGAAGGTGGACTTCCCGGTAATGACATCAATGCGTTGGCACGTGATGGTCAAGGCCGGATCTGGGTGGCTACCACGGCGGGGCTTGTGGTGAAGGATGGTGCTCTATGGACGGCTTACACCACAACGAATTCGCCCATTCCAGAAGATGAAGCACGCGGGCTCTTCGTAGACCATTTGGATCGTGTGTGGATCGCCACCTCTGGTGGTTTGGCATGCTTCACTGGTACAGCATGGAACATCTACAACGCAACGCCCGAGAGCTACAACGGCTTGGTGCTTAACACGGGCAATACACGCTGCGTTGCTGTCCGTCCAGACGGGTTGGTTTGTCTGGGTACCTTCAATGGTGGTCTCCATTTCATAACGGATGCATCGGTACATTTCCTTTCCACCTTCACGACCGGGTTCTTCGACAATACGGCCACCGGTGTCCTTTTCGATCCCTTGACCGGTGATAGGTGGGTCGCCACCCCCTCCGCCGGGCTACTCCGGCAACAAGGTCCTACACAGGGCGGTGTATGGTACCAATGGAACAGCAGCATCGCCTTTCCTTCCAATGGTATCACGTGTTTGGATATGGATCCACAGCGCCGTGTTTGGTGCGGTACACAGATCTTCGGGCTCGTCCGTGTAGACCTTGATGGCTCGTTCGATCAGTTCAACGAGGTGAATTCCGGATTGCCGGATGACGAGGTGCGCTCTGTTCTAGCCGCAGGTGATGGGGCAGTGTGGGTAGGCACAACGTACGGCGGACTTGCTCGGTTGACGGAGGATGTCGGGATCGGGGATAGTGTTCCTGCCCTTGGCAGCTCGGTGTTCCCTAATCCAGCGCAAGGTTCTACTACCGTGGTCTTCGATCCTCGGCATTCAGGAAATGTGTATTGGCGCTTGCATACAGTTGATGGCAACTTGGTGCAGAAGGGTTCTGCAATAGGCACAGGCTATGTGTTGTCCCTCAGCGGATTAGCTGCCGGCCCATATTTGCTGACCGCTGGAAATGACGCATTCGTCGAAGTCATTCGGCTGCTCGTCGAAGAATAGTTGTACTTGACCTAAGGGGTGTTCCTCATCTAGTTTTACGGACCTTTTGCTCCAAACCCCATCGGAATGAGTCGGAACCATACGCTGCTGATCATTGGCCTTACCCTTTTCTCCGCGCCTGCCGCGATGGCGCAATGCAGTACCACCAACGCTACCAGTTGTGTTTGTGCTACACCGGGCCAAACGGATTGTGATCTGTTACCTGATATGACGATAAGTTGGAGAGCACTCTCCACCTATCTCTCCGGGCCGAGCGAATATGCTCAGAACAGCAGTTCCAACCCAGGTAGGCTCCGCGTCACGGGATCCACCCCGAATATCGGAAAGGGCAATCTCGAGGTCCGTGGAGTGAATGCAAGTGGACAACGTACGTTCATTTGCGGTGACTCACTGATAGAGGCACCATCAAGCCAGCAGAGCTTCACGTGTACCAACGGGATGCAGCCGAAGCAAAAGCTCTACCAGCGGATCTACCATAAGAATGGTTCACAGATGTCCTTTAACGAGGAGCAGACCGGAACCATGACCTACCACCCCAACCACGGACACTATCACGTTGATGACTGGACCACGATGACCTTGCGGTTCCAGGATCCGAACGAACCCCTTCCAACGAAATGGCCTATCGTGGCCACGGGAGCCAAGATCGGCTTCTGCTTGATGGACTATTACACCTGCTGGAGCTCATCAGCTAGTGGGCATTGCCGCACATCGCAAGAGTACAACGGTGGAACAGCGCTCGGGAGCATGTCCTCCTTCCCCAACAACGGTCTGGGCCAAGGCTACTCCTGCGGAGCGGATTTCCAAGGCATTTCCACCGGTAGGACGGACGTCTATGATGAGACGTTGGAGGCCATGTGGATCAACTTGATGCCCAATATCTGCAACGGCAATTACTGGATCGTGGCAGAGGTGGACCCCACCAATGCGTTCCGTGAAGAGAACGAGGATAACAACTGGACCGCCATCCCTTTTAGTTTGGCCTTACAACGTGCGGCAGGCAGTGGTGGTAGTGGTTCCATCAACACTGACAAACGCCCTGTCCTGGCACCAGGTGGAACGGTAACGCTTACCGCCACACCGGGGTATTCCTACTTATGGAACACGGGAGCAACCACCCGGAGCATCACTGTTTCTCAAGCCGGTTCATATTCCTGTACCATTACAGCGCCATGCGGTAGTATTTCCACGGGCACCCTCACGGTAGCCGCTCTGAACGCTCCAGCTCTGCCTACCACGACCGGAGCCGCAGCAGTGGCACCAGCGGCAGTGGACCTTCAGTCCACGGGCACCGAACCTGTATGGTATGCGCAGCAGAACGGTGGCAGCCCATTGGGTACTGGCAATACGTTCACCACTCCACAACTCGAGGCGCCTACGACGTACTGGGTAAGTGATCGCTCCCGCACACCCGCCACGGCTGTTAACGCTGGGAAGACGTTCGTGGAAGCACATGGTTCCAACTACAATGGTCGCCAGTGGATGTTGTTCGATGCGAACGAGCCGTTCATCCTGCGTTCCGTTCAGGTCAAGTCCAATGCCATCGGGTTGCGACACTTCGCCGTCGTGGACAACGTGGGCAACCTCATCGCGGAGAAATTCATCGAGCTTGGTGTCGGACTACAGACCGTGCAACTGGACTTCCGCATTCCCGCCGGATCACAACACAGGATCGGCGCGTACGATAGCGGTGCGATCTCATCTTCTGGCGGCTCTACCGTCCAGATCGTTTTCCAGGACATGCACCGCAGCACCACCAATGTGGCGTATCCGTATGCCATCGGCACCCTCGGCTCCATCACGGGTTGTACGCTTGGACCATCGGTCTACCTCTACCTGTACGACTGGCAGGTTGAACGCGAAGAGGTTATCGCCGAAAGCGCACGTGTCCCCGTACTTGCTGATGTCACCACGGGTGTTGTAGTGAACATGAAAGCCTTCTTGCAAGGGCCGTACGACAGCACAACGGGGCTGATGCACGATTCCCTGCGGGTCGTAGGGTTCATTCCGCTCACTGAACCTTATGCGGCCATGGGCTTCCCACTTCCCGCCGAAGGAGCTGCGACCCTTGGCGCGGGCATGCTCGCCACCAGCGGTGCCAATGCCATCGTGGACTGGGTCCGTGTCGAACTCCGGTCCTCATCCTCGCCTGGGACCGTGGTCGCCGCACAAAGTGGCATCATCACACGATCAGGTCAAGTGCTTGGAGCGAATGGATCACCCATGCGTTTCGCGGTGATCGGTGGTGCTTACCACGTTGCCCTTCGCCACCGCAACCATTTGGGGGTGATGACCCAGGCGCCCATCACGCTTAGCGCATCCAGTCCGTTGATCGATCTTTCCAACCCCACCACGCCTGTCCATGGCACCAATGCACTGCGTTCCGACGGAGCTGTTCGAACCCTCTGGGCCGGCGAAGTGGTACGCGATGGTGCGGTGATGTACACCGGGGGCGGGAACGACCGCGATCGCATCTTGGCCGTTATCGGTGGTGTGGTGCCTACGAATGTTGTTAGCAACTACGATCCATCTGACGCGAACCTCGATGGCAAGGTGATGTACACCGGCGCCAAGAACGATCGTGACCTGATCCTGGCGAACATCGGCGGCATCATTCCAACGGACCTACGACCACAGCAACTGCCCTAACAGTTGAAATTCCACTACATTCGATCGACCACCAACCAAGACCTTGTTGAAATGAGATCCTTATTCAGAAAATTCCTGTGGTGTTCCATGGCTGTCCTGGGGGCCACCGTGTCCCACAAAGAGGCCACGGGACAAGTCGTGAACATCGGGCTGTATGCCACAGCGGTTCCCGATTCGTTCGAGATCCGCATGTCGCTGACCCAAGCATGGCCTTCTACGCAAGGGGTCATGAACGGGCAGTTCACCGTTCGGTGGAACGACAATGCAGGCGGTCAGGTGGTTGGCCTTTGGCGCGATTGTGACCGTTATGCACTAGGTGCGAATGTCGCGGGAATGGTAGCGAACCCACCGGATGGTGTTGGATTTCGCTATTTCAACTTCCAGATCAATGGTCTAGAGGCGTTGGAAGGGCCATCATCCAGCCTGCCACCAGCGGCAGCATGTCCATTGACAACGACCCCACAGACGATCGGGACCATCAAGATGTCCGGTTTCACAGGTTGTGCGTCGATCAACATCGTCAATGATGCCTACACCACACCCATCACAAGGAACTGGAACTATTACACCTCGATCGGTGGCACGGCGGCCACAGGTGCTATCGTATCATCTCCTGTCCAAGGCGGTACATGCAATGTGGATTGTTTAGGGGTCAATGGCGGAACAGCACAGCCCGGCACAGCGTGCAACGACAACAACGCTTGTACGACAGGTGATACATGGAGCGCTCAATGTCAATGCATCGGTACTGCCATTCCTGGCCCTTCGATCACATCGGCCACGAGCAACTCGCCGATCTGTGCGGGTGCTACACTGAACTTGAACGCGGCAGCTACCGGAACAGGTACCATCACCTACTCTTGGACCGGTCCGAACAGCTTCAGTGCCGTAGGTGCATCTGCCAGTATCACGAACGCAACGCCAGCAGCGACTGGGACCTACACGGTTACGGCCAGTAATGGTTGTGGATCGAATGCAACACAACAGGTCGTTGTAACGGTCACCGCGGCACCGAACGCAGGCACGCTCAGCGGCACACAAACGGTCTGCTCTGGCAGCACCACGCAGTTCAGCACCACGGGTACTGGCGGAACCTGGAGTTCGGACAATACGGCCACGGCCGCGGTGAACGCCTCGGGTCTGGTCACCGGTGGGAACGCCGGCAGTACCACGATCCGTTACACGGTAACG
>DLGQ01000050.1:20550-30356 GCA_002482775.1 Flavobacteriales bacterium UBA7690 | reverse complement strand
ACCGTAGAGGAGGTGGACCTAGCGGGTTATGGTGCGGGTACGTACGTGGTCAAGGTCACCAGCCCCGATGGGGTATGCCATGAGCGGGTGGTGGTGGAGTAGGGCTGTCCACGTGCGGCCCGGACATCATCGGATGCCGGTATCTTCGCCCGATGCGATGGACTTTCTCCGCACTCGTGTTGGTATGGGCGTGCGTGGCGCAAGCTCAATTCGAAAAGGCAGAGGCCAAGGTGCGCGGGGCGCTGGCCATGGACAAGCCGTACAAGGCCATCTCGTGGAGCGAGCGCGCGCTCACCAAGAAGAACGCGCCGCCGGTGTTCCATGTGCTGCGTGCTGATGGGTTCATCCGCGTGGGGAAGTACGAGCAGGCGCGTTACCAGTTGGAGCAGGCCAAGTCAGCGTTGGGGGAGACACCGGCGTATCGTTCGCAGCGCATAGGACTGTATCTGGGTCTGGGCCGTACGGATAGCGCCTTGATGCTGGTGAGCGCGCCGGAGGCGATCGTATCGGATGCCGAACACCTGTACCGCGTGGGCACCGTGTATCAACGCACCAACGACATCGCCAAAGCGCTGACCTACTTCGACCTCGGTGTGCGCACCTACCCTGACATGGCGCGCATGGTGCGTGAACGCGGCAGTTGCCATGCCCTGTTGGGCGATACGGCCAAGGCGCGTGCCGACCTGGACAAGGCCATCCTTCTTGCCCCGCGCGAAGCGGCGAACTACAACAGCCGGGGTTATTTCCGGTACATGCTCTTCGGCGAATACGAGCGCGCCAAAGCCGATATGAACAAGGCCATCAAGCAGGATCCGAACTACGGCTATGCCTTCAGCAATCGCGGCTGGTGCGAATACAAGTTGGGCAACGTGGAAAAAGCCCGCAAAGACCTCGCGATGGCCACGCGCAAGAACCCGGGCAACTCCTATGCCCACCGGAGCCTCGGTATCATCGAAGTGGAAAAGGGCGATGCCACGAAAGGGTGTGGCCACCTGCGCAAAGCACTGGAACTCGGGTTCACCGGCAGCTATGGCGATGAGGTGGAAGTGCTCGTCGGGAAGCATTGCCCGCAGGTTGTGCCGGTTGTCGTACCGTCGCCGGTAACACCACCTGTGCAAGCACCGCCCTCAAACGCGCCGGGCGGCACACCACCGAAGAGCAACGAGCCGTGATGTGGATCAACGGGTCGGTACAAGGGGCACCGATCGCGGTCCCTAGCCCCAAGCGTTCCTGATCAATCCACCACTACCACCAGGTACTTGGAGATGCTCCAGAACTTGGTAGGATCGGTGATCACGAGTTTTTCCGCACCGTTCTCGAAGCGGTAGCTGCCTTCCGGATGTGAAGTGGCCAGCGTGGCTTTCTTCGCACCGACGGCGATCTCGTTGGTATTGGTGATGTCCGCCGCGGTGAAGTAGTCCGTGGGCAGCGCGGCGGTGTTCAACTTGTTCACGCCACCGATACCGGCCACACCACCTTCTTTGGTGAGCACGCCTTTCGTCTTCAATTCCTTGGAAGTGCCGACGGCGTAGAACGCGCTGTTCATCTCGTTGCGCTGCATATCGGCCAACTGCGATTTGTCGCGGTACATGTCGATCAATGTGGCCAACGAAGCGTTCGTGCTGCTGAGTTGTTCTTTCAGCGTATCCAGTTCAGCATTCTTCGCCGTGATCGTGGCTTCCATGTCCAGGATGCTCTTCTCCAATTCGGTCAGGCGCGATCCGGACTTCTTCGCTTGTTTGCGCAACTGTGCGATCAGGTCCT
Organism: Flavobacteriales bacterium UBA7690; assembly: GCA_002482775.1. Classification (GTDB taxonomy): domain Bacteria; phylum Bacteroidota; class Bacteroidia; order Flavobacteriales_F; family PHOS-HE28; genus PHOS-HE28. Next base: position 28,592 of record DLGQ01000050.1, on the reverse strand, counting down.
TGTTCTCGGCCAGCAGTACATCGATCGCCTCCAGATCGCCCATCACGCGTTGTTCCATATCGGCACCGGCCTCCAGTCCGCCTTCGGGAGCCATCAGTCCACCTTGTTTGGAGCGGATGGTGCGCAGGTTCTCGCTGATGCGGTTGAAGGTGGCGAAGAGCGCGTTGATGGAGGAATCCTTTTCGGCCACTTGCGCTTCGGTGAGCCGTTGGTCCTCTTCCAACTGGCGGTAAGGCTCGGAGGTCTTCGGGTCTTCCGGGGTGCAGGCTTGCAACAGGGCGAAGGCGGCGGTGAAGGCCAGGATGTGCTTGGTGTTCATCAGGTAGGGGCGTCGCGGTCGTGTAGCATCCAACGCGGCGCGGTGCGAAGTTATGCGCGGCACGGCCCTTGCGCTTGGGGTAACGAACCCCAGCCCGGCAACGTACAACGCGCGCCCGATACCTTCGCGCCCTCCCAGCGACCATGTACCCCTCCCCGCATATCCGAGCCCTTGCCGCGATGGCCCTGCTGCTCGTCTCGTTGGTGGGGTACGCGCAGCGCGACAGCAGCCTCTCACGTGATTTCGAGAAGCTCAGCGCCAAGGAACGTGCCCGCATCGCCAAAGAGGAGCAGGAGAACGCCGAGAAGGACGGGGCTTACCAGAGCGTGATGGCCGAGGCCGAGACGCTTTTCCGCCAGCAGCAGTATGAGGCTTCCATGGAGAAGTTCAAGGCGGCGCGTACCATGCGGCCCTACAACGTGTACCCGAAGGTGAAGATCCAAGACCTGGAAGCCTTGATCGCGCGGCGAGATGCGGAGAAGCCAGCGGAACCAGCGCCGGTGTTGGGCGAACCCATCGTTCCGGTGGAACCGCAGGTCGCTTCAACACCTTCGGACCCCAACGTCAGCACCAAGCCCACCCCTGAGCCACCGGTACCCGCCAGCCGTTTGGTGGTAGCGCCTAGGGATCCATCGCCAGTAGTTCCACCATTAGTACCGCGCAAAGACCCACCAGCCGCAACGCCGGTGCGGACGGTGCCTGCCGAAAAGCCGCCAGTCCCAACCGCGCGGCGCATCGTAGAGCCGTCACCCGGACCCGGGCTGGAGGAGGGCGAACGGATCTACAAGGAAGGTCGCTCCGTGGTGCTGGAACGCCGGGTGGCCGTTGATGGCCGTATCGTGGTGTTCAAAAAGGTTAGCCACCCGTGGGGCGAAGTGCATCACTTCCGGGAAGCCATCGCCATTTCAGCGCGCGAATTCGAAGAGGCCGCTGGGAAGTAGGGTCATCCGTCGATCTCCTTCAACTTCACCGGGAAGTCCAACAGGGATCGATAGTCCTCGCCCGCCTCCTTCATATCCAGATCGCCGGTGGCATAGCACCATTCCAGCATCACCTGGGAAAGTCCTGCGGCGTGGAGGTCTTCCAACCGTTTCATCAGGTCCAACAGGTATTTGGAGGTGCTGGAGTTGAAATAGGTGAGGGCCACGCGCAAGGTCGTCTTCGGCCGGGGAGCCAAGGCATAGTGCTCCATTCGGTCCTGAAGAGGGGAGTAGAACCGGTCGGCGTTCTCCGGGATGGAGCAGCCGGTGATCTCCCACAACCCTTGGTCGGGCTTGATGGACACGGCCGGGGTCTTTTCCGTTGCAGGTAGTTCGAGTTGGATTTCCATGGGAGGGAGAGAGCGGCGAATGTAAACATGTCCCCGGTCCCTGATCGTTGTTTGGTCCGGCCGCTGTTGCGGTGTTAATTTCAACCTGTCGGTCCAAACTCCCCTCGATCATGGCCATCAGAACCATCGTCGTCCCGTATGACTTCTCGGATTGTGCCACCGATGCGCTGCGTGTAGCGGCCAAACTCGCGCGCCTTACAGGTGCGGTGGTAGAAGTGGTACACCTCTACGAGCAGATGACGGATTTCCACACGGAGAACCAGAAACTGCGCGACGAGATCGAAGCCAAGCTGGAACGCATACCCCACCTACCGTTCATGAAGGGCATCGAGCTGAAGAAGTTCATGCTGCGTCAACTTTCGCTCACCGAGATGTTCAAGAACGAACGTCTACAGAAGGCGGACCTCATCGTGATGGGATCGCACGGCGCCACCGGGCTGCGCGGCATCGTGGGGTCCAACACCCAGCGCATCGTACGCCAAGCGCCTATGCCGGTGCTGGTGATCAAGCAGCACGCGGACGATTTCGAGGTTCGCGACATGGTGTATGCTTCCAACTTCACCGATCAGGACGTGGAGAAGTTCGCCGCTTTCCTGCCGGTGATCCAACTGTTCGACCCCAAGGTGCACCTGCTGAAGGTGAACACCCCACGTAGCTTCGAACGCAGCGAGGACAGCCACAAAGCCATCGACCGGTTCTTGCAGCGGCACGAGCTGAAACGCTTCACGGCCACCATCTACAACGACCTCAGCATCGAAGAGGGCATCCTCAATTTCGCACGGGGCATCGATGCCGACCTCATCGCCATGGCCACCCACGGCCGCACGGGTTTCTTCCACGTGGTGAACGGCAGCCTGACGGAGGATATCGTGAACCATACCAACTTCCCGGTGTTGAGCGTCAAGCTTTAGCAAGAAGCAAGGCATGCGGTACAAAGCCGCCTCACCGTATCTTAGCGCAAATCATTCCTCTGCCGCATGAAGTTCCTGTTCCGTCCCTTCGAAGCCAAGCGCAAAGAGATCATCGAAGTGGAGATCGATCAGCCGACCAAGGTGAAGTTCATGACCGCCCGCGACCTGAAGGCCTACCGCCAAGGGAAGACCTATTCTTTCCACGGCGGTCTATTCGAGGAGTCGCCGGTGCGTTTCGTTATCCCATACGATGGTATATGGAATGCCGTTGTGGAAAAGGGAACGTACCACCAGCCCATGGAGGTGAAGGCCCATTGCCGTCGATTATCACCCAATGGCTTGGTGCGTTCATCCATCGCGGTCGATGCTCCGCCGGAAGTTCGGCAGTTCGCGCTGGACCGTGCCAGCGCGGAAGATGCCGCCCAGCATGCGTCCGAGATCAGTTTGGCATCGCGCAGCGAAGGGTAATGAACTGATCGGGCTCCAGGTGCGTTACTTCAGCAACAGCCATGGCAGCACATACCGAACGGGAACGATTGGAGCGCCTCCTGCTTGGGCAGGAGAACGTGGTAGCTGAGGTCTACCTCCTCTTAGCGGACGAACAAAAGCAGGACGACCTCTTGCGCGCCATGGTGCTCAGTTCCATGGAAGAGCGCCCGGCTCGTGTGCGTGCAGTGGATCCTGAACGGGTGTTCCATCGGGATACCATCAAAGACATGTGCATCCGTTACCGGTTGCGGTTCTTGCCGGGTGGCCTTTTCAAGGGGTCGCTGCCGAACCAGGCCATCCATGCCTTGCGGATCTTGGAGCGCAAAGCCGATGCGCCGATCACGAGCTTCATGGTGATGGCGCCTTCCAGCCGGTTCAAGTTGTGCGATAGCGAGGTGGATCCGTTGCTGTTCGTACCGCTCGGCAACGACCGTTACTACCTGCTCCACAAATGGGGCAACGACCTGTCTCCCCTGCGTGCGGTATTGAATTGGCCCCTGCGCAATGCGGCCACGTTAGCGGTGCTGGTGCTGGTTCTCGCCTGGTTCCTGGCCTTGTTGGTACCTACCAGCCTGATCACATCGGAACCGGGTGTAGGATACTGGGGAGCGCACCGTATACTGATGATGTTCTGGAGCACGATGGTATGCGCCAGTTTCACCGTGTTCGGATGGTTCGCGTTCTTCGGCCAGTTCAGTGCCGAAGCGTGGAACAGCCGTTATTTCAACTGATCGCGGGAAGAGCGCACCGCCACGGGTTTCAACACACCGTGCTCCACGCGGCACACGCACGCGCTGCGGAACCACACCTTCAGCTGTTCCCGCTCTTCGGGTAACAACCGTTTGAACGCCTTGCGCATCTCTTTGCGGAAGGTTCGTGCATCGGCCGTGCTGATCTTGTCCAGTACTTCTTGGTAGTAGGAAAGAAGGTCGCGTTTCATGTGACCGTGGTTGTGGTGTTCGCGGTCTACGCCGCAGGTATTCCCGAGGTTACGCCGCATCGATGAAAGCGGAAAAGAAGAAGGCCACCTCGCGGCGGCCTTCTTCATGGTCGTTGGGCAGTTCAGGCGATGCTGATCTCGCGGCTCACTGGCTTTGCGGGTTCCGTTTTCGGGATGCTCACGTGCAGCACACCGTGTACGTGTTCGGCTTGGATACCTTCGATCTTCACCGTCTCGGGCAAGCGGAAGCTGCGGCTGAAGCTGCTGGCTTGGAATTCGCGGCGCAGGAAACGCTCGTTCTCGTTGGCCGTGTTGCTCACTTTTTCCCCTTTCACGGTAAGGGTATCCTTCTCGGTGCTGATCTTCAGCTCATCCTTCGTGAACCCGGGCACACGCAGGCTTACCACGAATTTCTCGGGCGTCTCGGTGATGTTGACGCGCGGGGTGAACTGGCCCAGGTCGTCGTGGCCGAAGNNGAAGAACTGGCTGATGTCGCGGCCTAACACGCCACCGAGCAGGTCGTTGAACGGGTGAACGAAGGAGGTCTGGGGGCGATACTTGGTTATCATGGCTACTGGTTGTTTAGCTGTGCCACGGTGTCCAAACAGAATGCCCGATGAAAATATCGGTCATAATGGCCGTTATTCCGCATCTAGCACGGACAATATGGCACTATTGCGCTAAAAAGAGGAAGTAGAGCGTGCCCTTTTGGGGGTCTGGGGCGGACGACATCCCGTTGAAGCGTGCTCGTCGTGCGGAGGCCATCGCGTGTTCCAGCATGCACTCATCGGCACCCTCACTGCGTGCGGGATCAAGTTCAGCTTTGGTCACTCGCCCTTGTTGGTCCACCTGAATGGAAATGGCCACCCGTCCCAATTCCTTGCACAGGTATCCCGGGACATCATCTTCACGCGTGCGTCCTTTCAGGTCGTGCCAGACAGTAGTGGCACCTTCCACCTTTACGGGTTCGGCCGCGCTCTTCATGTACTGTTCCTTGTTCCACTTGCTCGGGTCCAGTTCAGGGATCACGATCTCTTTGCCTTGTTCTTTCCGCTCCTGCGCCAGGCGATCGAACTCTTCCTGCTCCAAGGCTTTCAGGTCGTTCTCCACGCGTTCCGTCAGGCGGGCTTGGGAAAAGCTGCTCATGGTACGCTCCGCCGTGATGTTGCTCGTCGCGTTGGTCACCTTCATCTGCGCCGCCAGTTCCGGGTGTTCTATCCGTTGGATCAGTTCCTCCGCTTCCTGCGTTTCCAGCACATCCACATGCGGCGTGCGGAGCATGATGACATCAGGCTGCGACTTCAATTCGAGCAGGGTGAACACGAAGAGGAGCATGGAATGCAAGGTCAACGTGGCGATCACGCTGTACTTGTGCTCTTCGAACCAATCCAGGAAGCCGTGCATGTTGCTGCTCAATGGGCCTGCGACCAAGATACGCGCGGGGCGTTCGGATGTTGCGAACGGATGCGCCACGGGGTCGGCCACCGGTTGTTCCATCGGTTGCCCGCGCCTTGTAGCCAGCCGAGGCCCACCCCTTGGTAGGTGGCCAAGGCGATCCCTTGGGCTGCCGCGGCCGGTAGGGCATTGCCGCGTAAGTAGGAGAGGGCTTCTTCCATGTTGAATGGTACACGGGCGAAGCGCGAAGGATCGAGATCTTCCGCCAACGCGAGGGCAGTATGCGGTCGCCATTCGTTCGCTTTGCGTTCGGCCAGCGGTATTCCCGGTGAGACCACGTTCAGCGCTGCCCGGATGCGTTGCAAAGTGTCGCCCCAGGTCGCATCCGTAGCGAAGAGTTCATCGCCTTCTTCCAGGGTGATCCATGGGCGTGTTGCACGAAGCCACTTCGTTGGTCCGTCACTTTCATCGGCCCTTACGTCCGTCATTCTCGCTGGTGTTCGTTCACCCGGTTTGCGCACCGCGGCGATGAAGAAACCTTCCCCTTTCACACGGTGCGGATAACAACGAAAGGCATCAACGCCGAGACGCGCGGAACGCACAACATCCCAACTGGGATCCATAGGGATGGGGATGCATGTTCCACCACGTTCCACCAAGCGTGCCACTTGCGCCTCGTTCTCGGCGACCTCCCAGGTACAGGTGCTGTAGATCAGCACACCCCCGGGTTTCAGGCTTTCCCACGCGAAGGTCAAAGCATCGCGTTGCATGGCGACGCATTGTTCCACCAGGCTCTCGTTCCACTGCTCGCGTGCGAAAGCATCCTTGCGGAACATGCCTTCACCAGAACATGGCGCATCCACCACGATCAGGTCGAAGAGTTCCGGAAGGCGTTCGAACTGCTTTGGAGCACTGTTGGTTACCACGGTGTTCGTTGCGCCCCACTTCCACAAGTTCTCTTGCAGGATCACATGCCGTTTGCGGTCGATCTCGTTGGCTACCAACAACGCGTCGGTGTGCAACAGGCTGCGCAGGTGCGTGCTTTTTCCGCCAGGCGCGGCACAGAGATCCAGTGCGATGATCCGTTCACGGTCAAGCCCGCTCGCGATCACGGCTTGTTCCAACAACATACTGCTGGCTTCCTGCACGTAGTAGCAGCCGGCATGGTGCAGCGGATCAAAGGTGAAAGCGGGTCGTTCGGGGAGGTAGTATCCGTTGGCGCACCACGACACGTGTTCCCCATCGGGTCCGTCCCATTTCGCCTTGTTCACGCGAAAGCTTACCGGCGAAGGTGTGCGCAATGCATCGGCAAGCCCATCTACTTCGTCGCCGAGTTGTACGCACAGCCGATCGAAGAAGGTGGAAGGGATCTCGGCCGGTGTGGCGGTGGGTCGTGGGCGGCGTTGCGCAGTACGGCCCATCCTCTGTTCAGTGTACCAGCGCGCCTTGGCGGTGTACGGTCTCCGCACGATCCGGACCGAGGGAGACCAAGGTGATGGGTACGCCCACGTGCCTTTCGATCCGCTCGATGTAGCGTTCGAGTCCTGCTGGCAGTGGCTCGCTCGTGCTCAGGTCGCCCCAGCCTTCCACCTGCTCCAGGATCGGTTCGATGGTGCCGGAGATGTCGTACGGCAACCGATCGGTAACGGTGCCGTTCACCCTATAGCCGGTGCAGACGCGCAGGTCTTGCATACCGTTGAGCACATCGGCCTTCATCATGGCTAGTTCCGTAACGCCATTGATCATCACCGCGTAGTGCAATGCAGGCAGATCCAGCCATCCGCAACGTCGCGGGCGCCCGGTGGTGCTACCGAATTCATGGCCCACTTGGCGGATGTGTTCACCGGTGGCATCATTGAGTTCCGTGGGGAACGGTCCACTACCCACGCGCGTGCAGTAGGCTTTGAAGATGCCCACCACCTTGCCGATGCGGTTGGGTGCGATACCGAGTCCCGTACAGGCACCAGCGGAGATCGTGTTGCTGCTGGTAACGAACGGGTATGTTCCGAAGTCGATATCAAGCAAGGTGCCTTGCGCGCCTTCAGCGAGGATGCGTTTGCCGTTGCGCAGCGCTTGGTCCAGGTAATGTTCGCTGTCCACGAGCGGCATGTTGCGCAACACTTCCGCTGCGGCGAGCCATTCTTCCTGGGCCTCTTTCGGTGCGCCGGGGCGATCGTAAAGGACGAGCAAACGTTCGTGTTTCTTCACCAAGGCACGGAACCGGTCCATGCTGTCGGGCAGTTCCAGGTCGCCAACACGCAGGCCGTTGCGCCCGGTCTTGTCCATGTACGTGGGGCCGATGCCTTTGAGCGTACTACCGATCTTGGAGGTGCCTTTGTCGGCTTCGCTCGCTGCATCCAACGCGCGGTGTGTGGGCAGGATCAGGTGTGCGCGGCGGGAGATCAGGAGGTTTTCCCGCACATCCACACCAACGGCTTTCAAAGCTTGGATCTCTTTGAGGAAGATCACCGGATCGATGACCACGCCGTTGCCGACGAGGTTGACCGTGCCTTCGCGGAACACGCCACTGGGGATCGTGTGCAGCACGTGCTTTCGTCCTTCGAAGATCAGCGTGTGTCCGGCGTTCGGTCCACCCTGGAAGCGTGCGATGATCTCGTAATCAGGCGCGATCACGTCCACCACCTTGCCCTTGCCCTC
>DLGQ01000050.1:13997-20485 GCA_002482775.1 Flavobacteriales bacterium UBA7690 | reverse complement strand
CCACCGCTTCGTCCACCGTGGAAGTGATGGTGAAAACGGTATCGAGCTTGGTGACCACGAAGAGCTGGCGCACACTGTTGGAGACTGCGGCGATGAGCGTGTCACCACCGGAATTCCGTGTACGGGTGAGCACGTTGATCAGGATGTTGAGGCCCGTGCTGTTCATGTACTGCAACTCGCCCATGTCCAGCACCACGGTCTTTATGCCGCCACTGAGTTCCGTGTCGAGCGTCTCCATCAGCTTATCTGCTTGCTGCTGGTCCATCAGGCGGCCCTTGAGGTGGAAGACCTTGCAGTTCCGTTCTTCAGAAACGGCGAGGTCGAACATTGGGCGATCGGTCACGGTCATTGTCGTTGGCGTTTTTCTAGACAGCTTTTGCAGGTCCCATGGATCTGCAGGGTATGGTAGCGCACCTCGAACCCCATGACATCACTGGCCGTGGTGCGGATCTGTTGGAGGCGTGGGTCGCAGAACTCTTGAACGGTACCGCAGATGGTACAGATAAGATGGTCGTGTTGGCGGTAGGAGTGTGCTTTCTCGAACTGCGACTGGGTGCCGTTGAAACGGTGGCGACGTACCAGGTCGCAATCCAACAGCAGGTCCATGGTGTTGTAGAGCGTGGCGCGGCTCACCCGGTACTTCTTCGTTTTCATGCGGCCGTAGAGCCGCTCGATGTCGAAATGCCCGTCGTGGGCATAGACTTCGGTGAGTATGGCAAATCGTTCCGGCGTCTTGCGGTGCCCGTGGCGTTCGAGGTACTCGCTGAAGATGCGCTGGACGTTGGCTTGTTGTTCGGCCGCCACCATGGCACCAAAGGTAAGGGACGGCGCTTGCACGGGCAGCCCCCCGTTCAACCCAACTCTCCACGATCAATGCACAGGGGCCCATGCAGTTCCTCCGGCCCCCGATAAGGCCATCGGCTGGGGCGCACAGCCGGTACGTCAGTGGTCGCATCCCCTTCTTTCGTCCTTCCTCTTTCCTGTTTCCTCCTTCCTCAATGGTCCACGCGCTCCACACTCCGGACGCCGCGCACACGCTTGAGCTTGTCCATCAGTGAATTCAGGTGATCGGTGTCGTGGACGTAGGCCATCACTTTGCCGGCGAAGATGCCGTCGTTGCTTTCGAAGCTGATGGCGCGCATGTTCACGTTGTGTTCATGGCTGATGATGGTGGTGATCTTGTTCACCAGGCCCACATCGTCGATCCCGCTGAATTTGATGCCGGCCAGGAATTCCACGGTGTCTTTGCCTTTCCAGCGTGCTTTCACGATCCGGTAGGCGAAATTGCTCATGAGCTGCACGGCGTTCGGGCAGTTCACGCGGTGGATCTTGATGCCTTCGTCCGGGCTGATGAACCCGAACACGTCGTCGCCAGCAATGGGGTTGCAGCAGGAGGAGAGCTGGTAGTCGATCTTCTTCAGGTCATCGCCCAAGGTGAGCGCGGCGTTCTTGTCTCCCCCGCGGATCTCGGCCACCACTTCTTCCAGGGAACGTTCGTCCTCGGTCTTCTTCAGTTTGGGCAGCACCACGCGGCCGTTCTTCATCTGCAGGTCGGGCAGTGGGTCCAGCACATGCTTACCGCGTGCCACTTGGTAGTAGAGGTCGGTGGGGTCCTTGCTACCGAAATGGTCGATCAGGGCGGCGATGTTTGTATTGTCCACCTTGGCACCCCAGGTGCGCAACTGGCGCTGCACGGCATCGCGGCCCACCACCGAGAGTTTCCGTTTCTGTTCGCGCAGGGCTTGTTTGATCTTGTGCTTGGCTTTGGCAGTGACCGCATAGGTGAGCCAGTCTTCTTTCGGCTGCTGTTTCTTGCTGGTGATGATCTCGATCTGATCCCCGCTACGCAAGGGTTGGCTAAGGGGCACCAACTTGTGGTTCACCTTGGCCCCGATGCATTGCCGCCCGATCTGGGAGTGGATATCGAAGGCGAAATCCAGCGCTGTTGCACCAGCGGGCAGGTTGCGCATCTCGCCGTTGGGGGTGAAGACCACGATCTCGTCGCTGAAGAGGTCCAGCTTGAAGTCGCGTACGAAGTCCACGGCGTTGCTGCCGGTATCTTCCAGCATTTCGCGGATCCGGTTGAGCCAGTTGTCCAGCGCTGAGCTGTGCTCTTCTTCGTCTTTGTACCGGTAATGTGCGGCGAGGCCCATTTCGGCCACTTCGTCCATGCGTTTGCTGCGGATCTGCACTTCCACCCAGCGGCCACCGGGGCTCATCACGGTGGTCTGCAGGCTTTCGTAGCCGTTGGCTTTCGGCGTGCTTATCCAGTCGCGCAGTCGGTCCGGATTGGGCTGGTAGTAGTCGGTAACGATGCTGTACACCTTCCAGCAGTCGGCCTTTTCCAGTTCGGGGCGCGTGTCTATGATTATGCGGATGGCGAACACGTCGTACACCTCCTCGAAGGCCACGTGTTTCTTCAGCATCTTGTTGTAGATGCTGTGCACGCTCTTGGGTCGTCCTTTGATCTCGTAGGTGAAGCCCTCTTTATCCATCGCTTCGCGGATCGGGAGGATGAAGCGGCTGATGAATCGTTTGCGCACGGCTTCACCCTTCTTCAGCTTGGCGCTGAGGTCCTGGTAGATGTCGGGTTCCTTGAACTTGAGGGAAAGGTCTTCGAGCTCGCTCTTGATATTGTACAGACCGAGACGATGTGCGAGCGGTGCGTAGAGGAACAACGTCTCGCTGGCGATCTTCAGCTGCTTGTCGCGCGCCATGCTGTCCAGCGTGCGCATGTTGTGCAAGCGATCGGCGAGTTTCACAAGGATCACACGCACGTCCTGCGCCAGCGTCATCAGCACCTTACGGAAGTTCTCGGCCTGTATGCTGTCCGTGCCGAACTGCATGCCGCTGATCTTGGTGAGACCGTCGATGATGGTGGTGACCGTAGGGCCGAAGAGGTCCTTCACATCATCCAGCGTGAGGTCGGTGTCCTCCACGGTGTCGTGCAACAGCGCGGCCACCACGCTCGTGGCTCCCAGCCCGATCTCTTCGGCACAGATGCGCGCCACGGCAATGGGATGGTAGATGTAGGGCTCGCCGGTCTTGCGGCGTTGTTCCTTGTGGGCTTCAACGGCGATGTTGAAGGCCTTGCGGATCATGCGGCTCTCTTCCGGAGTGCGTGTGCCGCGGATGGCACGCAGCAGCCCTCGGTAGCGCCGCAGGATCTCCGCGCGCTCTTTCACCAGGTCGATCTCCACCTTCTGTACGGCTGTCCCGGCCTTCGTTCCCTTCGGATCGCTCATCGTCGAAAGTTAGCGCCTCCCGCCTAGGCGAATGGAAGAGCAGGAAGCACTTTGGTGGCCACACTACCGAATCCGATGCGCAAGCCATCCTTTTCGCAATGGCCGTTGATGGTCACGGTATCCCCGTCGGCGATGAATTTGCGCTCTTCGCCGTTGGCGAGCGTGATGGGCTTGGTACCGCGCCAGGTGAGTTCTAGCATGCTGCCGAAGCTATCCGGCGTTGGTCCGCTGATGGTTCCGCTGGCCATCAGGTCGCCGCAGCGCACGTTGCAGCCGTTCACCGTGTGGTGGGCCAGTTGCTGGGCCATGCTCCAATAGAGGTGCTTGAAGTTGGTGCGGCAGATGGTGGTGGGTTCGGAATTCTGCGGTGCTATGCTGGCCTCCAAGTTGATGTCGAACGTTGCGGGGCCGCTGCTGCGCAGGTAGGTGAGGGGCTCGGGATCCTGCGCTGGACCCTGTGTGCGGAAGGGTTCCAGGGCATCCAGCAACACCACCCACGGCGACATGGACGAGGCGAAGTTCTTGGCGAGGAAGGGCCCCAGCGGCACATATTCCCAGCTCTGGATATCGCGCGCGCTCCAGTCGTTGAAGAGCACGAGGCCGAAGATGTGGTCTTCCGCTTCCGCCGTACTGATGCGCTGGCCGAGGGGTTTGCCGGAGTAGGTGAAGAAGCCCACCTCCAGCTCCAGGTCCAGTTGTTTGGTGGGCCCGAAGATGGGTGGTGCGTTCGGGTCTGGGCGCGTCTGCCCCATGGGGCGATGGATAGGGATACCACTGGGGAGCAAGCTGCTCGCGCGGCCATGGTAACCCACCGGCAGGTGCAGCCAGTTGGGCAACAACGCATTGGCCGGATCGCGGAACATGGTGCCCACGTTGGTAGCGTGTTCGCGGCTGCTGTAGAAATCGGTGTAGTCGCCCACCTCCACGGGCAGGTGCATGCTCACTTGGTCCAGGGGCAACAACGCATCCTCGCGCAGCTGGTTGTCATCGCGCAAGGTGGCATTGTCCTCGCGCAACAATTCGCTCAACCGTTGGCGTAGCGCGCGCACGGCCGGTTTTCCGCAGGCCATGATGGCGTTCAGCGTAGGCTCCAAGAAGGCCTCGCGCGGAATACCGAGCCCGTCCAACAAGGCCACATCGGAGAGTATGCTGAGGTCCACCACGGTATCGCCCACACGCGTGGCGGGCATGGGCGGTTCGCCGTTCCACGCAGCGATGCCCAGCGGCAGGTTCTGGATCGGGAAGTCGCTGCCTTTGGGAACGGAGAGCCAGGAGCGGAGGGCGGGATCGTTGGGGTTGGTAGGCATGGTCGGCTACTGGAGCAGTGCCACAAAGGTGAGCACACGAACGCGATGCTCCTTGCTTTTCGTTGACGGCGGAGATCCTGACCAGTGGTGTATCGGATAATGAACGGGTATTTCTGCCGACCATGTTCGCTCGTGTGATGTGCTGGTCTCAACCTCGACCTGGAGCGTGTCTTCATCCTTTTGGCTGCTTATCGGTATCGTTCCCTGGTCGTGATCACCCGCAACTACGGTCACGCTGCGCTGAAGCATCGATCCGGCTACTTTTGCGCCCGCTATCCCGACTCCATAGTTCAATGGATAGAATAGGAGTNNTTCGACTCCTGGTGGGGTCACCAATGGAAGCGGCGTAAGGCTGCTTCTTTTGTTCTGGGCACCTGACATCCGTCAGTTCCCGACCCCGCCCGATCCCCGCTCTTTGTGCCATGAAGGCCGAGCAACTGACGGGTGTCACCTGCTTCCATTGTGGCGATCCGTGCGCCGAGGATCACCGCAAGCACAACGACAAGGACTTCTGCTGCCACGGCTGCGAAGTGGTGTACGACCTGCTGAATGAGGCGGGCCTATGCGATTACTACGAGTTGGAGAAGCAGCCCGGTGTGAAACGGCGCGAAAGCGTGGATGAGCAACGCAGCGAGTTCTTCGATCTGGACGAGGTACGCGATCGGCTTGTGGAGTTCAGTGAGCAGGGCATCACGCGGGTGCGTTTCAACGTGCCGCAGATGCACTGCAGTTCGTGCATCTGGTTGTTGGAGAACCTGCATCGGATCGATCCGAACATCTTGCGTTCGCGTGTGTCGTTCGCGGATAAGGAACTCACCATCACCTTCCGCGAAGAAGCGCTTCCACTGGCCTCCCTGGTGAAGTTGATGCGGCGGATCGGCTATGGACCGCAGCTGACGAACGCTAATGCGGAAAGTCGGAAAGGCGCGGTGCCACGGATGCTTTACGTGCGCCTCGGCGTGGCCGGTTTCGTGTTCGGAAACACCATGATGCTGAGCTTCCCCGAATACCTCGGTGCCGACAACGAGGCCGGGTTGAAGGTGGGCTTCCAGTGGCTGATCGTGCTGTTCTCCTTCCCGGTGGTGTTCTTCCTCAGCACTGATTTCTTCCGGAGCGCATGGGCGGGTATCCGCAGCCGCACCGTGAACATCGACCAGCCCATCGCATTGGGTATCGTGGCGTTGTGGACACGCAGTTTGTGGGATGTGATCACGGGGATCGGTCCCGGGTACTTCGATTCGCTCGCCGGTCTGTTGTTCTTCCTGTTGATCGGAAGGTGGTACCAAGCCTATACCTACCGCGCGTTGCGCTTCGACCGCGCCCTGGAGGATTTCCTGCCGTTGGTGGTGATCCGCAAACGCGGCGCGTTGGAAGAACCCGTGAAGGTGAACGTGCTCGTGCCGGGCGACCACATCATCGTGCGCGACCAGGAGCTGGTCCCGGTGGATGCGATCCTCCGCGCCGGGACCGCGCACATCGACAACAGCTTCATCACGGGGGAGCCACTAGCCGTGCGTAAGAACGTAGGCGATGCCATCAAGGCCGGTGGTCGCCAACGGGGTGCGGTGATCGAATTGGAAGTGGTGCGCGCTTTCGGCGAAAGCCGCCTGAAGAAGCTCTGGGCCGAACAGGCGGCTGTGGGCGAGCGGCCTGCGATGCCACGCATGATCGATGCCGTGGCGCGCCGGTTCACGATCGCCGTGCTGTTGATCTCCGTGGGTGCCGCGCTCTACTGGTGGGGCAAGGACAGCGCACAAGTGTGGCCGGTGGTTACCGCTGTGCTCATCGTGGCGTGCCCGTGCGCCCTCGCGCTGAGCATGCCCTTCGCGTATGGCCATACCATCCGCCTCATGGGCAAACGCGGGCTCTTCCTACGCGATGCCGAGGTGGTGGAGCGCATGGCGCATGCGGATACCGTGGTGTTCGACAAGACCGG
>DLGQ01000050.1:0-13920 GCA_002482775.1 Flavobacteriales bacterium UBA7690 | reverse complement strand
GCGCTCCATCGCGCGCAGCAGCGTGCATCCGTTGAGTGCCGTGGTGCATCACCATTTGAAGAATGAACTGCGCACTGCCAGCGATGTGCAGGACCTGGCGGGTCAAGGTGTGATGGGGCGTGTGGAAGACCATCTGATCCGTCTCGGCTCGGCGGAGTTCTGTTCCGCACCCAATGCTGTGCGCACCAACGGTGAAGCACATGTGTACGTGAATGTGGATGGACGAGCACTGGGCCATTACGTGGTACGCAAACAAGCGCGGTCCGGTATCGCTGCGGCCATGGCCCGGTTGCGAAGCACCCAACGCACCGCCTTGCTCACGGGTGATGCCCAGGTGGACGATGGCCTGCGCGCGATCTTCCATGGTGCGGATATGCGCGCGAACTGTTCCCCGGCGGACAAGACGCGGTACATCAAGGAACAGCAGGAGCAAGGGCATCGGGTAGTGATGGTAGGCGACGGCCTGAACGATGCCGGAGCACTCGCCCAAAGTGATGTGGGCATCACCGTGACGGAAACCAGCGCGGCGCTCACACCCGCCAGCGATGCCATCTTGGATGCCGATGCCATAGCCTCGTTGCCGCACTTCTTGTTGATGGCCCGCCGCGCACGCCGCATCGTGGTGGCTAGTTTGGGCATCTCACTGTGCTATAACATCACAGGCGTTTCCCTTGCCGTGGCCGGGCACATGACCCCACTGATCGCCGCTATCCTGATGCCGCTGAGCAGCGTGAGCGTAGTGGGTTTCGTGACCTTGGCGGTTTGGCTTGGCGGGCGCACCACTGCGCCGCGCGAGGCATGATCAATACGCACCTACCCAGGCACTCGGGCCGGCTATCGACCGGTCGAACGAATACCATCGATCGAACTTTCCAGTATCGCAGTGCGCCGATCACCGAATGCTCCCCAACTTTGCGCCCCCCTCGAAACGGGGGCCAACAGCAACAACCGTATCATGGAAGCAAAGACCGCCAGTAAAGCGGAAAAACGGCAAGGCATGTACAAGGTCGTGATGGACCAGTTCGAACATGCGGCGGATGTGATGGGCCTAGACCCGGGTGTTCGCAAGATCCTCGGCACCACCAACAGCGAGATCGTGGTACACTTCCCGGTGAAGCTGGACGATGGCACCATCGAGGTGTTCACCGGTTACCGCGTGCAACACAACAACGCACTAGGGCCCTACAAAGGCGGTTTGCGCTACCACCCCACGGTGGACATCGACAGCGCGCGTGCCCTTGCGATCTGGATGACCTGGAAGACCTCCTTGGCCGGTCTGCCCTACGGCGGCGGCAAGGGAGGTATCGAGATCGATCCGAAGAAGTACTCGATGAGCGAACTGGAGCGCATCACGCGTCGCTTCACTTACGCATTGGGCGAGAACATCGGTCCTGATCTGGACATTCCCGCACCGGACGTGAATACGAACAGCCAGATCATGGCCTGGATCGCCGACACGTTCAGCAGCACGAAATCGCCGAGCACCCGTTTCAGCAACCTGCATGTGGTGACCGGGAAACCCTTGGGAGCTGGCGGTCTCGAAGGCCGCGATCGCGCTACGGGTTACGGCGTGGTGGTCACGTTGAAGGCTTGGGCCGAACGCCGCAATGAAACCCTGCATGGCAAACGCTACATCGTGCAAGGTTTCGGTAATGTGGGCTATTGGACGGCCCATTTCATGGCCAAGGAAGGAGCCATCCTTCTTGGTGTGCAGGACGCCAGTGCCACGTTGTTCAAAGCCGATGGTATCGACCCGGAAGCATTGAACGCGCACTTGGAGGCCAATGGTCGGAGCATCGCTGGGTTCGTAGGTGCAGGAACGATCGATCCCGCGCAGTTCTTCAGCGTGGATTGCGACATCGTCGTCCCCGCTGCGTTGGGCAACCAGATCACGGCGAAGAACGCCGGTTCCATCAAAGCGAAGGTGATCGCCGAAGGGGCGAACGGCCCCACGGATACCGAAGGCGAAGCCATCCTGCGTGCGAACGGCATCGAGATCATCCCGGACATCCTGTGTAACAGCGGTGGTGTTATCGGCAGCTACATCGAGTGGTTGCAGAACAAACGTGCCGAGTACTGGAAGATCGACGATGTGCTGAAGATGATCCACGACAAGGTGACAACGGCGTTCAGCAGTGTTGTGAATACCGCCCGCGAGTTCGACACCGACTGGCGTACGAGCGCCTACATCGTTGCACTGCGCCGGTTGGAGAAAGCATACAAGGAGCGCGGTATTTTCCCATAGAAAGCAAATGTGCTCACGCGAAAGGCCATGGCGAAAGTCATGGCCTTTCTGCTTGTGGTGCAGGAAGCTGACGAATGTCATCCAAGCGGACTGACCATCGTCAGGATGCACCCGATCCGGCTACGGCACTTTCGCAGTGCGAAGTGCTGAAGTCATGAGCGTCATCTTCCTACTCCTCTCCGTGAGCACCCTGGTCGCCGGGATCTTCCTGGCTGGCTTCATCTGGGCCGTGCGCAAAGGGCAGTATGATGATGACCGCTCACCGGCCGTTCGCATCCTGAACGACAGCACGCCTCTAGCCCCACTTCCGGGGATAGCGGATCCCATCGCCGAACGAAACAAAGCGAACCAATGACCGAGCGTTTCCAGTACGACAACCGCATCGTCAAGAATTTCCTGTTCATCACCATCCTGTGGGGTGTGGTGGGCATGTTGGTGGGGCTACTTGCCGCCCTTCAACTGGTGATACCGGCGCTCAATTTCAGCGAGTGGACCACCTTCGGTCGCATCCGTCCGCTACACACCAATGCGGTGATCTTCGCCTTCGTGGGCAACGCCATCTTCGCAGGTGCCTACTACAGTTTACAGCGTTTGTTGAAGACGCGCATGTTCAGTGATGTGCTCAGCAACATCCACTTCTGGGGCTGGCAGCTCATCATCGTTTCCGCCGCGATAACACTGCCGCTCGGCATGACGCAGGGCAAGGAGTACGCCGAGCTGGAATGGCCCATCGACATCGCCATCGCATTGATCTGGGTGGTATTCGGCATCAACATGATGGGTACCATACTCAAGCGCCGCGAACGCCACTTGTACGTGGCCATCTGGTTCTATATCGCTACTTGGGTAACGGTGGCCATGTTACACATCGTGAACAGCATCTCCATCCCGGTGGACATCACCAAGAGCTACAGTTGGTACGCTGGAGTGCAAGATGCATTGGTCCAGTGGTGGTACGGCCACAACGCGGTGGCGTTCTTCCTTACCACGCCGTTCCTGGGCCTCATGTACTACTTCCTTCCGAAGGCCGCCAACCGGCCGGTGTACAGCTATCGCCTTTCGATCATCCACTTCTGGTCGCTGATCTTCCTCTACATCTGGGCGGGACCGCACCACCTGCTCTACAGCGCACTGCCGGAGTGGGCGCAATCGTTGGGTGTGGTGTTCAGTGTGATGTTGATCGCGCCCAGCTGGGGCGGTATGCTCAACGGCCTGCTCACACTGCGAGGTGCCTGGGACCGTGTTCGCGAGGATCCCGTACTGAAGTTCTTCGTGGTGGCAGTGACGTGCTATGGCATGGCCACGCTTGAAGGACCACTGCTCAGCATCAAGTACATCAATGCCATCGCACACTTCACGGACTGGATCGTGGCGCACGTCCACATCGGTGGCATCGGCTGGAACGGGTTCATGGTGTTCGGTATGACGTACTGGATGGTGCCCCGCCTCTTCGGTACCAAGCTATACAGCATTAAACTGGCCAATGCCCACTTCTGGCTGGGTACGCTCGGCATCATCTTCTATGCCATTCCGCTCTACTTCGCGGGGTTCTTCCAAAGCCTGATGTGGAAGCAGTTCACACCCGATGGTTTCCTGGTCTACAAGAACTTCCTGGACACCCTCTTGGAGATCCAGTACGCATATTGGCTGCGGGCGCTGGGAGGAAGCATCTACATCATCGGCGTGTTCATCATGGTGTACAACGTTGTGAAGACCGTGAAGAGCGGCAAGCTCATCGCCAATGAGGATGCCGAAGCCGCACCGCTGGAGAAAGTGAGGGTGACCGGCGGCCACTGGCACACGTGGATCGAACGCCGCCCGATACAGATGCTCGTACTGAGCTTGGTGGTGGTAGCCATAGGCGGTATCATCGAGATGGTACCCACCTTCCTGGTGAAGAGCAATGTGCCCACGATCACCAGCGTGAAACCCTATACGCCGCTGGAACTGCAAGGTCGCGACATCTATGTGCGGGAAGGCTGTTACACCTGTCACAGCCAGATGGTGCGCCCGTTCCGCAGCGAGACCGAACGGTATGGCGAATACGCCAAGGCTGGTGAATTCGTCTACGACCACCCCTTCCAATGGGGAAGCAAGCGCACGGGTCCGGATCTGTTGCGCGTTGGAGGCAAGTATCCCGATAGCTGGCACTACTACCACATGCTGGACCCCACCAGCATGAGCCCCGGCTCCCTGATGCCCGCCTATCCGCACATGTTCGAGAATCTGCTCGATACCACTACCACGAGGAGGAAGATCGAAGCCATGCTCATCCTGGGTGTGCCCTACGAGCAAGCGCCCTACAGCGCAGGTTTCGCGGCGCGCGCCAACGAGCACCTCCGGACCCAGAGCATCGCCATCGTTGCCGATCTGAAGAAGGCGGGTATCGAGGCCCTGCCCGATCGTGAGATCATCGCGATGATCGCCTACCTGCAACGGGTAGGGACGGATATCAAGGTGAAGGCGCCACCGGTCGCAGCAGCACAGTAGCCATGTTGAAGTTCATCAAACACCACATGGACACGATCGGGGGTATCGGTATCTACCCGGTGATCTCCTTCGTGATCTTCTTCAGCGTGTTCATCATCGCCTTGCTCTACGTGTGGAGGGTGAGCCGTACGCACATCGATCACATGTCCGCCCTGCCGCTCGCAGAAGGACGACTTTCCAACGAAACCCCCGACCATGCGCACCAGTAGCATGCACCGCATCATCCTCACCGCAGCTTTCGTTCCTGCTGCGCTCTTCGCCGCTGCACAAGATGCCGCCCCCGCACCGAAGGCTCGCTTCTTCGACGTGGACCCCACGTTGCTCTATGCCATGGTGGCGCTGGCCGTGGTGCAGGTCATCTTCATCGTATCGCTCGCCAGTATCATGCGCACCATGGGCGGTACAGGTGGTTGGGTGAAACGCTTGATCGAGAAGCGCGGTCGCACGGCGAGTGCGATCGGATTGCTTTTCGTGGCTGGTGAAGCCAGCGCACAGGCTTATGCCGGGGAAAGCAACACCATGACCCACTATGAAACGTTCTGGTGGCTCTTCGCCATCAACGTGTTCCTCTTCATCATCCTGCTGGTGCAACTCAACCTCTTGCGAGCGTTGACGCGCGCGGTGGTAGGTGCCGATGACAGGGAAGTGACCGCTGTGGCCAAGGGGGAGAGTTGGGTCGATCGCCTGCTCAAGCGGATGACGCGCCAGGTGGCGTTGGAGGAGGAGAAGAACATCGACATGAACCACGACTATGATGGCATCCGGGAGTTGGACAACGTGCTCCCGCCTTGGTGGCTATGGTTGTTCTACGGGACCATCGCGTGGGGAGTGATCTACATCGTGAACATGCACGTGATCAACGTATGGCAGACCCAGGATGTCGAATACACGATGGAAATGGCACAGGCCAAGAGCGATGTGGAAGCGTACATGGCCACGTTGACCAACACGGTGGACGAGAACACGGTCGCCATGACCGATGACGCCTCTGTCCTTGCTGGTGGTCGTGATCTGTTCAATACCTACTGCACGGCCTGCCACGGTGCTGATGCAGCAGGTTCCGCAACGAGTGTTGGACCGAACCTCACGGACGCCTATTGGATCCATGGGGGAGGTGTGAAGAACATCTTCAAGACCATCAAGTACGGTGTGCCGGAGAAGGGCATGATCTCTTGGAAGTCCCAGCTACAACCAGCTGAACTGCGTGCATTGGCCTGCTATATCCTTAGCCAGGAAGGCAAGGGTTCTCCTACGCAGAAGGCACCACAAGGCGACATTTGGAAGGCTGAACCAGCCCTGGGTGATAGTACGGTCGCGCCAGTGGATACGCTGGGAGCATTGCCATCGGACACGGTTCGCGTAGCGATGAAGTGAGCATGGTCGATCGGGTCGTAACGCAAGGAGGTGTGTTCACCTCCTTGCTGTCGTTCATGGGTTTTCGGCTCTGGATCCGGTGATGAATGTCACTTGGATGACATCCATCAGTCCTGAAGACTGACGTTCGTCAGACCTGTACCACCAGAGTGCGGTCACCTTTGCG
Source organism: Flavobacteriales bacterium UBA7690 (assembly GCA_002482775.1). Classification (GTDB taxonomy): domain Bacteria; phylum Bacteroidota; class Bacteroidia; order Flavobacteriales_F; family PHOS-HE28; genus PHOS-HE28. Next base: position 7,645 of record DLGQ01000050.1, on the reverse strand, counting down.
GGCGATCGGTCACAGTGGGTTCTTGATGCGCCCAGCACTTTTGCAGATACCGATCGACCCAATGGCAGCCCAACCAGCACACATCAAGCGAGATACCGAGAGCTACCGCGATGCGATCAGCACGGTGGACAAGGAGGGAAAGCGCGTGTGGGTGTACCCGAAGAAGCCGAACGGTAAGTTCACGCGGTGGCGGCAGTGGTTCGGTTATGGGTTGCTCGCGCTGCTCTTCCTCGGTCCCTTCCTGCGCATCGGTGGTGAGCCGTTGTTGATGATCAACATCATCGAGCGGCGTTTCGTGTTCTTCGGACAGTCGTTCTGGCCACAGGACTTCTTGATCTTCGTGATGGGATTCCTCGCCTTCATCGTGTTCGTGGCGCTGTTCACGGTCGCGTTCGGGAGGCTTTTCTGTGGATGGGCGTGCCCGCAGACGGTGTTCATGGAACAGGTCTTCCGGCGGATCGAATACGCGATAGAAGGCGACTGGAAACAACAACAAGCGCTGAACAAAGGGCCGCTCACCAAGGAGAAGGTCCTGAAGAAGTCGACCAAGCACATCCTTTTCTTCATCATCAGTTTCCTGATCGGCAACACCTTCCTTGCTTATATCATCGGCAGCGATGAGCTGGTCCGGATCATGCGTGAACCAGCGACGGAACATACCGGCGGCTTGATCGCCATGGTCGTCTTCAGCACGGTGTTCTACGCCAACTTCGCTTTCTTCCGCGAGCAGGCCTGCACCACGGTGTGCCCGTACGGCCGCCTACAAGGTGTGCTCTTGGACCGCAAAAGCATCGTGATCGCCTACGATCATCTTCGCGGTGAAGCACGCGGGCTCTTCCGGAAGGGCGAGGTGCGGAGCGAAGCCGGTAAGGGCGACTGTATCGATTGCAAGGCATGCGTGCATGTGTGTCCCACGGGCATCGACATCCGCAACGGTACGCAGTTGGAGTGCGTGAATTGTACGGCGTGCATCGATGCGTGCGATCAGATGATGGACGGTGTGGGTCTACCGAAGGGGCTGATCCGCTATGCGAGCGAATCGGAGATCGCGGACCAGAAGCCGTTCACGTTCAATACGCGCATGAAGGCCTATACCGGTGTGCTCACCGTGATCATCGGGGTGCTCGTTACGCTCATCGTCATCCGGAGCGATACGGATACCACACTGTTGCGGACGCCCGGCATGTTGTTCCAGGAACGCACGGATGGACGGATCAGCAACCTCTACGCCATCAAGACCGTGAACAAGACACAGAGCGACCTACCGCTGCGACTTGAACTCATCGATAGGCAAGGGGAAGTGGAACTCGTGGGTAAGTCGATGAACGCTAAAGCCGGTGAGCTTGCGCGGGGCGAGCTCTTCATCATTCTTCCCAAGGATCAGCTGGACGGTATGAAGACGCGATTGGTGATCGGTGTGTACAGTGGAGACCGATTATTGGAAAAGGTGAAGACCACTTTCGTTGGACCGATCATCCCGAAATGATACTCCGCATGCGTCGCGTTACAATGAACCAAGTAAGGTGGATCCTCCGGGTCGACTTTACCAGATATCCGATCGAATGAACTGGGGAAAAGCCGTCGCACTGGCATTGTTCGCTTTCGCATGCATGATGGCTTGGTTCATGGTGAAAGCCGCCCAGAACCCGGAGCCGCTGGTCACCGAGGATTACTATGGCGAAGAGCTGCGGTACCAATCACGTATGGATGAAACGACCCGGGCGCACGCACTTTCAGCACCGGTGCACATGGACTGTACAAGATCGGTGATCACCCTTCTGTTCCCTGCTGAATTGAACGGGTCGCGGATCTCCGGAACAGTGAGCCTACTAAGACCCAATGCTCCTGCAGCTGACCTTTCCGTTCCTTTTTCGCTGGACAGTACCACGTTACGCCTTCCAGGCCTTTCGCTGTTGCCAGGGCGATACAATGTCGCACTGAGTTGGACGGTCGATGGTGCGGTGTACTTCACCGAAGAGAAGGTCTTCGTGCCATGAATACGATGCTCGCCACCGCGTTCGTGCTAGGTGTCGCGGGCAGTGCGCATTGCATCGGGATGTGCGGTCCCATAGCGTTGGCGGTACCATCTCCGCGCAACACGTTCGGCTCACGTTTGGCCAGTTCGTTCATCCTGAATGGCGGTCGGCTGCTCTCATACGTTCTTTTGGGTGCGGCTATCGGTACGTTCGGTGCGGGTATGCGGCTGGCCGGTTTGCAGCAGGCGGTGACGATAGGAGCGGGCGTGTTGTTGGTGCTCACGGTGGTGGTCCCCGGATCCGTGGAGCGTTGGTTGCCAACAAGCCGCATCGCCATCGGCATCGGTAGACTTCGTAGCCTCATGGCACGCGGCCTGAAGCGGACCACACCGGAGGCACTTTTCTTCAGTGGCATGCTGAACGGGTTGCTCCCGTGTGGATTGGTGTATGCAGCGCTCGTGGGGGCTGCGGCTCAAGGCGCGGTGCCGGATGCTGCGCTGTTCATGGCCCTTTTCGCCCTAGGTACCATGCCAGCCCTGATCGTCCTGCGCGTGAGCGCCGGATCAGTGATCGGCGCGGCAAAGCACCGCCTGCGCCGGCTCTCCCCTGTGATCATGGTGGGTTTGGGTGTGCTTATGATCCTGCGAGGCTTGGAACTAGGGATCCCGCTGGTGAGCCCAGGACCCATGACCGACCCTGCCGCGGTGACCGCCTGCCATGGATCGGGGCCTACTGAGGGAGCTCAGGAAGACCGATGACCGAGGTCATTGCTTCGTGATATCCATCACATAGACACATAGTAACATTGCTATATATTTGTGCCGTCAACGAACGGTACCATGTCCATTACGACCCTCGACGAACGCATTGGAACGGAGAAGCTGGTGAAGGCCAGTGAGCTCCTGAAAGTGGCGGCCCACCCGCAACGCCTTGCTATTCTGGACCTGCTCGGCGGTAAACGGCGCATGTGTGTCAGCGACCTCACGGAAGTGCTCGGCATCGAACAGGCTATCCTCAGCCAGCACCTCACACTGATGCGCGACAAAGGACTGCTCGGTGTGGAGAAGGAGGGCAAGTACAGCTTCTACTACCTGCAACATCCCGGCTTCCTGAAGATCATCAAGGACCTGGAGAACTGCTGCGAGCACCTGTGAACATGGAGGTCCTCGGTTACATCGGCGCCATCCTCATGGGACTTTCCCTCGGCCTCATTGGCGGAGGCGGCAGCATCCTCACGGTGCCCATCCTGGTGTACTTGTTCATGGTGGAACCGGTGTTGGCCACGGCGTACTCGCTCTTCATCGTTGGGCTTACGAGCTTGGTGGGCAGCGTGAGCCACATGCGCATGGGCAACATCCACTGGCGCACGGCGATCGTGTTCGGCATACCGAGCATACTGGCGGTGTATGCCACGCGTGCATGGTTGGTGCCGGCCTTGCCCGACCCTATCTTCGACATGGGTGGTGTGGTGCTCAACAAAGCCGTTGGCATCCTCGTACTCTTCGCGTTGATCATGGTGGCCGCCGCGTATAGCATGATCCGGAAACCGAAGGTCCCCAAAGGACCTGATGTCCCTTCGGAAGAGGCCGTGAAATTCAACTATCCATTGATCCTTGCGGAAGGCATCGTGGTGGGCATGATCACCGGTATCGTGGGTGCGGGCGGTGGTTTCCTGATCATCCCTGCATTGGTGCTTCTCGCGAAGTTGCCGATGAAACAAGCTGTGGGCACGTCGCTCATCATCATCGCGGCGAAATCGCTGATCGGTTTCACAGGCGACCTGAAAGGTGCTAAGGTGATCGACTGGAACTTCCTCCTCGTCTTCTCTGCGATCGCCATCATCGGCATCATCGCAGGTAGCATCCTCAGCAAACGCATCCCCAACGAAAAACTCAAACCCGCCTTCGGATGGTTCGTGCTCCTCATGGGCATCTACATCATCGGAAGGGAACTCTCCCATCTTTAACGTACGAGCCGATGATCATCGGCCCTCAACCCTCAAGACCATGAAGATCGAACAGATATACACCGGCTGCCTGGCACAAGGCGCGTATTACATCGAGAGCAACGGCGAAGCGGCGATCATCGATCCGCTGCGCGAGACCACACCGTACACTGAACGGGCGAAGGAGCGTGGCGCAACGATCAAGTACGTACTGGAGACCCACTTCCACGCGGACTTCGTGAGCGGTCATCTGGACCTGAGCAAGAAGACCGGCGCACCCATCGTGTACGGTCCGAACGCGAACCCTTCGTTCGAGGCGCACATCGCGAAGGATGGTGAGGAGTTGAAGCTCGGGAACGTGACCATCAAGGTGCTGCACACCCCTGGTCACACCATGGAGAGCACCTGCTACCTGCTCATCGATGAGAATGGCAAGCCGCATAGCATCTACACGGGAGATACGCTCTTTATCGGTGATGTTGGCCGTCCCGACCTCGCACAGAAGATGGGCTCGCTTACACAGGAGGACCTCGCTGGATTCCTCTACGAGAGCCTGCACAACAAGATCATGCCGCTGCCCGATGATGTGATCGTGTACCCTGCGCACGGCGCTGGTAGTGCCTGCGGCAAGAACATGAGCAAGGAGACCTTCGACACGTTGGGCAACCAGAAGCAGGTGAACTATGCGTTGAAGGCCGCCACCAAAGAGCAGTTCATCAAAGAAGTGACCGATGGCCTGTTGCCGCCGCCGGCCTACTTCCCGCAGAACGTGGCGATGAACAAGGGTGTGATCCCCAGCGTGGATTCAGTGAAAGAGCAAGGTCTGCGTGGATTGACACCCGACCAGTTCGAGCTTGTGGCGGAAACCGAAGGGGCGCTTGTGCTCGACACCCGCAACGCTGAAACGTTCAAGGACGCCTTCATTCCCCGCAGCATCAACATCGGCATCAAGGGCGACTTTGCTCCTTGGGTGGGCGCGATGATCCCCGATGTGAAGCACCCATTGCTGATCGTGGCGGATGAAGGAGCCGAGGATGAAGTGATCACGCGACTGGCCCGTGTCGGTTACGACAATGTGTTCGGCTACTTGAAGGGAGGCGTTGATGCGTGGAAGAATTCCGGCAAAGAGATCGATACGATCGAACGGATCGACGCGGAGGAGTTCGCCAAGCGCTTCCATGCTTCCAAATTGCGTGTGGTGGATGTCCGGAAGGAAGGCGAATACACCGCAGAACATGTCGATGGCGCCTGGCATGCTTCGTTGCAGTTCATCAACCAAGAGATGGCAGCCTTCAGCAAGGACGAAACGAACTATGTACACTGCGCTGGGGGCTACCGCAGCATGATCGCAGCTAGCCTGCTGAAGTCTCGTGGCTACCACAACCTCGTGGAGGTGCGCGGTGGATTCAATGCCATTAAGCAGACAGATGTGAAAGTCACCGACTACGTCTGCCCTTCGACACTTAAAAAGTAACATCACACGAAAGCCCGGACTTCGATAGGTCCGGGCTTTTTCGGGGCTTAACCATACAACCTGACGGGAGTCATGCTCGACGCGATCAAACAACCCTGGCCATGGTACGTGGCGGGTGCCCTCATCGGCCTCACAGTGCCCTACCTCCTTCTTGTTGGCAACAAAACGTTCGGGATCAGTAGTTCGCTGCGGCACATGTGTGCGGCCTGCCTACCAGCGAACATCGCCTTCTTCAAGTACGATTGGAAGAAGGAGATCTGGAACCTGTTCTTCGTCGGGGGTATCGCACTTGGCGCGTTCATCGCAGCGCAGTTCCTGAGCAACCCGGATCCGTTGGTACTGGCGGAACCCACGGCCGAATACCTCGCTTCCAAAGGCATCACCGACACCAGTTCAATGTTGCCTCCGGAGATCTTCAGCTGGGATCAGCTCTTCACCTTTCGCGGCCTCATCTTCTTCGTCATCGGCGGTTTCATGGTCGGCTTCGGTACGCGGTACGCCGGAGGTTGCACCAGCGGTCACGCGATCATGGGCTTGAGCAGTTTGCAATGGCCCAGCCTTGTGGCGACAGTGATGTTCATGATCGGTGGTATCATCATGACGTGGTTCATTCTCCCAACCCTCCTCACGCTCTAAGCGATGCAGAACACCTTCCAAGAAGCGCCCAGAGGTGCATTGAACCCTGACCTGCAAGCGCGTGAGCTCGACGCCATGTGCGTCAACGAGAGCGAGCTGCAACATCCGTGGTGGTACAACCTGAAGTACGCCGCATGGGGCATCCTGTTCGGTATCGTCTTCGTGAAGGCCGAGATCGTGAGCTGGTTCCGCATCCAGGAAATGTTCCGTTTCGAAAGCTTCCACATGTACGGTGTCATAGGCACCGCGGTGGTGGTCGGTCTCATCAGCGTGCTCATCATTAAACGGACAAAGGCAAAGACGATACACGGTGAGGAGATCCACATCCCGAACAAGGAATTCAACAAAGGCCAGATCTACGGCGCGCTGATCTTCGGGTTGGGCTGGGCCGTCACAGGTGCATGTCCGGGTCCGTTGTTCGCACAAATGGGTGCGGGTTTCAGCGTGATCATCGTCACGTTCCTTAGCGCCATTGCCGGCACGTGGGTCTACGGTCTGGTCCGTGAGAAGCTACCCCACTGAGCGCGATAGGGCATGCTGGTCCCGATCATTCTGTTGGTGATGGCGCTGATCGTTCTGCTGTGGCAGAGCGTGTCGGACCAGGCCATGAAAGCCTTGAAAGAACATTTGGGCCAAGTGCACGATGCACGCAGTGGTCGCTACTTACGTGGAGCAACGTGGGCCATCATCCTTCTGATCATCGGCTTCATGTCCGCACCGAAGCAATGGTTCGAACCACCCCCTCCCATGCTGGCCAGCTACACACCGGACAGCTTGTGGATGGGCATGGATACGACTTTGGTCGCCCACATCGGCGGTGAACGGGAAGAGCTGGTGCGCTATGGCCGCGAGCTGATCCGCAATACCGCGTACTACCTCGGGCCGAAGGGTATCGTATCCGCACAGACCAATGGCATGAACTGCCAGAACTGTCACCTCGATGCGGGAACCCGCCCATGGGGCAACAATTACAGTGCGGTGTGGAGCACCTATCCGAAGTTCCGGGAGCGAAGTGGTGCCAACGAGAACGTGGTGAAACGGATCAATGACTGTTTCGAACGTAGCTTGAACGGTACGGCGCTCGACAGTAGCAGCCGTGAAATGCGAGCCATGTTGGCCTACATGGAGTGGCTGGGTACCGGCATTGAAAAAGGCACCAAGCCCAAGGGTTCCGGGCTCGCTGAACTTCCCTTCCTGGAAAGACCAGCGGATCCGGTGAGCGGCGAGGCGATCTATACGGCCAAATGCGAGAGCTGCCACCAGAAGAATGGTGAAGGAGTGTTCGCGGCGGATGGCACCACCTACCAGTATCCACCGCTTTGGGGTGAGCACAGCTACAACATCGGGGCAGGATCGTACCGGCTTTCGCGCTTCGCGGGGTATGTGAAGAACAACATGCCACAAGGCGCTACATGGGAAAGTCCACAATTGACCGATGAGGAAGCATGGGATGTGGCGGCGTACGTGAACTCCCAACAACGACCAGCATTGGACCTCTCGAAGGATTGGCCCATTATTGCAGGAAAGCCGGTGGACCACCCGTTCGGTCCGTTCATCGACTCGCTTCCCGAAACACAGCACAAATTCGGCCCCTTCGGTCCGATCGCGGAGATC
>DLGQ01000061.1:369-70420 GCA_002482775.1 Flavobacteriales bacterium UBA7690 | reverse complement strand
TTCAACGGCGAAGGGCATGGCACGTTCCGGGCCGGCGAGGGCACCGATCCGCACGTGGGGGAGCGCGGCGTGCGCCATACCGAGCCGGAGGTGCGTTTGGAGGTGATCATCCCTCGGACCATCGAACGGGCGGTGATCTCCGCGATGATCCTGGCGCATCCGTACGAGGAAGTGGCGTACGACCTTATCCCGTTGGCGAATACCCACCCGGGCATCGGCTCCGGCATGGTGGGGGAGTTCGGCAACCCGCTGGAAGAGAGCGAGTTCCTTGCTCAGGTAAAGGAAGCGTTCGGCTTGAAGGTGATCCGCCACACGAAGTTGCTCGGCAAGCCGGTGAAACGGGTCGCATTGTGCGGAGGATCAGGGGCTTTCCTCATCAGCAAGGCGAAGGCGGCCGGTGCCGATGCCTACCTCACGGGCGACATCAAATACCACGAGTTCTTCGATGCCGATGGGCGGCTGCTTTTGGCCGATATCGGGCATTATGGGAGCGAGCAATTCACCATGAACCTGATCCAGCGCAGGTTAGGCGAACTTTTCCCTACTTTTGCCGTCCGTTTGACGGAAAACGTCACGGACCCCATATACCATTTTTGACCCATGGCGAAGGATGTGAAGGCTCCGGAGAAGGAAGTGAAGACCTCGAAAGGCGGTGCCGCGAAAGCGGATATCACCGTGGCCGAGAAGCTCGTTGAACTCTACCGTCTACAGCACATCGATTCGCAGGTGGACAAGATCCGCACGCAGCGTGGCGAATTGCCATTGGAAGTGCAGGACCTGGAAGATGAGGTGGCCGGTCTGGAGACCCGCATGAAGAAGCTCCAGGACGAGTTGACGGAGATGGAGACGCAGGTCTCCGACAAGAACAACTTGATCAAGGACGCGAAAGGCCAGATCAAGAAGTACGAAGGCCAACAAGCCAAAGTGCGCAACAACCGCGAGTACGATTCGCTCACCAAGGAGGTGGAGTTCCAGAACCTGGAGATCCAACTCGCTGAGAAGCGCATCAAAGAAGCCAAGGCACAGATCGATGGCAAGAAGGTGATCGTGGAGGAAAGCAAAGCCCGCCACGACGAGCGTAAGAAGGACCTGGAGCTGAAGCGCAAGGAGCTCGACGATATCGTTGCCGAGACCGAGAAGGAAGAGAAGGAGTTGGCGAAGAAGAGCGAAGTCGCTTCCAAGCACATCGAAGAGCGTCTCTTCAGCGCTTACAACCGCATCCGCAGCAACGCCCGCAACGGCTTGGCGGTGGTAGCGGTAGAGCGCGGTAGCTGCGGTGGTTGCTTCAACAGCATCCCGCCCCAACGCCAGCTGGACATCAGCAGCCACAAGAAGATCATCGTGTGCGAACACTGCGGCCGCATCCTCGTGGATGACTACGTGGTGGAGCGCGTGAAAGGAGACAAGTGATCACGGATCACACAACGAAAAGGCCCCGGACATCGGGGCCTTTTTCTTTTGGAACGATCGCGCGGGTCAGGGTCTCATGCTCACCGTTACGAGCGTGCGCATGTTGGTGCGTTCTTCCAAGGTCGTGTTCACCAACGTAGGGTCGTACTGGAAGAAACTCGTGGTGCGTTGCGCATAGTTCACGCCGAGGTCCACTCCCACATGATCCGTTCGGTAGCCCACGCCGCCCGCGTACGTGCGCAACGCTTGGCCGTGGCGCAGGTCATCTTTCTCATACGGGTCTGGCGTGAATCCCCAGCCCATGCGGAAGTACCAGTTGCCTGCACGCCACTCCGTTCCCACACGTACCGTATGCACGGCGCGGAACGAGTTGGACACGGCTTCGTTCTCCGCCACATAATCGTACGCATCCAGCAGGCGGTTGCTCCGGCGCAAGCGCATCTTGCTATAGTCGGTATATTCGTAATCCACGCTCACCAAGCCATGCTCGCCAGCGATGTATGCCGCGCTCAGCACCGTGCGCCAAGGGCTGGAAACGCGGTAATTGTAAACGCCGTCCGGTGATGTCGATGAATAGCTCGTGCGTCCATCGGTGGATGATGGTGTGCGGAATTCGGTCTTCATCGAAGAGACGTACGCATCATTCAACTGGAGCCACATGGGGCTATGGAACGCAGCGCCCATCCGGAAGCGGTCGTGTGGTCGATAGATAACGCCGGCTTTCACATCCACACCATTGCCCGTGGTGCTCACTTCGTCGCGATAGCTCAGGTCCTTCAGGTCGATGGACTCATCTGGCACCGTCTCAGTGTGGGTGAGCACATGCCGGTATCGATAGCCGATAACGCCCACGGAAAGTCCGATGTACAACCGGTCCATGTAGTTGCCGCTGTAGAAGAACGAGGTGTTGGAGATCGCGCCGCGCGAGTCGATGGTATTGGTCTGGTTCACTTTGGCGCCGAACGGCAGTGCGGCGACATAGCTGGTGGAAAGTGAATCGTTCGGATCCAGTGGGTCTATGCCATAGGTGTCGTAAGCCAAGGCCGAACTGAATTGCAACGATGGATCATTGAACAACCCATCCGTCGTGGTCCCTTCGGCGCGTGAAGCGAAGTCGTCCAAGATGGAAGTGGCGATGCCTTTCCCGATGGCTTGCCGCGCCCAATGCTGTGTGGCTTGGCGATCGTAGATCACGCCGAAGGTGCTGCTCCGCCAATCACTGCCCCGTTCAGCGGGCACGTTCAGCGCGAGGGCCAGGTTACCGAAATAGAAGCGTGTTCTGGAATCGGTGGAGGAGGTGCCGTAGTACCTGCTGGTCACCCCGTTCACTTCCAACGAGGGTGTGAAGGATAATTCGCTGCGGCGATAAAGGCCCATACCTGCCGGGTTGATCATAACGCTAACGCCATCGGCCCCCAAAGCACCGAACGCGTTGGCCATGCCGATGCTGCGCGCTGTGCCACCGGGAGCGATATAGCTGCTGCGCAACGCATCCTCCTCATTCTGGGCTAGTGCGATAAAGGGTGTTGCGCACACCAAGGCGAGGGACAGGGGCCGCATGACCCTCGTCCGAAAGGATGATCTGCTCATGATCAACGGCGTCCGGGACTGGTACGTGTTCCGCCACCACCTCCGCCGCCACCATCCCTGCTTGGTGAAGGTGTGGAGCGTCCGCCTCCGCCACCATCATAGCCACGGCTCGGTGAGCTACGCTCGATGTTCCGTGTTGGGCTCGACTCATCCCGGCTGCGTTTGGGTGTGGTCACCGGGGCTCTGCGAGCAGGCTGTGTGGCCGGCTGCCTCACCGCGCGGTCGATCTCCGTAGCGCGGTTGCGTATGATCGTGGACCGATCGATCGGCATGGGAGCAAGACCTGCTGGGTTGCGTATGGGCATACGGCGCGTACCGCTTCCGATACCGGACCCACCGGAGCCAACCCCATTGCGCGGGGCTACCACCGTGTTGCTCCAACCATCGCCGTACGAGACCGGAGTGTAGCAGGAATAGCAGCTTCCCCAAGGGCCGAAGTAGCCGCCACCATATCCGTAGCCACCGCCGCCGTAGCCATAACCGAGGCCACCGCCCCAGTTGTTCCAACCCCAAGGAGAATACCACGAATTGAAACCTCCGTATGGGTTGGACCAACCGGAATAGATGCCGCTACCGTAGCCCCAGCCCATGCCCAAGGTCCATGAGTTACCCCAGCCCATGCCGCCGCCCCATCCGGGACCGTTCCAGCCACTTTGCCAACCCATCACCCCCGAATTGAATCCGAAGCGGTCGTAATTGTAGAAACGCGGGTCGTTGTAGGTGATGTCGTAGTAGCTGCGGTCGGTGCCCAGGTCCTGCGAAGTTCCTGGGTCGTAATAATCGTCCGTGGTGGGTTGTTGCGCCGGTTCTTCCACCGGAGGGGCCACATCCGCGGATGCCAGTACGGGTGCCGTGGATGGCATGAAATACACATCATCCTCAACACTGGCCGTGGTGGAGCGCATGCTGCCGCACGATGCAGCGAAAAGTGCCATCGGCAGCAGGGCGAGCAGGGTGCGATCGAAGCGTTCCATGGTGTTCTTGTGTTGCAGGCCGAACGCCGAAGCGCCGGACCGTGTTGTGTACTTTAGCCGCGCACGTTGAACAACAAAAATAATACCACTAAAGGGGGATGGCGGACAATTTGACCAAACGGGCGGACGACTACGCCAAGTGGTACAACGATCTGGTACTGAAAGCGGACCTTGCTGAGCACAGCGACGTTCGGGGTTGCATGGTGATCAAACCGCACGGCTACGCGGTGTGGGAGAAGATGCAGGCCGCCTTGGACGGCATGTTCAAGGAGACCGGCCACGTCAACGCCTACTTCCCGCTGTTCATCCCCAAGAGCTACCTGGCCAAGGAAGCCAGCCACGTGGAGGGCTTCGCGAAAGAATGCGCTGTGGTCACCCACTACCGCCTGAAGAGCGACCCGGTCCATGGCGTCATCGTGGATCCCGACGCCAAGCTGGAAGAGGAGCTCATCATCCGGCCCACCAGTGAGACCATCATTTGGAACACCTACCGTGGCTGGGTGAAGAGCTACCGCGACCTGCCTTTGCTCATCAACCAATGGGCCAATGTGGTGCGCTGGGAGATGCGTACGCGTTTGTTCCTGAGAACCGCTGAATTCCTCTGGCAAGAAGGCCATACCGCCCACGCCACCAAGGCCGAAGCCGTGGAAGAGACCGAGAAAATGCTCGGCGTGTATGCGCGCTTCGCCGAAGAGTGGTTAGCCATCCCCGTGATCCGTGGTGTGAAGACCGCCAGCGAACGGTTCGCCGGTGCTGAGGACACCTATTGCATCGAAGCCATGATGCAGGACGGGAAAGCGCTCCAAGCCGGAACGAGCCATTTCTTGGGCCAGAACTTCGCCAAAGCCTTCGATGTGCTCTTCACCACCAAGGAGAACAAGCAGGAGCACGTTTGGGCCACCAGTTGGGGGGTCAGTACCCGGTTGGTAGGCGCCTTGATCATGACCCACAGCGATGACAATGGCCTCGTGCTTCCGCCGAAGTTGGCGCCAGTACAAGTGGCCGTGGTGCCCATTGCGAAGAACGAAGAACAGATGGAAGCCATCCGCGCCTACTTCGCGCCGGTGTTGGCCGCGCTCCGCGCGAAAGGCATCACCGTGAAGTTCGACGATGTTGACCAGAAGAAACCCGGCTGGAAATTCGCCGAGTACGAGTTCAAAGGGTACCCTGTGCGCATCGCCATCGGCCCGCGCGACATGGAGAACGGCACTGTGGAAGTGGCCCGGCGCGACACCATGGAAAAGACCGTGATGCAAGTGACGGACCTCGCCGAGAAGGTGGAGCACCTGCTCACCGCCATCCAGGACAACCTGTACCAGAAGGCCCTCGCCATGCGCGAACGCTACACCCGCGCGGTGGATACCTACGAGGAGTTCAAGGTCGCCATCGAAGAGGGAGGCTTCATCCACGCCCACTGGGATGGAACAGCCGAGACCGAGGAGAAGGTGAAGAACGAGACCAAGGCCACCATCCGGTGCATTCCGTTGGAAGGGGACCGCACCCCCGGTAACTGCATGGTAACGGGAGCACCCAGCGAACGTCGTGTCATCTTCGCCCGCGCCTACTGATGAGCAAGAAGGAAAGCACCCCGACGTCGCGCGAGCTGATCGTGAAGGCCCTGCGCACCAAGTCGGCCATGAAGCAGGATGTCTTCAAGGCCACCACGGAGCTGTTCGCACAGTTGAAACTCACGCTGAAAGACGTTGCGACGGACCTGGAACAAGAGGTTACCCAGAAGGATGAGCGCCTCGTGGTCTCCTTCACGGACAAAGGCAGTTTGGCCTGCGAGCTGCGCGTCGCGGGCGATACCATCATCTTCCACATGCACACCAACGTCTTCAAGCTGGACCAGAGCCACAGCCTGTGGAAGACAAGCTACCTGGAAGAGGACGAGATGCGTGGCTACTTCGGGGTGATAAACATCTACAACTTCCTGAGCGACTCCTTCAAGTTCAACCGTGAACGCGACCTGGGTTACTTGGTGGCCAGGATCTTCCTCAACAAGGAGAACCACTTTCTGGTGCAGGGCAAACGCCAGATGGGTTTCCTCTACAACGACCTGCCCGGCAACGTGATGGATGAACCCCGCCTGAGGGAAGTGCTGTACTCCGTGGTCAATTATGTACTGGAATTCGACCTCTTGGCCCCGCCGTACGACCAGGTGCAGCAGGTCACCGTGAGCGAGATGAACGAACTGAACGGGAACCTCCAGCTGAGCACGGGCAAGCGTTTGGGCTTCCGTTTCCATGCTGATAATGCAGATCCGATCTAGGACCGTTTGTAATTCCGATCATCTGTTTACATTTGCGCTCCCTAACAGGGACCCCCTCACGGGGATTTGACATCGTGGCCCGTTCGTCTAGGGGTTAGGACGCGTCCCTTTCACGGATGAAACAGGGGTTCGATTCCCCTACGGGCTACACAGCAACGCCGGAAACGCCTGAAGTTCAGGTGGTTCCGGCGATTTGCTTTTTAAGGTTGTCGGTTTGGTTGTTGCTTGGAGCCGTTTCTCCAGAGCGTGGACTAGGCGCCAAGAAGTTCAGCGAAGGAAGTCACTAGGCTGCCAACGCTTGATAGGTTGCCGAACCGGCTCAACAAGGTGTCTAGGCCCATCTTAGGCTTAATTCCTTGTGCTGCACACCCTTGAATTTCGTCCAATAGCTGTTTGAGCTCCTCGCGATCATGTTGAGTAAGCGAAGGATCCTTACCGGCCTGCTGAACGATTTCTTGTGCCAGTGGTGTTCCGGCTCCATGGTTTACAACGTTGGCCCCTGGCGAGTGGCTCACTACGACCACTTGCTGACTTCCCACAATGTTGATGGGTGCGGTCGCCACAGGCTGTGCAGGACTTCCGTACGATCTCTCCTCGCAGTACTCTACTCCATAGGAGTTTAGCTCCATGGCCAGGTTACCCATTGCGAGTCCGATAGCGTCCACAAGTCCATCTTTTTTTAGGCGTTGGCCTAGTTCGATAACCTCATGCTTACCTACGACCGGCAGCTGTAGCTCCTCCACGATGCCGAACAGCATGTAGTTGTTGCCGTCGAAACGGTGGTCATATAGGTACCGCAGAATGCGGTCGAGCTTTTCTACTTGCTTCATGTCATTCGTTGGCTTACTGAGCCACAGCAGTCACTTTTATGGTTAGCGTTTCATCCGCCAGTAGCTCTACTTCTTCAACGGAGAACTCCACAGTCCAGTGATGTGCCTTGCGAAAGGCATAATCAGGCCCATTCGGAAGGGGTACTACCTGTTCTGCATCCAAGAAGGGCTGGATCATGTCGTTCCGCACGATAGCTCGAAGGTTGATCGGGTTCTTGGAGAAAAGTACTTCGTTGTCGTTTTGATCAAAGGCCCGGATGGAGATCCATACGGTGCCATTGCTCAAGCGACGGAGACCATCTTGTGCAGTGGTGGTTAAGGTGACCCGTCCTACATGGATCCCGTCGAAGTCATACGCGCTCCATAGCTGGCCCTCGGACCAAGAAAGGTCAAGGAGCTGAGGTAAGTTGGGCTGCAATTCGCCCACAATGGTCTTTGTGCTCATTATTTTGATTCTGTACTGCTGGGAAACCCGGTCCGGGGGAGATGTACTGATATCAAAGGTGCGAACGTCTACATGTTGAAAACATAACCAGGGGGCTATTGATCATCCACGATCGATCGTTATTAACGGTGCACCCACGGTGTCGTCGCTGGAAGAGGATTGAAGTCATTATTGAGCCATGAATTCTCCCGATCCGCAGTGTAGGCTGATCTACCTCGACCAGTTCGCTGCCAGCAGCATGATTGATTCCCAGGGTGAGGGTGTGTGGCAGGAAGTGGAGGGTCTTTTACGAGAAGGTGTTGCCAACGGCAAGCTGCTCTGCCCCATTCCTTCGGAACACTGGTTAGAGACCGCACACAGGCCTCTGAGTGTGATGCAGCAGCAGACTGCCTTGTTCAACGGACTTTCGGGTGGGTATCACATCCTTGGCGCCCCGTTCGCGGCTACCAAGGCGATGAGCGCCCGAATGCGCGGCACGGTACTAACGCGGTACGACTACATCGTCAAGGGGGAGGTCCGCCGGGAACTCGACGCGGATGTGCAACAGAGGCTGAGGTCGGAGCGCGACCTGCTAGGCATTCGGCTGAACCCAGCACTGGAAGACGCAAATTGGATCCGAAGCCGAACCCGACCTGGGCTTGTCGCCAACAAGTGGAAGCCATTTTCGTTCAGCATCTCAGAGTACTTCGCCAAGCAGGAATTCCTCGAACGCCTCAACACGCTCCTCGAGGTAGGTGGTATTCGAATCCGTGGAGCCGGTTTCCCAGGCTCGGATGTGGCGCACTGGGTGGATCTCTTTCTGGAGATACTTATGAAGCATCACCTGATGACGACGTCAGAGGCTGAACGGCTCTACAACGAGGTGAAGCAAGTAGGGTTCGCGAACATTCCGCCGGTCCATATTCGGAATACGTTGGTTGATCACATGGCGCATCGGCATAAGACGGAAACGGATGGGGATCACATCGACCTGCTACGCATGTCCACTGCCCTGCCGGTAGCCCACATCGCCCTCGTAGATGGCCCGAGGAAGCAAGAGTTGGTAGAGACCGGTCTCGCGGTGAAATACGGCTGCCGGGTATTTTCTGGGCGTTCTGTGGACTTGGCTGAACTCGTCGCCACGCTGGAACCGTTGGCCGTGTCCTAAGATTACTGCCCGTCGAGCGTTTGCCTATTCTAGATTCATAGCACTCATACAGTTCGCACGACACTGGCGAACGCCGCTTTTATCCGTCGCTGGTCTTCCGTAAGCTCCGCATCGGTCAATTTCGATAGCGTATCGTACAACTGCACGAGTCGCGCTGCGTATAGCTCCATCACAGCAGAAATCTCCTTGTCCTGTTCACTGAGCCCAAATCTGTGGTCGTTGATTGAAAAGTACGGCCGCTCGTAGACGATAGGAATTTCCAGCTCGCTCGGGAACCTCAGACTACCTAAGCTGCTTTCAACCAGGCTCACCCGTCTTGTTATGGCTAGATAGTCTAACTCCTCCTTGTCGATGAAATCGCGTTCACTAACCTTGGTACTATTCGGATTGCTGAAGTACACTGCCTTGGTCAGGACTTTTTCCGGTGGCTCGGGTTTGGTCTCTGGTGGCGTTAGTTCCGAAGATGAGGTTACGTCAACCGGTCTCAGTACACGTTCGCTGGTAGGGGTAAATTCCTTGTCAAGGATAGATATTGCGAAACCGTTGCTTTCCTTCATCAATGGCAGAATGGGGCCATAAATTTCCCTTCGCTGCTCGTCGGAAAACTTGCGTAGGATTCGCGTTCTGTCGCGTGTTGACTGGTAGTCAACGTTAAACACATCATCCTTGAACTCGTCAAACAGCGTCTCTCGCCATCGTTGCTGCTTTTTGACAACACTTTGGCTCATCAAGCAAGTGTCGCTCACCAAGCTCACCCCGAAGCTCCTGAAGGTTAGGTTAGCGATCAACATCGGCGCGTCCTTCCGGACGAGCGTTGGAATGATCAAGGCATCCTTGGTGGTGGCGTCAACAGCAAAAGTGTTGACGTAGCTGTTCATAACAAAGGCATTCCAAGATGCGTCGATTTTGTTGAGGGCATGAGTGCCATACCTAAGTATGACAGCATCCGAATGAGAGCCTGTTTTTGCTTTGATCCGAATGTTCAGCGCCTTATCCCGCAGTGCATCCAAGTAGTGAAAGCGTTCGGGAGATAGGTCGCTCTCGGTGCGCTCGGCATAAGTGACGTCTTGAAGCAGGCTAATGAGGTCATCCGTCATTTTCAACGGAGCGTTGCCCTTTAGGCCGAGGGTTATCATCCGCTTGGTCAGCTCCGCATCCCGGCATGCCCAAGCGATGTTCGCGGCACCCAAAAAAAGAACGGACCGCGTCGGCTCTGCATCCAGTTCGTCAATCATCAACTCCGCTGCTGCTCTTTCTAGCGGCAGGGCTTGCGTCATCATACGCACATACCCTGAAAAATCTGCTTTAGCCTTCAAGACCAAAGCGCCAGTAACCAAGTCCATGGCTTGGCGATGGAGATCTTTGGAGGAGGTCATAACAGTCGGTGTGTTATGGTTGCGCTAGGCCCTTTAAACTCGGTCACCACAACGTAAGCTGGCATCCCGCTATCATCACTCCGCTTAGATTGAACAGTCTTTGTCGCCACCCGTCGCGCCACCGTGTTGCTGCCCTTCGCTTCACCTATTCCGGAAATTTCCAATCGTGCCTTGATGAAGTTGGGGCCTATATCATCCCCAACGTAATAGTCTATCCCAGTGCCCCCGAAAGACTGTTCAATGAACTTGTATGGTGTCGCACGTTTGATAACCAGTACCGCTATCGCAAGGCCACCGAAGTGAGCACTATCGATGGGGTTTCTCCAGCTACCACTCTTCTTGACTTGGGTCCACGCGATACTCACGTTTTCTTCATGCGCTCCGGCTATGGATAAATCAACAGGTGAGGTGTGCTTTGCATTTTCCAATGCAACGCCGCATCCCTCAGCCCAGTACGCACATTCCACTGGACTAAGGCATTCACAAATGTCACTGAGCGTGCTAAGGTGGAAGGCTTCTTGCTTTGGCTCCGTTTCCGACATGCTGGTGTGGTGATGTACAAGCTTATGGACTTTCTTTCATTGAATTGAACCCCGGAGGAGGTAAACGGGGCGTGTCGAAAATGCTTTCTAACGCGCTTTTCGGTGTGGGCGAGGTTGACCCGGGGGCTCCAGCGGTCAAGAAACCCACGGGGCAGGTCATTTCACCGCATCCGACTCGCATTCAGGATAGCCAACAGCGCCACGCCCACATCAGCAAAGACGGCTTCCCACAACGTGGCCAACCCGCCCGCACCAAGCACCAGCACAATGGCCTTCACTGTAAAGGCGAGCACGATGTTCTGCGTGACCACACGCTTGGTGGCCTTGCCGATGCGGATGGCCTCGGCGATACTGCTGGGCTTGTCGTTCTGAAGGACCACGTCGGCGGTCTCGATCGCCACATCGCTGCCCAGGCCGCCCATGGCGATACCCACATCACTTAGGGCCAGCACCGGAGCGTCGTTGATGCCATCGCCCACGAAGGCCACCACAGCGGTGGGGTCCTTCTTCGCTTCCTGCATCTTCGTCACCTTGTCTTCGGGGAGCAGATCGCCGAAGGCCTTGGTGATACCGAGGGTCGCGGCCACGCGTTGCGTGATCGCTGTCTTGTCGCCGCTGAGCATCACGATCTCGCGGATGCCTTGGGCCTTCAGTAGGCTGATCGTCTCCTTCGCATCGGCCTTGATCTTGTCAGCAACGGTGAGGTAGCCCGCGTACGCACCGCCGATGGCACAAACCACGATGGTGTCCTCGATCGCATCCACTTCCGCAGGGTATGCGACATTGAACTTCTTCAGCAAGCGCGCGTTGCCCACTAGCACTTCCTTGCCGTCCACCGTGCCGCGCATGCCGTGCGCACTGATCTCTTCCACGTTCGTGGCCTCGCCCGCGGTATCGCCCTGCGGATGCTTCAATACCGCCTGCGCGATGGGGTGTGTGCTGTGCGTCTCCATCGCTTTCACCACGCCGAGCAAGCGGCCTTCGGTAATGCCCGCAGCGGGCTTCACTTCCTGCACGGCGAACACGCCTTCGGTGAGCGTGCCGGTCTTGTCCAACACGATGGTGTTCACCTTCGTGAGCACGTCGAGGTAGTTGCCCCCCTTCAGCAGGATTCCTTTGCGACTTGCGGCGCCGATACCGCCGAAGTAGCCCAACGGAATACTGATGACCAGCGCGCACGGGCAGGAGATCACCAGGAAGATGAGCGCGCGGTAGAGCCAGGTGTTGAAGACATACGGATCCACGATGAGCATGGGTGCCAGCACGATGCCTACGGCCAGTGCCACCACGATGGGCGTATAGATCCGTGCGAAGCGGCGGATGAAGAGCTCCGTGGGCGACTTGCTCTTCGCGGCGTTCTGAACCAGGTCGAGGATGCGTGCGAGGCTGCTTTCGCCGAAGGGCTTGGTCACTTCCATGTCCACCACCTTGTCCGTGGCGATCATGCCGGCGAGCACCGGTGCTTCCTTCACAATGGTACGTGGCACGCTTTCACCTGTGAGCGCTGCGGTATCGAAGGAGGCCTGCTCGCTGAGGAGCTTGCCATCCAAAGGCACACGATCGCCCACGCGGATGCGGATGGTGTCACCGACTTTCACCTCGGCGGCGGGCGTTTCCACCGGGACACCATCGCGCATCACGTTCGCGGTATCGGGCCGCACATCCAGCAGCGCTTGTATGTTCCGCTTGGCGCGATCCACGGCGGCGTCCTGGAACAGTTCGCCCACGGCATAGAAGAGCATCACCGCCACGCCCTCGGGATATTCGGTGATGAAGAAAGCGCCGATCGTGGCCAGGCTCATGAGGAAGAACTCGCTGAAGACATCGCGCTTGGCAATGGCCTTGATCGCTTTGAACAGCACGGGCAGGCCCACGGGCAGGTATGCCGCGAGGTACCATGCGAGGCGTTTCCATTCCGGTTGGAAGAACTGCGGCGCAAGCTGGTCAATGGCGATGCCGCCTATGAGCAGGACGAAGGAGGCGATGGCGGGGCTGTAGGCGCGCCACGCGCTTGGGGTTCCTGCTGCTTTCGCTTCGTTGCTATGGTCGTGTTCGCTGCCCATCAATGCGTATGTCCGTCGTCGTGGCTGTGACCATCGGTGGTATCGTGCGCGGCTTCTTCGTGCGCATCGCCATCGTCGTGGCTGTGGCCGTCCTTTTCATCGTGGTCTTTGGTACCATCACGGACATCTCCATCGGTATGGATGGTGCCGTCCTTATGCTTCGAAGCATCGGTACCACCACGATCACCGCAGGCGAAGAGCAGGATGGCGAGTGCGAGAAATGCGAATACGAATTTCATTTGAGGTCGTTGGGTTGGTTGGGGGGGTGTATCCCACAGTACGTGCGAGAGATAACTTACTGCTTGTTCTGAAGTGCGCCCAAATGTAAGCGGGCGGCGTGGAGCAGGTCGGCTATATTTGGATTGGAGAAAGCCCGCGTATGCAGTACAGGCTGGCGGCGCGTTAGCTTCACAAACATGAACGGGTGGCGCACCATATTCCTCGGCGATGATAACCCGTGGATCTTTCTGGCCGAGTGCGCGCTGCGGACCGGGCTGATGTTCCTGATCGCCCTGGTGCTCTTCAAGGTCACTGGTAAGAAGGAGGTGCGGCAGTTCAGCATCCTGGAACTGATCGTGATCATCGGCCTGGGTTCGGCCTTGAGCGATCCGATGATCTACACCACCTCACCCGTGCTGCCCTCGGTGGTGGCCATGGCGGTGACCCTGCTGTTATACTGGGCCGTGAACAAGTGGACGAATCGAGCGCCGCGCGTGGAGGCCATGGTGGAAGGTGCCGTGACGCGCGTGTTTTTCGATGGCATCGTGGAACTGAAGGCGCTGGACACGGAGGGCATGTCACCGGACGAGTTCTTTGGGGAACTGCGCGCCCTGCACGTGGAGCACCTGGGCCAGGTGAAGGCGGCGTACGTGGAGATCGATGGAAAGTTGAGCGTCTTCTTCCACCCTGATGATGAGGTCCGGCCTGGCCTGCCCATTGCTCCGGAAGCATTGGCCGCAGGTGATGCGAGCGCAACCCCTGCTGACGGCCCGGTCTGTTGTGGACGTTGTGGCTATACGGTGGTACAAGGCCTGGCGCCCTCGGCTTGTCCATATTGCGAGCATGATAGCTGGGTGCCCGCGATCAGCTTCGTGCGGGTGGCGTAGCGGGTGAAGTGCTGCTGAATGATCATCCATGAAATGCCTTGTCCGCTGCATGCAAAGAATAGTAGGAGGATGAACTTGTCGGCCGGTGCGTTCAGAATTTCACTCCCACGCCCAGCCTCACCGTTACCATGTCGGTAGCGGAAGAGAGCGTGCCGTAGTCCACCTCACCATTGCTGGCGATCGTGATGCTTTCGGTATCCACATAACTCACGCGGCCGCCCCAAGTCCGTTCCACGCGGCCTTCGGCATAGAACTGCGATTTCGGTCCGAAGCCCACGAGCGCTCCCAAAGCCCAGCCGTAACAAACTGTCACAGCGTTGGCCCTGCGCTCACTGATGTCCGCTGCATTCGGATCCTCCAGATCCACGTTGGATAAAGTGGTGAACTGGCGTAGGCCCAGCAGGCCTTCAGCATAAGGGCTCACGCGCCCAGTGATCGGGCGTAGCCGTAGGCGGCCCATGTAGGACATGACCTTGCTTTTCACCGTGAGCTCGCCGGGCAATGCACCGTGTGTGCTGCTCTGGACGGTCACTGCGGCGCCTTTCTTGCCCATTGCCGCGTAGCCGAATCCGAATCCTGCGTCGAACGGAAGCCTGCGCATGGGGTAGGTGAAGTCGGCACCGAAGCCGATGAAATTGCGGGCCCATACCCGATCGAAATCGCCCACAGGAATATTCATTTCCACGCCGCCGCCCAAGGTGTATGGCCGCATCTGGAACAGATTGCCGTGGCGTTCCTTCTGCGCTGAGGCAATGATCGGAGAGAGCATGCAGGCCATCAGTGCAAGAGCAGCCCACGAGGGCACAGCGCGCCAAACGTGTTGGGTGAGGTTTCCTTTCGGGATCATGTTGGTGGATCAGAACTGACCGGCCTTCAAAGTAACGCGAAGCATGAAACGCCGGAGCACATCCGGGTCGGTGGCGGGAAGATCGATATCGGAGGTGTAGAGGTAAGCGCCCCCGAGGGAAAGCCGCAGGGCTTGCAAAATGTTCAGCTCCACTTCCACCGAAGGCTCCACGAAGAAGAAGGCTTGCGCATCGGTTCGGATCGTTTGGTAGTACCGGCCGGATGAAGTGCGGTAGCCGTATGCGGCCGACCCGGCACCCACGGTGATCGGGAAGCTCACATGCAGCACACGGTGATCGGCCAGGATCGGTTCCACGAACAAGCCGCCATAACCGGTGCGGAAGGCAAGATCATCGGGCACGTTACCGCCAGCCTCCGCGCGGTAGGTGTTGTAGTATGGATTACGCTGCGGGTTTGCCAGTCCGTGGCCCGCCAGACCGAAGGCGATGCGGTGCCCAACGCCAACCCCGATGCGGCCGCCAAGGAAGATGGCCTGTTCGCCGAACAAGGTGGTGCCCGAACTACTGAAGGCCATGTAGCCACCGGTGATGGAATCAGCCGGGGCGTTGAACAGCGTGCGGGCGCGCTGGCCGCTTTGCGCGCTGGCCATGGATGCGGGAATGATGAGCAGGAGGAAGAGGAAGGGTTTCATGATAGGGCTGCGGCGAACGCAGATCGTTATGAAGTGGTACTCTAGGGATCAATACCGAACGCATGCACGCGCACAGGGCCGCCGCCGTGGTTCAGGTCGCCCAGCCACACCCAGGCATATTCGCCGGGAGGCAGATCGCTGGCCAGTACTTCGAACTCGCTGGTGCCGGTGCGTTGGATGGTGAATGGAACATTGGCTTCGGCGGTGGCACCGGTTTCCGAGGTGGCCAGGCTGTAGCGCGCGTATTGGAAACGGCGGTCGCCCCTCGTTGCTTCCATGCGCACCAGCATGAACTCTGCCGGGCTGGCTGCGGTGGGTACGGACGAAGGAAGATGCGCATCGCGCCCGAAAGCGGACGCCGTTGGATCGAAGCGGAACCGGAAGGTCGCCTCGCGCGAAGCGCGCACCGGTGCGCGATCACCTTGCAAGTAGGCCAGTGCGCGCGCACGGGCCAGGCCGAAGGAGAAGGCCATGCCGAAGATCCCCTTCAGGCGCGTGCGGCTGCTTAAGGTGGCCAGCAGTTCCGTGGGTTCCGAAGTGCCGTCTACGGCATATATGCCGGGGACCATTGTGGGCCCCGGAGCGAAAGTGTCCAATGCAGCGTAGGTGGGTGCCTGGGCACTGCCGATTGTCGCGGAAGCAAGGAGCACCAGTGCAACGATGTACCGGGTCCTGCGCCGAGTTGTGCGTGGATGGTTCTTGTTGCTTTCCATCGGGTCTTGTTTATCGCTCACGGTGGCCATCGGGCTTCAATTTCTCGCTCTCCTTCAACCGCTCTTTCCAAGCCATGTACCATTTCCGGTGGTGCAAGGAGATCAGCCAGTAGAGCATGAGGGCACCCACCACGGCGATCACGTACATATCCAAGCCCACGGCCACACCGATAGCGGCAGTGGCCCACACGGTGGCAGCGGTAGTGAGGCCGACGGATTCACCTGTTGTCGCATTCCGGAAGATGATGCCCGCACATAGGAAACCGATGCCTTGGATGATGCTGGCGATGACGCGCCCGCTCGCCGTCCCATCAACCAAGTGTTCCCCCACCGCCGTGAACAAGGTGGCACCCATACATACGGCAGCATAGGTGCGCAGTCCGGCATCGGCACCATGCCGCTCACGATCGTATCCGAGCAGACCGCCGAGCACCATGGCGGCCAGCAGCTTCAGCGCGATCAGGAATTCACCGGGGATATCCGACATGGGATGGGTCATTCATGCGGGTTGTTAAGGTTACAGTCGCTCATTCTTCCTCTTCGGTCCCCTGCGCACGCTTCTTCTTGCGGCCCTCTTGGGGGAAGCGCCAGGCCACTTGCAGGCTCATGACGATGTTATGTGCGGTGATGTAACGGGAGAACCGGAAACTATTCTGTGCGCGTACCTCCCAAAGCCAGTTCCCTTTCTCGCGACCGAGACCGAGGCCCATGCTCCACTGGCTGTTCTTCTGCGCTGTTGAGAAGGCATACTCCGAAAGCAGCGTGCCGTTCTGGTAGTTGCGCACCTTGCCGCGCAGGAAGTAGCCGTAGATGATCCCGGCCGAGAGGAACACGCCTTGCGGATCGGGGTTGGTGCTCAGCTTCAGCATCAACGGCATTTCCAGATAGGTCTGTGATACGCTCGAGCGGGTCTTCAAGGTGCTGTTCACCGAAACGCTCCCCTTGCTCATGAGCATCGGTTCGATCAACAAACTGGCCTGGTTCGCCAAGGGGGCTTCAAAACTCCAACCGACAAGCGGGCCGAACTTCGGCTGGCCACTCCAAGAGAAGAACGAGCCACCACTGATGGAAGCCATGCTCAGACCCAGCTTCGGCCCGTTCCGTGAAGTGGGGGCTTGGGCGAGCAGCAATAGGGGCGCGAAGCATGCGCCAAAAGTGAGGGTGCGGATGGTGGACATCATGCGTAGCGTTCAGTGTTGGTGGCCGTCGGATGAAGAATGCGGCTTCTCTCGCGGCACAGGCTGCCTTGCGCCGGAGTCCAGTCGCGCGCTCACTGTTTGTTTGTTCACAGTGAAGGTGACCGTCACCTTGAACTCGCTTGCGGTGAACAATACCACGCGGAAGTGGTCATCACCGATCGCTTCCAAGTCCATGGTCGACGTGGTTCCATCGGCAAAGGAGAACGCAGCGTTCGCTGTGATGCCCTTGTTGGGCAAGGTCTTCTTCGCGGCATCGAGCAGGTAGAATTCCACGGCATCGCCGCTCTTCACCATTTCAATGTGGTAGTTGCCCGCCTTGGCCACTGCGCCACCATGTGGGGCTGCGTTCGGCCGGTCCTGTGCCAGGCTGATAGAGCTGTTGCTCAACAGGCCAATGGCGATCATGGATGCATTGATCACGTTCCTCATGTTCGTTGTCGGTAATGAATAGTCGCTCCCGCCGGGAGTTCTCCTCCCGGCGGGAACTTGTTGATCTATCGGCGACCTCCGCCGCGACTTCCACCTCCACCTCCTCCGCGACTTCCGCCACCGATCGATCCACCACCTCTGCTTCCTCCACCGCCGCCGCCGCTGTGCATGGAACCACCCCCGCCACCACGGTTCCCACCACCGCTGTATCCGCCGCCACGGCTTCCACCATTGTTGCGTGGCGCGCTGGGCGCGCTGTACGTGCGGCTCGGCGGAGCTTGTTGCGGACGGTAGCCACCGTTGCTGTTCCCGCGCTGCGTGCCGTTGTTGTACCGCGGTGCGCTGGGCGCACTGTAGTTGCGCTGGGGGGCTTGGCGTTGCGGATCCTGTTGGTACGCTGGTCGTTGGTTGCCGCTCGGGCGCGACTGCACATCGGGTCGCGCGCTGTTCGGCCGGGTAGTGTTGTACTCCGTACGTGCAGGCGCAGGTGGAGCCACGCGGCCCCATGAGCCGTTGTCGTTGCGCACAGCATCGCCGGTGTTGGGGCGGTATGTATTGCCGCGCGCATCGGTGATGGGCCGTTGCACCGGTCGGTCGGTCCCGACCGTGGTCGTGCTCGGTGCCACTGCCGGACGACCTTGCGCCGGGGTGCGGCCCCAGATGGAAGCGGTTGTCGGCTTCGTGCCGTCAACGCTCGCCCCGAAGGTGTTCCCGCGAGCATCCGTGAAAGCGGGTCGTGTACCGGGCTTGGTCATGGGGCGTCCAATGGTTCCGTCCGCGCCTGCGGGTTTCATGTTGGAACCGGACAATGGCCTTGCGATCGGTGCAGGACGAATGCCTGCTCCATTGCGACCAGCATACACCCCGACCGGGCGTGCAGCGTGGGATGATTGCGCATTGTACGCATGCTGCCCGTACCCACCGTATCCGTTGTTGTGGTGGCCGTAGTAGCCGCCGTGGTGCGGGTCGAAGTAGTGCGGGTTGTTGTAGGCCGAGCCCCACCAGCCATGGCCCCAAGCATGGTGGCCAAACCCACCATAGCCGCCGTAATTCCAACCCCAGCCCCAGTTGCCACCGAAGCCCCAACCGTTCCACGGATCATAGCCCATGCCGAAGCCCCAGGTGGTAGGCCACGGGTTGTAGTAATTGCCCCAGCCACCACCATAGTTGTAGCCGGTGCCATAGAAGAGGCTTCCGCCGAAACCATAACTGCCCAGGTAGCCGGGTGTGTAACCGCCATAGACGTACTGCGGCGTGCTGTCGTAGATGTACACGTAACGCACGTTGTACACCGGGCTGCTCGGCGGTATGCTGCTCACTTCAGCAGGCACTTGTGTGCTCACCATCCACGGGCCGTCGGGAGAATCTCCTTCGAACCACACGGCATTGTCGCACACGTAGTAGCGGCCATTGATGCGCAGCACATTGGTGCTGGCGTTGGGGGCGAACTCCACGTTGGTGCCTGCGATGCGTTCGAATTCAGGCGCACCCTGGTAGGTGACGGATACGCTCGCCGTGCTGCGATCGATCTGCGCGGACTGCGGGACGTTCGCGTTGCGCGCGGCGTCCTGCGCGGCATCGGTACCGCTGATGTGCGCGAGCACGGCATCCTTCTTCGATCCCTCGGGAATGGAGGCGAACGACGCGGGCAACTTGTCCGAAGGCACGAAGGCCCACGGTCCGCTCTTCGCATCGCGCGTGGCGAACCAGCGGCCGCTGGCCAGCAGGTAGTACTGCTGAGTGCCGATATCCAGGAAGAAGTTGCGGTTGGTGTTCGTTGCGTACAGCAATGATGTGTTCTGCACCGGCTCGAATTGCGGCGGGCCATCCAGATCGAGCAGCTCAGCAGGTGTGGTGCGTACGATGATCTCCGGCACTTTGCGTTGATCGTCGCTCGCCGTGACCTCGGCCGTGCTTTCAGCTTTCTCACCTATCGCACGCAACTCGGCAGGCACGTTCTCCACCTGCCGCCATGGACCTTCGATGTCGCGCGAACGGAACCACAGCTTCGATCCATACAGGTAGTGATCGCCACCCACCGGGCGCATGATCATGTAGGGCGTGTTCGTTACACGATCGATCGCGACGCCGCCGGAGGTGGCGTACACCGGATCACTGTCGTTCATGGTCTCCGTGAGCTTCTCGTAGCGCGGCGCACCATCAATGAAGACCAGCGCGCTGGGCTTCTCGGTGTAGATGATCTCCGGTGCATCGTTGGCGAAACTGTTGCCCAATTGCTGCTCTTCTTTCAGTTGGCTCGCGAGCCAGTCGGTGCTGATGGGGCCGGATGCGAGGGGCAGTTCGCTGGTGATCGCTTCGCGGATCGCGCGCAGTTCCGCCTCGTCGCTGAGACTGGGAAAACGCGCATCGTTGACGGTGAAGGATGCGAGGGTGCCGATGCGCGCGCCGCCGTCAAGGGCCAGGACGCCATCGCCCCAGATGGCACCGAACACGGGCTGCTCGTCCTGCGGACGTTGCACGCCCACGGCCATGCGGGCGGTGAAGCGCTCGCCGGTGATGCTCTCCGGCTGAGGGGTGAACACTTGGTACTTGGCACCGTTGGCTTCGAAGCGAACAGGCCAGAGATCCTGCTGGGCCATGGCGGAAGTCGCTGCGGCGGTGAGGATCAAGCTCATCGCGCTGTGCGCGAGTAGCGATCGAAAGTTGAACGTTTTCATTGTTTAGGATGTTGGCGATCGCTGTGGATCGCTGTGGTTGAACTACCGACCGACCACTGCCACCGATCGAAGGCGGCAAGTCGGCATTGGGATCCTTTTCGGATCCCGTTCAACCCATCCGTGGAGGCTGGAAGACGCTGCCGAGCGTTGTGCTCGGAAGATCCTCTTCAGCACTGAGCGCGAACCGGGTCACCGGCTCGTCAAAACTTGCGGCGATAGCTGTTCCCTCATCGGGCCGGTCCATGGCACCGAGGGTCGAGGGGGTCATTGTGCGCTCACCCCCTTGAAAGGGTAGGCAACCCTTGTCGTGGTGCGGATCCTGATGGCTGGTCGGGGTGTGCGTGTAGTGCAACGCCAGATAATCACCGAACGAAGTACCCTCTTGGGCGTGCTCCAAATAGTGCGCGATCAAGTGAGGCAGCTTCGCCAGTTCACCCAACGGCACCACCCCGCCAAGGACGGCTGCTATGGTGATGATGGCGATGAGGCGGCGCATGGGTCCTTTGTATGCGATGGTGAAGTTAGGTGCTTCTACGGCCGTTGGGCTGATAGTGGTCGGTTATTTAACAACAATTGTTCCGGATCCGCCGGGGGCTACTACCGATCAGCGCGGCGCTACCGCATCCTGCTCGCGTTCAGGATCGCCACCAGCGCCACCCCCACATCCGCAAAGACCGCTTCCCAAAGGGTGGCCAAACCGCCCGCGCCGAGTACGAGCACAACGGCCTTCACGCCGAAGGCCAGCACGATGTTCTGCGTCACCACGCGCTTGGTGGCTTTGCCGATGCGGATGGCCTCAGCGATGCTGCTCGGCTTGTCGTTCTGTAGCACCACGTCTGCGGTCTCGATCGCCGCATCGCTGCCCAGACCGCCCATGGCGATGCCCACATCGCTGAGCGCGAGCACGGGCGCATCGTTGATGCCGTCGCCCACGAAGGCCACCACGGCGGTGGGGTCCTTCTTCGCTTCCTGCATCCGAGTCACCTTGTCTTCCGGCAATAGATCACCAAAGGCTTTGTTGATGCCGAGCGCTGCGGCAACACGCTGCGTGATGCCCGTCTTATCGCCGCTGAGCATCACGATGTCGCGGATGCCTTGGGCCTTCAGCAGGCTGATGGTCTCTTTCGCATCGGCCTTGATCTTGTCGGCCACGGTGAGGTAGCCCGCGTACGCACCGCCGATCGCGCACACCACGATGGTGTCTTCTATCGCATCCACTTCCGACGGGTAGGACACGTTGAATTTGCGCAACAACCGGGTGTTGCCGACCAGCACTTCTTTACCATCCACCGTGCCGCGCATGCCGTGCGCACTGATCTCTTCCACGTTGGTGGCATCGCCCACGGCATCGCCCGGCGGATGCTTCAATACCGCCTGCGCGATGGGGTGCGTGCTGTGCGTCTCCATCGCTTTCACCACACCGAGCAAGCGGCCTTCCGTGATGCCCGCAGCGGGCTTCACTTCCTGCACGGCGAACACACCTTCGGTGAGCGTGCCGGTCTTGTCCATCACGATGGTGTTCACCTTGGTAAGCACGTCCAGGTAGTTGCCGCCCTTCAGCAGGATGCCTTTGCGACTTGCCGCGCCGATGCCGCCGAAGTAGCCCAGCGGTATGCTGATGACCAGCGCGCACGGGCAGGAGATCACCAGGAAGATGAGCGCGCGATACAGCCACTCGTTGAAGACGTAGGGATCCACCACGAGCATGGGCACCAGCACGATGCCCACGGCCAAGGCTACCACGATGGGCGTATAGATGCGCGCGAACTTGCGGATGAAGAGCTCCGTGGGCGACTTGCTCTTCGCGGCGTTCTGCACAAGATCGAGGATGCGGGCGAGGCTGCTTTCGCCGAAGGGCTTGGTCACTTCCATGTCCACCACCTTGTCCGTAGCGATCATGCCCGCGAGCACCGGAGCTTCCTTCACGATGGTGCGTGGTACGCTTTCGCCGGTGAGGGCAGCGGTATCGAAGGAAGCCTTATCGCTGAGGAGTTTGCCATCCAATGGCACACGGTCACCCACGCGGATGCGGATGGTGTCACCGACCTTCACCTCGGCGGCAGGAGTTTCCACCGGGACGCCATCGCGCATCACGTTCGCGGTATCGGGCCGAACATCGAGCAACGCTTGAATGTTCCGCTTGGCACGGTCCACGGCGGCATCCTGGAAGAGTTCACCTACCGCGTAGAAGAGCATCACGGCAACACCTTCAGGATATTCCTTGATGAAGAAGGCGCCGATGGTGGCAAGGCTCATCAAGAAGAACTCGCTGAAGACATCACGCTTTGCAATCGCCTTGAGCGCTTTCACCAGCACGGGAAGGCCCACGGGCAGGTACGCCGCGAGGTACCAGGCGAGCCGCTTCCATTCCGGGAGGAAGAACTGCGGCGCAAGCTGGTCAATGGCAATGCCGCCAAGGAGCAGGACGAAGGAGGCGACGGCGGGGAAGTAGGCGCGCCAGGCGCTCTTGCCTTGTTCCTTGGCGGATGGTTCTGCGTGATCGTGGTCGGTACTCATGGTGTTTGGATCAGAAGGTTGGACCGTTACTGCGGGAAAGCCGGTACATGCCCCACCAAGCGCAGGGCGCAAGAACCACTACACTGGCCATGCCGGGGAAGTAGCCGTACGGCTGATCCTCGAACAAGGGCAGTACGAAGTGCGCGAGTTCCGTGATGCCCATGGCAGCGAAGAAGGTCCAGGCCAGGTAGTAGCCGAAGGCGTACCCACGCTTCACCAGAGCGGGAACGGCGAGCCAAGCACCAACGGACAGCAGGATCAGCAGGATGACAGGGACGGAATCGATCTCCGGCACTGGTGTGCCCGTAATGGACGCCAGGCGATCGAAGAAACCGTACACCTTCTCTTCGACGCGGTGGAGCAGGAAGAGCGCGAAGGCGATCCAGAAGGGGACACGAATGGCCGCAAAGGGTACGGTCGTGTGTACAAGCAGCCAGAGCAGGAAACCACCCATGAAGCCGGAGGTGAAGATCAAGGCGGTCCAGATCCCGAACGCGGCATAGCCCAAGGCCAGGATCGCCACGGTGAAAAGGAAAGCTGCCGGGACCGAGGATCTTCTATAGTTCATGGGGCTGTTTTTAAAGCTCTCCTTCATGATGCCCTTCCAACTTCTCGTGATCGAGCAGTTCGGCTTTGTTCATGATCAGCGCCTGCATGATGAGCTTCCATTGGTCCGTGTGCTCCGCCAATTCGCTGATGGGCCGATCGCCAGCTTGCCTGCCCTCCTCAGCAAGGTCGGCGTGGATCCGTTCCAGCATGGCCGCACCCTGGCCCGCTTGGATCGCGGACTTCGCGGCTTCGGCGAGCAGCACGAACTCGTCGTGGTGCTCGTCGTCGTGGCCACTGCCATCCAGCATGGTCTTGATCGTCTCGTACTTCGCACGCCATTCGCTTGCCGAGGCTTGTTGCCTCACATTCGTACCCGCCCCATCGTGGTGACCAAGATGATCGAACAGCAGCCACCCGAGCACACCGATGCCGAGCACGGTTGGCACGAGCACCATCCAGCGCTTTTTGATCCAGTCCAGTGCGCCCGGTCCCTTCTTCGCGCTGGCGGGCTTCGGAACGACCACCGCCTTGCGACCCAACACGAACGCCGACCAGGCCTTCTCCAAACGCTGCCGCTCCGGCGATCCCGGTTTTAGCGAGAGCATCTTCCATTGGTACTGGCCGTCCGGATCCTTCCCGGTCACGTCGATGCCGAATTCGGCGAGTACGGCTTTGGGGTCGATGGTCATGAGTGCGAGCGGGGATGAACCAACCGAGGGTCTTCAGTGCTTATGTCCGTCCGTTGCATTGTGCTGCTGCACCGGCTGCGGTCCGTTCAGTGGGCCGGAACTGAGTTGTACAGTCAGGAAACCGCTGGGCAACTTCACGCTTACGACCACTGCAAAGTCGTTCGGCTTGCTGAGGGTCGCAACGAAATAGCCCTTCTTGTGCGGCGTCAACTCATGATTGCCAAAGGACATGTCATCGTACTTGACATAGGCCGTGCCCGTCAACCCTTCAACTGGGAGCGTATTGCCGAGGGTATCCAGCAGGTAGAAATGGGCTTCTTTCCAAGCCACGACCATTTCAATATAGTGCGTGCCTGCATCACCAAGGATGCCCCCGTGCGGGGCTTTGGGCATTTGGTCCTGGGCGGAAACCAAATAGCTGAATGCAAGTGCGGTGCCCGCCAAAGCGATACGGAACTTGGTATGTATGCGCATGTTCATGGGGAGTTTCGCACTACTGCCCGGCAGGACAAGACCCGTCGGGCAGTGTGCGGGTTCATCAATGCGTATGTCCGTCGTCGTGGCTGTGGCCAGCGGTGGTATCGTGCGCGGCTTCGTCATGCGCGTGTCCATCGTCGTGGTTGTGGCCATCCTTCTCATCGTGGGCTTCGGTGCCATGGTCATGGCCGTCGCCTTCGGTGTGCGCTGGCAATTCGCCATCGTTGCCCATGGTCTGTCCATCCTTTTTATCGGTGCCGGTTTCGGCGGGTTGGCCGCAGGCGAAGAGGAATGCGGCGGCGAAAAGGGGAACAAGTGTGCGTTTCATAGGGGTGTTGGGTTTGGGGGTTGTGTTTCAATCGTTGTTGTTGGTGCTGTCCTTGATGCGCTGTTTCCATCGCACGTACCAGGCGCGGTGGTGCAGGCTGATAAGGAAGTACACGAGCAATGCGCCGACCGAGGCGATCACGAACATGTTCAACCCCACGGCCACGCCGATGGCGGCGGTACACCAGATGGTGGCTGCGGTGGTGAGGCCCTTGGAGTAGCCGCTGTTGGCATCCTTATACACGATGCCAGCGCCGAGGAAGCCGATGCCCATGACCACGTTGGCCACGATGCGCGAGGTAGCGGCCACATCCTCCAGATGCCCTGCAATGCCCGTGAAGAGCGCCGCGCCTACGCATACCGCCGCGTAGGTACGTATGCCCGCATCGCGGCTATGCCGCTCGCGATCGTAGCCGATGAGGGCGCCGAGCAGGGCGGCCGCCAGCAGTTTGCTGGCGATCACCAGTTCTTCCCGTATGTCCAGCGGATGCATGTCCATGGCTCAGTGCCCGTGGCCGTCGTTCGCGTTGTGCTGCGCGGGCGTTTGGGGCACGCTCATGCGCGGGCCGCTGCCCAGTTCGGCGCTCACGAACCCTTTGCCGCTGTTGAAGCTGGGCACCACGGTGAACGCGTTCGGGTTGGTAAGCACCACGCGGAAACCTCCGTCCTGCATGGGCTCGAAGGCCGGATTTGCAGCGCTCGTGTCGGCGAAACGCACATAGGCCACGCCGCTCATCCCCGTCGCAGGCACCGCCGCGCCGAGCGTATCCAAGAGATAGAAGCGGGCCTCATCGCCGCGCAGCACCATTTCGATGAAATGCTTGTCGGCACGTACAAGCTGCCCGCCGTGCGGGGCTTTAATGGCGGGTTGCTGACCGTGCGCAGCACCGCTCATGACCAGCGCAATGAGAAGAAGGATGTGTTTCATGTTCGATGCGGTTGGTTCGTTGGAAGGGTGTTCACGGAACGATGTAACGTTCTGTCAGGTGATCGATCCAGGGCAAGAAGATCCCGCTGGTGGCATGGGTGCGTAAGTCGGCGAAAACCTGCTCGTAGGTCAGGGCTTTGAAGGTGTGCTCCGGATGCAGGAGGTAACGGCTATAGCTGG
This sequence comes from Flavobacteriales bacterium UBA7690, assembly GCA_002482775.1. Lineage (GTDB taxonomy): Bacteria > Bacteroidota > Bacteroidia > Flavobacteriales_F > PHOS-HE28 > PHOS-HE28. Next base: position 44,481 of record DLGQ01000061.1, on the reverse strand, counting down.
CGCAGGCGGTGGTTACATGCTTGTTACCCTCCGGATGGATCACCATCAGGGTAGCATAGGCGTAGCGCTCGCGGAAACGCTGTAGGATGCTCTCTCCCAGGAGTTGGTCGCGCCAAAGCTGCCGGTGCTCATCGCGCAAGAGACCCTTGCCCCAACCTTCACGATAAATACCGGAGCTGGCCATCACCCGGTAGTAGGGCGAACCGACATCGAGGATGTCGCGATCCTCCTTGGACCCCTTGCCCAGCGGATAGGGCAATTCGGTGTACTTCACCTCGATGCCGACCAGCCCGCGCAGGCCCGCTTCGTCCTCGTACTCCACGTAGGCATCGAAGCTGGTACGGTCGTTCAAGAATTCCCCGCGCGGCAGGGGCGCATGCTCGATGCGCACCTCGTCAACCTGCTTGATCTCGAAGCCGAGCCATGCGCTGAACACTTTCCGGCGGAAGGCATCGTCTGTGTTGAGGGGGATGAAGAAGTTGAACGGCACATGCTCACTGCGCAGCAGGTTGGCGTACACGTTCCGGTTGAAGCTCGGGTAGCGCTCGCGCACCGCCTCGCGGATGCCGAAGCCCGCGAAGAAGTTCAACCCCTTGCGCGCATCGGCTTCGGTGAGGTAGTTACCAAAGCGGCCGCACGGCACCTTCAAGCGCTCGGCGCGGAATCGGGATTGGTGCAAGCGCGCACGCGCCAGGAAACCGGTGGGGTCGCTCTGGCGGTCCATGGGGTATTGTGAGCCGATGTCCAACATGGCGTTTGCCTTGCTCAGTGCTTGGCGCAGCAGGCCTTTCGGGTGGCGGTGCTGTCGGTTGCGATCGTGTGCCCATCGCCGCTGAACGTGGCGTGCAGCTGCTGTTTCAACCCGTTGTATTGCGCGCTGTCCAGTTCCACCTGTTGCGTCTGTTCCACCTGCAACTTGCCGTAATGCACTTCACGGTAGGCCAGGCACACCTGCCACAGGCCGATTCCCACGCCAAGCACTAAGGCCCATGCGGCGATGCGCAGGTTGCGGCGGTTCATGCGCAGGTCGTTGTCCGCGCGCACCTCTTCGGGCATACGGAAACCTTCGCGCACATAGGCAATCAGGCCAGGTTTTACAAGGATCGAAGCAAAGGCTGTTTCATCCAATAATTGGTTCACTCTAAGGTCATAGACCTGCGCGGCGATCGGTTGATCCCCCTGAACCAATCCACCAAAGCGGGCCTGTTTCGGAAAGACCGATTCATGGTAGATCACGATAAGTCCGTTGGCTTCCAATTCACGCAGTAGATGCACTGTGTTCACCAAGTCTCGCGCAAGTCCTCGGACTTCATCAACGAGCGCCTGTGCTTGGAACCGCTGAACGCTGAAGTGCATCTCCCAGCTAGCCGCTGCACGCACAAGGTCTACGTCTCGCAACCTCGCGTCCAACATCCCTGGTAAGTTGGGTACACCGATCGTATTGGTCTGAAGCAACCTTCTGACCAAGTTCTGCTCAAATTCATCTAATGTCCTCATGGCTTACAGATCAATGCTGGTGTCCACTACTCGTGTTCATCATGGCCATGATGTAGAAGGCACCGCCTACCACCACTTCCGATCCATCCTTGATCGGCTCCATGAAGTTAACGGCGGTGTAGGCACCATCGGTGGTGCCGCGCTTCACCTGCACGCGCTTGAAGGTCATGCTGCCGGGTACGGGGGCGTGGTCTTCGTGCCCTTCTTCTCCTTCGGCATGCTCATCCGCCTTCTCCGCGCCATGGTCGTCCTCGTGGTCATCGCCCTTGGCGTGGGCTTCCTTGTTCTCCGCTGTGTGGTCGTGTTCCTCGCCCTTGGCATGGGCATGTTCGGCCTCTTCCTTGTGCGCGGGTTCTGCAGCGTGGTCATGGCCATGCTCTTCGCCCTTTGCGTGGCTCTCCTTGTTCTCGGCAGCGTGATCGTGTGCTTCACCTTCCGCGTGCTTGTGCTCTGCTTCCTCGGCGTGTGCGTGGCCTTCTTCCGCATCGCTACGGATGAACACGTAGTCCATTCCACCATAGTTCACGATGGCATCGGTGAGCACCGCTGTCACTTTCGCCTGGCCCACGTCGATGCGTGCGGTAACGCCCATACCGTCGATCAGCCCTTCGCGTTCGCCGGTGATCTCGGCGTGTACGGGAATGGTCTTCGTCTCGCTCTGGAAGGCGCTGCCGATAGCGAACACCTTGGCGGTGTATGTCTTTCCGGGCAGGTTGGTAAGGGTTAGGTCGATGGTCTGGCCCACCTTCACCTTGGCGATGTCCTGCTCGTAGAGGAACACGTCCACGTGCAACTTCCCGTTGTTCACCACACGCATCAGCGCAGCATCGCCGGTAACTCTAGTGCCTACGTTCACGCCGATGTGCGCCACGGTTCCGTCGATCGGGCTCACGATGGCAGCGGTTGCGCGAACGCTCTCGCCCGTCAACGACTCCGGGTCGATGTTGATCATGCGCAGCAATTGTGCGTTGCCCTGCACGGTGGCTTGCAAGGAAGCATGCTCGGCCGTGGCTTGTTGCAGCGTCTTGCGGGCGCTCACGTTCGCATCGCTCAGTTCTTGCTGGCGGTCCAGTTCGGCCTTGGCGTAAACGAGGCGGGCCTTGGCATCGATGTAGTCGCGTTGCAGGTCGATGATGGCCGCATCGGCGATCGTGACCAGGGGTTGTCCTTTGCGTACGGCGTCACCTTCCTGCACCAATACTTCGCGCACGGTACCGCCCATGCTGGCGGTGATGTCGGCCATGTTCTGTGGCGGCACTTTCAGGAAGCCGGTGGCCTTCAGTGCGGTGCTGAGGTCCTTCATTTCCACGGTACCCAGCTTGCCTTCTATGGAGGCGAACTGCACGGGCGCGATGGTGACGCTGGTCTTTGCTTGGCCTTCCGCGCCGTGTTCATCGTGGCCGCCGTGGCCTTCTTCTTCCGTGGCTGCGGCACCGCCGCATGCGGCAAACACGATAGTGACCAAAAAGAGGAAGAGGAATTGCGTGATCCCGTTAAGGCGGGACAGGTTGCGCTTGAAGGCGCTTTTGTTGTTGGCTGTGTTCATGACCATACGGACTTAGAGCCCTTGCAGGGCGCGGAGGTGAAGGACGGTGAGTGCGAGCTCGTAACGCACACGCAAATGCTCGGCGTTGAGTTGGAAGGCCTGCTCGATGCCTTGGGTGAACTGGAAGTAATCGGCTTCGCCCGCTCGATAGGCGCGCAAGGCATCGTCACGCAACGTTTCGGCCAACGCGGCACCGGTGCTTTCATAGTACGTAAGGCTCTCTCGCAATTGCGAAAGCTGGGCCTGTGTGCTGGCGCGTTCGCTGGTGCGTTGGCGGTGTGCGGCATCCAGCTCCTGTGCTGCTATCTCGCTACGCAAACGGGCGGCGGTGGTGCGTGCGCCCTGCCCGCTACCGGGCAGTGGGATCGTAGCACCGAGCATATACCCGCTGAACGGCGTCTTGCCATCGAAGGTCTGGTAGAAGCCACCGCCTTGCAAACTGGGTGCCCATTGGCTGCGTTGCAATTTCCATTCGGCTTGGGCCACCTGCGCGCGTTGCGCCATGGAAAGCAGCAGTGGGTCGTTGCCTCCGCCGGGATCGGGTGCTCGCGCGGTGTTCAGCAGTTCTTCCGTCAATGGTGTGGCGCCGTTCAGTGCACCGGTCCAGCGCTCCACTTCAGCCTGGTAGGCCAGCAGATCGGCCTGTGCCTGGCGCAAGCGGATCTTCACCTGCTCTGCACGGCTTTGGGCGCTGGTCTTCTCCAATCGGCCGGTCTCGCCCAGTTCAAATCGCTTCGCTGCGAAGGCAGCCATGGACGAATACGAACTGTCAAGTTGTTGCAGCATGCGCACCTGTTCAAGCCCCATGGCCCATTGCAAATACGCGCCACCTGCGCTCTCCTTCACATAGGCCGCAGTCCCGAGTTTCTCGCTTTCGGCAAGCCGCAGGCTCTCCTTCAAAAAGGATGACCGCCGCGCAATGGTCGTAGGGAAGGCAATGCCCGTTGTGGCTTGCAGGTTGATATCCGAACGGTACGGCCCTTGGATCTGGCCTTGCATGAACTGCGCGTTGATGGGCGAGAGGCCGAACGCGGTCTTGCGCAAAGCATCCTGTTCCTGCACGCTGAGTTCAGCAGCGGTCATGCTAGGATGCGTACGCATCGCGCGGGCGATCACCGTATCCATGGGCACGCGTTCCTGCCCGATGGCGTTTCCACCCACCAACAGCAAGAGCGCCGTAGCGACCATGATGGGAGTTTTGGTCGTTCCTCCATCACCACCATCACGCTTCTTTCCAGAACTCATGAAGAGCAGGTAGAGTACCGGCAACACCAATAGGGTAAGGGCCGTTGCGGTGATCAAGCCGCCGATCACCACCGTGGCCAATGGCCGTTGCACTTCGGCACCCGAACTACCGCTGAGGGCCATGGGCAGGAAACCCAACGAAGCCACAGCGGCGGTCATCAGTACGGGACGCAAGCGGATGCGCGTGCCTTTCAGCACACGTTCCTTCAGATCGGTTATGCCTTCCTTCTCCAGTTGATCAAAGGTGCCGATGAGCACGATACCGTTGAGCACCGCCACACCGAAGAGCGCAATGAAGCCCACACCCGCACTGATGCTGAAGGGCATGTCGCGCAGCAGCAAGGCCACCACGCCACCGATCGCGCTCATGGGGATCGCGGTGTAGATCAGCAATGCGCGCTTCACGCTGTTGAAGGTGAAGAAGAGCAGCATGAAGATGAGCAGTAGCGCCACGGGCACGGCCACCATCAACCGCTTGCTCGCCGCTTGCAGATTCTCAAAAGTGCCGCCGAAGGTGTAGTAGTAACCTGCGGGCAATTTCACTTGATCGGCGATCCTGCGGTCGAGGTCCTCCACGAAGCTCTGCACATCGCGGCCGCGCACATTCACACCGATCACGATGCGGCGCTTCGCGTTCTCGCGGCTCACCTGCGCTGGGCCGTTCAGCAGTTGGATGTTGGCCACTTGTTGCAATTGGATCTGACCACCGCCGGGCAGCGCCACGAAAAGCTCGCGCACATCATCGATACTTTGGCGCTGCTGTTCGGCCATGCGCACCACCAGATCGAAACGGCGTTCGTTCTCGTAGATGGCACCGGTGGCTTCACCGGCGAACGCTGTACGCAAGGTGCTGTTGAGATCGCGGATGTTGAGGCCGTACTGCGCCACACGCGCCCGGTCATAGGCCACGGTGATCTGCGGAAGGCCAGCGACCTTCTCCACCTGCGGTTCGCCCGCGCCCTGTACTTCGCCCACGATGGCGCCCATGCGTTCGGCGTAAGCGGCCAGCGTGTCCATGTTCTCGCCGTAGATCTTCACGGCCACGTCCTGGCGGATGCCGGTCATCAGTTCGTTGAAGCGCATCTGGATCGGTTGGGTAGCCTCGTAGAACACGCCGGGCAGTTCGCGTAGCGCCTTCATCATGGTGTCCTGCAGCGCTTCGCGGTCGTGCGCTGTCACCCATTCATCCTTCTCCTTCAGGATGATCATGAGGTCGGTGGCTTCCGGCGGCATGGGATCCGTGGGGATCTCCGCGCTACCGGTGCGGCCCACCACTTCCTTCACTTCGGGGAATTTCAACAGGATCTTCTCCACCTTGGCGTTGTTCACGATGCTCTGGCTGAGCGATGAACCCTGCGGCAGGATACTGTGGAAAGCAAAGTCGCCTTCTTCGAGCGTTGGAATGAACTCGCCGCCCATGCGGGAGAACAGGAATACCGAGCCAATGAAAAGTGTGACGGCCACGCCGATGGTCTTGAACCGGTTGCGCAGCGCAAAGCCGATGAACGGGTCGTACCATTTCTGGAAACGGTCCATCATGCGGTCGCTGAAATTGCGTTTGTGCGCAGTGTTACGCGGCAGGAAGAGCGCGCACATCATGGGCACGTAGGTGAGGCTGAGCAGCAACGCGCCGAGTATGGCGAAGCTCACCGTGATGGCCATGGGCCGGAACATCTTGCCTTCGATGCCCACCAGCGTAAGGATGGGGATATACACTATGAGGATGATGATCTCGCCGAACGAAGCACTGCTCCGTATTCGGCTCGCGCTGTTGAACACCTCGCGGTCCATCTCTTCGCGGCTTAGGATGCGCCCTTTGAAGCGCGAATGCAGGTGATGCAAGGTGGCTTCCACGATGATCACAGCGCCGTCCACGATCAGGCCGAAGTCGATGGCACCGAGCGACATCAGGTTGCCGCTCACACCGAACGCATTCATGAGGATGATCGCGAAGAGCATGCACAGCGGGATCACGCTGGCCACGATGAGGCCTGCACGCCAGTTGCCCAAGAAGAGCACCAGCACGAAGATCACGATCAAGGCACCTTCGATCAAGTTGGTCTTTACCGTATTGATCGCACGCTTCACCAGTGTGCTGCGCACGAGGTAAGGCTCGATCACCACACCTTCCGGCAGGGCTTTCTGCACTGTGGGGATGCGTGCCTCGATGGCTTCCACCACGGCCGCACTATTGCCGCCTTTCAGCATCATCACGGTGCCGCCCACCACCTCGCCCTCGCCGTTGCGGGTCATAGCGCCATAGCGCGGCGCACTGCCGAAGCCCACGGTGGCCACATCGCCGATCAGCAGCGGCACACCGTTCGGCGGCGTCTTCACCACCACTTGGCGGATATCGTCCAACGTGGTGAGCAGGCCAGCACCACGGATCGAGTAGGAGTTCGGTCGCTTGTCGATGTAGGCGCCGCCGGTATTCTCGTTGTTGCTTTCCAAGGCAACGAACACATCCGCGATGGTGACGTCCATGCTCTGCAAGCGCTTGGGGTCCACCGCAACCTCGTACTGTTTCACCTCACCGCCGAAGCTGTTCACCTCGGCAACCCCAGGTGTTCCCAGCAATTGCCGCGTTACGATCCAATCTTGGATCTCGCGCAGCTCAGATGCGGTGAACTTCTTCGTTGTGCTATCATCCGCATGTAGCACGTACTGGTAAACTTCGCCGAGCCCGGTGCTTACCGGTGCCAGCACTGGCGCGCCTACTCCAGCTGGGATCATATCGGTCGCAGTGCCCAGGCGCTGATCCACTAACGTGCGCGCGAAATATGTGTCAATGTCCTCATCGAACACGATGGTGACGATGCTCAAGCCGAAGCGGCTGATGGAGCGGATCTCCACCAGATCAGGCAAACTGGCCATGGCGCGTTCGATGGGCGCTGTTACGAACTGCTCCACTTCCTGCGCGGCCAGCGTAGGGGTGGTGGTGATCACCTGCACCTGGTTGTTGGTGATGTCGGGCACGGCATCGATGGGCAATTGCGAAAGCGAATACGCCCCGTACAGCACCAGCACGAGCGTGAAGAGCCCGATGATGGCCTTGTTGTGGATGGAGAACTTGATGACCTTGTCGATCATGGGAATGACTTCGGGATGGAACGAATTGAAAAGCGCCCGCAAAAGCGGACAAGCCCATGCCGGAACGCACGGGTACATACTGTCCACAGGCCCGGTATTTACCGGGAAGCGGACCAGCTCAGGCCTTGGGAGGGTTCCACACGTTGCCCGCGAACCCGCAGGGAGCAACGTTCAGGACATGCGCACCCACAGCAGTGGTAATGGGTGCAAGGGAAATACGGAATGCACTGTTTACCGGCGCTAACGCGACCAATCCGCTGCACGCACAGAACTCGCCGTGGCAGTCTTCGCTGAAGGGCTCGTGGTCGTGTTCATCGTGCTCCTGGGCACCAGTGTGCTCCTCGTGGAAGAGATCGTGGAACTCTTCACTGGTGTGCTGCTCCAAGAAATGGGCGACCGCACTCGGCACATGCAGCCACTCATGCACCTCGAACGCGCTGAACGCGTAGAGGGCCATGACGAGGGCAAAGGAGAACCGCATCTGCCGCAAATGTAGATGCTAGAACGAAGGGCTCATGAGGAAGTTGTTCTCCGCTTGGAGGCCTGAGCTTCTCTTTCCTCTGGGTGGAAAACTAGAAGATGAAAGCCCACGAGGTCAGTTAGTTTAGATATCGCGTGCCTAAATTGGCGCCACATACAGGTGGCGAAAGCCTCCGATCCTTCGAGCCGGAAAATACCACATCGATCGAAGAGGACAGGAGGACTTCTGCACAGACTGTGCCTACATGGGCGCGGGCTGCTGCTAGAGTCCCGCGTTCTCTTAGGCAGTGGTATGCCTCCGGCTCCGGGCTCGGTGGTGGTTCCGCGCTCACCCATTCTACCACAGGCCCGAAAGGAACTAGGGCGCAACATGTGATCAGAGATGCGTACGCCTTTATTTGCCCTTCTTACTGCTGTTCTTACGTCGCCCGGCTATGGGCAGGAACCTGTGCCGCCCAATCGAAATACTCCCTATGAACGCGTCGAGGTTGTCGAGGTTGAGGGCAAGACTAGTGATGAGCTATACAAGGCTGCCAAGCGATGGTTCGTGGATGCCTTTAAGGATGCGGCCAGCGTAATACAGTTGGATGATGCCAACGCTCACACGGTGGTGGGTAAGGGGAATTTCCGGTACAAAACCTATGTTCATGCCAGTTCGGGCATGCGGAAGGGGACCATGCGGTTCTCCGTTGAGATATCGACGAAGGATGGGCGGTACCGGGTGAGGTTCTACGACTTCGTCCATGAAGGATCACGATTGGTTACTTCGGGTGGCGCAGTAGCCTCAGCGATCAACCTCGGCGTAATTCTTTCAGGTCAGGATTATTGCACCGGTCACTACAACCGCAGGAACAAGCCGGATTATGAACCGTCGAAGCATGAGGCCAAAGTGTGCGTGGAAGAAGTTTGGCCACAGATCCACACTTACGAGGAACTCATGTTGGGGACCATGAGAGCTGCGATGGAAGGGCAGGTCTTGCCCGGAAAGCAGCCGGTCGATACGGACTGGTGAGAAGTTATTGCTCCAGACGGCAATTTCTGGGTCTGGCTTCGGGGAGGGTAGTTGACCTCGTTAGCATCCTCCAATTTCACGGACCACCACTGTTACACCGTTGTTACACCGATGATATTCACACTTTGCAGGTACGGGCATTCATGCCCGAAGTGCATCGACAAGGACAACCAAAGGCTGTAGAGGTGTGCAATAAATGTGGGAATGTGTTAGGGCGGAATCGCACTCAAGCATGCGCACGGATGCTTCCGGCTTTACCCTAAGGGCAATACTACGGGTCGGGATTAGGACCCGGAGCGCGTCTTCGGGGGAGACCTAAGGATCCGCGCAAGTAAGGATGCGGGTCAAACAATGAAGGGCCCTTCTGTTCGAGCTTGCGTAGCCCTCGCGTTGCGTTGCTAGCGCGGTTTCGACAACTCTTACCATCGCGGCCAGAGAACGTCTCACTGCAATACTTTGAATCAGGGCGTTGATGGCCGATGTCCTTTCCGCAGGTATGGCATACCCGTGGCTCCCCAGGCGGTGGAACAGGGTGTAGGACTTCTACACCGTTAATCACAAGGTGTGTAGTGGTCCGTACACTCTCTTCCTGAATACCGTCTGGGAGATTGCCCACCGGTGTAAAAGTCCGAGGCAGGTCATAGGTGAGGTCGGTGGCCCCATCGGTGTAAACGTCCGTCGGACAAGGTGTGTTCAGTTCGCTGAGCTTCGCTTGAACGGAGGCGCACATGGCCGCTTTTAACGGGTTGGGTACATACGTCTCGTATAGGCAAGTGAGCCGCTTGCGGCGCTCACTCCTGCGTTGCTTGGTCAGGCCCAACCAATACGCGGAACTTCCCGCATTCACCCAAAGTTGAACGTCGGCAGGTGATAGCTCGGCAGGAGGCGGGATAAATTCTGCGATAAGCAGCTCGTCACACCGGCGCCCCAGGTAAGCGCTGAGGGCGTCCCATGTGCCTTGGTGCAAAAGGTCCGCTAACGTCCACGAGCGGGACCCCGCGACCGCCCTCATTTTATTCACGGACACCTCCACCCGTAAAAGTTCACGAGACAGACGGCAGTGTTGGCCCTTATCGTAGATCTTGAACTGGAACGCGTCGTGCTCAATGAGGAGGCTGCGACCGGAATGTTGAGATGTTGCGGCCGAGGTTTTGTGGAGTACGATGGCCGCGAGCACTTCCAGCGCTGTACTCGGGGGCTCGATATTCACAGCCACCTCGACATTACCAAGTTTGAAACGGTTCGGGTGTAGCCCTAGGGAATGGCACAGGCGTACGATCGCTTCCCCGACTTGCTCACGGGTGAAGTCCGTCCAGTTCTTACCGTCGTGGAAATACTTGTGAAGAGACCCACGGAGCTGGGTGCAACGTGTTTCATCGGCTTTGAATAAGAAGCCCTTCCAACTGGCCTCGTAGGTAGGATGTCCTTGCCGGTTGAGACCCTTCAGGCGCCATGTCAGGAGCGGATGTGCCCGGAGGTGTTGCCCATCACGCTCGTTGAGGTACGCACGGATCCCGTCGATCATTTGGAGATGGCTCTGGACAGCCGAGTGCCACGAATAGGCGTGAAAAGGCCAATTTTCGGACGTTCTCGGAAGTCAAGAACCCCTGTTTGTTACCCAATTCCCTTGTCTCAAGGAACTGATTGACAGGTTCTTTGACTGCGCCTTCCGCGATGGATGCCTTTACTTCCTGTGGTTCTTCGATGTGCGAATAGCTTGTAGGCCATCGATAACCTCCGAACGCTTGTAGCGCACCCTGGTGCCGATGCGGTACCCGGTCACCAATCCACGGTTGGTGTAGTCTCGCAGCGTAGGAAGAGTAATGCCGAGCAGTGCGGCCGCCTCCTGTCGGGATAGCAGTTCTTCGGGTGGAGCACATCCAGCTTTTGGGGCTGCGTCCATTTCTGCACGGACGGCGCGTGCGATCTCCTCTACAAGGACTGCTAAGGGCAGAGGTGAGAGAACAATAGGTTGATCCATCGGAGCTTGGTCGAATTGGGCTCCAAAGGACCATACACGGAAAGCTGGGTCATCCCACGTGACACCTACGTGGGTGTGTCAGTAGAGCTTTGACTCCTGATGCGGAATAGGTCGGGACGTGGGGTTCTGTCCGGACTATTGGGGCGCATGAGCGAAACAAAGTGGTTCAGGCTCACTGGTTGGTCGTCTTCGCCGCGTATATCGAAAATCTCGTAAACAGCTTTGCCAACCGCAGCACGGCTGCCTTCCCCCCTTGCACGTGGTCGTTCATTGGGAGGCACTATGTATTCTGCTTCGATGAGCTCGGTCAGCAGATAGGCGAGAAGCGAGCCAGATCCTTTCCAGCGGATCTTTTGCAGAGCCCTAGGGGTCTGCGCAGGTCGGTCGATGTGTAAGCTGTCCAAGATGCTCAGTAGTGCATCGTAAAGGGTTGGCCAGTGTCGGTGACGGAAGCCTGGCATCCACCCGTGGAATTCCTCAGCTTCGTGTCGGCTGTTGTAGTAACCTCGACCACTCTCCCCGCCTAACGGCTCGATTTCGTCCACTAGCCAGCTGAGTTTAGCAGCTACCAAAGGATTTTCTCGATGCTCCATCACATAGGCGTGGAGCGCAGGAAGAATGGGAACATATCGCTGATCCACGAGTCGTTCAACTTTTGCCTTGATCTCGTGCCGCGCTGCCTCGTCTGGAGCTGGCTGGCCCCATGGATGACGTGGGAAGGTGCCGTTCGCGGAGCCCTCTTCGTAGAGGGCATGCTCAATACTCTCAGCGTAATCGTCATCAAGCGCCTTGAAGATGTACTCCCGTACCACCTTGAATGCAAGGTGTGGCCCCAAAGTCGAAATTGTCTGGCCAAGGTTGACGAGTGCCCATTTCTGCTCTACATCTGCTGGTATGCGGGTGCTGCTTGGCATCGCTTCACACGGCCTTTAGCATTCCGTTGGGCTGGAACAGGTCTGAAGCCGCGATGATGTCCATGTGTTCCTCGGAGTTAAGGCGGATGTAGCGCATGAACGCCTGCTCGGTCGTGTGTCCGGTTACCTGCATGATCGTGCGTGCTGGGATCCCCTTCCGGTACAAATTGGAGGCGAATGACCGCCGAGCTGTGTGAGTCGTGACCATCTCCCACTTGAAACGGCTGACCTCATTCCGTATTCCCGCGACAGTGCCACCGATCATCACTCTGGCCTGTAGGGCGGGAACTTGGGCGGCTGCTTCCTTGAGATAATCGTTCTGCTTTTGGTTGGAGATACCTGACGGTATCTGACCGTCATACTTCGCCATGATAGCGCGGACGCACGGATGGAGCGGTAGCACAACCTGTTTGCCGGTCTTGGAGGTAGTTACACGTAGCCGGTCACCTTCGATGTGCTCAGGGCGCACTCGACTGAGGTCCCCAAATCGGAGTCCGGTCCACGCGCCCACGATGAACAGGTCGCGCGCGCGTTCGAGCCTAGGTTGTGCGGCGAGGTTCAGCTTGTAGAAGGCATCCAGATCTGCATCGGTCAGGTAGATCTGGTCGCTGGGTTCCTCTTTCAATGCGAGGCGCTTGCTGAAGACCTGGTCGTTCACCTCATGGCCTGCTTCCTTGGCGCGTCGAAGGAAGAGGCGGAGGGTTCGGCCGTATTTCACCACGGTGTTGGCGGCGAACCCTTTGGACTTGGTCAAGAAAACGCTGAACCCTGCAACGAACTCCGGATCGATGGAATTGAACTGAACAGGTCTAGCATTGGAGCGCTGATCCTTCTGCGCCACGTAATCATGGAGCAGTTCCAGGGTGACGCGAAATCGACTACGGGTGGCCTTGTGAAAGAGCGTCTTCCGCTCATTGTTGAAATGACCTTCCTCGCTTTCGATGTAGGCGGCCGCGAAGCTGAGCAGGTCAACCCGCCGGGTTTGTGTTCGTCCGGTAGCCAGGTCCAGGGCTGCTTTCAACTCGTCCATCTCAGGATCTCGACCGTTCTGCAGGGCAAATTGCCGGAATGTCGCTTTCGCGGTGCTCAACAGGGCTTCCAACCGTTCGTTGAACTCGGGGTATTCAGGGAAGGCCTTGGTTTGTTTCGCACGCTGATGATTCCGCTGGTCCTTGGCGCTACACCAGTGGATAGGGGGGATGCATTCCCCACTGGGGTAGACCAGACGGCGGTTGTTCCAACGGATGATGAAGTTGACGGGTGTGGCACCTTCAGCGGTGCCGTTCCGGAGGTTGAAGTTGTACTTAGGCATGGGGTAGCTATTAGGGGGTGCTACGCGACGGCGCAAGTTACCGGGAACAACGAACGGTTGTCGGTTCCGTTGTCGGTTTTCCTTGCTCTTACCCTTTCTTGGTCTTCTCTTTCTTCCCCAGTGGTGACAATGGCTTGCCGAGGTTTAAGGTGGTGGGTGTAGGTTGCGGGAAAGGCAGGGTAGTAGTCCGCTAGCCCCCTACGGGCTACATAGGTTGAAAAGGCTCTCCGCGTTGCGGAGGGCCTTTTTTCATGGGTGTAACCACACCGGCCCCTCCCACGTATCTTTGGCCTTGCCTCCAAGCCCAAGGCGGAATTTTCGCGGCCTCTCCCGCGCTTTTGAACGGGGAACGCCGCAACGGGTACGGAGGCCATAAAAGCGAACGGATGAGCGAAAGGAACGCAGGGGTGCTGGCCATCGGCCTGGTGCTGTTGTTGTCGAGTGGCTGTATCGGCCGTAAGTCACTGAACTACTTGAACGACCCTTCGCTGAGCAACGGCTCCAGCAAGTTGTTCGAGAACCGCAAGTTCGAATACCGGCTCCAGGTGAACGACGTGCTCTCCATCCGCGTGATGGGGTTGGACGATGCCACCAGCAAGTTCTTCAACGTGGAGAGCCAGGGTAGCGGTGCCATGGTGACCGATGCCGCCATGTACGTGAACGGCTACTCGGTGGACAAGAACGGGCAGGTGCAACTTCCCACGGTGGGCAAGATCAAGGTGCAAGGCCTTACTGTTGGCGAAGCGCAGGAGCTGGTGCAACGCAAGATCAACGAGTTCTTCACCAACGCCACGGTGATCCTGAAGATGGTGAACTGGCGCTTAAGCGTGCTTGGAGCCGTTGACCGCGCCGGTGCATACCAGGTTTACAACAACCAGATCACCATTCTGGATGCGCTGGCCATGGCCGGTGGGCCGAACGAGTTCGCGGACAAATCGCACATCACGCTGATGCGACAGAGCGATCGCGGGGTCCAGGCGCTGTACGTGGACCTATCGGACACCAAAGTGCTCAGTTCGGAGTACTATTACCTGCTCCCGAACGACATCGTCTATGTACCCGCTTTGAGCGCGCGCCCGGGCCGTTTGAACCTGGAACTGCTGGGTACCTTGCTCAGTGCCGCCACGGTGGCCGTGTTGGTGATCAATTCCATCAATAGCAACAAGTGATGAGCGCTCCATCAGCAGACACCATCGACCTGCGTGCGATCTTCCGCAAGATCCGTTCGAAGTGGTGGTGGTTCCTGATCACCCTGCCCATCGCGCTCGCCGCCGGGGTCTTCTACTTGAAGACCACGCCGAAGAAATTCGATGTGAGCTCCGTGATGCTCTTGGGTGAGAAGAAACGCACGGGATACAGCGAGAGTGCCGAATTCATCAAGGGCACCTCGTACCTGAGCAATGGCGCGGATCTGGAGGACAACATGGCCATCTTGACCTCCAATAAGATCATGACCAGTACGCTCCAGCGGCTGGGTTTCGGCATCACCTACTACGCCACCAGCTTCTTCAAGAAGCAAGAGCGCTACCAGTATCCGCCTTTCTTCGTGAAGCTGGATAGCATGGCCGTACAGGTGATCGACGTTCCGGTGTATGTGGAACTCGATCGAACGGCAGGAACCTACCGAGTAACGGCCAAGGGGAAGAACGTACGCCTCTACAATGTGCAAACGCAGGAGGTGCTGGATCAGTCGCTTCCGGTGTACGATATAGATCAAACGGTGCCGATGGACTCCATGTTCGTAGGCGACCACTTGAGCTTCAAGATCAGTTTCCCCGAGGATCGCATCTACGAGAAGAACACGACCTACCATTTCGTGTTGAACAGCTTGCAGGACCTGGTGATCGGTTACCGGGCCATGACCATGGCGGCGCCGTTGAGCGATGAGAGCAACATCGTCACCCTCACAATCCAGACCGAAGTAGTGGAGAAGGGGCAGGCGTTCCTGAACAAGTTGATGGAGACCTACATCGACTTCGAGCTGGAGAAGCAGCAGGAGAAGGGCAAACGCACCATCGGCTTCATCGACAAGCAGATCGGTACGGTGTCCGATACTTTGGAGAAAGTGGAAGGGAGCATGCAGAAGTTCCGTGGGGTAAGCGGTGGTATGATGACCGCAGCGGGTACGTCTGAAGCGCTCTTCCAAGAACGTAGTCGGTTGGAGGATGAACGCTCACTGCTCGTCCGTCGTCGCAACTACTGCGCATCCGTATTGGACAAGATCCGCTCGTCCTCGGACCTGCGCAACGTTCCGGCACCATCCTCTTCCGGCATCGACGATCCTGTTCTGAACAACCTGGTGATCGAGATCACACGGCTGTCCGCGGATCTAGCGGCCATGAATTTGAGCACCGGCCCAAGGAACAACCCGACCGTTGTGGCCATGGAGCGCAAGATCAAGAACCTCACTTCATCCTTGGCGCAGACCGCAGAAGGCCTGGTGGAGCAAGCGGATATCAGCTTGGGCGATATCAACTCGCGTCTGGGGCGTACGAACTACCAGTACAACCAGATCCCGGAGAATGAACGTCAATTGGTGAACATCGAACGGAAGTTCAACCTGAGCGATAACCTCTACAATTACTTGATGGAGAAGCGTGCCGAAGCGGGCATCGCCATCGCCAGTGATCAGGTGGACAAGTCCATTGTGGACACCGCTCGGATGCGTGGTTTCAAGCCTGTATCACCGAGCAAGGGTACGGTGTTGGGTGGCGCGTTCATCTTGGGGCTCTTCATCCCGATCGGGTTCATCCTCCTGCGTGACCTGGTCCGCGATCGTATCGACGATGTGGATGAATTGAAACGCGTGAGCAAGTTGCCTGTACTTGCCACGATCCCGGCGAGCAAACGCAAACGTGTGTCAGCGGACGAACCCAAATCGTTGCTGGCCGAATCGTTCCGTACGGCGCGTGTCAACCTTCAATACCTCAACGCGAACAGCGCCCGCCAGGTGATCGGCTTCACGTCCTCTTCCAGCGGTGAAGGCAAGACCTTCTGTGCGGTGAACCTGGCAACGGTGATGGCACAAGCGGGTAAGCGAACGATCCTGGTGGATGCCGATATGCGCCGACCCAACGTGGCCAAGATGCTGGAGATGCAGGAGGGGCAAGGCCTTTCCACATGGCTCATCGGTGAAGCTTCGTTGGACAAGCTGATCCAACGCACGGATGTTCCGGGCCTTGATGTGATCACCGCAGGACCCATTCCGCCCAACCCGTTGGACCTTGCCGAAAGCCCACGGATGGCCGAACTCATCACTTCTTTACGTGGCCGATACGACCATGTGGTGGTGGATGCTTCACCGTTGGGCTTGGTGAGCGAATACGTGCTCCTGATGCAACACGTGGACGTTTCGCTCTACGTGGTGCGTGAAGGCAAGACCGGCCGCAGTGCCCTGCGTATGATCAACGAGATGGTAGCGGAGAACAAGGCCCGCAACGTGGATCTGTTGTTCAACGATGTGAAGAGCCAAGGTGGCGACGGTTACGGCTACTACACCAAGTAGTCCGAGAGCTAGGCATGTTCAAGTCCGAGGGGTTCCAGAAGTACTTCAAGAATTTCTCCTGGCTCTTCGTGGACCGGGTGTTGAGGCTCGTCCTCATCATGGGTACCACGATCGTGGTGGGGCGATACTTGGGCGTGGAGCGCATCGGCCAGCTCAACTATGCGTTGGCGCTGGTGAGCATAGCCGCCGTGCTCACTTCGCTCGGTGCGAATGAAGTGATCTCGCGCGACTTGGTGCGGCATCCTGAACGTCGGGACGAGTTGCTTGGAAGCAGTGCCATGATCAAGCTGATCGGCGGCATACTGCTCGTCCTCTCTTTGGTCATTTTCTGCTTCGCGAAGAGCCTGGACGGCATGATGATCATGTTGGTCATGATCATGGCTTCGGCCGAGCTCTTCAAGTGGTCCACGGTGATCGAGTACTACTTCCTGGCACAGGTGGAAGGCAAGACATCGGCCAAGGTGAACATCATCAGCACGGTGATCAGCTCGGCGTACCGGTTGTTGCTGGTGTATTATGGCGCGCCGCTGGTCTGGTTCGCCTATGCAGCGGTGTTGGAGATCATCTTCTACACAGGTCTTTATCTCTGGTTCTACAAGCGCTACGGGTTGCGCATGCGTTCGTGGAAGCCCACTTGGCGCATGGCGCGTTACATCTTGGATCAGTCGTGGCCCATGCTCGTGTACGGCTTCGCACTACAGGCCCAGTTGAAGATCGATCAGGTGATGATCTTCGATATCCTTCGCAACACCTTAGGTGAGCAGGCGGCGAACGTGGAAGTGGGGCAGTACTCCGTAGCGGTGAAGATGATCGAAGCCATGGCGTTCCTGCCGGTGATCCTTCAGTTGTCACTCGCCCCAGCTATTGCCCGCGCGCGCATACAGGATGTGGAACTCTACAAACAACGGGTGACCAACCAGTACCGGTTGATGTTCCTGCTGTACCTGGTCACCGCGATCCCGCTTTTCTTCTTAGGGGAATGGGTGATCGTGTTCTTGTATGGCGACGAGTTCAAGGAGGCGGGGCACTTGTTGTCGCTCTTCGCGTTCCGCCTGGTGTTCGCCTATATGGGTGTGGCCAAAGGCAGCTTCATCACCAATGAGAGCCTGTTCAAGTTCTCGCTGGTCACCTCTGTGCTCGGTGCGGTCATCAACATCGGGCTCAACATCTTGCTGATCCCCACGATGCATTCCTACGGTGCCATCTGGTCCACCTTGATCTCGTTCCTCGTAAGTATCTTCTTGGTGGACCTCTTCACTGCCAGGACCCGTGTCAACTTCCGTATGATGATGGAGGGCATGCTCACTTTCTGGCGCATCCGCTCCGTACGCTGAACCCATTGGCCCATGAGCTCCTTCGTCCCACCCGCTCCGCTCCGCACACCGGTCCTGCTCGCAGCCTTTAGTCGCTACGATACGGCCCGCACGGTGATGGAGGCCATCCGTGTGGCGCGTCCTCCACGTCTCTATTTCGCCTGCGACGGGCCACGGAGCGCCGAGGAGAAACTGAAGACGGACAAAGTGCGCAGCTTGGTGGAACTGGTGGATTGGCCGTGCGAATTGCACACGCGCTTTCAAGAGACCAACCAAGGGTTGAAGAAGTGCATGGTGGGCAACATGGACTGGTTCTTCCAGCATGAACCGGAAGGCATCGTGTTGGAGGACGACACGGCTCCGGTACCCAGCTTCTTCTGGTTCTGTGAGGAACTGCTGGACCGCTACCGGAACGACGAGAGCATCTGGTGGATCCTGGGCAACAACCTGATGGCCGACCCTAACGCCACGCCCAGCGCATCGTACTATTTCTCGCAGCACGGATATGGGGCCCCTTGGGGTTGGGCTGGCTGGCGCACCTCGTGGGCGTTGTACGATGCCGATATGAAGGCATGGCCAACGGTACGCGACACTGCGGAATGGAACGCGTTCTTCCTGAGCAGGCCCGAGCGCGACGAAGCCAACCACCTGTTCGAGGCCACATGGGATGGCAGCATCAAGACCTGGGATTTCCAGCACGATTTCGCGCGGATCCTGAACAAGGGCATCACCATCATGCCGGAATTCAACCTGGTGCGCAACATAGGTTTCGAAGGCACGGGTACCAATACGGTGCAGGGCGATGACCCCCGCGATGTGGACAATGCCTGCGAGATGCCCTTCCCGCTGGTCCACCCCAAGCGGATCGTGGTGGACAAGAAGCGCGACCTGGCATATTTCAACGCCTTCATCCGGCCGCCCCTGTTCCGCCGGATGAAGTCCTCGGTGAAGAAGATCATCCCCAAGAAGGTGGATGAGGCCATCACCCCGTTCTTGTCGCGGTTGCAGAAGCGGATACGCGGGTGAACAAGGGAGCGAGGGGAACTCGTACATTCCTGTGATCGCCTTGTGCCCATAGCACGCATCTTTGTGAAGTAGCCTCAACCGACGAACCGTGCTGCTCTCGAAGCGCAAGCTCATCAACAACCTCTTCCTGCTGTCGTTCCCGGTGTATGGGATCGGCATGTACGTGGGCTACAAGACCAGCATTTCCCAGGGAACGGTGGTGGCTGTTCTGCCCTTCATAGCCATCATCCTGATCCACCTGTTCGATCTGCTCCACGAACGGCGTGCGGAGAACCGTGTGACGCGCAAGTACTGGATCGGGTTGTTGTTCCTGATCTCGCTCATCGCTTCCATGTGGAAGGCCCTTGCAGAGCATTTCCCCGGTGCCACGGCAGCGAACACGATCGCCTACACCATAATGTTCCTGGCGCCGTTCCATGCGTCCATCATCGTGCACATCCGCAACCGCGACCAGGACGATTTCGACTTCGCGCGGATGGTGCTCATCAGCCTTTCGCTGTTCTTGTTGATCAACTTGCTGGGCGTTGCGGCCGGCATGCACAACGTGCTTCACAACATCGAGGGCCGCCTCAACCTGCCCTTCGTATTGGGGATCTACGATGCTGCCCATATGCTGGCGATGATCAACCTGATGTTGATCTTCTACATGAAGGACTTCGCCAAACGGCCGGGCCCGTTCCTGTTGATGCTGGCGTACTTCATGTTGAACATGGTGCTGATGCTGAAGGTGAACAGCCGCCTTTCGTTCATGACCTTCCTGATCCTGCTAGCCCTGTTCGTCTTCCGCATGGTGGGCCGCGCGCGGTTGATGTTCCCGCTCTCGCTCTTCACCATGACCATGCTCACGAATTTCGCGTTGCTGGTCTACACCATCCTTACGCTGCCGTTCATGCGTGCGATCGTGTCGCGCGTGGACAAGGAGGACGTTACCACCTTCAACAACAGGACCACGGTGTGGGATGTGGGTTGGAAATGGCTGGAGAAGGACCGGCATGGTATCCTGTTCGGCCACGGCTACCAAGGGCAGATCCACCTGAAGGGCTGGGACCACATCGCTGAGGTGTTCGACGTGAAGGACGTGCAGAACGTGCACATGCACAGCACCTTCATGCAGACCTTGATCAACCAGGGCATCGTAGGGTATGCGTTGCTCATGTTGGTGGTGTGGCATACCTTCAAGTACTTCCGCGATCGTTACCACCAAGGAGCCTTGGAGGCGCCGTTGTTCGCATTGGTGGTGTACATGTTGTTCATCCTGCAGATCGACATCATCTGTTACGGCAACGACTTCGGCAATGCGCTGCTGCTTTGTGTCTTCGCCATGGTGGTCATGGATCAGCGGTACATCAAGCGTAAGCCGCGTGCCTTGGATGGAAGCCTCTTGGAGCCGGAGCCTACTGCACCACCAACCGGTGGTGTCGTGTAGAGTCTTCCGAACGGATCAACAGGACGTAGTGCCCGCTCTTCAGTGCCTCCATCCCGGGGATCTCGACAGCGCCTGCTTGTACACGTGAGCGTTGCACGAGACGGCCACTCGCGTCGATCACGTCCACATCAGCGTTGTGCGCAGGAGCTTCGGAAAGGAACACTGCGGAACCGGCCATCACCGGGTTGGGGTAGATGTTCGCGGTTGTGGTCTGGGCAGTCACGTCTTCATCGATAGCGGTGGTCAGGCCACAGATACTACCGGCCTCTTTCGCAAGTACCACCGAGCCGAACGCGGGTATGGTGATGGACCCCGAATGTGTTTGGCCAAGCACATCGCGCCAGCAGCCGGTCAACGGCATTTCCATGGAGCTTCCGGTGGGGTTCACGAGCAGGATATGGCGGTCGTGCGGGTCAACTGTCTCCACGTTCACCTTGAACAGTTCCACATTGTCCACCCAGTAGGTGCTTTCGCTGAAGTGGTTGGCGAAGATCATCATGCCCGGCTCGCTCAAGTTGCTTTGGAACAACAGCGTCACATCGCGGCGTTGTGTATCGAAGGGGATGTACCGTGCGTAGATGGAATTCGGCGTAGCAGCTTGCGACTGCCCTTTGAAGTCTGCACGCACGGTGCCGTGGGCGTTGCTTTGGATGCTGAACTTCAACTGGTACCACGATCCGTTCTGCACCGTCACCATGTTGTCCGAGCGCAAATAGAATTCCGGTGATCCCGCGTTCGCGCCATACACAACCTTCAACGCGCCGTTATCGAGCAAGCCTGCTTCGCGGGTGATCTGCCCTTGCGTAGGCCAGCCGCTCCATCCCGTGGTGTTGTAGTCGAACGCACTGTTGGTGATCAGGTTCGCGCTCAGTGTGCTGGTCACTTCCTCCGCGTTCATGCGCTGTGGGCTGCGTGTGCTGCCGGTCTCTTCGTTCCGTTCCGCGCGCCAGCGTTCCAGGGTGTAGTCCTTCACATAGCCCGCATTGGTGTTGATCACTTTGATGTTCAACTCGTTGTAGGGGTTGAAATAGCGGTTGTTGGTGAAGGTGCCGAAGTCCACAAGGGCGGTGCCATGCACATGGTATTGCTGCACACAGCGTTGCTCTTTGGTGAGGCAGTACAACGTGTTGCCGCTATACACATCGCCGAAATTCGCCATGTAGAACGGTGGTGTTGCTCCGGGGCCGTTCACGTTGGACTGGTCCGTGATGCTCAGTTGGATGTCATTGTCGTATAGCACATTGTCGCGCACCTGGATACCGCTGGAGACCATGGTGTGGTCCACGTGGATGCCGGCGGTGCTGCAACTGGAGACCGTGTTGCGCCGCACGATGATGTCGTGGATCTCCGCATTGCCGAAATAGATGCCCATGCCCAGCGGTTGGTTGATCATGTAGTCCATCGCCACGCTCTCGATGTTGCCTTCCACATCGGAGATGATGTTGTCCTGGATGATCGCACCGTCAGCACTGTCCCAGTAGATACCACCGCCATCGTTCACGGTCATCAGCACCTGGCTGATGATGTTCTTCTCCACCAGGGGACTGCCACCCAGGAAGATCGCCGAGTTGCCCGTGCGTGTGATCCGGTTGCCCCGCACCACGTTGGCCTCGCCGGATACATACATGCCGTAGTAGCCCCAGAAACTTTCGCCCAGCCCGGGAACCAGCGCGATGTCTTCCAGCACGTTATTCTCCACCGTGGTGTGATGGTCCAGGATGGCCATGCTTGAGGCGTAGGTGTGGCGCAACGTATTACCGGTGTATGTGCCGTAGCCACCATAGCTGCGCAGGCCGTAGTAGGAATTCTCGAACGTGCAGCGTGTCACCGTCACGTTGGAGCCGGTGTTGTAGACCCCTGCGTGTTTGTGCCCTCGGAAAGCGAGGTCTTGAATGGTCACGTATTGTTTCAGCCAGCCGATCTCCACGCCGTTCTCGTGTACCGAAGCCTGAACGTTCACATTGTTGGGGTTGGCGTTGCCCGGTGCCCACAGGTAGAGCACACCAGCGGCAGCATCATGGAACCATTCCCCGGGGCTGTCGAGTTCGCTCAACTTGTTGCACAGGAAGAAACCCCACTGGTGGTTGCCGGGGTTGTAGGTGATCGCCGGGAAGGCCAACGCCCCGCTGCCCGATCCGCTGATCTCGGCGTTCTCGTAGCACCAGTTCGTGCTGCGCAATACGAGGCGTGCACCGGCCCAGTAGCCGCTCGCTTGAGTGAGCGATGCGCTCGTCAACTGCGTGGTGCTGGCGGTGCTCACGCGCAGCCAGCCCGTGTTGGGGTAACGTGCGAGGGTCATCAACGCATCGTTCACGCGCACATACTTCACTGCTTGGGCCACATTGGCTTTCCAGATGTTGCCTTGGTGGGTGGTCCACCCCGTGATGTTGTTCGCGCCGGATATCTCTGGAAGTGCCCCCGTGCCGTAGGAGCCGATCACGATGGGTGCAGCTGCCGAGCCGTTGGAATTAATGGTGAGGTGGCCCGGGAAGGTGCCGCCCCGTTGGAAAAGGATCTGGTCGCCGGGCTGGAACGTGGCGCCGTTCTGCTGTACCCGTGCGATGGTGCGCCAAGCGGTGGCCTGGCTGGTGCCGTTGTTGCTGTCGTTCCCCGTAGCGGAGACATAGTACGTAGCGGCCACCGAAGGGAGTGAGAGGGCCAGGGAGAGAAGCAGTGGAAAGTGGCGCATGCTTGGTGCTGTTCTAGGAGCCTTCAACCCCTGTGCGCAAGCCACGGTTGCGATGATCCGACCAATAGCATCCAGCCATCGACGGAGCGCCGATGGGGGCTTGTGGAAGTTCCACCCGGATGTGTTGAAAGTGGTCGGGTAAGGCTGTGCTGCGCCCGTTGAAGCCGGGTACTTTTGGGCGGTGCCATCACCTTCCGCGCCGCATCGGGTCCTCGTCGTAGGCCAGACCCCGCCGCCCCATCACGGACAAGCCATCATGATCGCCCGGCTGCTGGAGCTGGAGTCAGACCGGTTGAAGCTGTTCCATGTACGCATGGCCTTTTCCGAGGACATCGGAAGCGTAGGCAAATTCGCCCTGCGGAAGCTGTGGATCCTGTTCACCACCATCCTGCACATCTGGTGGGCCAGGTTCCGGTATCGCACACCGGTTCTCTACTACCCACCCAGCGGCCCGGCGAAAGTGCCCGTCATGCGCGACATCATCCTGCTGCTGAGCACACGTTGGCTCTTCAAGCGCACAGCGTTCCACTTCCATGCGGGCGGCGTTTCCGCCTTCGGGGGTCAACTGCCGGGTTGGTCGCGTCCGCTCTTCCAATTGGCCTACCGGAAGCCTGATCTCGCCATCCGCACGGCCCCCCAGAACCCCGAGGATGGCAAAGCCTTAGGTGCCATCCGGAACGTGGTGGTCCCCAATGGTGTGGAGGACATGCGTGGAAAGGTGCCCGAACGGGTCGCTGCTCCGGGGGGAACACTAACTATCCTGTTCACCGGTGTGCTCGTGCGCGGCAAGGGCGTTTCGGATGTGCTCGAAGCCTTTCGCCTCGTGCGGGCCGAAGGGTTGGACGCACGCCTCCAGCTCATGGGAAAATGGAGCAGCCCGGAATACCAGCAAGAATGCGAGCGTTCCGTGGTCCAGAACGGCCTGGGCGATCGGGTGGAATTCCTGGGTGTGCTAAGCGGCGCGGAGAAATTCGCCCGGTTCGCGGCGTGCGACCTGTTCTGCTTTCCGTCCTTCTACGAGGCAGAAACGTTCGGCCTGGTGCTGGTGGAGGCCATGCAATTCGGCAAACCGGTCATCAGCACCCATTGGCGCGGTATCCCTTCCGTGGTGGCCGATGGCCGTAGCGGTTTCTTGGTGCCCTTACAGCAGCCTCGTGCCGTGGCGGACAAGATCATGGTATTGGCCGCCGACCCGGAACTGCGCCGCACGATGGGGCAGGAGGGACGACGCATCTTTGAGCAGGAATTCACGTTGAACGCCTTTCACAGGTCCATGGAGCGCGAGCTGCTGGGCCTCTTCTGAAAGCCGTTGAAAGCCACAAGCCCACAGTCCACCATTTCGAGAGAGCGGTCCTCCACAGGCATGGGAACCAGCGGACAACTTCCGGTACTGCCCAAGTTGCGCGTGCTCACGGCAGATATCTCCGTGGGCACCTTCGCCGCGCACATCGATGCCATCGCGGCCTATGGTGCGGCGCATCGTTCAGCGTACGTCTGCTGCGTGAACGCACACATGACCGTGGAAGCGCGTGATCCCCGATTCGCTGAGGTCGTGAACAAGGCCGACTTCGCAACGGCGGACGGCATGCCTGTACTGCGGGCGATGCAGCTCTTCCACAAGGTGAAGCAGGAGCGCGTGGCCGGGAACGACATCATGCCTGCTCTTCTGGTCAAAGCGGCCGAGAAAGGGCTTTCGGTCTACTTGTTCGGCTCTTCGGAAGAAGTACAGCAACGTATCGTGGACCGTGCGGCCAAGGAACTACCGGGTTTGCGCATTGCGGGCCGGTGGTCGCCCCCGTTCATGCCCTTGGCCAAGATGGACCTCGCTGCAGATGCCGAGCGGATAAACGCCTCCGGTGCCCATATCGTCCTTGTTTCGCTGGGCTGCCCCAAGCAAGAGCAGTGGATGGCCGCCATGAAAGGCAAGGTCCATGGGGTGATGCTCGGGATCGGGGGCGCGTTCTTACTGTATGCAGGTATAGACAAGCGCGCGCCCAAGTGGATGCGCGATCTTTCGTTGGAATGGGTGTACCGCCTTTGGCTGGAACCAAGGCGGCTGATGAAGCGCTACGTTGTGACCAATAGCTTGTTCCTCGTCCTATTCGGTACAGAGGCCCTCGAACGGCTGCTTGGCAAGCGGTGAACGATCGGCACGATTTTATTGGAGCCATCGACCTCAAATGATCGACGAAACGAAGGAATATTTCGACCAACTTGACATTCTTTCGATGAACGACCTACATTTGACGCACTCGCAGGACAGTTGAACGGAATTCGGGCGCTCCACCACATGGAAAAGATCATCGGTCCAAGTCAGCCGTTCACCGGTCGCAATGCGGTCGGGGCGGAGCTCAGTGCGGAACTCTCTACCTTGCTCCGCTCAGGGCGCACATCGCTCCAGAACGTGCAGACGGGTATCAACAAAGTGTTCGCTTTAGAGCCATTGACCACGGTCAAGGACCTAGTCATCGTGGGTGATGGTCCGGCAGCCGAGGAGATCTTCCAGTATTGCGAGGACCAGACCGTGCGGGGCTATCGTTTCCGTGGCATCTTCAACGATGAGGCTATCGATGGCCTCCTGGGCGAACGCCGCATCGGTGATGTGGAAGCTGCCAAGGCCTTCGCCATCCAGAACCGTATCGATATCCTGTACTGCGCCCTTCCCGGCACCCGCCGCGCGGACATCACCGACCTGATGGAGTTCTGCGAGCGGAACACCATCCGTTTCCGGGTGATCCCGAGCGCCGAAAGCTTCATCCCCGTGGTGAAGACCTCCGAGTTGGAATTCCACGGTGCCGTACCTGTTAGCAAGATCCGTAAAGAGCCATTGGACAGTTCCATGGCGCGTGGAATGAAGCGCGTGTTCGACGTGGTGTTCTCCTTCGGGGTCATCGTCTTCGTCTTCACTTGGCTTTTCCCCTTGCTCGCCCTGATGGTGAAGCTTTCCAGCAAAGGCCCGGTGTTCTTCAAGCAGATGCGCTTGGGCAAGGACAACAAGCAGTTCGTCTGCTGGAAGTTCCGCAGCATGCGCATGAACGTGGAGGCCGATAGCAAACAGGCCACCAAGAACGACCCACGGGTGACCAAGGTGGGCGCCTTCCTGCGCAAGAGCAATCTGGACGAAATGCCCCAGTTCTTCAACGTGTTCATGGGGCACATGAGCGTGGTGGGGCCTCGTCCGCATCCGCTCCGGCTCAACGATCAGTACCGCGACATCATCGACAAGTACATGGTGCGCCACTTCGTGCGGCCGGGCATCACTGGTTGGGCCCAGGTGAACGGCTTCCGAGGAGAGACCCGCACCCCGGAAATGATGGAGAAGCGTGTGGAATTGGACGTGTGGTACCTGGAGAACTGGTCTTTCCTGCTTGATCTCAAGATCGTGGTGAAAACCGTGACCAACATGCTTGGCAAGGAAGAGAACGCCTACTGAGCAACCATCAAGAATTGAACAGCCCCCGCTTGTCGGGGGCTTTTTCTTGTCCACTGGCAGTAGTTGAAAGAAGATCCTGCTATATTTGCGCTCCCTTTTCGGAAAAGGCAAAGAACGTTATGGCCAATCACAAGTCAGCCCTCAAGCGCGTCCGTCAGACCGAGACCCGCAACGAACGCAACCGTTACCAAAGCAAGACCACCCGCAATGCGGTGCGCAAACTGCGTGGTACTGCGGATAAGAAGGAAGCGGAGCTTCTCCTTCCCGAGGTGACCTCCATGCTCGATAAAATGGCCAAGAAGAACTTGATCCACAAGAACAAGGCGGCCAACCTGAAGTCTTCAGTCAAGCGCCACGTGAACGCGCTGAAATAAGCACGACACCGGTTCGTTATCTTGGGCAGGTCCTCCGCAATGGGGACCTGTTCCTTTTTGGATCGCATGGAACCCACCGTCAAAGGCAAACTCAGCATACCGGAGTGGTCCAAAGAGGATCGCCCTCGGGAGCGCATGTTGGCGCGCGGGCCCAAGGCCATGACCGATGTGGAACTGGTGGCAATCCTCATCCGCAGCGGAACGCCTACGGAAAGTGCCCTCGATCTGGCCCGCATCATCCTGAACAAGGCCGGTAACGACCTTCACAAACTGGCCGCCCTGGGCACCACGGATCTGATGAAGGTGAATGGCGTCGGCGAGGCCAAGGCCATGAGCATCGTGGCTGCTTTGGAACTCGGGCAGCGCCGCCGCGACCTCAGTGTGGCGGAACGACCGTTGATCGCGACCAGCCGTGCTGCCTTTGAGCTCCTTCAACCCGTGGTGGCCGATCTGGCGCACGAAGAATTCTGGCTGCTACTCTTGGACCGCGGCAATCGGTTGTTGGAGCGCATCAAAGTGAGCCAAGGTGGTATGCATGGCACCGTGGCCGATCCCAAATTGATCTTCCGCGAAGCATTGGACCGCCGCGCCAGTTCGGTGATCCTGTGCCACAACCACCCGAGCGGGCAGTTGCGACCCAGCGCAGAGGATATTTCCCTCACCCGGAAACTGGTGGAGGGCGGCCGCTTCCTCGACATCGCCGTGCAGGACCATTTGATCATCACCACTGGCGGCTACTACAGCTTCGCCGATAATGGCCAGTTGAACTGAGCATGGCCACACCGCTCCGGATCCTCACGGTGGTTGGCGCACGTCCGCAATTCATCAAGGCAGCTGCGTTGGATCGCGCCATACGCGGCTCCTTCGCAGGAAGGATCACCGAGACCATACTTCACACCGGCCAGCACTACGATGCGGACATGAGCGATGTGTTCTTCTCCGAGCTGGGCCTGCCCGCAGCGGAGGTGAATTTGAATGCGGCAGGGGACCATCCCGCAGCTACGCTCGCGCACATGCTGGAAGGAATAGAATCGGTCCTGTTGGAGCGCAGGCACGATATGCTGCTGGTTTACGGCGACACGAACAGTACGCTCGCTGGAGCCTTGGCAGCGATGCGGTGCAACATGCCACTGGCCCATGTGGAAGCCGGGCTTCGTTCCTTCAACAAGCGCATGCCGGAGGAGGTTAACCGCATCATGGCCGACCAGTGTGCCACCTGGCTGTTCTGTCCTACGGATACGGCTTTGAAGAACCTCGAACGCGAAGGTTACGCCAGTAACAACACGGGAAGAGCATCACTTGATGCACCCCATGTGTTGAACTGTGGTGATGTGATGTACGACAACACACTTCACTTCACTTCTCTAGCGAAAGAGCGTTCAACGGTGCTGCGCGAGTTGGGTATGGAAGGCACTCCGTACATCCTTGCTACGGTACACCGCGAGCACAACACGGATGACCCGGCGCGGTTGAACGCGATCATCGAGGCGTTGATCGAAGTGAACATCAGCACGTCTTTGCCGATCATCCTTCCACTGCATCCGCGTACACGAAAAAGGATGGATGAACTTTTGGACCCTGCGCTACAGGAAGCCTTGTCATCGGGCCAGCACTTGGAACTACTTCCGCCGGTGGGGTATTTGGATATGCTTTCCTTGATGTCGCAGGCCCAACTGGTGATCACGGACAGTGGTGGAGTGCAGAAGGAAGCCTACTTCCTGGGCCGCCCCACGTTGATCCTGCGCGCAGAGACCGAATGGACAGAACTCGTGGATCACGGTCATTCGGTGCTGGTGGATGTGGATCAGGAGCGCATCCTCCGTGAAGCATCACGCGCATTGAATGCCACCACCACCTCGTATCCGGCACTCTTCGGCGATGGCCGTGCAGCAGAGCATATCTGTGATCAACTCCTGCGTACCACGTGATCCGTTCAGCGATCGATTACGGGAGGTCCTTCGCCACCGGCTTGGTGGATGCACGCTTGCGCGCGTTGATGCGAGCCCACCTCGGCAAGCCATCCACCGCTGTTGTGTACGATGGTGATCAAGCACTTCGCAGCGCGGTGGGGTACCTGTTACGCGCCCAACAGCAAGGGACGGACGCCGGTCTAGGCAGTTATCACCTGATCCAGGGTTGGGGTGCCTCGTATCCGGAGACCACGGGATATGCGATCCCCTCTTTGTTAGCAGCAGCGGTTCATTTGAACTGGGAAGAACCCGCACAAGCCGCCACGCGCGCTACGGATTGGCTGCTGTCCATCCAACGGCCTGATGGGGGTTGGCAAGGTGGGCGTGTGGGCGAAGAGCGGCCGAGCATCGTGTTCAACACCGCCCAGGTGATCCGTGGGATGTTGGCCATGCATGCGCACACCTCCGAGCAGCGTTACTTGGAAAGTGCCGCGCGTGCAGGCCGATGGATAGTCTCGGTGCAGGATGCCGACGGTGCTTGGCGGAGGTCCAACTTCTTGGGCGTGGCACGTGTGTACGACACGTACGTGGATGCACCCTTGATGCAGTTAGCGATCGCGATCGGTGATCAAGCATTGAAGCAAGCAGCGCTGCGTAACCTGGGTTGGGTGCTTGCTCAGCGCAAGGAGACAGGCTGGTTCATGAATGCCGACAACACCATCCGCCACAACGATCGGCCCATCACACACACCATAGCGTACACCTTGGACGGTCTCATCGAATGCAGTGCGCTCACCGGTGATGACCGCTATCGGGAGGCCGCATTGCCAGCCGCACGCAAGCTTGCCGAACTCTTCCATGCACATGGCAGGTTGAATGGGCGTTATGACGAAAATTGGAACGGAAGCGAACACGCCATCATGACCGGCTGCGCCCAATTGGCCATCGTTTGGTCACGGTTGGATCACGACACGCTCATGCGGGAGGCACGCGATCGGATGCTCTCCATGCTGGCGGCGATCCAAGCACGCTCCTCGGTAGGGCCCGCCATGGTGAAGGGTGCCATGCCGGGTTCATTCCCGCTGTGGGGACGATACGAGAAGTTCGCCTTTCCCAATTGGGGCACGAAGTATTTCGTTGATGCGTTACTTTGCCAGAAGCGTATTGCTCCCTGAGCGCCTATTGATGTCCTCGACCGATCCGATCGCACTCTTCCGACAAGCTGTTGACCGCTGGCCTGAGAATATCGCGCTGGTCGTAGGAGAAGAACAACTGAGCTACGCAGATCTCGATCGCCGCTCCGATGCCATCGCGGCGGAACTCGTTCGCGCGGGAGCGGTAGGGCAGCGCGTGGTCCTCATCGCGGACAGGACGACCAGTTGGGTCTTCGAGGCCGTGCTCGGTATCATGAAGGCCGGCGCCAGTTGTGTTCCGTTATTGCCCGAAGGTCCGTTGGATCGCTGGACCAGCATGCTGGATCGGTGCGGTGCACGGCTCGGGCTCATTTCTCCCAGCGGTTCGGAAGCGGCCTTGCGTGTCGAAAGGCCCCATGTGGAATGGATCGCCCCGAAGAGTGAGAGCAATGGCATGTCTGGAGCTCTGCCTGTCCCGGTGAGCAATGATCAAGAAGCTTACGTGCTCTTCACTTCTGGAAGTACTGGTGGGCCTAAAGGGGTAGGTGTTTCTCGTGCCAACCTCTCCGCTTACCTGGGCCATCTTCTCGCGCGGTACCAATTCTCGGCATCGGATCGGTTCTCTCAACATTTCGCCTTGCCGTTCGACCTTAGTTTCCATGACCTCTTCGTGTGCTGGGCGAGCGGGGCCACCTTGTGCGTTCGTCCGGAGAGCGGTTGGCTGAGGGCCGCGGCATGGGCCCGTTCCATGGGGATCACGGTGTGGTTCAGTGCCCCTTCGTTGGCAGGGGTTATGCGCCGCGCCCGGGCCCTCACGGTCGGCGCTTTACCATCAATACGTTATAGTTTCTTCTGTGGCGAAGCCTTGCCCTGGCAGTTGGCCCAGGACTGGAGGATCGCTGCACCTGCATCGCGTATCATCAACCTCTACGGCCCAACGGAAGCCACCATCGCGATCACGAGTTTCGAGATCCTACCGGATATGGCGACCGTGCAAGGAGTTGTTCCGATCGGAAGGTCCATCGGTTCCGATAGAACGTTGGTCGCCCCCTTCGAAGGTGCCCCACCGGGCGAAGGCGAACTACTATTGAGCGGTCCACAGGTCACCAAGGGATACATCAACGCACCGGAAGCCACGCAAAAGGCGTTCGTTGAGTTACCGGGGCAAGAAGGGTTGTGGTATCGCACTGGTGATCATGTGCGCGAGGACGCTGATGGTATCCTGCATTTCGTAGGTCGCATCGATCACCAGGTGAAACGGTTCGGCCAGCGCATCGAGCCGGGAGAGGTGGACGAAGCGATGCAGCCCTTGTTGGATGGCGGGAACGCTGTTTCTGTTCCTGTGCTCATGAACGGAGCGACCCAGCTGGTCACCTTCATCGATGTAGCCGCGGATGTGCGTTGGCTGATGGACCAATTGCGCACGAAGCTACCTGTCGTGTATCTCCCCGAGCGCATCATCTCGTTACCTGAAATTCCGCGGAACACCAATGGCAAATGGGACCGTGTCAAACTCATTCAAATGGCGCAACATGACGCAGGATGAACTGAAGGCAGAGATCCATGCTCAGCTGACCACCCGCCTTTCCCGTTTAGGGATGAAGGCTTCCGAGGTGGACGACGAGCTTGATCTTGTTCGTACTGGTTTGTTGGACTCCCTTGGATTCATTGATCTGGTAGCCGCTTTGGAGGATGTTACCGGGAAGCAGGTGGATCTGGAGGCAGCACTCGTGCAGGAGAACGCCACCACCGTGTCCTCGCTTCTTCGACTGTTCCGTTGAACCATGGAGCACCGGATCCATCTGATCGTCAGCAATGAGGATCCGCGTGCCATTTCCGTTGTCGCATTGTTCGAGGCCTTGTATGCAGAGGAGGCTCTAGCCGGTTCGCCGGCGGTGTTGGCTGCTGAAGGAGGAGAGCGTTGGCTGAAGCGCATTGGCGCCGGTTTGGAACGCTTCGGCCGTCTTGTTCTGGCCGAGGTGGATGGCGTTATCGTTGGATTCGCCCATGGCGCTTTGTGGTTGCCGGATACACACCTCGCCGGTGGTCCGATGGGGACCATCACCCACGTCTATGTACTTCCCGCCCACCGCAGAAGTGGTATCGCGCGGGCGATGCTCCTTCCTTTGAATGATTGGTTCGCCTCGCGGCACGTGTCGCGGGTGGAATTGAGCGTGGTGGCCGGCAATGGCGCTGCCTTGGAATTTTGGAGAAGCCAAGGATTCGAGGTGCGCATCCATCAACTCATGCGCAGCTGATGTCCGGACTTGCGGCTTGGCCATCAGCCATGGGTATCCCAACGGGAGCTACGGTCATGTTCATGGCCGATGTCACCCGGATCGCATGGCGGTCCATTCGTTCCAAGGAAAGGTTCCACCCACATGCATTGATCGATGCGTTCCGGCTTCATCTTGGTCCTACGGGAACCTTGCTGATACCGACCTATACATTCGACCTTGTGGATGGTGCGTCGTTCGACCGACGGGGCTCGCACACAATCAGCGGCTCATTAGGCAAGGCGGCGCTGGAGCATCCGGCGTTCGGGCGCACCGGGCATCCATTGCATTCCTTCGCCGTTGCTGGTCAAGGGCGCGAGCACCTCATGACGGTGCAAGAACGAGGCAGCTTCGGTCCGGGATCACCCTTTTCGTACGCCCATGAACATGGCGGTTTGCTCGTCACCTTGGATCTTGAGGTCAACCGTGCATTGACCTTCTCACATTTCGTGGAAGAGCGCGAACGAGTACCTTATCGGTTCAAGCGTACCATGTCGTTCCAATACACCGATCTGGATGGAAGCACCATGCAACGTTCATTCGATATCCAAGCCAAGAAGGCTGGCCATCGGATGAACCTCAGTTCCATGGAAGGGCTTTTGGAACGCTCGGGAGCCCTCCGGAGAGGGGCGGTGGAGGGTATACAGTGGAGGGTGATCGACCTTGTTGCAGCCTATCCGGTGATCGCGGAGGACTTGCGGAAGGACAGCGCTGGAAGCGTGCATCTTTTCCGGTGTTCGTGGTGGTTGAAGGATGTGGCACGAGCGGCGCTATTCACCGTCATGGGCCGCCCACAGGGTATCCGTTGAGCCATGCTGGTGGTCCATCTTGAACAGCCTTCCGCACGAACCCTTTTCGTGGTCCGTCATGTGCTGGAACGCATGTTGGGCCTTGCTGTCCACTATGCCCATGGTGCTGCAGAGTTCCGCAGCGCGAACGGTCCGCGATTGAGCTATGGCAAGGAGCGTTTCGAAGGAGCGTTCAACATACCGTTCAGCGGGATGATCGACGAGCTGCCCGAGCAGGATCCAGAAGTGATCGTTGACGGTGATACGCGCAGGATGTTCTTGGTGAACGGTGAAGCGGATCTGTTCGCGGGGGTCTTCTACCTGCTCAGCCTCACTGATGAGATCCGTTGCACAGTGCGCGATGCCCACGGCCGAGTGCCTTCCGCTGCGTTGTTCACTGTACGGAATGGCTTGGCCGATCGTCCATGGATCGATGAGCAGGTGATCAAGCTCGGGATCGCGTTGGAGAACGAATGGCCCGGCGAACTCCATTGCGCACTGCGGTATTCCAATTGTGTTACGGTGGATATGGACAACATCCTCCGCTATGCCGGACGCCCTTTTTCCCGTGCGGTAGGTGCATCCGTGAAGGATCTACTGCACGGCGAGTGGTCGGCTGTTCCGGAGCGTTGGCGCGTGCGTTCTGGGAACATCCCTGATCCGTTCGAAAGGGCCATCGAGGTCGTGGCAGCACAGCGGGGAACGTTCCGGCGCGCGATCCTCTTCTACCTCCTACGCGGCGAGGGTGAGTTCGATCATGCGGCGGATCCAAGCCATCCAGCCACTCAGGCGCACATCCGGCGATGTGCAGAGGCGTTCGATGTCGGTATCCATCCCTCGTACGGATCTTCTGTCAAAGGAACCTTGCAAGAAGAGGAGCGTGCCATCTTGCAGCAGACCATCAACAAGGATGTGCGGCTCTCTCGGCAGCATTTCCTGCGTTGGCAACTCCCGGGCACACTACGCTATTTGGTCGATGCCGGATACGTCGAAGACCACACCCTGGGGTTCACGGACCGCGCTGGATTCCGCGTTGGTACTTGCCGTCCATTCCCATGGTACGATCTTGAACGCGAGCAGGAGACGAAATTGATGCTCCACCCCTTCGCTGTGATGGATAGCGCCTTGATCGAACAGCAACGCATGGATCCGCACGCCGTGGTGAAGACGATGAACGCGATGAGCGACAAGGTCCGTGCCGTTAGCGGTCAGTTCATCAGTGTATGGCACGATCGGTATTTGAGCGGACATCGCGAATTCGCCCCATGGCCCGATGTGTTCGAACAGGTGATGCAGCACGCACGACCATGATCAGGCATTTGCGCCATACCGATATCGACAAGGGGCAATGGGACAAGCTCTTGTTGCAGTGCTCGGATCGTCTATGGTATGCGCAGAGCTGGGTGCTGGATCTGTGTTGTCCGCAGTGGGAGGCGTTGATCGGTGAAGATGGCTCCATCATGCCCTTGATCTGGCGACGGAAATTCGGCATCGATTATCTGTACCAGCCGTTCGCGGTGCAGCAGCAGGGCGTGTTCAGTCCACTGCGCAATACCGGTCTTGACGATGCTTTCCTCAGTACCGTTCCAGAGCGGTTCCGCTACTGGGATATCCACCTCAACGCTGCCATGCATGTGCGCGCCGAGCGGGACGATAAGCTTTCTTCCAGCACCAACCAGGACCTACTGCTCAACGCTGATGCCACCACCTTGCACGCCGGGTATTCCCAAGGGCACCGCCGCAACCTACGCAAGAGCGGTGGTGATCCTCCGGTGATCATCTCGGACATCACCTCCGCAGAATTCGTGGCATTGTTCGAACGCACCACGGGCAAGCGCTTCGGCAATATCCCCGATGGCGGCATGCTTTTATTGGAACGCATGATCTCCGGTGCATTGGAACGCGGCCAATGTGCCCTTTCCGGCGTAAGGGAGAACGGAACGCTGATCGCTGCGCTCTGCATCATGGAATGGGAAGGGCGTTCCATCCTGTTGAAATCGGCCAATGACAAGGCGGGATCCGATCGGCAGGCCATGTTCCACTTGGTGGATAGGTACATCAGCGACCACGCGGGTTCTGGGGTGTTGTTGGACTTCGCGGGATCCAACACGGCCTCGGTGGCGCGTTTCAATGCGGGCTTCGGAGCACGCAGCACGGTATATTTACACCTGGTCAGGAACCGACTTCCGGCCCCACTGCGGTGGATCAAGCGATAGACGAAGCCATGGTGATGGAACTGGTGAAACAGCGGAGCGTGGTGAACCACTTCGTGGCAGAGCTGCGCGATGTGAACGTGCAGAAGGATCCCTTGCGGTTCCGCCGCAATTTGGAACGTATCGGCGAGGTGATGGCCTTGGAATTGAGCCGCACGCTGGACTATGTACCGGTTGAGGTGACCACACCGCTAGGCGTGGCGCACACGGAACTGATGGCCGAACAACCGGTGCTCGCGAACATCCTGCGTGCCGGCCTGCCACTGCACCAGGGCATGCTCAACTATTTCGACCGTGCCGACAGCGCTTTCGTAAGTGCGTACCGGAAACACCGCAAGGGTGAGGACGCGTTCGATATCGAAGTGGAATACCTCAGTAGTCCTTCGCTGGAAGGCCGTGTGGTGATCCTGTGCGACCCCATGCTGGCCACGGGCCGCAGCATGGTGTTGGTGTACAAAGCGCTGCTGCGTTTGGGCAAGCCCAAGGCATTGCACGTGGCGGCGGTGATCGCCAGTGCGGAGGGATTGGAGTACGCGAAACTGCACCTGCCTGCGGGCACACGCTTCTGGATCGGTGCGGTTGACGATGAGATGACCGCGCAAGCGTACATCGTGCCGGGACTAGGTGATGCCGGCGATCTGGCCTACGGGGCCAAGATGTAGGCCATGCAAGAATTCTTGAGTGCACTTACTGTCGTGGTCACGGCCATGGTGAAGTTCCTGTTCGCAGGGCTGGTCTCCTACGGCATGGGGCACGGCTTCGTGGAAACGCTCGTCTACATGGCCGTCGGATCGTGTGCGGGCATGTTGCTGTTCTACTTCTCGGGGAAAGGATTGCTCGAATGGTTCCGCCAACGGTATGTCCGTCGATCGAAGGCGCGGATGATTCAAGGTCTCATGCCCAAGCCCGTCTTCACCCGTACGAACCGGATGATCGTGCGCATCAAACATCGCTATGGTATCATCGGTCTGGCGGCGTTCGCACCACCCACGCTTTCCATCCCCATCACGGCGCTACTTGCAGCGAAATACTTCCGCCACGATAGGCGCACCTTGCCGGCCTTGCTGGGCTCGGTACTCGTTTGGTCCGTGATCCTCAGTGTGGCGTGGAGCTTCATCCGATGAAACGGTACGCGCACCTCTTCTTCGATCTGGATCATACGCTGTGGGACTTCGAGACCAACTCGCGCCACACGCTGCGGGAACTGCACGAAGCGGAGAAGTTGACCGATCAGGGGGTCGAAGATGTGGAGGAGTTCATCGACGCGTACGAAGAGGTGAACCATGGGCTTTGGCAGCGTTACGAGAGCGGTCAACTGGATCGGAACGTGTTGCGCGTGCTGCGTTTCCGGAACACTTTGCTGCGTTTCGGCGTGAAAGATGAAGCGCTGGCTGTGCGTATGGGCCGGGATTATCTCGCGCTCACACCTAAACGGACCGCGTTGATGCCCGGTGCGCGCGAATTGCTTGGTGATCTGCGCGGGAAGTATAGGATCCACATCATCACCAACGGTTTCCACGAGGTGCAGCGCGAGAAGATCGCCAGCAGTGGGTTGGAGGATCATTTCGACCTGGTACTGTCCAGCGAGATGGCCGGGGCACGCAAGCCCGACCCGCGGATCTTCGCCGCTGCGCTGAAACGCACCAAGGCCACTTCGGAAGAAAGCCTGATGATCGGTGATAGTGTACCCGCCGATATGGAAGGCGCACGTGCCGCAGGTTGGGATCACGCCCACTTCGCGCCGCATGGAACGGCGGACGAACAAGCCACCTACGTGCTACGCCGGCTGGACGACCTGCGTGCTATCCTGTTGTGAGGGGAAGGTCCCATCGGGATAGAACACATACTCCATCAACTGGCGCGTGCCGGTGATGTGGCTGTGCCGGATGAAGCGCACCATGGAACTGCTCGCGACAACACCGCGGTATTCGATCTCCCCTTTCTCGGGATGGGTGATGAAGACCAAGCTGTCGCCCACCACGGAAACCGGCACGTTGTGCAGACCGAGCGCCGGGTTGCCTTTCGTTTCACGCACCAGGTATTTCGGCAGGTCCTTCGCCACTTCTGATGTGCCATTGACCGAAACGACGCGACCTTCGGGGAAGAACCTGATCAAGTAGAGAAGGTTGCCCATCTGGTTGCTGTAGTAGCCATCGAACCGGATGTTCTTATTCTCCAAAGGTCCGGTCACGACCACCTGTTGGGCGGCACCACCATTGCGCTTCGAGGAACCTTGGCCTTTCAGGAAATGGCCAACGACCAGTGCGATGGCCAATACAGCGATGATGCCGAGCAGTACGGACTTGATGGTGTTGTTCATCGATCAATGCTTGAAACGTGCGATCACGGAGGAAGAGCCGGTCACCACTTGATCGAGCGCTACTTCGACCTTGGCATCCAGTGGAAGGAAAAGATCCACACGCGAACCGAATTTGATGAAGCCGAACTCGGCACCTTGCACGGCTGGCTTGCCTTCGCTGGCGTAGGTGCAGATGCGGCGCGCCAAGGCTCCTGCGATCTGGCGGAAGAGCACTTCGCCATGCTGCGGATGCTTGTTCACCACCGTGCTGCGCTCGTTCTCCGTACTGCTTTTCGGGTGCCACGCCACCAGGTATTTCCCCGGGTGGTATTTGTAGTAGGTGGTAGTGCCGCCGATGGGATGGTAGTTGATGTGGACGTTCAGCGGGCTCATGAAAATGGAGACCTGCTTGCGCTTGTCCTTGAAGTATTCGGGTTCGAAGACCTCTTCGATTACCACCACTTTGCCATCGCACGGGGCGAAGATCGCGGTGTCCTCGTTGGGCAACGAACGGGAGGGTACGCGGAAGAACCAAAGCACGATGAGCATCACGATGATCAACAGGCCGAGGATGGGAAGGGATACCCACTCGGGCGAACGGGAGGGTAGGAACAGTGCGGTGAACAGTAACACCGAACCGACCAGGCCGATGGTGGCCATACCCTCGCGATGAATGCTCATGGGTGCCAAATATAGCAGCCCGTTCTTGGCCCTACCGGACCATGTGCAGGTACAGCAGTACGCTCGGTATTGCTAAGAAGAAGCCGTCGAAGCGGTCCAGGATGCCACCGTGTCCGGGCAGGATGGTGCCGGAATCCTTCACGCCACGGGCACGCTTGAACGCTGATTCCAGTAGATCGCCCAAGGTGGAGGTGATGGCGATGATGGCAGCTACGGACAGCCATTCCGGTGTGGTGAGGAAATCCTGGAACTGGGCTATCAACCACGCCACCCCTAAGGTGGGCGCTATTCCACCGAATAGGCCTTCAACGGTCTTTTTCGGGGAAACAGCAGGTAGCAGTTTGGTGCGCCCGATGCTGCGGCCCACGAGGTAGGCACCTGTGTCGTTGGTCCAAAGCAGGATCATGAAGCCGATGAACATCCACGGGCTGTATGCGAACAGGTGGGCCAAGAGGCCGAAGGGCAATGCGATGAGCAGGACCAGTACCAGCACGCCACCCAGAGCGTGTGCTGGCTGGCGAACACCGTGTACCAAATGCCACGTGATGGTGATCAGCGTAAGTACGAAGGCGATGGCTATGGCATAGCCGGTGTGCCAGTCCGGATCCAATGCGCACATGGCGAATGCAACGTGTACGGTACCCGCCAACATCATGCTCCAGCTCACGGGATGGGCTTCATCTTCACCCCAGTAGAGCAAATGCATTTCGCGCGCGGCGATCACGCATACGGGCAGGAAGAGCAGGAAGGTGGTGAACTTCCCAGCGAAGGCAGCGCCCAAGGTCAGCGCCACGTATACGGCACCGGTCACTGCGCGAACGCCGAGCTCCTTCATGCTTCGGCGTTCTGTGCCATCAGGTGCAAAGCGCGCATCACATCATCGCGATCCACCAACACTTGGATGGCACCCATGGAGGGATAGACGGATGAACGCTGATCCATGATCACGGCATTGATGTCGTTCGCTTCCAACCGGCCGCGCAGCATCTCGGCTTCGTGCCGGTCGCGTGCGGTGTGGATCAGCGTCCAGTTCGCCATGGGCGAAAGGGGGTGGGACTAGGCTTGCTCGGTCTTGTCCGCCGGGGTCTCCAGGGGAGAGGTCCCGGTAGTTGTGCTGCCGTTGGTATGGCCGTTGGCCGTAGGGGCTTCGGGCTTTTGGAACGGACGATCGCCGAAGATCTTCTCCAGGTCTTCCTTGAAGATCACTTCCTTCTCCAGCAGTTTCGTGGCCAGGGCGGTGAGCTTGTCCTTGTTCTCGTTGAGGATACGTTTGGCGCGGGTGTACTGGTTCTCCACCATCTTGCTCACCTCCTCATCGATCGTCTGTGCCTGGCGTTCGCTGTAGGGTTTGCCGAAGGTGTATTCGCTCTGTCCGGAGCTGTCGTAGTAGCTGATGTTGCCGATGCGGTCGTTGAGGCCGTACATCGTGATCATGGCGTACGCCTGCTTGGTCACCTTCTCCAGATCGCTCAGGGCGCCGGTGCTCACCTTGCCGTACATCACATCTTCCGCAGCGCGTCCACCGAGGGCGGCGCACATCTCATCCAGCATCTGTTCGGCGGTGGTCAGGTGGCGTTCTTCGGGCAGGTACCATGCGGCACCCAGTGAACGGCCACGTGGCACGATGGTCACCTTGATCAGCGGGCTGGCGTGTTCCACCAACCAGCTCACGGTGGCGTGGCCGGCCTCGTGGTAAGCGATCGCTTTCTTCTCGTCCGTGGTGATGATCTTGTTCTTCTTCTCCAAGCCACCGATCACGCGGTCCACGGCATCCAGGAAATCCTGTTTGTCCACGCTGGTCTTCTTCTTACGCGCCGCGATCAGGGCGGCTTCGTTGCAGATATTGGCCAGGTCCGCTCCGCTGAATCCGGGTGTTTGACGGGCGAGGAATTCCACGTCCACCGTGATATCCAGCTTCAACGGCTTCAGGTGTACTTTGAGGATCTCTGCCCGCTCGTTCAGATCAGGCATGTCCACGAAGATCTGCCGGTCGAAACGTCCGGGTCGCATCAGGGCGCGGTCCAGTACATCGGCGCGGTTTGTGGCCCCGATCAGGATCACGCCGCTGTTGGTGCCGAAGCCGTCCATCTCGGTGAGCAACTGGTTCAAGGTGTTCTCCCGCTCGTCGTTGGCACCCATGCTGGCACTCCGTCCACGCGCACGGCCGATGGCATCGATCTCATCGATGAAGATGATGCTCGGTGCTTTCTCCTTGGCTTGTTTGAACAGGTCGCGCACGCGGCTGGCACCCACGCCCACGAACATTTCCACGAAGTCCGATCCGCTCAGGCTGAAGAACGGCACGTTCGCTTCGCCCGCGATGGCTTTGGCGAGCAGGGTTTTACCCGTACCCGGAGGACCTACGAGCAGCGCACCTTTCGGGATCTTGGCGCCGAGGTCGGTGTACTTCTTGGGTGTCTTCAGGAAATCCACGATCTCCTGCAGTTCCTCTTTCGCTTCGGCGAGCCCTGCCACATCGTTGAAGGTGATGTTGGTGCTTTTCCCGCCTTCGAAAACTTGCGCACGGCTCTTGCCGATGTTGAAGATCTGCCCGCCGGGTCCGCCACCACCACCAATGCGGCGCATCACGAACATCCAGATAGCGATCATCACACCGAAGAAGAGCACCCAGTTGATGATCTCGCGGCCCCAGTTGTCGTGGGTCTCGTATTCAAAAGGCACGTGGTTCTTCTCCGCTTCTTCCACGATGCGGTCCTTCAGCACGTTGCTGCTGCCCATGTTGAAGGCGTAGTGCGGGCCTGTGTTCGATCCGGAGATGGGCGAATCCTTGATCTTCTCTTTGTGCGGCTCCTTGTCCAGCCGGTCTTTCTTGATGAAGACCTGCACCACCTGGTCGTTCACCACCACGATGCGTTGCACATCGCCGGCATTGAGCATTTCTTGGTATTCGGTGGGGTCTATCTTCACCACACCCCCGCCGTATTGGAAGAGGTTGATGGACAGGATCACCAGGATGATGATGCCGTATATCCAGTAGAAGTTGAAGGACCGTTTCGGCCCCTTCTCTGAACTATCCTTTCGCTTTTCGTTGTTCTCCACGTTGTTCTGCGTTCTCCTATCGTTCACGCCACGTTCTCATATCGCCTACTAGCGGCGTCTCCCCAAAGGTCTTCCAAGGCGTAGTAGCCACGTTTGTCCCGGTGGAAGATGTGGACCACCACATCCACGAAGTCCAACAACACCCATTCGGAGTTGGTTGTTCCTTCGGTGTGCCAGGGTTTGTCATTGGCCAGCTCCAGCGCGAACCGTTCCACCGATCGGTGGATGGCATCCACCTGCGTGGTGGAATCGCCGTGGCACACGATGAAATGATCGCTCACCGTATTCGGCACATCTCGAAGGTCGAGGTGTACGATATCCTTACCCTTCACTTCCTGGATGCCCTTCACGATGGAATCAACGAGGAGGGCGGTGGCGCCCTCCCGCAACATTGCGGGAGCTTTCTTCATCCGGTTATCTTGGTCCGTTCAAAGGTACAAAGTTACCTCCGCCACAAGCGGGCTGGTATTCAGGCGGAAGAGCATGACCATCGGACATCCTATCATCACGTTCGATACGCTGGAGAGCACCAACAAAACAGCGGCCGAACTGCTCAGCCTGTCGAAGGTGCAGCACGGGGCTGTCATATTGGCCCGTGAGCAGACAAGCGGTCTGGGCCAGCGTGGCCGGAGTTGGATCTCGAAAGCGGGGGCGGACCTGATGATGAGCGTGGTGTTGAAACCGCCCGTTCTGCGCGCCGAGGATCAGTTCATACTGAGCAAGGTGGTCTCATTGGCCGTGCGCGATGTGGCGGAGCGCATCACCGGGAGCGACGTGCGGATCAAGTGGCCGAACGACATCTTGGTGGATCGGCGGAAGCTGGCGGGCATCCTCATCAAGAACGATGTGGTAGGCGATCTGGTCACCAGCAGCGTGGTGGGCGTGGGGATCAACGCGAACAGCAGCGAATTCCCGGAGGAGCTGGTAGCCACGAGCTTGTTCAACGAAACCGGCCGCTTGATGGACCTTGGCGAGCTGCTGACCGGTGTTTGTGCGGCCTTGAACCACTGGTGGGGCTGTTGGCAGGAGGATCCGGCCGGGCTGGATAGCCACTATTGCGAGCGACTTTGGGCACGTGGGCGCTGGGCGGAAGTGGTGTTGGACGGGGCTTCCACACAGGCCAGACCAATGGATGTTGACCGCCACGGGCGCCTGATCGTGGAGCTGGAAGGCGGGAAAGTGGCCGCCTATGGCCTTGATCGCCTGCGGTTTGCGGCCCGTTGAAGGAAGTTTCAGCAGGCATTTGTCAGAAAGTGGAAAAGCCCTACATTTGCCGTCCCTTAAGAAAGACCAACGGCGATGAAACGTACCTACCAGCCCAGCAAACGCAAGCGTACCAACAAGCATGGTTTCCGCAAGCGGATGAGCAGCGTGGCCGGCCGTGCCGTTATCGCTAGCCGTCGCGCAGCAGGCCGTCATAAACTGACGACCAGCGACGAAGCCTCGCACAAAGGCTGATCTTTTTAGTGAACTCAGAAGAGGGCTGCCCGTTGGGTGGCCCTTTTTCGTTAGGGGAATTGAAGAGAAAAGCCGGCCGCGGACCTGCCCGCCGAAGGTGGGTTTCGCAGATGCCGCAGATGGAATGCGATAGAAATGCCTGAAGGAGAGGTTCGGTCTAAACTCCGGGAAGCAGGGTGCTTATGGCATCGCCAAGCTCCGGGGTCAAGAGCACATGGCCGAAGGGCAGTTGCTGCTCGGTGACCAGTTCCGGGGCGTGTTGCCGCAGGTGGGCGCCGAATTCAGGTTTGATCACGCTGTCGCGCTCGCCGAAGAAGAGATGGATGGGGATGTGGTGCGTTGCGGCTTGTTCGGCCACATGTTTCAGGTCGGGTTCGATCAGGCGGTAGCTCAGCCATACATCGCGCACCAGGATCCGCTTGGCCTTGCTGTCGGTCTGGCCGATGAGGAAGCGGTGCATCTTCTCGCTCATCAAGCGCACCGCACGTAGCCCATGGATCACGGCATGTACGTACACCGGCCGCTCCACGAACCGTTTGTACAGGCCGCGGCCGATGCGTGAAGTAGCCAGTCCACGGTACCACGGCCGTGTGATCAAACCATCCGGCGCGGCTAGGAACACACGCACCAGCCGTTGCGGCATCGTTCCGAGCAAGCTCAGCGCGATCCTTCCGCCCAAGCTGTAGCCCAGGAGCGCCACTTGCTCCACACCCAATTGATCGGCGAAGGCCGTGAAATACGTGGCCAGTTCCTGCGGTGTGAACGGTGTTTCCGCCCGCTCCGGATACCCCGGGCTCTTTCCGTGGAAATGCAGGTCGAAGGCGTAGAGGGTGCAGTGATCGCCGAGTTCTTTTTCCAGCACCGCGAAGTCAGCACCCGTTCGCCCGAAACCGTGGAAGGCGAGGATGACCAGCGGCCCGCTCCCGTAGGTGCGGTAGGCCAACGTAACGCCGTGGGTGAAATAGTGGACGTTCGTCACAGGGCGCGAAGATGAGGATGTTCATGTGGTCATGCGGGCGTGTGCGAATGTGCACAGGGGGCGCTTTGATAGCAGCGCAGTGCGCTTTGGAACTGTCGGCTTTCGAAGCAATGTTCTTCTAGAGTTGCCTACCTCGCAGCTTGAAACCAACCTTGCAGGCACAGGCATTCCATGTGCACATGTCCACATGGACACATGCGCACATGGCATTTCTTCTCCACGATCACCCTCCCTTATCCACATTCCATAGCACAACGGCCGGAGCCCGGTACCTTCGCGCCCCGGTTACCCACCGGACATGCCCAAAGACTCTTCCATCAAGTCGGTCCTGCTCATCGGCAGCGGCCCCATCGTAATCGGTCAAGCCTGCGAGTTCGATTACTCCGGCTCCCAAGCTTCCCGCTCCCTGCGCAACGAAGGCATCGAGGTCACGCTGATCAACAGCAACCCGGCCACCATCATGACCGATCCG
>DLGQ01000061.1:0-259 GCA_002482775.1 Flavobacteriales bacterium UBA7690 | reverse complement strand
CAATGTGCGCATGATCGGCGT
This sequence comes from Flavobacteriales bacterium UBA7690, assembly GCA_002482775.1. Taxonomy (GTDB): domain Bacteria; phylum Bacteroidota; class Bacteroidia; order Flavobacteriales_F; family PHOS-HE28; genus PHOS-HE28. The sequence goes on along the minus strand of DLGQ01000061.1, from coordinate 238 downwards.
GGACACCGCCGCCATCGACATCACCGAGGACCGCGAGAAGTTCCGCCTGCTGATGGAGAAGATCGGTGTGCCCATGGCGCCGAGCAAGACCGTCACCAGCTTCCTCGAAGGCAAGAAGGTGGCGCAGGAGTTCGGCTTCCCGTTAGTGATCCGCGCCAGCTACACACTGGGTGGTGCGGGTGCGGCTTTCGTCCACAAGGAAGAGGACTTCGACAAGCTGCTGAAGCACGGCCTGCAG
>DLGQ01000030.1 GCA_002482775.1 Flavobacteriales bacterium UBA7690 | reverse complement strand
CTACGTGCGCGGAACGCTGCGTAATCCGGTGTTCATCCGCCCACAGGATGATGACGCTCCGTTCGGCAGTGTCGCGCTGTTGGGCAGTGGTTCGCAACAGTGCGCCATCAGTGGGTTATATGTTTCTGGCGGCTCCGGAGCGAAATTGTTCGGAACCAATTGCGAAGGCATGGTCACCGTGCAAGGCGCCGCGCGCACGAAAGTGATGTCCAGTGTTTTCCAGGAGAACACCGCCGGTGCTTCGTTGATCGTTGATGGTGGTGATCTGGAGATGAACGATGTGCGCTGTGAAGGTGGTGCCAAGGAGTTCGTCCGCGTTGATCATGTGCAAGGTGTGCTGCGCGATTTAACGCTGGTGGGTGCACGGGCCAACACGACCACCGGGTTGCATGTCGGCACAGGAACGGTCGCTGTGATCCGCGGTGTGTTCATGGGCCTGCGCGGCAACGGTATCCTGGTGGATGGTGCTGCACAGGTGCTGGTGCGCAAGGCACGGATCTCGCAGAACGCTGTTGCCGTGCGCAGTGAAGGTCGTGCTGTGGTGCATGTGGAAGGCAATGCCATCGACGGCAACGATCTGGTCTTCGCCACGGATGCTGGCGGAAGTGGATCGCGCATCATCCTTTACCCGAACACATTGACCGGCAATAAGCTTGAACGAGAGGTCGGTTCCAGTATCGTTGAGGAATCTGCGCTCGAGGCGGGTACGGTAGGTCAGTTCGGTATACAGCTGGACGAGCCCGAGCCGGAAGTGAAGAAGCCGAAGCGCGGCCGTTCGTCACGGAGCACTCCCAGCGGCGACTGACCGGAAGATGTCCGCGCGATCCCTCGGGCGTTCATCGGCGCGCCACTCGGAACCTTTCATGCGCAGTTCTTCGGGTGGCGCTTTTTCCAAAGGATAGAGTACAGCATCCGGCCTGTCCAGGAAGTTCACGGTGTGGATCTTGCCATCTTTCAGTTCCACCCGTATGCGACTGCAATCGGCGCGGTTCACACCCATGATACGCTCCACGCCGTCCTTCATCTCTTCTGCGAAATACACCGTGCGTGCATTGCCTTCCACATAGAGCGAACGCAGTCCATCGTCACCGAAGAGGCCGGTCATCTCTGTTCCCGTCACTTGGTCGTAGTGGATGGTGTCCACCTGTGAGACCAGGAAGGCGTTGTGTTCCACATGAAGTTTGTCCGCCTTTCCGTTGCGCAAGGCGATGCGGATGTGATCGCCGGTGATCTGGTCTGTCCCGCTCCATAGTACCGGCGCGTGGAAGAGCGAGATCAAGCTATCGGCATCGCTGTAGATCAGCGTGTCGCAGACACCTTGAAGATCGCTGCGGAAGAAACGCACGTGCCGGCGCGCCGTGATCCGTTTTCCCGTGCTGTCCGGTGTGGTGAAGAGCGTATCGCCGTGGAGGAACAAGGTGTCTTTGTCCATCCGTAGTTCGAGTTCAGCGCGGCCGGTGATCACCGCCTTGTCCGTTATCTCGTTGTAGCGTCCGTGATCGCCGCGTACCACCATGTCGCTGGCCGTATCGCTCACCACCACGTTCCCCCAGGCAAGGCCTTCGCCGGTCCTGCGTTCGTAATGCAGGCTATCCCCTTCCAACGTTCGCCCTTCGTTGTCGATCACCGAGCGGCGGGTGAAGCGTGCGCGTTCGTTGCGCGTGTCGTACTGGCCGCGAAGGGTGTGCAGCGTGGTGTTCTGCTGGATGATCTCCGTAGGCCCGAAGAATTCCGCAACACCAGATGAGGTCACATAGTGCATCGTATCCCCGGTGATGGTGCGTTCAGGATGAGCGATGAGCACGTTGCGGCTGAAGATGAAACGGCGAGTGTTGGTGATGTAGGTCCCCACATCGCTGGTGAGCGTATTGTTGCCACTTCGACTGACGATCCGGCCGCCCGCGGTGTAATAGGCCTTGCGGTTCTTCAGGTCATAGTCCAGCACCGGCGTGGTGAGTTCCATGTCGCTGTTGCGCATCAATACATTGCCTTCCAGCCGAGCGGTCCTTTCGCTGCCGCTGTAGGTGCATCGGTCGGCTTCCACATGCAGTGTATCACCTTGGTCTATCGCCACACGACCGAAGGCTTGGACACGCTGGTCCTTGTACAGATAGGCGCTGTCGCACCGCATGATGGCGTCCTTGTGCTTGAACCTCACATTGCCCTTCAGGCGCTGAGCACCTGGAGCGATCTTATCGTCGTACTCGCCCCGGTCCGCGTTCAGGATCTCGATGCGTTCGCCACTGGCACCGATACCACTTTGGGCACCCGTGTGCAAGAACGGAGCGAGTGCAAGAAGGATGAGGAGTACGGTCTTCAAGTGGACGGTGATCGGCAAAGGGCGTACCATCCGGTGCGGAGCTCAGTTCATGGACACGCCGGGCAACTTGCGCATCTGTTTGTAGTGGACGCTCAACTTTTCCAGGAGCTTGCGCATCTGTGCTTCTGCTTCAGCGGTGCTTTCGCTCACGGCCTTGCCTTGGGCGCGCAATAGCATCACACCATAGATCGCGGTGAAGCAGGTGGCGATCGGGCCTTCTGCTTCTTCGTCCGCTTGGGTCTGCAATGCCGTGATCCCCGGACGAGCAGCTTCGAAGAGGGCATCGTATTCCGGGTCGTTCAACACATCCACCAGGGTGCGGTGCAGGAATTCGAGGTCGTTCATCACTTCCTCCACTTCGGCCAGGTGGCCGTATCGGTGAAGGCCTTCCTCTTTCATCCGCTCGATGATGTCCGCATACCAAGCCCGCACTTCGGCACGCTTTTCCTCATCGGCATCGATGGGTGCGATCAGCTGTTCTTCCACCTTCCGCGGATCCAGGTCATTGGCCCGCATCACATCTTCCACATGCCACATGCTGATCACGTAGCTGGCGATGTTGTTCTGCTTTTTCTCGTCGAGCAGTCCCATGGTCACTTCTTGGCTCCTTTGGAAGCTTGATAGCGGGCGTTCAGCCCTGCGATAAGGTCGTTGCTGATGTCCAGGTCCTTATTGCCCACCCACACCTGGCCCCCGTTCTGCACGCTGAAGATGTAGTCGAACCCTGCGGATCTGTTGTATTCCTCCAAGTGGTCCTTCAGCTCCTTGGTGATCTCGGTGAGCATCTGGGCTTCCATGCGGGCGAGTTGTTCTTCGCTCTGGGCCTGTTGGCCTTGGATCCGTGCCATCAACCCTTGTAGCTCCTGTTCGTCCCTGGCTACTTCCGCTTGGGTGCTGTACGTGTGGTCCTTTTTCATCAGCTCATCGTAACGTGCCTGTGCTTTGGACATTTCGTTCTTCAGGCTGTTCTCCAAGCGCTGTCCCTCACTGCGGAAGCGCTTGTCCTTTTCGGCGATGAGCTCGTAGTTCTTCTGTACACTATCCATGTAGAAATAAGCGATGCGTGCCTCTTTCAAAGCGGCGGTATCGCGCACCACCAGGGGCTGTGGTGTCCCCAGCCCGGCATCGGTGTTGTTCTCCACCACCACGGGCTCGGCACCAGCCGAATTGACCATCAGGCTCCGGACAGCGAAGGCACTTAGGATCACGTTCCAGACGATGAGGAGGATGGAGATGTTCTTGGACATGCGTGTGGGATAAGCAACACCCCTTCACACGGAAGGGGCGTTCAAAGGTAGCGGCCCAGCAGGAAATGAGCGGATCGTGGGGCAGGGCCGGATCGTGTGCGGCCACGTGGCGATCGTTCCTTTTAGATGAATTGGATAGGCACACTGACCATCATGGTCGACGGATGGCGTTAGGGATGTTATCTTTTCACCGTATAACCACCATGGAGACCATACGCATCATCGTTGTAGACGCCCAGGAGATCGTGGCCATTGGGCTACGCATGTGGCTGGATGATATCCCGGATATGCGGGTGGTGGCCTTTGCCAACAGCGGCCGAGAGCTGTTCGAACGGCTGAAGCTCGTGGAGGGTGATCTGGTGTTGATGGATGTATCGCTATCGGGAATGGATGGGATCGATACCACCCGTCGCTTGCGCAAGGAATATCCGAAGTTGACCGTGCTGGCCCACTCCAACCTCACCGAGATAGAATATGCCAACAGCATGTTGAAGGAAGGCGCGGTGGGTTATCTGCTGAAAGGGTCCACCAAGGAGGAATTCACGCGAGCCGTCCGACTGGCGGCGACAGGCCAACGCTACGTGAGCCCTACGGTGCAGCGCAACATCGACATCGGCTACACCTGGACGGACAAGCGCTTCGATGGTGAGTATGTGGGCCTCACCGATCGTGAACGCGAGGTGATCCGCCTGATCGCCATGGAGAAGACGAACGAGGAGATCGCGATGGCCTTGGAAGTAAGCTTGGAGACCGTGAAGACGCACCGCAAACGACTGATGGCGAAGCTGGATGTGCGCAGCACGGCAGGCTTGGTGAAGTACGCGGTGGACCGCAAGTGGGTGTGACCTGCGCGACCCTTCGCGAGAGGCTTTTCAGCAGGCCCACAAGGTGCCTACGCCGGCGAAGACAGCCAGCCAGATCAGCCCCTTGATGAAGAAGAAAAGGAAGCCGGCCCAGCCCAAACGCTTGAGCCAGCTTCCTTTTTTCGCACCTACCTGTCCGGTGGGTTCGGTGCTGTTCATGAGCGCAGCGTGTTCTCCACTTCGGCAGCCAGCGTGCGCCATTCTTCCAATTCGGGGATACCTGGTTTGCGCTTGCCGAAGATCTGCACCAGTTGCGTGCCGTTGGCATCGAAGCATTCCAGTGCGGTCACCATACCATCGTCGGTCGGCTTGCGTACGATCCAGCTTTGGGCGATCGCTTCTTCGCGCACATGCAGGTTGAACTCGGGATCCAATACGTTGAACCAGCCGCGTGCATCCACCACGTTCTTCACTTCTCCCGTGTGGATCTGCAGCATACCGGGGTTGCCTACGAACACCATGATCGGTAACGTGCGCTCTGATGCTTGCGAAAGCACGTGGCGGAGTGCGCCATTGGCCACGGGTGTAGCATAACCACCTTCGGGAGCGAGGCGCAATGCTTGCGTGCGCGAGAGGCGGTTACGGCCCACCAGCATGTGGAAATCGTGCGTGTCCTTCAAGGCCAACCAACCTGCGCGGAAGGCAGCAACGTCGATGGCAGCATCGGGCATCTCGGCTGGTGGTGCCTTGCGGGGCTGAACCGTCACCTGTTGGCTCTGGTCTTCGGAGGTGAAGGCCGAAACGATGGCATGGAACGCTTCCACGTTGCTGCCTTCGGTCAGGTAGATCTTGTGGATCGCATCACCATCGTGCGCGAAGAACTGCAGGCTCAGGCGAGCGCCATCCTTGCCCGGCTCTGCCACAGCGAAGGCATGGCCCCAGGATCCCCAGAAGATGCGCAGGTCGATATCCGCGCCAACGAACAAGCCCACGGGGCCTTTGTCCAACGAAGCGTTCAAGTAAGTGCCTTTGCGTTCGTGGACCACATCGTTGTTGCGGGTCAAAGCCATCACGTGCCCTAGTTCCACTGCGCGGGAGAGGAGCGCAGGGAACTCCGGACGAAGCCGCGTAACGGCATCGCCAAGACCAAGGACCAGCAATTCGAGTTCAGTAACACCCAGCTCATGCGCCGCATTACGGATGCGCAGGTGGGGCTGTTCTTTCAAGAGATCGGACCAGCGCGTGCGGAGATCGCTGAGCGTTGCGCTTTCCGGATTCGGAGAGATCGTGTTCATGGGCGCAAAGAGAGGCTACCATGACGGATCGTGGAATAACACGATCGGGGTAATTTGAGGAACGGTGATCCGCGGTCAAAGGCTCAGAAGATCCTTGAAACGAGCCGCTTGCCTGCGCGAAACCTCCATGCTCTCGGGCTGCCCGTTCTTGTCCAGGCTTTTCAGCTTCACCATCAGGCCGCCGTTGAACCACGGTTCGATCTTGTCCACCCAGCGCAGGTTGATGATGTGTTTGCGGCTTGCCCGGAAGTAGACGAGCGGATCCAACTTCTCCTCCAATTTGTTCAATGAGCGCAACACGAGCGGTTTCTGGTCATCGAACCGCACACGCACATAGTTGCCTTCGCTCTCGAAGTAGCGCACGTCCTTCAAGGTCACGAACCAGCACTTCTCCCCATCCTTCAAGAAGATCTGGTCCGTCTCGCGCAGGATCTCGCGTTGGGGCAGATCCGGGTCGTGCTTGGTCTGCAACTTGTTCAACGCTGCGGCCAGCCGTTCAGGATCGATGGGCTTCACCACATAGTCCAACGCGTTCACCTGGAACGCACGCAAGGCGTGTTCGTCGTAGGCGGTAACGAAGATCACTTGCGGCGCTGGATCCAATGCGGCAAGCAGTTCGAAGCCATCGCGGCCGGGCATGTTGATGTCCAGGAAGATCAGGTCGGGCCGTTTCTCGGCCACCATCACTTCGGCCTCGTCGGCATTGGCCGCTTCGCCCACCACCTCTATGCCATCGTGTTTTTCCAAGAGACTGGCGAGTTCCTTGCGGGCCAATCGTTCGTCGTCGATGATGAGCGCTTTCATGGTGGGGAGTTCAACTGGTGATGGTGTTCTGTTCGATACGGCCTGCCGGGAGGTCCACGCGGCTTTCCACGTTGCCTGCGTTGTTCACGATGTCGAATCGCGCTTGGCCACCGTACAGCATGTCCAGACGTTTGCGTGTGTTGCGCAGGCCGATGCCGGAGCCTTTGCTTTTGCCGGGCGTGTACTGCCCCGTATTGCGCACGATCAGCGCGAGACCTTCCGGGGTGCGCTGCGCGATCACGAACAGGTCGCCACCGCCCACGAGCGGCGCGATGCCATGGCGCACGGCGTTCTCCACCAAGGTCTGCAACAACATCGGCGGCACCTGCTCGCGTTCCAGTTCGGCGGGCACATCGAAATGGATGCGCAAGCGTTCCTCGTAACGCATCTTCTCCAGTTCCAGGTAGGCCTTCACGATGTCGATCTCCTCACCGAGCGGCACCACGTTGCGCTTCACGGTGGCCATGGCGTTGCGGAGGATGGCGCTCAACTGCGTTATCGCTTTCTTCGCTTGGTCGGGATCCTCGTCCACCAACGCGCGGATACCGTTGAGCGCATTGAACATGAAGTGAGGGTTCATCTGCGCGCGTAAGGTGTTGAGCTGGTTCTCGCGGTTCGCCGTGGCCAAGCGCAGGTTGCGGATCTCTTCGCGGCGGCTACGGATGAAGTAGGTGTAGGCGAAGTAGCCCAACGACCAGGTGAAGAGCAACACCGTCCAGCTGATGATGTTGAGCAGCACGGCCAATGCATCGGCCACCAGGATCGGCGAATAGTCGGGGAAGAACAGGTCGTGTACCACCGCCATCAGGAGGAAGGCCACGATGCTCAACAGTACGGCGACGAGGGAAAGACGCGGCATCACGTAACCGATGTCGCGTTCCAACCAGCCGTTGCGCAGGATCACGTTGCGGAACCAATGGCTGATACCGATGCCCGTGAAGAAGAACAGGACCAGGACCTTGGACTGATCGAAGCTGAGGCCACCGTTCTTGTAATAGTACAGGCCGAGCAGCGTCACCAAGAGCGTCCACGCGAGCAGTTGCGTAGCCCAATAGACCGTACGTGCCGATCGCGCAGGAGATGTGCCGGTGGTGGTCATGAGCACGGCGAAGGTATCGGAGCGCGCACTGGTGCAAGGCCCGATCACATGAGCGGCAGGCGCGAAGGCCGAGCGGAACCACGGGGTTAACTTCGCCCCCCTTTTTGATGAACTTCCTCGGCCACTTTTTCCTTTCCGGAGATGATGAGCAGGTGACCGTCGGCAACTTCATGGCCGATGCCGTGAAGGGGCGTGACCTGTCGCGGTTCACCGAAGGTCTTGAACAAGGTATCCGGCTGCACCGCGCCATTGATTCGTTCACCGATTCGCACCCCGTGCAGCAACAAGGACGCGAGCGGGCCCATGCGCACGCGGGCCGGTATGCTTCCGTGGTGATGGACATGTACTACGATCACATCCTGGCCAGATACTGGGAAGAGTTCCATCCGGAGCCCTTGGCCGTCTTCACCCAGCGCATGTACCGTCTTCTGGAACGGAACCTGCAGGTGATGCCGCTACGTACACAGCGAATGGTGCCGTACATGATCCAGGGTGATTGGCTCACCTCGTACGCCTCCCTGAAGGGCATCGGTCGTGCGTTGGATGGTCTTTCGCGCCGTGTGCCGGAAGGTGATGCCATGCGTGGGTCCGAAGTGGTATTGCAAGAGCATTTGGAGATCTACACGGCGGAGTTCAAGGCCTTTCTGCCGTCCATCGTTCAACACACGGCACCGTTCCGATGATCGTACGCCAGCGTACCGGACTGGTGGTGCTGCTCGCGGCGGCTGCGGTGGCTGCATGTGCCGTATTGTTCTTCCGCAAAGCGAACACATCTTCCGCTCAACGCGTCCCGTGGGATCATCCGCTCGTGGAACGTGATCTGGAAGCTATCAGCGCGGATACGTTGCGCGTCCTGGTGCTGCGTGATCCGCTCTCATGGGAAGAGCGCCCCAATGCCACCACGGGTGCGGAGTATGAATTGATGGAGCGTTTTGCGAAGCAGGCTGGTCTGGTGCTGAAGGCGGTACCGATGGACGACCGTGATTCGATGTTGATGGCGCTGCAACGTGGCGAAGGGGATGTGATCGCCGCGCAGTTCAGCAACAGGCATGGCGAAGAAGGCTGGTTCGCGCTGAGTGCTCCGTACCATACCGTGAAGCCGATGGTGGCCCGCCCGCGTCTGGATCCTTGGTCCAAGGGCACCGTGAATACCGATACGGCCTACATCTCCAACTGGTCGCCGTTCGCCGATGAGCTGCCCACGCGGAAGAACGCACATCCCGCCGTGATCATGGTCCCCGGTTCCACGGAGGATCAACTGATGGAACTGGTCATCGGCAACGCGCCCGCCGTGGTGGTGAGCGATGCTGTTGCCGCGTTCGAAGGACAACGTTTCCCCGCCATCGAATTCACCGCAGTGGAAGGGCGGGAGCGTGGGCTCAGTTTCGCGGTGCGCAAGAACGCTCCGGAACTGCTGCAACGCATCGATGCATGGTTGGAGCTGAAGGTAGAACGGGAATTCCGCAAGGCGTTACTGGATTCGTACCTCGGTCGATTGCCCAAGGCGGGTGCGCTGCGCAAACGCACGATGCCAGCCATGGCCGACAGTATTTCACCTTACGACGCAGCCTTCAAGAAGCACGGTGGAGGTTTCGGGTGGAAGTGGCAGTTGCTCACCGCCATGGCATGGAAAGAATCGCGGTTCGACAGTTCGGCTGTTTCCCACATGGGCGCACAGGGCATCATGCAGTTCATGCCGAAGACCGCTACGCACTACGGATTGGACTCGGCTGTTTCCGTTGGTGACCACATCGATGCGGCCAAGCGCTACCTCAACCGGCTGGACACCTTGTGGATGCGTGCCGTGCCGGATCGTGAGCAACGGCTGCGCTTCGTGCTGGCTTCCTACAACGCAGGCGTAGGGCACATCATCGATGCTCAGCGCCTCGCCGAGCGTTTGGGGTTGGATCCGAAGCGGTGGGAACACAACGTGGAACGTGCCGTGCTCCTGCTCGCGAAGCCGCGCTACTACATGCGGCCGGAGATGAAGAACGGCTTCTGTAAAGGGAGTCAGGTGTTCCATTATGTAAGGGATATCGTAGCGCTCTACCACCAGCTTTCCGGTTTGCCACAGGCGCCAGCAGTGCGTGTGCCGGAGCAGACGGATGAACCTCCACCGCCCGTTGTGGAGGCCCCTTCGGAAGAGTGAACGTGTACAAGGATGATCCGTGGATCGTCCAGGACGCTGGTAGGGTGTGTCCTACCTTGCAGCATGCTCCAACGTCGTGCTTCATCGGTCCTGTTCAGTGTGTTCGTTCTGGGGTGGGCATCCACCTTGAGCGCACAGGTCGGCTTGCCACATGGGCTTGCTCCGGAAGAGCGCTCCCTCATACGCCCATACCGCGATTCGCGCGCATCCACCGGTCGTGGCATCCCTACGCCGCCGCCATTCGCAGTGCGCACCATGGCCGAATGGGAAGAAGTGCAAAGCCTGGTGATCACATGGACCAGCTTTCCCGGAATCCTCAAACAGATCGTGCGGCATGCCGTCGGCGAATGCGAAGTGATCATCGCGTGCGAAGACCAATCGGAAGTGCTGGCCTATCTACAGAACCCGGAATTCGGCGGGCCGATCGAAGACCTGAGCCGGGTAACCTACCTCGCAGCACCGTTCAACAGCATCTGGGCGCGCGACTATTTCGCGGAGAACATCTATGCCAACGAAGTGGACTCGCTACTGCTGCTGGATTGGATCTACAATCGTCCACGGCCGGATGATGATGAGTTGAGCGATGCGGTAGGCGCGGCGAAGGATGTGGTGGTCTACAGCACCACACAAGCGCCTTACGACCTTGTGCATACCGGCGGGAATTTCATGTGCGATGGCGCTGCTACGGCGTTCAGCAGTGAACTCGTGCTGGATGAGAACGGCGCCGATGGTGAATTCAACCAGACCATCCGCGATGAAGCAGGCGTGGATCAGGTGATGCAACAGTTCATGGGGATCGACAGGTACATCAAGATGGCCACGCTTCCATTCGATGGTATCCACCACATCGACATGCACATGAAGTTGCTGGATGAGGAGACCTTGCTCGTGGGTCAGTTCCCCACCGGCCAGAGCGATGGGCCGCAACTGGAGCAGAACATCAGTGCGGTGCTGGCGCAAGAGGATTCACATTTCGGTGATCCGTACCGGTTGGTGCGCATCCCCATGCCTCCGAGCGTGAGCGGGAATTTTCCGCCCGATGCTAGCTACCGCACGTACGCCAACAACGTCTTCATCAACGGCACGCTGCTAGTTCCCACGTACCGCACGGAATACGACACCACTGCGCTGCGGATCCTGCGCGAAGAGCTCCCGGGTTATAACGTGGTGGGGATCGATTGCGACAGCGAGCAGAACATCATCGGCCAGAGCGGGGCCATCCATTGCATCACCAAGACCATCGGTGTGGCCGATCCGTTGTTGATCCGCCACCAACGCCTTGCCGATACCTACGAGACCATCAACGACTACCCGGTGAGCGCTTACCTGCGCCACCGTTCGGGTATCGCCTTTGCTACGTTGTACTGGACCACGGACACGGCATCGGGCTTCGCCTCCGTTCCCATGACCGATCAAGGCGCGGGGAACTGGTCGGCATCCATTCCGGCACAGTCCGCGGATAGCGATGTGTTCTACTATGTGCAAGGCATTTCCAACAGCGGCAAGGTGCAAGTACGCCCACTTGTGGCACCTGCTGGTTGGTGGCATTTCCGGGTGCTCGATATCAGTGCCGCGATCCCTGATGCACGTGGTCCCGTGATCGCCGAACTGTTCCCGAATCCAACCTCCTCCATCCTGGTGGTCACCGTTCCTGATGCGGCAGATGAGCGGGTGGACGTGGTACTTCAAGATGCGCTTGGTCGCACAGTACAGCACTTGTACTCGGGTACGTTGCCGGCGGATCACCGTGTCATGGTGGACATCAGCGCGCTGCCCGAAGCGCCCTACTTGCTTGTGGTGACCAACAAGTACGGCCGCAGCGCGCAACGCGTCATCAAACGATAGGCCTCACAAAGAACGAAGCCCCTCGCCGCAAGGCAAGGGGCTTCGCGTTCGCTATGAGCGCTTATTCCTTGATGAACCTTCCCAACGTGCCACCGTTCGTATCCAATGAACGAACGATGTAACTACCCGGCGCGAGGGAACTGATGTTGAGATCGACCAGCGCTGCACCGTTGTTGGCATGGGTGAGCACGGTACGCCCTTGTAGGTCGATCACCGCGATACGTTCAGCAGTGCTTCCGCTGATGTTCAGGCGATCATTAGCAGGGTTGGGCCATAGCAGGATCCCACTGCTTTGAACAACTTCTTCCGTGGCTGTGGTGAGGTCCGTTTCGATGCACACCGCGAAGGTGCCTGCATCGGCTCCGCCGCCGTTCCATACGCGCAGGTAGTAGGTGGTCTCTGGTTCCAGGTTGTTCAGCGGCCATACGGCATCGATCCCCGTTTCGCAGTCCACATACGCCAGTTCGCCACAGTCGGCATAGAGCGCGACGTTCAGTCCTTCGGCGCTAAGGGCTGTAGCGTACACCAGGATGGAAGTGGAGGCTCCCGTCTCGAAGCTGTACCACACGTCCACGATGGGCGAATACGGATCGCACGGTGGGTTGGGTGTGCCCGGCGCGAAGGCACAGCTGTTGTTGCCCGAACTCGGTTGGCACAGGCCGATACCTGAAACGTTCAGGACGATGGCACCGCTGCAATCATCGTTCGCGGCAACCGGGGCGCATGCGGCTGCACACGAAAGGTCGAGCGTGAAGGTGCCCACTTGATCCTGGTAGGCATGTACGAAGGCGAAGTAGGTGGTTCCATCGGTGGTGGGGAACGTTACCGAACTGGTGTTGCCTTCGCATCCGGGTGCATCGTCACCACCAGCAACGCAAGCCAGCGTACCACACGCGCCGCTGTACACGCTGATCTTGGTATCGAAGTTCGCTTGGTCGCAGGTGCTCAGCGTCATGGTCTCACCTGTTCCGGTGAAGCTGTACCAGAGCCCGGGTGCGGTAATGAAGGCCGCGCCGCAATGTTCGCCGGGCAGGAAGAAACCCTCTTGTGTATCCCCTTCCACAGAACCACCGCAAACGATCGGCAGCGCACCGCTGCATTGTGCGTTCGCAGCCGGTGGGGCATCCAACGTGGTGAAGGTGAACACCCCGACGGTGGCGCTCTGGTCCTCCACACCACAGACCTCGTACATGTAGAATGCGTATTCGGTGCTAGCATCGAGACCTTCGATCTGTGCCGTTGCATTAGCACCGCTCACGGTACCGTTCACGATGATCCCTGTTCCGAGGGTGAAGCCCAAGGGACCGTATTCGATCGCATACGTGGCTCCGGGATTGGCGCTCTGCCACTGGATGAATGCGGTGTCGTCGTTCGCCGAAGCGGTGACAGCGCTGGGTGCAAGGCACGTTGGGCAGGCCATCTCTAGGAGGAATTCCCCAGTGGCACCATCGTATCCCTGTACGAGGATGTAGTAGGTCTCATCAGCCGTTGCATTGAAGTTCACCGTGCTGCATTCGCCCACGTTCGGGGTATCGTCGTTACCGGTAACGCAGACCAACGCACCGCAACTGCCGGCGTACACGTTCAAGCGCGAATCGTAGGTGAGGCTTTCGCAGGTGCTCAGTTGCACCGGGCCATCCACACCGGTGAACGTGTACCAGATCCCCGGTGCTTGTACACCGGTCTCGCAGAACGGCACGGCATCTTCAGAGGCATCCACGGTGGAGCCGCTCAAGCTTTGGTTGCAACCGATGGTGACGGCACCTTGGCAGAAATCGTTCGTGATCGCTGCGCATGTGGCGGTGAGCTCGAATTCGCCCGTAGCGCCTTCGTATCCCTGCACGAAGATGAAGTACGTGGTTCCAAGATCACCGGCGAAAGAGAGCGTACTGCCCACATCGCAGTTCCCACCATCGTCGTTCCCGGCCACGCACACCAAACCGTTACAGGAGCCCGAATACACGTTCAACCGGGTGTCGTAGGCGAAGTTGGAGCAGGTGCTCAGCGTCACCGCCTGGCCACTTCCAGCGATGGAGTACCAGATGCCCGCCGCTTGCACGGAGGTGCCGCAGTTAATGGCGTTGAGGTCCGGTGTTGCCGTTGCCGTATTGCCGGTAACGGCTTGCCCGCAGGTGAGAGGTATCGCGGCGGCGCACGCATCGTTCGGCGGAGCCTGTGCTGCAAGTGGAACGCCCACGAACATGGCCGCGGATAGTAGGGTAAGGTGTAGGAGTGTTCGCATCGGAGCTTGGGTTGCGTCGAAGGTAGTGAGCAATGTGCGGGGCTGCAGGCGTGCGACCACCACAATGTTCCCATCCTCTATTCTTGCACCTTGGGAGCACCATCTGCGCGCATAGAAACGGAGATAGCTGTTGTGGAACGGACGGCTCCGGATCTCGTGGAGGTACGTTTCAAGGCTGGTGCCATCCTTAGTGTGGCGGGGATCAGAGGTCTGCTGGATGCCCGGGAACGTATAGCGGAACATGCGCCATCACGGGTTTTGATCATGTTCCCGGACGAGGAGATGGACTTCGATATGGCCATGATCACCACGGACAACTACCAAGGGCGGCCGGTGGAACAACACAGCAAAGCGGTGGCGTGGGTAACGCGCAATGCCCGCAACGATCGCTTCACCCGCCTGTACTTCAGGTACTTCCCGAGCCCCGTTCCCGCTGCCATCTTCTTGGAGGAGCGGGAAGCGCGTGCGTGGCTGGAACAGCAGTGCTGACAAGGCCTGCGAGCTGTCATCCTTCAATTCCTAATGAATGTGAATGATAGGGTGCACGGGAGCAACCCACCCCCGGTGGTGCACGTCATGGGTATGAACAAGCATTCTCCCATGGACTCCCTCATCCGCCGTATCCCATCGCATGTGCTGGTGGCCGGCCTCTACATCATCCTGGTCGCCTTTGCGATCGTGGCCTTCAAGAACCCGGTCTAGCGGTTCGTTACACCTCGGTGGCGAAAAGCCGAGGTCGTCTCTTCGGTTCCCGGATCTCGTTGGTCAGGCCATTCAACGCCTTGAACTTCCACGGATACGCAGGACCGGAAGTCTTCCCATCGCTGAGCGTAGCAGTGCTCCTCACTTCTTCTTCCGCCGGATCCGCTCAGGGTCCTCATGGAAATAGTAGCGCAGGTCCAACGTGAGGTAGGCGCCGCTGAGGCTGCCCCGCATATCGTACGGGAAGAAACCGCGCCCACGGTCGTAGTACGTGAGGTCGGCCGTGGCCATGGCATTGAACGGCCGGTGGAACGTGGTGCCCGCGTAGAAGATCCCGCTCTTATCCGTCCGGTACTCAACCCCCAGGTTGCCCAGAGCACCCAATTGTGCCCAGCGGTTCCGGTAGATGTAGATGCGCCCTTCCTCCAGGTCGCGTTGCACATCGCTCGGGTAGAAGTCCACCGAGAGGCCCAGGGCGGCGTTCATGTAGCTCTTTTCGCCCAGTCGCAGGTAGACCAGCAGCGCCACGGGTAGTTCGTACCCTACGTAGCGCACCTCGCTGCTTTCGCTGTAAGCGTTGGTATCGTTGGCGAGCGCGAACGTGTAGCGCCGGGTGATCTGGCCCAGGCCGGTTTCTATGGACAGCATTTTCGTAAGGCCGATACGCACGTTCATGCCGAAGGCCATGCCACCATCCAGCGTGACCGTCCCGGTGAGGTGCTCCCGTTGCACCGTGATGGTGGGGTCGAAGTACGAGACCGGGATCACCGGTTTCAGCTGCACGCCCAGGGTGGTCACGCCCTGTTGTGCGGATACGATGCCGGTGGGCAACATCACCAGGGCCACCAGTGTGCCGCGTACCGAACGCAGTGTGGGCCATCCCATGCCGTCAAAGATGCGGCGTAAGAGCGGGGGACGAGTGGTTGGATCGTGCAACGGTGCTGTTCAGGGGATGAACGTGATCACATGGTGTGCCATTGCACCATGTTCTCCAGGGGTTTGCGGTGGCTTTTCGGCCATTCGATGGCTGGATAGCCCATGTAGAAGAGCCCCAAGGACTGCCCGGAGCCGCTCAGTCCCAAGAAGCTGCGCATGCCATCGCCGGTCAACGCCGCACCGGTGGCCCAGAACGCACCCAGACCATAAGCGGTAGCGGTGAGGTACATGTTCTGCACGGCACAAGCGCATGCCATCAATTCTTCGCGTTCGCTGATCTTTCCGTTGGGGTCGCGTTCCATACCCAGGCCGATCACCACCGTGCTCTGGAGCGGTCGCTGGGTCACATTTTCGAATTTCTTCTGCAAGAACTTCTCCGTCGGCGTAATGCGCATGTATTCTTCACCCAGGAATGTGGATAGGCGCTGGCGCGCATCGCCCATGAACACGGTGAAACGCCACGGCTGCGTCATGCCGTGGTTGGGAGCCCAGGTCCCATTGCCGATCACGCGTTCCACCATTTCGCGGTGTACGAGCCTGTCAGTGTAGTCTTTCGGGAAGATCGTGCGTCGGTGGTGGATCAGGTCGGTGATCTCGCTCAGGCTGAATTTCATCGGGGTCGGTGCTTG
The DNA here is from genome assembly GCA_002482775.1 of Flavobacteriales bacterium UBA7690. Classification (GTDB taxonomy): domain Bacteria; phylum Bacteroidota; class Bacteroidia; order Flavobacteriales_F; family PHOS-HE28; genus PHOS-HE28. Next base: position 3,039 of record DLGQ01000030.1, on the reverse strand, counting down.
GGCCGGACGGCAAAGAGACGAACTCCGTCGGATCCCCGCGCACCAAGGCAGCATTCGGGCCACAAGCGCCGTCTTACCTTCGCACGTCCAAAACCGGAACCTGAATGCAACTTCACAACGCTCTTGTCCTCGCCTCCCTGACCCTGGCAGGCCCCCTGCTCGCGCAGCCCACACTTGACCTTCCCGACGATGGTTTAGCACCGATGGGAGCGCCTTACGCCGTTACATCCTATACCACCAGCGTCCCAGCCGAATTCGTTCCACCGGGCGATGCTGGTGCTGAAGTTCTATACGGCTATTGGATGGTGCCCACCACGGGTAACTACGACCGCTTCCTCGATGATCCTTCGGTAACCCCTACGAGCGCGAGTTTCAGCGGCGTAACGGTGCTGAGCACCAACGGTGGCCAGGACACCTCCTTCTACAAGGTGGATGCGAACGGTATCGAACTGCTTGGGATCCGTGGCTCGTTGGAAGGTGTGGTCCCCTACACCGATGGCGCACTTGAACTGAAATTCCCATGCACCTTCGGAACCACCTGGACCGATGTGTTCAGCACCACCTATACGGTGAGTTCCATCCCCGTGAACCGCGCGGGTACGATCACCGGAGTGGCGGATGGCTACGGCACCATCCAACTTCCAGCACAAGTGCTGGAAGACGTCCTGCGAGTGAAGGTGCGCAAAGTGCAGGTCGATCAGTCCGTACTGATCAACGCGTACCGCACCTTCGATACGTACTACTTCTTCCAGCCAGGCATCCGCTACCCGGTCATGAAAGCCTCGCAGGACACGGTGATCCTGGGCGCAGGAAGCCCTGCCGTGACCTACACGGCTGAATGGCTCTATGGCCCTGGGCAGGTGGGTATCCAGGATGTCGACGCTTCCCAAGTGGTCTTCACGCCTTACCCGAACCCCACCAACGGTGCGCTTGACCTGCGCCTAGGTGATGCCGAAGTTCGCAGCATCGAAGTGTTCGACGCCGCTGGCCACGTGGTGCGCAACCGTAGCCTGCGCGCTGGCGATGTTTCCAACGGTGCCATGGACCTCAATGGCCTTGCCGCCGGGATCTATCAAGTGCGCGTTACGCAAGCCGATGGCCGTCGCGGTACCCAGCGTGTGGTACTCCAATAGACGTCCTCTTCTGTTCTGCAACGCCTCCGGAGACCCCGGGGGCGTTGTTGTTCTTAGGCCCTTCGCGAACACCTCGCCCTCCGTGGGCGTTACCTTGCGCACATGAGCGGTCACCGCTTTTCCAACTACGTTCCCCCGGTCGATGACCGCACACCTTTCGAGAAGCTGTTGCCGCTTTTCCTGGAGATGCTTACCCACACCAGTGGCGATGTGGAAGAGGCGTTGGATTGGATGGATGAGGTGAACAAGGAACACGGTTTCTACACCGAACAGTACGGCCGCAAAGAGTTCGAAGCCGATCTGCGCAAGAAGGGCATCATCGGCGATCGTCCCACGAAAGGAGGGAAGACACCGCTTACGGGGAAGGCCGAAAAGCTCATCCGAGAACGCGCACTGGATCAGGTCTTCGGCAAGCTGAAGAAGAGCGATCGCGGGGACCATGGCCTACGCCGCGCCGGACAGGGCGATGAACAGACCAGCGACCGACGGGCGTTCCGTTTCGGCGACCGCATCGAGCAAGTGGCCATGAGCGACAGCATCCGCAATGCACAACAGCGGGGCATCGATGAGTTGAACTTGAGCGAGGCCGACCTGGAGGTGATCGAGACCGAACACCAGAGCGCTTGCGCCACGGTGCTCATGATCGACATCAGCCACAGCATGATCCTCTATGGCGAGGACCGCATCACACCGGCGAAGAAAGTGGCCATGGCACTGGCGGAGCTCATCGCGCGCCGGTACCCGAAAGACACGTTGGACATCGTCGTGTTCGGCAACGATGCATGGCAAGTGAGCTTGAAGGATCTGCCTTACCTGCAAGTAGGGCCGTTCCACACCAACACCGTCGCCGGGTTGGAGCTGGCCATGGACATCCTGCGCCGCCGCAAGCTGAAGAACCGCCGCATCGTGATGATCACCGATGGTAAACCGAGCTGCATCAAACGCGATGGCGAATACTACATGAACAGCTTCGGGTTGGACGACTACATCGTGGCCCGCACCTTGGATGCCGCTGTACGGGCGCGCAAAGCCGGGATCCCCATCACCACGTTCATGATCGCGCAGGACCATTATTTGCAGCATTTCATCGAGCGGTTCACCGAAGCCAACCAAGGACGCGCCTTCTACACCGGATTGCAAGGCCTGGCCGACATGGTGTTCCGCGATCACACCACCAACCGTAGGGGCGGATCGTGATCCGCCAGATGACAACAACGAACATGGACAATACGACCCTCGGCGAATTGAAGAACAGCGGCTGGCAGAGCCGTTCGGTGAAAGAGGAATTGCGCACCAACCTGATCGCACGGATCCGCGCAGGTAAGCCGCTGTTCGATGGCATCCACGGTTACGAAGAGACCGTGGTGCCCGCCTTGGAACGCGCCATCCTTGCCGGTCACAGTATCAACCTTCTGGGCTTGCGTGGCCAGGCGAAAACGCGCATGGCCCGCTCGCTCGTGCAACTGTTGGATGAATGGATGCCCATCGTGGCAGGTAGCGAGATCAACGATGATCCGTACGCGCCGATCTCGCGCAGCGCACGTACGTTGATCGCGGAGATGGGTGATGCCACACCGATCGCCTGGGTGCATCGCGATCAACGCTATACGGAGAAGCTCGCCACACCGGATGTCACCGTGGCGGACCTCATCGGCGACAGCGACCCCATCAAAGCCGCGAACTTGAAATTGGATTACAGCGACGAACGGGTGATCCACTTCGGCCTGATCCCGCGCAGCCACCGCGGTATTTTCGTCATCAACGAACTGCCCGATCTTCAGCCGCGCATCCAGGTAGCGCTCTTCAACATCCTGCAAGAGGGCGATGTGCAGATCCGCGGATTCAAGCTGCGTTTGCCATTGGACATCCAGTTCGTCTTCACCGCCAACCCGGAAGATTACACCAA
>DLGQ01000079.1 GCA_002482775.1 Flavobacteriales bacterium UBA7690 | reverse complement strand
CGGCGGCAACACCGGGCTCAACCCATGCGCACAGGACTGCAACGGCGTCTACGGAGGAACAGCCTACTTGGACAACTGTAACGTTTGCGTCGGCGGTAACACCGGTGTCATTCCCTGTGTACCGACCTGCACCGAGACGGTGACCGTCGAACTCAGGACCGATGCCTTGAGTTCCCAAGCCAGCTGGCAGATCCTTGACCAGAGTACCAACAATGTGCTGTGCCAGTTCAGCGTACCTGTGAACAACATCACCACACCGATAACGGAGAACTGCTGCCTCCCTGTAGGATGCTACCGCCTTCTTGTGCTTGATAGTGGTGGGGATGGATTCGTCAGTGGAGGTATCGTGGGGGGCTACCAACTGCGAGAAAGTGGAGCGAACGGCCGCCGCATCATCGACAATTTCGGGAACTTCGTTTCCGGATCCACCAGCGCGCTCCATAGCCTGCACGATAATGGGGCATTCTGTGTTCCGCTTGGTTTGGACCGTCCGATACACACGGGATGCGATAGGCTCGATTGGATGACCGGCCAATACATCGTAGCCACCGTCAATCCGGACGTAAGCGGTCAATTCGGCATAAACAACACCACCAGTGGGTACGAATTCTGGTTCTTCGACCCGAACGGCACGTATAGTTTCCGGAGGTTCCGCAACCATGCTACCAGTGACGGCACCGGCAGTGGCGCTACGCGTGCATGTCATTTCCGCATCAATACCTGGACGAACGGGGTATCGACGCCACACCTGCCGGCGAACACACTTCTCAACGTGCGTATACGAGGACGTGTGGCAGGGGTGAACCGACTCTTCGGCCCTGCATGCCTGTTCAAGATCGATCCGGTAAGAGCAGCCTGCCCTTTGGTGAAGCTCCAGGACAATCCGATTGACAGTGATCTCAGTTGTGGCGTAAGTCGCTACTTCGGCGGAAGTAATAACACGGGCAACAAACTCGTGGCTGCACCGCCCCAGTTCGTTCCAGCGGTGGCCAGCACCAGCGTGCGCTACCAGTTCCGTTTCCGCATTCCGGGAGAATATCCAGCGGTCGGAAGCTGTATCGTACGCCCCATACAGACCAGCCCATCATTGTACCTTAATTGGACCAACGGTGAGCGCCTGAAGTGCAACACGCAGTACCAAGTGGACGTGCGTGTGAGCAAGGATGGAGGCGCCACCTGGTGCATTGCTAACGGAGAGGCCACTTGCAGCATGAACCCAACGGTTTGGGGAAGGGTATGTAATGTGAACATCACAACCAGCACCTACTGCCCAAGCAGCGCACACGGCGGTTCAACTAACTTGGAGATGGAGAAAACGGGCACTCTGACCATTTACCCTAACCCGAACCACGGCGAACAGGTCTTCGTGAACCTTAGCTATGTGGAAGAAGGTGAGCACACGGTGAACGTGGACATTTTCGACCTAACCGGGAAGAAGGTGAGCGCACGCACGATCGCTGTCCAAGACGGCTTCGTGAACAGCGCACTGGAACTGAACGGCGACCTCTCCAACGGCATGTACCTAGTGAACATCACCGTCGGCGCCAAGACCTTCACCGAACGATTGGTCATCCAGAAGTAGTACCACCTACCATGTGAGAAGGGCTGTCCTCGAACGGGGGCGGCCCTTCCGCGTTTCCCGCATTTGCTTGGTACTGAAGCGGTGACCGAATGTTCGGCAGGGTTACTAACACCTGTCGATAAATCACCTCCCGCCTTCCGGTACCCCCCGGCTACTTTCACGCTCGCATCCCGCTGGCGGGTGTGGCGTTGCCATACCGTGAAGCGAGTGCCGGAAGCACATGCAAGTAACACCGAAACGCTTCTTCGATTTCTGTTCCAGCCACGTGCCGTTGTTGCACGCGATCGCCGTTAAGCCCGGTGATGTGAGCGAAGCGCAGGTGCGCCAGCTCATCCGCACCTTCAACGACACGGTATCGGAACAACCGGAGACCACTTGGCAGCGCCTGTTGGAGCTGCAGATCCTCGTTCCGCTGGAAGAGGGCAGCTCGCACTACGTGATGGCCCAGCCGCTGCTGCAGCTGATCAGCTACCTCTACAACGATGCGGTGCCCACCAGCCCGGAAATCATCCAAGGCTACATCGCGGCGTTGGAAAGCGCGCGCAAGCGGGTGGTCATCGGCATCGAGGCCGGTGATGCGCTCAGTGTGGCGATGGCCACCAACGAGGTGGACCACACTCTGCGCCGCATGCAGGACGATCTGGACGCCACGCACCGCGCGGTGATGAGCGAAGTGGCACGGTACAAGGCCGACCGCACGAGCGTGAGTGTCCGCGAGCGGTACCTGCGCATCGTGGGGCTGATGGACCAGTACGTGCATCCATTGGTGGAGATCGTCCGCGTGGACGGTTTGCTGGTGAGCGTGTTGGACGAGACCGATCTTGCTTTGCGCGCCGCACGCGAACAAGGCGTGTACGTGGAGATGGGCATGATCGCGCGCAACGAGCGCCAGATCCGCGCGCTGCGTCGCCGCTCCATCCATACGTTGAATGAAAGTCGGCGCGAGCTGCAACCGTTGTACGATGTGTTGCGTCGTGCCAGCGCCATCGCACATGGAGCCACGCTCGCGCTCGGTCGCCTGCGCCAGATGAAGCAGGAAGACTGGGTAGTGAACTATATGGTACAGGCCGATCGTGCCGGTATCGAATGCCCGCCCACGGACAGTGTGCTGCGCTACGTGATCAACGAAGTGGTGAGCCATCCGCCCACTCCGCCGCCGGTGCTGAGCATGGAAGAGAACGGCGACACACCACCCGACTATGTGCGTTTGCTTTGGTTGAACGCCCTTGCGGACAACCTGCGCGAAGAACTTCCGGTGAAGGACCTCACCGCATGGATCACGGGAACGTTCCCTGAGAAAGGCACCTCGGACATGCTGCTCGGATTGAGCCGCTTGCTCTTCGACCCCACCATGGACGTACAGTTCAAGGGTGGCAAACAGAAACACTACCGCACGCGCGACGGCGTGCTTGAAGTAACGACCATCTCCATTACCCGCGCATGACAACGACCACGACCGCCCTTCCCCAGTTGAAGGAGATCTTCGATAAGCTCCGTCAGGGCTCGTACATCACCCACGAGCAAGGCACATTGCACAGCGCGCTGGCCGAGAACTATGAGGCGTACAAGGAATACTTCGAGCCGTTGGGCTTGAACCTGATACGCCATCCGCGCGACTTCTTCTACCTGCACAAGGAAGAGGCGGAGAACACGCCACCCTCGAGTTCGCTCGCGGGCATCGCGGTGTTCAGCTTCATCCTGATCGAAGCCACGGCCAACGATGGCAAGCCGGTTGAAGAGTACCTGCTCACGGAGCGTTTCAGCATCGCAGGCCTGCCGCACTTGCAGACCGATCGCTACAAAGCACACCTGCGCGCCGTGGAGATCGAAGACGAGACTTCGCTGCGCAAGCTGGTTAAACGTATGGTGAATTACGGCTGGGTGGAGTACTTCCCGGACGACACCTTCCGCTTCCTGCGTCCCTTCCACCGCGTGTTCGACAAATGCCAGGAACTGAGCTTGGCCGCAGAGAAGGAAACGCGCGGCGTATTGGATGGATCACCACCGGAGAAGAAGGCGATCGATCCGGAATTGAATTGAGCAGGAGCCAAGGACCAAGTAGGAAGACCGAAGACGTAAGAAGAAGAACATGCAACTAGGACCCACCAAACTCATCGCCATCCGCAGCGGCAGTTACGACTACGCCGAAGTGGAACTGAGCGATTCGCTGCAACTCGTAGGGCCGAACAACGCGGGTAAGACCACGTTGATCAACACCCTCCAATTCCTCTACCTGGACAACCGGAACCAGATGGTGTTCGGCGACCACGATGCGGAAGCCACACGGGAGTACTACTTCCCCGACCACTACAGCTACCTGCTGTTCGAGTGCCTTGGTCCGAAGGGTTCGTACATCCTCGGCTGGCGCGGGCAAGGCAAGGCCAGCGGTGGTGATCCGGTGCGCTTCACCTACGATGGCACGTACGACATCGCCGACTACATGGATGGTGATCGCGTGGCCGATCCGAAGAACGTACTGGCGAAACTCGCGGAGCGCAACTACCGTGAGATGAAGGATGCGGCGGCACACCGCGACGCCTTGCTGGTGGCCACGAAAGGCGAAAGCAACGGCATGGGCATCGTCCACCTCACGGAGAACGATCGTTACGCGCACTTCAAGGAGGTGTTGAAGAACCTGCTCAGTTTGCGCAGCATCGACCAGCACGAGATGAAGCGCAGTTTGCTCATGCTCGCTGGCATACCGCCGAGCCGTCCTGCGTTGGAAGCGAACCGCTTGATGACCGAAGAATTCGAGCGCATCCGTGACCGCCGTGTGAAGTTGAACACGTTGAAAGCGGAGAAAGAACGCCTGGAGAAGTACGTATCCATGAGCGATGTGCGCATGGGACTGGAGGCGCGCCTTGCAACAGTGTACACGGACTTGATGGAAAAGCGCCGCAAGGCCCACGACCACAACAAGCACGTGAAAGAGGCCATCGTGGCCAAGCAGGAAGCGCTGGAAAAAGAGAAGCACAGCACGGCGGAGATCCTCAAGGACTTCGATGACCGTATCGCTGAGCTGGCTGGCAACAAAGGCCGCGTGGAAGGAGACCTCGCGCGTATCGCAGAGCTGAGCAAAGGCCTCGGCGATTTCGTGGAGAACATGGAGCGTGAGGCATTGGCCAACGCCAAAGAGCGCCTCACCGCATTGGACCGTCGCTTGGGCAACGCTGAAGAAGCGGATCGCCAGCGCACAGCGCGCAGCCTCGGGGAAGTGACCGGTCGTGTCGCCAACACGGAGCGGGCCATCGCCAACTTCGACAAGGCGCTGATCACCGAGCTGCGCAGCACGCTGAGCGAAGAGCAGGTTCACGGGCTGTCGAAGCTCTTCAACCTGGACTTGCTGAAACTGCCGGTGGAGAAAGGCGGCATCGAGCTGAAGAAGCGCAAGCAGGTGGATGAACTGCTGAAGAGCATCGCCGAGAACATCACCAACGACAAGTACAGCGATGCGTTGATGAGTTTCCCATTGCCTGACAACAGTCACGCGTGGAAGGAGCTCGTGGATGTGAAGGCCTTGAAGAAATCGCTCACTGACCTGAAAGCTGAACAGACGCGTCTGTCGCAGTTGATGGAGGCGATCGAGAACCGCGAACACCTGGCGAAAGACCGTGCGAAGACGCAGGCCGAAGTGGACGAGCACATGAAAAAGCTCGCACGTTGGGAACGGCTGCAAGTGGAGAAACAGGACGAGTCGCGCTTCCAGAAGCAGCTCGCCGAAGTGACCAAGGAGAAGACCACGGCTGACAAGCAGCGCAAGGAGGTCCGCGACAAACTGGAAGAGATCGGGGTGAAGCTGTTCGAGCAGCGCACCGCGTTGAACAAGGAGGACGAGCGTTTCAACCGCTTGCTGCACCTGTTGGAGCAGTGCATTCCGCCACCCGACCTGGAGGCGAAAGGCAAAGAACTGATCAGCGTACCGAACGATCCGGAGGATGCCATCGAACTGTATCGCAAACTCACGCTCGAACACAACAGTATGAGCCGCGAGATGGACCAGTTGCGTTCCAAGATCGAGCAGGTGCTGAAGGGTGACATCATCGGTCCGAACGAGATGGAGACCGTGCGGTTGATCCGCGAGCAGATCGAAGGTCTGCCCACGTTCGAAGAAGCGTTGCGCAAGGATTGGGACACCTACCTGCACCAGCTGCGCGCCAACTTCGCCCAGGTGTTGAACGGCCTCAACGACATCAAGATCGCCGCGGACCGGTTGAACCGTCGCTTCACCAACGTGAGCGTCTCCAATCTCGAGAGCTTGAAGATGGAAGTGATGGACCAGAACGACCTGGTGGGTGCACTGAAAGAACTCGCCGAGACCGACCACACAGGTCTGTTCGACGACAGCAAGAAGTTGGACGCTGCGTACCAGAGCTTCCGCAACAAGCTGAGCGAACGCATCACACTGAACTACGGCGACCTCTTCACGCTGCGTTTCACCGTAAGCACACGCGGTGGCCGCACGCACAGCTACGACAACCTCCAAGTGGAAAGCCACGGTACGGCCATCACCATCAAGGTGTTGTTCAACCTGCTCGTTCTGCGCAGCATGCTGAAGGAGGATCCGAAACTGAACTCGCCGCTGAGCCGTGTTCCCTTCTTCCTGGATGAGGTACACTCCTTGGATGCGATCAACCGGAAAGCGGTATTGAGCATGGCGAAGGACCTCGGCTTCATGGCCATCACCGCCGCGCCGGAACCGGTGAGCGAGGTGGACAGCCTCTACTTCCTACGTCCGAAGAACGGCCGCCTGGTGCTCCGGAACGAACTCCGCATCGGCGTGAAGTTCGACGAGGCGATGGCTGAGGCGTAGACATTGACCGATCAACTGAAACAAGCCCCGGTGATGAGCCGGGGCTTGTTGCGTTCTAGCCCTCCGCTAACGCCCTGGTCTCCGCTTCATCCAAGAACAACCGGTACTTCTCCTTTTTCACCGGCCCAAGGCGATCGTAGAAACGCACGGCATCCACATTGAACGACGGTGTTTGCCACTGCATGCGTGTAACCCCTTGCTGGATCGCGTGTTGGGCGATGGTTCTCATCAGAGCCTTACCAATGCCCTTGTTGCGTGCTTCGGGTCGCAGGAAAAGGCAATCCATGTGCATGTAGTAGGCGGCATCCCAGGTGGAGCATTCCACGGAGAAGGTGGCGTAGCCGATGAGCTTGCCCTCAGCTTCTGCGACCAAGCACTGGAGGCGGGCCTCAGGAGCGAATAGCATGATACGCAAGGCTTGCTCCTTCCCTTGCGGATCGAAGTGGGAGCGTTCGTAGGCTGCGTGTTCGCCACACAGTACAACGAGTTCGCTTAGATCAGCGTGCGTGACTTTGCGGATGTTCATGAGTTGGATGTCGCAGGAAAGTTAGGTCTCCAGGTCCATCGGTGGTCAGTCGCTCATTGTCCGAAGTTGACCGTTGACCTTCCTTTCGTCTGCGGAATACGGCCGTTCCCTGCTTGCGTTATGCGATCCGGTAGAACCGCGCATCATCAAGGAAACACCACTCCGATGCGACTTCACCCGACACGGCGATCGATCCTATCCGTCGCATTCCTCCTCTTCCAACTCCAGCTCCTTTTCGCGATCGAAGAGAAGATCGTGACCAGCCAGATCAAGCAAGTGACCGTCTTCCTTAGCGGGGCCCAAGTGGAGCGCACGGCGGATGCTGACCTTCCCAAGGGCACCGTGCGCCTCGTATTCGCCGGGCTTAGCGCCGAAGTGGAACCGGCCAGTGTGCAGGTGCATGGTACTGGGCGCTTCACGTTGCTGAGCGTGAAGCATAAGCTGGATCCAGGCACCGCCGTAGTGAGCAGCAACGCAGTGAAAACATTGGAGGCATCCATCAAAGCGATCGAACACGAGATCCAGGATGAACGCACACGCATCACGGTCTTGCAGAACGAAGAGCAACGTTTGTTGAAGAACGAGGACTTCGATGGTGGCAGCGCAGGGCTCAGCGTGGAGCGGATCCGTGCGATCAATGACTACCACCGGGAACGTATAACGGCGGTGCATGAAGGCGTGTTGGCAAAACAGCGACACATAGATGAGCGCACACAGGCCGCGCAGAAACTACACTTGGAATTGGAACAGTTGCAAGGCAAGAAACCGAAGGCCACGAGCCAAGTGGTGGTGGAGGTAGCGGCCACAGCAGCCTTACGCACCGCCCTCACCTTGCGGTACGTGGTGCGCAGTGCAGGCTGGAGCCCCTTGTACGATGTCCGCGTGGACGACCTGAGCGCCCCACTGGCGTTGACCTACAAGGCACACGTGTACCAAAGCACCGGCGAGGACTGGAGCGATGTGCAACTGGAACTGGCCAGTGGTGATCCACGGGTCAGTGGCGTGATGCCGTTGTTGGACATCTGGCGCTTGGGCCCTGGAACGAAACCACCGGGAGCGCTACTTCCGAAACGTCCGACGATGAACACCACGGTGAGCGAAGTGCGCGGGGTCGTGCGCGATGCTGCTACCGGGGAACCGTTGCCCTTCGTGAACGTTGTCTTGCGCACTGCTGATGGAACAACTTTGAACGGCGCTAGCACGAACTTCGATGGATACTACGCACTGGCCGTGCCGCCTGGTGCGCGCCGGATCCAATTCACCTTCCTGGGTTATGCAGAACACGAACAAGACTTGAACAACGCAACGGTGAACGCAGAGCTGCAGCAAACCCAAGTGACACTTCAGGAAATGCAGATAGTGAGCCATAAGCGGCCGTTGATCGATCGTGACGGAGGGTCATCCGGCAACACGATCTCGCGTGAAGACATCCGCAATTCACCACAGCGCTCAGTCCAGATCCGGGGAGCCAGAACTGAGAACAGCTATCAATACGCGGATGGTGTTGCTGCGAACTACGGAGACGTGACGGGCGGTGTCCTCAACATACTTCCTGAAGTCAACACACGGCATGGCAATACGCACTTCAGCTTCCGCATCGCCCTGCCCTACACCATCCCTAGCGACGGCCAAGGGCATGCTGTTGCGGTGAAGGAACACCAGATCCAGAGCACTTACCGCCACTATTGCACCCCGAAGTTGGACCCTTCCGCCTATCTCTTCGCGAAGCTGGTGGGCTGGGACAAGTTGGATCTGCTACCAGGTCCGGCGAACCTCTACTACGAAGGCACCTTCATCGGCGAGACCTTTCTGGATACCGAGCAGGTGAGCGACACGATGGACATTTCCTTGGGCCGCGACCGCAGTGTGGTGGTGCAACGCAAGCGCATGCAGGACCTCGCGCAGCGCAGCTTCACCGGTAGCAAACGCACGGAGACCATCGGCTGGGCCATTGAAGTGCGCAACACGAAAAGCGCACCGATCGACCTGGTGATCACCGACCAGATCCCGGTCCCGGTAACGACCGAAGTGACCGTGGACCTCAACGAACACGACGCTACGAACGTGGACACGAACAGCGGCATGCTGAACTGGCGCGAACGTGTTGGACCGTCCGCGGTGGTGAAACATGCCTTCAACTACAGCGTGAAAGCGCCGAAAGGGATGCCCTTGCTGTTGGAGTGAACGGTCACTTCTTCAACAGGCGGCGGCGCATGCGCAACATACCTACGGAGATGCACACCAGCAGCCCAAGTATCCACCACTTGTACCGCGCCCAAAAACCGCGTTCGATGGGCTCCACATCGCCCATGAGCACGAGGCCGGCCCAGCAGTACGGCAAGCTGAGTTCACCTTCGCTCTTCGCAAGGTGATCCAACTTGGCGCGCCGAAGCGCTTCGTGTTTGGGGAGGCCCTCTTCCAGCAATTCGTAGAAACGGGTGGTGATCTCGGAGCTCACCTTCTCATCGATGCTCCAGAGCGACATCACCAAACTGGGGCAACCGGCGTAGGCGAATCCGTAGCCCAGCGAACGCACGCCTTCACCATCGTCCATGCCGGTGCCTGTTTCGCACGCCGATAGCACGGCGAGTTGTGCGCGGAGATCCAGTTCGTAGATCTCGTAGGCGTGGAGGTAGCCATCGGCGTTGGCATCGGCACCCACACTGTCCTTGCTTAGTACCAAGCGCGAGTACATGGGCGAGGTGGTGTTCATCTCCGCGTGGGTGCCCAGGTGAAGGACGCCGTAGTTGGCCGCTTCCTTCCGGAACCCGCGCTCGCTGGCGGACATGCCGAGGAGCACTTGGGCTTGCATCAGCGGGCCCAAGCCGGTGGCGGTACGCACAGCGAATGGCTGACGTACGAAACGCAGGAACGCACGGTCGATGCGCGCACTATCGCGGACCTGCTGCACGTAGCTCTGTTTCATCGCATCATCGAAACCGGGTGCCACAGCGAGCACCCCCTGGGCCTTTTCCCGCGCGAGCTGTGCGAATTGTACGGCCGTGGTGGTGGAGAGCAAATAGGCGATGGCGTGCCGTTGTACTAGCAACTCCTTGCTGAAGGACGATGGTGTGGCCCGGCCGGTGAGCAAGGCATCGAAGCTCAGTGTTTGCAAGGCACCATCGGGAATGATGAGCAACTCCGTGGCGGTCAATGCTTCGGAGACGGGTGCAAGAATGCGTTGGTGGACGGCGTAGGCGAGGCGTGTGTAGTCATCCGCTTCGCGGGAAATGATGGCCGTGTTCAGCGCGCGGATCTCGTCGTTCAAGCCGGCGGCATCCACTCGGAGAAGTGTTGACCCCTTCAACCCCACAACAAGGATGTAGAGGTGATCACCTGCCAACGCATAGCTGATCAGTTGGCGGTCGGCGGTGAGCAGGTGCGCGCGCAGGTTCGCCAATGTGATCACCGGCTCGCCGTAGCGCAGTGCGAAGTAGGCCGGATAATCCTTCTCCAGATCTTGCAGGAAAGCCGCGTACGCCTTCTCCCGCTTGCCCATGTCGGTCAACGTACGTCTGTCATCGGGATCAATGGCCAAGGCGGCGATGAGCTCTTGTTCGCGTGCGATGATCGTATCGGGCACCCCGGTGAAACGCAGGCCTGCGAAACCGTTCAGTCGGCCTTTCAACAAGGTGGAGCGATCGGCTTCGGCCACTTGCAGGAAGCGTTCAGCATCCTTCTCCGCACCGGAGGTCGCGTATGCATCGTAGGCGATCTCCAACGCGAGATCATAGAGGCGTTTCTGTGCGCCGATCAGCAGGAGTTTCGACGCTTCATCGGTGAAGGCGGTCTTGTTGCGCGCCAGTGCGGCCATGGCCACATCCAGGTCATCGTTCCACTGCGGCAGTACCACGTCCTTCTTCGCCAATGCGCGTTCGGTGCGCACCTTCCAGTAGCACGCATCGGGCAGGATGTGCGGATCGGGGAACGCACGCGGCAGACGGTCGGCACGCAACGCCACCACACGATCGTTCACCTTGGCGAGTGCCAGAACAGCGTGTTTCCGGGCGCGGTCGATATCACCGGAAAGGAACGCCGCTTCAGCGATCAACACATCGATGGACGCCACTTTGAAGTGGGTGCTATCGTGTATGTTCACCATCACCTCGCGTGCTTGCAGCAGATCGGTGATCGCCTCGTTGTAGTGGCCGCGTACTGAACTGAGATAGGCACGACGTTGATAGGTTCGCACCAGGATAACATCGGTGCGGCTGTCCATCACGGCGCGTCCCGCCTCGATACTGATGCGCAACAGCGAATCCGCCACTGCGTGGTTGCCCAGCCGCGTTTCGATCTCGCCGAGTTTGGAACACGCACCCACATATTCCTCGCTGCGCTTGCCCCATTTGCGCTCACATTGCACGAGGTAGGAAGCCACCAGTTCGCGGGCTTTGTGCAAGGATCCATTGGCAAGTTCCAGATCGGCCATACGATCACGGATAGTGAGCAACTGGGGGTCATCGGCCTCCAGCACACTGCTGCGATCCTTCCATGCGAGTTCCAGCAGTTCGCGCGCGCGGCCTTCGTCGCCCCCTTCAAAGAACACGGTGGCGATGTTGAGGTACGTTCGAGAACGCGCCACCACGGCTTCGTCGCGCGTGAATTGATCGGTAGTGGTATTGATCAGACGATCGCAATAGCGCAAGCCTTCTTGGTAATATTCCTTGGACCGTGCCAGATCACCGGCGCTTTGCCAGAGCACACCGAGGTTGCCGTTCGTGGAGATCTTGCGGTTGAGGCTGGCTTCGTCGGTGGCATCCCCCAGCACGGCCAAGGCCTTGATGTAGTGTTGCTCCGCTTCCCTTATCCGCCCTAGGTGCCACGCTGCTACACCCGCCGCGGTGTACGACTCGGCCCATTGCGCAGGCGGAATGGAGTCTGCAAGGGCGTAGATGGCCAGTGCCTCGTGTGCCCAATAGGCCGAACGTCGGTGGTCGCCGATCACGGAATGGTCGAAGGCGAGGTATTGCCGCGCACGGCCTTTTTGCGCCAGTGGAATATCGCGATCACTGTCGGCCACCTTCACGGCGATCGAGTCCACGCGCGCGCATTGGAGCAATTCGCCCACGTCGTAATAGATCCAGCTCAGGTCTAGCAGTGCGTCCAATTCGTTGGCCGCGTTCCCGCGCTCCTTCACGAGCGAGTAGATCCGTTCCGCAGCCTCCACACTGGCTTTGGCATCCTTCAGCTTGCGGTGTGCGCGGCCGTACTTGTAGAGGTAGCGGTGCAACGAATCCGCGTAGGCGGTGCCGGTGGAAGCGGTGATCTGAAGATCGATCTCGCGGATCAACGCGGCGTACTGCTGTTCATCGTACAGCCCACTGATGTGTTCGTGGCGCGCATCGAGCTGCGCTGTCCGCTGTGGCTTGGCCGTTGCGACGAACCCCAATACCGCGACCAGTGCGCACAAGGCACGCATCACTCACCGAGTTGGGAAAGGATCCGCAGCGCACGTTCGCCGTACATGGTGTCCGTTCCTAGTTGGAGGGCACGCGCTTGTTCGATCTCGTTCCGTTTCACGTGGATCAGGAACAGGTACCACCGGGCGCGGCTTTTGAACGTGGATGATCCATCCGAAACGCTGGCCAACCGGGCCATCGCGCTACCCGCATCACCGTTCACGAGTTCGACCATCGCGGTGTAGTACAGCAGGGTGTCGTTGGAAGGATCCTGTTGCAGCAAGGGCGCCCACCGTTGTGCCGCTTCACCGTATCGGCCTTCCTTGTAGTAGACCATGGCATCGGCGAAAACGTGATCATCGGTGGCGCTCATGGCCACGGGCAATCCGGGGTCGGGTGTGAAGTGCGCAGCGTACAAGCGTTCGTTCAGCGGTGGTCGTGTGGCCCACCAGATCGCTACGGAAACCAGCAAAGCGATGGATGCTGCATAGGCGATATAGCGGCCCCAACCAGATCCTCCTTGCGATCCGGATGCATTCTCTTGCTCAGCTATGGTGCGCAGGGTGCGTGTGAGCCCCCCGAGTTCCACGGCGCGGATATGCTCACGTCCCAATTCCAATTCAGCGCGCAGATCAGGTTCAAGGACCAGTCGTTGCTCAAAGGCACCGCGCTCGGTGGCGCTCATGCGATCGAGCACGTAGGCTTCAATGGCCTCGAAGGTGGCTTTATCGAGCGGTGCTTTACTCATCACACTTCATGCTCTTCACCGCGGATAACGTTGCGGAATGCGCGCAGCTTCATCATACAGCGGTATTTGATGGTCCGCATGCTTTCCTCTTCCACCCCCAACTCTTCGGCGATGGTGGAGAGATCCTTGCGTTCGAAGTAGAACCGGTCCAGCACGGTGCGGCACTTCTCATCCAGCTTTTCGTACACGCCGCGCAACCGCACGATCCGCTCTTCGATGTCGTCGGGAACATCGCTGGGCCGTTCCAGTGTGCGTTCATCGTGTACCACTTTCATGTGTTTGTGCGCTGCTGAACGAACGGTATCGAGCCATTTGTTCTTGGCCACCCGATAGAGGTATCCGCCGGGATCCACTTCGGGGATGATGCGCCCCTCCTTCACACTGAGCCAAAGCACGGAGATGGCCTCCTGGAAGATGTCCTGCGCGTCGTTGGCAGAGCCGCTGTTCTGCAGGACCATGGCCCGCACCGTGGGAAAATGTTCGGCATACAGGCTGCGCAGCATCCCAGGGTCGTTGCTGAGAAGACCTTTGACCCAGGCTGGTCCGGTGGTGGTATCGGAGAGTGCGCGACCCACGGGGAGAGTGCTCGCTTTCGTCGTACGGAATACGATGATACGGCGAAAGTTCAGGCTGCGCCATCCCGTAGGGTGAAATGTCCTCCATAGCCCCACATCGGAACCGCTCTGGCAATGTGAACGATCGCGCACTGGGAAGTGAAACACTGTTCACATTCCCGATCTGGACCGATGGTACACAAAACCGCCATCATGTTGCAAGTCACACCTTCGGTCCGGGAAGAGCCTCCCGTTCTCATCGCCATCATACCAACAGTGGGGAGATCACCCAAGACCACGGATGATAGACCTGGGCCCGCCATTGGTTACATGGTCGATCTGGAAAGCACACCACAACTGCGAGCCTTGATCAAGTCCTTGGGGGCACTCCCGGATGTCACCAACGACCACCGGTTCACGAAAGTGCTGGTACATCTTGCACACCCCGATCCGAAAGACCGGCCGGAGATCGACCTGAGCGATAGGGAGCAGGCGGTCGCCCGCTTGTTGGTTGATGGCTTCAGCTACAAAATGATCTCCAGCGAACTGGCGATCAGTCTGGAAACGGTGCGTACCCACATGAAGCGCATCTATACCAAATTGAACGTTCACAACAGTGCCGAGGCCGTTGCCAAAGTGATCCGTGGCGGATTCGCGTAAGTAAACCATGGATGGTCCGTTCCGGATGGCGTTGCTGGAAAGCACCACTACAGAACCCAAGGTTTGCTACCACAGGGTGAAGCCAGCATATCCCCTACACGATGGGCCAGCGGTGTATTAGCATTCTGGTCTGGTAGAAATAGATCAAGCATGAACCGGCCGTAACACCGGGATGGGCGCCACAGGAAACATTTGTGGCCCTGATGCGCTTCGTGAACCACCTGTTTCTGACGGCCACCTTGGCCGTTGTTTGTTCCTACGCGCATGCACAATACACCGTGCGCGGAAGGGTGACGGATGTGAGCGGGCTCAGTGTGATCGGTGCGAACGTGGTGGTGAAGGACACTCCCGGACAAGGGACGGTGACCGATCTGGATGGTGCCTATTCCTTGACGCTCGATCGGTCGGGACCGGTCACCTTGGTGTACTCCTTCATCGGGCTCACACCCCAGGAGCATGTCGTACAGCCCGGCGAAGCGGTGGTGGTATTGGATGTAGTGCTGAAGGACAACAGTGTGGAGTTGAAGGTCTTCGAGGTGGAAGGCAAAGCGCGGCGGGGAAGTGATGTCCATTTGGATCGAATGAAGATCAACTCGGCCACGGCGCTTGATTTCATTTCGCGCGATGCGATGTTGAAGACCGGCGATGCCGACGCCGCGGCTGCTGTTCGCAGGATCAGTGGCGTGAGCACGGTGGGTGCGTTCGTCACGGTGCGCGGTTTGGCCGACCGTTACCTGGTCACGGGCATCAACGGTGGTCGTGTGCCCACGTTGGACCCGTTCACCAACAACCTTCGCCTGGATCTCTTCCCCACCGGGTTGATGGACAACATCGTGATCACCAAAACGCTGACGCCGGACCTGCCAGCGGATTGGGCGGGTGCGTACCTCAGCATGAACACGAGCGACTATCCGCCGCGCCTGACCGTGAGCGTCGCCACCACCGTTGGCTACAACCCGAACAGCTCGTTCCAGGAGATCGTTAGCGCGGCGACCAGCAGCACGGACAGGCTGGGTCGCGACGATGGGTTGCGCGCCATCCCCACCGGTGTGCCGGACGCCGTGGAGGACTATCCGGTGTTCCAGAACCCCACGGTATACGAACAGCTGGGGCTGCTGGGCCTAGGCAACACCTTGACGCAGTTCGGCATCACCGCTTCCACACCCGGGTTCAACACCACCACGTTGTCCGCTGGCAGTGTGTTGCACGTGTTACCGTTGGTCGATCTGGGCCTGTTGGCACCAGCCTTGATCCACGACCAGAACGCTGCCGCTTCAGCCGTGAGCGCCTACAACAACACTTACGATCTCGCCTATTTCTCGCCACGCCTGAACGGTGATCTGGCCACATTGAACAAAGCTTGGGACAATAGCCGTTGGCGTGTCGGTACCGCGCAAGGCAGCCCGAACTACAACATCTCGTTCACGATCGGCAACCAGTTGGATCTATTCAAGGCATCGGGGAAACCCAAGCAGCTCGGCTTCCTCTTCGGCTTGCGCTACGCCACGGAAACGCAGAACGATGAACGGTCCACCATCCTCCGCACCATTGAACGATACGAGGACGAGACACCCGGTGATGCGTTCAACCGCAAAGGCGAACAGCGCGTTAGCGTGGTTTCTTCCGGTTACAACGCGTTGGGCAACATCTCCTTCAAGCTGAACCGGAACAACAGCTTCTCCCTGCTGGCCATGGGAAACATACTGGGCCAGAACAATGCGCGCTACCTCACCTTTCTGGATCCCACGGTGAGCGGCGAGACCTTCATCTCCGAAGAACAATTCTGGGAGCAACGCAAGCTGTGGGTGTTCCAGTATGGCTCAAAGCACTTCATCCCCGCTATCCAATTGACGGTGAACGCGGACCTCTCCTATTCCGATGGCCAACGCGATCTACTGGACCTGATGGTAGTGCAGTACGTGAAGCCGCCTGACGGGCAACCGATCACGGACGTGGATGGTGCACTACGTCCACCGGGACGGATCTATCGCTTCTTGAACGAACAGGTGATGGATGCCAGACTGGGTTGCGAACTACCGTTGGACGAGCCGAACAAGCAGCGCACGTTGAAGTTCGGTGGATCGTACCGCACGAACGAACGCCGCAACGACCAGAAGTACTACGTGGTGATGGGTGCTCCAGGTCCTACACAATGGGCGGAGCCCGGCCGCTTCAGCATGCGGCCCGATGGGCGGTTCAGCAGTCTCTACACGCCCTTCGGATCCTTCAAGGACAACGACATCGGGATCCTGGATGTGAGCGCTGGGTACTTGATGGCAGACTACGCGATCACCAAGAAATTCCGTGTTGCAGGAGGCGTGCGTGCCGAACACACTTCGTTGATCAGCGACATCTACCAGTACTACACCGATGGGTTAGCGGCTGATGACCCGTCGCGCGGCACCGTCGGAGACCTTTCCGTTGGTGGATCAAGTTCACCGGAACCGAAACCAGCGGTACCGGGCACCATCGCACAGTGGGATCTGTTGCCTAGCGTGAACTTGATCTGGAAACTTCGCGACGATGAGGTGAAGCCGATCAACCTACGTGCCTCGTATTTCCGTTCGCTCAGCCGCCCGAGCTTCCGGGAATTCTCGGTGGTGCAGTACTACGATTACCAGTTGCAGGCACCGGTCTATGGAAATCCGGAATTGGAGATGACGCGTGTAGAGAATCTCGATCTGCGGCTGGAACGTTACTATGGCAATGCCGCGAACATCTCCATCAGTGGCTTCTACAAATACTTCACCAACCACATCGAATTGTTGCAGACCGCGCAAGGGGGGTTCACGTGGCGCAATGCTGCCCGATCACGGGTGGTGGGTGCGGAGCTGGAAGGCCGTGTGAAGCTCTTCCGGCCGTTGGAATGGCGCGGGAACCTCACGTTGATGGATTCCGAAAGCGAACTCTTCGTGATCCTGGACGACCAGCGCGTTGACTACAAGACACCCATGTTCGGCCAAGCGCCCTACATCGTGAACAGCACGCTCACCTACGCATTCGACAGTTTGAAGATGGACGTGAGCGTGTCCTACAACGTGCAAGGGCCAAAGCTCGCCGTGAGCAATGCCGAATTGGACCCCACCGGCATACGCGCCTACGAAATGCCACGGCATGTGATCGATGTTACGGTGAACAAGCGCTGGGGGGAACACTGGAACACCACGTTCCGTGTGCGCGATGCCTTGAACTCCCCGATCCGCCGGACCTACCGTTTCGCCGATGGCTATGTGGGTGACTTCGACCGTTTCGCGTTCGGCACCGAGTACCTGCTCACGCTCTCCTATTCCATCCGCTGAAGCTCATGTCATCCCTGTTCAACGCCCTACGGCAGTTCACCATGACCAGCAGTGGAGCGCTGCTCTTCACTCTCGCATCGCATGCCCAGAACGACATCGAGAACGTGCGTGTGGAAACGTACTATGTGGCGGATGGCAACGATGCCACGGACACGGTGGGCGGTGGCTTGGAAGTAGGGAGCCGCACCTACCGTATCTACATCGACCTCGCCGAAGGGCGCAGCCTGCGTGCGTTGTACGGTCGTGAAGGACATCCGCTGAACATCTCCAGCACAGAGCCGATCTTCAACCACTTGGACCGTGGCAAGCGCTACGGACACGAGGTGAACAACAGCGCGTTGGACGAAGGCGTAGTGGCTTTGGATAGTTGGCTCTCCCTCGGTGCAGCGAGCAACCAACGGTCGGGTATCCGGAAAGAGATCGACCCGGATGGCAGCATCCTTGGTGGCACGAACAACGATGGAGGAAGTGCAGCCGTCGTTGGTGGCTTGTTGAACAACACCGCTGCCGAAATGGGTATATCGTTGACCGTTCAGGACGGGTTGATGACCAGCGAGAGCGGTCCTGTGCCCCCCAATTTCCTCGTCACCGGTGAAGATCCACGCGCGGCTTTCGCGGACAGCACGCTCACGAACGCGTTCGTCTCGGAAGACTTCCGCATGGGTTGCTCAACCCCTGGTATCATGGGGAACCAATGGACCAACGAGGTCCTCGTAGCGCAGATAACCACCACTGGGGAGTTGGCCTTTTCACTGAACATCGAATTGGAACTTGCGAACGGTGTACTGGTACGGTACGTGTCTGCGGACACGCTGTTGGAGGATGGCGAGACCGCCAATGGCCTGCTGACCTACCCGCAGCAATGCGGTTGTATGGACCCGGACTTCCTCGAATACGATCCCGCTGCGGGGTGCGATGACGGCTCGTGTGCCACCACCATCGTCTTCGGATGCTTGGACATGCTCGCCTGCAACTACGACCCTGCGGCGAACTTCAACATAGAACAACTCTGCTGCTACGGGCCGGGGGATTGCAATGGTCTCGACATCTCCCTGCTCTGCCCGGACGTGAGCGTTGAAGGACCGACTGATCCGACATCGGTCCTTGTAGCCCCCAATCCGATCGAGCACGGGCGCATCCGGTTCACTACCCCGACACAGCAATGGGACCACTACGTAGTGACCGACATCACGGGTCGTGTATTGATGAGCGAACGGCCTCTGAGCGCGATCACGGAGATCGATGCTTCGGCCTTGCCAACCGGCATCCATGTCCTTTCCGCTTCCCGGGGAACGATAATGCTTCGCCAGGTCATCATCATCCCGTGATGGGAACCAGCGCGTCACGAACCACATGCACAGCTCCGTCCGAACCGCGAACATGAGCCGGATCATACGCCCTGCCGTGCGCATTCGCCGATCGCGCCGTCGCCTCACCGAGGAGCAGGAAGTACATATCCAGAGCGTTATGCGCGCGACACTACCTGCTGATGACGGTCCATGGACACGTGAAAAAGCACATGTGCTCACCAATTCCGTAGCGCGGACAGAGCTGCCGGAACGCACCTTCTCGGCCTATCTGGAGCGTTGGGGTTTCGTTCCCATCAAGCCCTTGCGCAAAGCACACCGCACCGACCCGTTCGGCATGAAAGCATGGATGGCGCAAGACTATCCGGTCATCGCCTTCCAAGCCAAGGAAGCTGGCGCGGAGATACTGTGGCTCGGCTTGGACATGCTGCCGGTACTTCGCACGGGGAACGGCATCATCATCGAACACGAGGGGCGGCCCATCGGCGAACACTTGCTACACGTATCCACCAACCGCGGTGATCGTGCTTGGATGGTCTTGGAATGCGTGCCCACTGCCGAACACATCATCAACTTCCTTCAACGCTTGATGCACGATGAGCGGGCGATCGAACTCATCGTTCCGGACATCACCCCGTTCAAGGAACCCAACGCACAGCATTGGATGGTGCTCATCGGAGAACGCCTGAACCTCCACGCACTACCGGTGACGCGCCGAGCGGCGAGCGTCCCGTATTAGCGGCTACTTCATGGTTTCACCACGATCCCCTTACATCCAAGGGCAGGTGGTGCCGGTAGCTTCGCCGCCGATCTGAACGCCATGAGAACCCTAGCTATCGCAGCACTCCTCGCCCTCTCCACGGATATCGTCCACGGACAATTCACCACACCCGATCCGAGCGGATTCGAAGGCTTGATCGTGGAACCGTACTACGTGGCCGACGAAGCCGATGCAGCGAACAGCGATGGTGGCCCAGGACTCGTGGCAGGTGCGAAAGTGTATCGCGTCTACGCTGACATGCTCCCAGGCTACAAACTGATCACCGTGGGTGGTTTCCCGGAATTCCCGATGTCGATCGGCACCAGTACCACGTTCTTCAACAACGAGGATCGTGGTGAGTCCTGGGGACGATCCATTCCAGCGAACAACTTGGACGACAATACCGTGGCCATCGATTCGTGGCTCACGTTCGGTGCCGCATCCAACCAACACTGGGGCGTTCTGAAGAGCGAGGACAGCGATGGCAGCATCGTTGGTGGCATCAACAATAACGATGGGTTGATCGTGAATGATGCAGCGTGGGCCGGCACAGCGCTCACCGAGGCTGATGGACTGTTCTCCACGGGAACACCGCCGCCACAACTCGTCTTCCTCGGCGACGCACCAACGTGCTTCGATCCCGGTGGAAGTAACACCTATACCAACGACAATTTCGCGTGGTCCATCCTCGGAGGTGAAGCAGGACCCACTCCAGAGAATCGTGTATTGATCGGTCAGTTCACCACGGATGGGGAATTCTCGTTCTGCCTGAACCTAACGGTGAAGATCCCGGAAGATTCCATCTGCGACGATCCGAACTGCCACAACTTCATGGAATTCCTCGCCACCATGGAACCCGAGGATACGTTGGGGGGCGGGTATGCTGTGCGGAACAAGTTCAACCACCCGACATTGTGTTTCAACTCGAGCGCAGCTGTCGTTGATTGTGAAGGAACCACCGGCGGAACCGCATTGCCGGGAACGTCCTGTGACGATGGCAACAGTGGCACGACGAACGATACGTACACCACTGCATGCGATTGCCTCGGAGATGATTGCGAAGGCATTCAAGGTGGCGGATCCTTGCCTGGAACGCCCTGCGACGATGGGAACGAAGAAACCCTGAACGATGTCTGGACCTCATCCTGCCTCTGCGCAGGCATACCCACGGGCATCGGCGAACTTGCGGGACCCGCATCGGTCGGTCTTTCGCCGAATCCAACGACCGGCCTTGCCGTACTCACCTTCGGCGAAGGTGCGAACACCACCACCACGCTGACGCTGTTGACCTTGCTTGGCGAAGAGATCAACACCACGAACACGGGCGAACTCGTTGCAGGATCCACGCACACGATCGACCTGTCGGGCTACGCACCGGGAGTGTACTTGTTGCGCATCGCCTCCACGGAAGGCCAGCGCACGATGCGCATCATCCGGAACTGATCGCGGAATGCGTACGGTATTCGCACTGGCAGTTCTCTTGTGCGCACAACTGACCCAGGCACAAGTTGAAGGTGTCTTCGTGGAACGCATCCCCGGCGAGGGGCTGATGACCACCTACCGCTTCTTCATCGATCTGGAGGATGATCATGTACTGCAAACCGTCTATGGCGACAAGGAGCACGTGCTCACATTGAGCTCGACGACCGCGTTCCACAATGACAGCACCTACGGAGCAACGTTCGGTGAACGATCGAAAGAAACGTGGCTCCGCAACGGGAATGGTTGGGCTGATTCATTCCTTGCCTTCGGTTTCGCGAGCGATGAACATAAAGCGGTGCCCTTGCACTTGGACGACGATGGAAGTTTGCTTCCATGCATAGGTACCGGACCGCGCTGCCCGCAAGACGGCCTCGTTCATGCGCCACGTATTCCCGAGGTCTTGAACATGAACGTTGCAACGGGCTATGTGGATGGGGCGTACGGCGGTTTGATCCGAACGGATAATGGCGGCTGGGGCGTTCTCGGTGGTGTGAAAGGCGCAACACCGGAGAACCTCATCCTGATCGCACAGCTCACCACGGATGGCATTGTGAGCTATTCCTTGAACGTGCAAGTGCGCAAGCCTGATGGCACCGTGGTGCGTTGCACGCCCGACGCTGCCATGAGCACCGAAGAGCAGCAACAGCCTTTGCTACGCGGAGAGCTCGCCCCTTGATCCTGTGGTACATGCGAACTCCATGTGGCTCGTGTTAGATCCACATGTCCGCGCCGGTGGGCGGGAAACAGTGCGGTGAGGGATCGTTGATGCAATGCTAGAGTGTGGCTAACCAAGGGCCGACACCCATGGGGACACTTTTGAGCACCCGCAAAAAGCGGTCCCCTAGGTCGGAAGATCACACAACCCAAACGAACGAAGACATGAGAAACCTACACAAGTCGATCGTGGCCGCCAGCATGGCTGCCATGGCCGCAACGGGTACGAACGCACAGTCCATCGGGGCTGCCTGCGGTTGTCCTCCCGTGAACTCCCGTACGCCGGTGAACATCTCCACTTTGGTGGATGCCACCACCAAGAACCTGATCAACGCGAACACCACGTTGACCTGCAACAACCTGTACACGCTGGATACCCGCATGTACGTGAACGATGGCCAGGACCTCTTCGTGGAGCCCGGCACCGTGGTAAAAGCGAACTCGAACCCGGGCGCTGCGCACGCCATCATCGTGGCGCGCGGTGGCCAGATCTGGGCGAACGGAAGTGAAGCTTGTCCTATCATATTCACCGCTTCAGCAGATCCGCTGGATGGGTCATACTCCGTGCTGAACCGCGGCCAGTGGGGCAGCTTGATCCTGTTGGGTCGTGCCTACACCAACAAACGCACCGCAGATGGCGATCCAACAGCTACTGCGACCAACGGCGTTGGGACCATCGAAGGTCTTGCGGCTGGTGATGGACGTCACCTGTACGGCATGCCCGTTGGCCAAGAGATGAATGAGGACAACAGTGGCGTGCTACGTTACGTGAGCTTGCGCCACGGTGGCCAGATCATCGGGGCAAACAACGAGATCAACGGCCTCACCATGGGTGGTGTGGGTAGTGCGACCACGATCGACCACGTGGAGGTGGTATCCAACCTGGACGATGCGTTCGAGTGGTTCGGTGGAACCGTGAGCTGCAAGAACCTGGTGGCCTACCATTGCGATGATGACTACATCGACTACGACCAGGGTTGGAACGGCAAGGTCCAGTTCTTCTACGGTGTTCAAGGTCCGGACAATAGCGGTGGAGCGAACAACCAAGGCGACAACGGTTTCGAGTGCGATGGTGATGATGCAGCCACCAACATCGGCAACGGCGGTATCTCTTCGAACCCCATCATCTACAACGCCACGATCATCAACCGCAACCTGAACGATGAAGCCATTGAAGCGAAAGAGCGCACCTTGGGCACCATTGCGAACAGCATCTTCGCCCGCGCTGCGCAAGGTCTGAACATGACCACGGCTGTCGAGACCTCTTGGAACGGCGGTCAGTTCAACGTGAAGAACTGCACCTTCCAAGAAGTGACCAACCCACTGCGCATCAACAGTGTGGTGGTCAGCAGCGGTGCTGCCTTCACCAAATTCACCACCACGGATGGCAACCTCATCGTTGGTGCGAACAGCCTGATCGACGCGACCTATACGATGACACAACCGGGCAACGTGTTGACCGATCGTGTGAACCCTGTGCCGCCTGCAGGAACCGCAAGCACCACGTTGACGCCTCCTGTGGACGGCTTCTTCACGGGTGCGAAATACCGCGGTGCATTCCAACCGGGAGCGCAGCCATGGACCACTGGCTGGACCCTTGCCAGCCAGATCGGGCTTGACGTGAGCGCTAGCGCTGGATGCGCTGGTGACATCAACCGCGACGGCATCATCAACATCACGGACTTCAACCTGCTCAGCGCCAACTTCGGCGGCAACTGCTTCTAAGCGACCCTCCTGCGTCCACACCACGGCCGGGAGGACCGGTCGTGGTGCGGACAAAGGACCAGCACCAACCAACATGAAAAAGACATTCAAACAACTCCTGGCCTGTAGTGCCTTGCTCTGGGGCGCCACGGTGGCCCAAGCGCAAGGCCTGGAAGGCATCATCGTGGAGGAATTCCACACGGTGACACAAGCCGATGCCGATGTGATCAATGATGATATCGCGGGAAGCTCGTACGCCATCGCGCCCGGTTCCAAAGTTTACCGTGTGTATGTGGACATGGCTCCCGGATACAAGCTTGCTTCGGTGTTCGGAAGTGGCATTCCACTGGGCGGAACGGTATCGCCGAACCCGCTCTCGATCACCACCACCACCACGTTCTGGAACGACGACAATTTCGGCGGCGAAGTGCCTGGGCAAACACGTCGTATCGATGAGGGAACCGCGTTCGATACTTACATCACCGTAGGTTCAACGGGTATTGCTGGCGGTGCGGTCGGATGCGGCAGTGCAGCGGCACAGCTCGGCATCCGTCGCAACCTCGACACCGATGGCGACCTCACCACATGCGGTGTTTTCCCTGGTTTCACGGGGAACGACGGCAGCATCCCTGGTACGGCACCTTCGCTCACGTACAACATCGGTGGTAACATCGAGTTGTCCGCGTTGAACGCGGACGGCAGCACCCTGCTGCTCATCGACGACGCATGGGCCACCCTGCCGAACCAGACGGGCATAGACCCAACGGGATCCAACGTGTTGTTGATCGGTCAGTTCACCACGGATGGTGAATTCTCCTTCCAGCTGAACATCGCACTTGGCGATCCGGATAACAACCTGGAGACCTATGTACACACCAATGCCGGCGCCGGCGAAGTGGTGAGCCCTTTCCTCACCTACCCCAGTGCTGCATGCAACGCACCTGTGTTCAGCAGCTTCACCAGCAATGGTCCGATCTGCGCTGGAAACACACTTCAACTGAACGCCCTTGCTACCGGTGATGCTACGATCGCCTACAGCTGGAGCGGTCCGAACAACTTCAGCAGCAGCGAGCAGAACCCGAGCATCGCCAACGCCACTGTAGCCGCCACGGGCACCTACACGGTGACCGCGAGCAATGGTTGCGCTCCAGATGCCACGGCTACGGTGAACGTGGTGGTGAACAGCACTACCAATAATACCACGACGATCAGTGCCTGTGACACCTACACATGGTCGGTGAACGGTACCACTTACACCCAAAGTGGAACCTACACCAGTGTAACGGGTTGCGCCACGGAGACCTTGGTGCTCACCATCACGCCAAGCACGAACAACACCACCACGGTGAGCGAGTGCGACAGCTACACCTGGAGCGTGAACGGCACCACCTACACCCAGAGCGGAACGTACACCACCGTGGTGGGTTGCGCCACGGAGACCTTGGTGCTCACCATCCTGCAAAGCGGGAATAACACGACCACCGAAAGCGCTTGCGACAGCTACACCTGGAGCGTGAACGGGACCACCTACACCCAAAGCGGAACCTACACGAGCGTGACGGGTTGCAGCACAGAGACCTTGGTGCTCACGATCACGCCAAGCACGAACAACACCACCACGGTGAGCGAGTGCGACAGCTACACCTGGAGCGTGAACGGAACCACCTACACCCAGAGCGGAACCTATACCAATGTGGTGGGATGCGCAACGGAGACCCTTGTGCTTACGATCCTGCAAAGCGGTAACAACACCACCACGGAAAGCGCCTGCGATAGTTTCACCTGGAGCGTGAACGGAACCACCTACACCCAGAGCGGAACCTACACCAGCGTGACCGGTTGCAGCACGGAGACCTTGGTGCTCACGATCACGCCGAGCACGAACAACACCACCACGGTGAGCGAGTGCGACAGCTACACCTGGGCCGTGAACGGAACCACCTACACCCAGAGCGGAACCTACACCAACGTGGTGGGATGCGCAACGGAGACCTTGGTGCTCACCATCACGCCAAGCACGAACAACACCACCACGGTGAGCGAGTGCGACAGCTACACCTGGAGCGTGAACGGTACCACTTACACCCAGAGCGGCACGTACACCAATGTGGTGGGTTGCGCTACGGAGACCTTGGTATTGACCATCCTGCAGGGCGGTAACAATACCACCACGGAGAGCGCCTGCGATAGCTTCACATGGAGCGTGAACGGTACCACCTACACCCAGAGCGAAACCTACACCAGTGTGACCGGTTGCAGCACGGAGACCTTGGTACTGACCATCACACCAAGCACGAACAACACCACCACGGTGAGCGAGTGCGACAGCTACACCTGGAGCGTGAATGGCACCACGTACACCCAGAGCGGCACGTACACCAATGTGGTGGGTTGCGCTACGGAGACCTTGGTATTGACCATCCTGCAAGGCGGTAACAATACCACCACGGAAAGCGCCTGCGATAGCTTCACCTGGAACGTGAACGGGACCACCTACACCCAGAGCGGCACGTACACCAATGTGGTGGGTTGCGCTACGGAGACCTTGGTGCTGACGATCAACATCCCCGGAACGGCTTGCAATGACGGTATCAATGGCACCATCAACGATCAGTTGGACGCCAACTGCGTATGCGTGGGTCAGCCTACCGGCGGTTGCACGGAGATCGTGAACATCGCGATCACCACCGATGCGGCCCCTTTACAAACGAGTTGGGAGATCATCCCAGAAGGTGGTGGTTCCGTGCTCTGCAATGGTGCGGGGAACTATCCAGCTAGTACCACGATCAACGAGACCTGCTGCCTGCCTATCGGATGCTACGCGTTGCGCGTGCTCGACAGCGCTGGCGACGGCATCAACGCTGGTGGTTACATCCTTACGGAGGGATCCACGGGCAAGCGCATCATCGACAACCGTGGTAACTTCTCCAGCGGATCATCCAGTGCGATCAGTGGCCAACAGGGCTTCTGTCTGCCCCTTGGCACCGATCGCTTGATCGCTGCGAATTGCGACAAGCTGGACTGGTTGCCTAACCGTTTCATGGTGGCGACGCCGAACGCAGCAGTAAGTGCACAGTTCAACGTGGCGAACAACACCAGCGGGTACGAATTCTGGATCTTCGACCCGAACGGCAGCTACAGCTTCCGCCGCTTCCGCAACCATTCGAACACGGACGGCACCGGGACCGGTGCAACACGCGCATGCCACTTCCGCATCAACGGTTGGGCGAACAGCGTGCTCACCCCGCACATTCCGGAGAACGTGTTGATGAACGTACGCATCCGTGGCCGTGTGGCTGGCAGCAATTCACCTTTCGGTGAGGCGTGCCGCTTCAAGATCGACGCTGTCCGTGCTGCCTGTCCTCAGGTAGCTCTCCAAACGGAGGTCGGTATCGATGGTGTGTTGACCTGCGATCGTACCCGCAACTGGGGTGGTGCCAACAGCACTGCCAACAAGATCGAGGCCCAGCCACCACAACCTGTTCCTGCTGTCGCCAGCACCTCTGTACGTTACCAGTTCCGCTTCCGCAATGGCAACACCTGCATCGTATTGCCTCCGCAAGTGAGCGCGACCCGTTATTTGAACTGGAGCTCCAGCGCTGGTGCAGCACTTGTACCTGGCCTGACATACAGCGTGGATGTTCGCGTGAGTTTGAACAGCGGTGCCACATGGTGTGTGGGCTCGAGCAGCACTTCAGCCGCTACGAACTGCGCTGATATCGCGCCTTGGGGAACGGTATGCCAAGTGACCATCGCCGGAGGCGTCGCAAGCACGGTGGCACCCCTCAGCACTGTCGCAGCAACCACCTTCACGATGTACCCGAACCCGAACCGTGGTGAGCAGTTGTTCATCTCCATCAACAACCTTGACAACGGGGTTGAGACGGTGAACATGGACATCTTCGACATGACCGGCAAACGCGTAAGCGCACGCACGATCAGTGCTCAAGAAGGATCGATGAACCAAGCTGTTGAACTCAACGGCGACCTGGCCGCTGGCCTGTACCTGGTCAACATCACCGCTGGTGACAAGACCTTCAGCGAGCGTTTGGTGATCCAACCGTAAGCAATACCACTTTATGAAAGGAACGGCGCTCGCAAGGGCGCCGTTCCTGTATTTGGTACAAGTGCATCGTTCGGTGATCGAACCTTTCACCCGGTCGTGTGTACGGAGGCATGGTAGTTGTCAGCACGGCTACCTTCACCACATCAACGCTGCCATGCACACCTTCCTGTTCCCCAGCGCTTTCAAGCGCATCGCTCCGGCCCTCCTCAATGGGCTCCTCACCCTTTCCATCACCGCGGCACCGCTGGCCGAAGGCGAGAAAGCCATCACCAGCAAAGTCTCATCCGCCAAGGTCTTCCTCAGCGGAGCCCAGGTGAGCCGGAGCGCGAGCAGCACCATCCCGGCAGGCCCGAGCATCCTTGTCTTCACCGGCATAGCGCAAGGCATCGATCCACAGAGCATACAGGTAACGGGCAAGGGCGGGTACAGTATCCTCAGTGTGAACCACCGGGTGAACTACCTCAGCGAGAGCCCGAAAAAGAAGGAGATCGAAGACCTGCAGGTGCGGATCAAAAAGTTGGAAAAGGATTGGGCATTCGAGAAAGCCATGCAAGACGTATGGGCCAACGAGGAACAGCTCTTGAACAAGAACAGCAGCATCGGCGGGCAGCAGAACGGGTTGACCGCAGCGCAGCTCACGGCGGTGAACGATTATGTACGCGAACGCTTGAAGGTGACCAAGACCAACTGGCTCGCGCAACAGGAGAAACTAGCGGCCTTGCATGAAGAAGCGGAAAAACTGCGGCAGCAACTCGCCCAATTCCAGTCGCAGGCACCGCGCCCCACCAGCGAGATCGTGGTGGAGATCAACAGTCCGGCCGAAGTGAGCGCGACGTTCACCTTGAGCTACTTCATCGGCAACGCTGGGTGGACACCTGCTTACGACCTGCGTGCCAAAGCCGTTGGACAGCCCATTGAACTGTTGATGAAAGCACAAGTAGTGAACGCTACCGGCGAAGATTGGAACAAGGTGGACCTGAGCTTGAGCAGTGGCAACCCCACGCTCGGCGGTGTGATGCCTACACTGAACCCATGGACGCTCCATCGGCCGCAGATCCTGCACGAGATCGAGACAGCGGCACGCCGATACAAGAAACCGATGGCCCCGGCACCCAGTATGGCGGAAAAAGCCACGGCTGACCAAGGGAAGTATTACGAGGAAATGGAAGCCACTACGGTCGTGAACAACACCGCGAACTACCGCACCACCACTGTAGAATTCAGCATCGACGCACCGTTCTCCGTACCCGCCGATGGTATCCCGCACATGGTGGGTGTGAACAGCCACAGCATCAACGCCACCTACAAACACTACGCAACACCGAAGCTGGACAAGGACGCCTTCCTCTACGCACGCACCACGGGTTGGGAGGACCTGAACCTACTTTCCGGTGAAGCGAACGTGTTCTTCGAAGGCACCTTCGTAGGCCAGAGCTACTTGCAGTTGGATGTGCCGAAGGACACCATGGACATCTCGCTTGGCCGTGACAAAGGCGTGGTGGTTGAACGCGTGAAGCGCAAGAGCACGAATGACAAAGCCGCCATCGGCGGAAGCCGCACCATGGCGATCGGGTGGGACCTTACGGTACGCAACACCAAAGCCACCAGTGTGGACCTGGAGATCCGTGACCAATATCCGTTGAGCCCGCAGAGCGAGATCGAAGTGAAGCTCACGGATAAAGGCGGTGCCGTGGTGAACGAGAACACCGGAATCCTCACGTGGAACATGACCGTTGCTTCCAAGGAGACCAAGAAACTCGGGTTCACCTACACCGTGAAGCACCCCAAGGACATGCCGGTGATGCTGGAGTGAGAATTAACATCGGCGACCGGCAACGTTTACCTTGCCGTCACCTTGTCGCCTTCCATGATCGGATCCATCTGGAGGAGCGCGTTCTTTCTGGGCGCGCTCCTTCCCATTCTACTCGCTGCGCAGGTATACACCGGCTCAGGTGCATCGATACCGGACAACGGTGATGTCCTGGAGATACCGTTGCAGGTCAGTGGCCTTGCGGATGCGATCGACACCAGCGACTACGGCTTGGAGCAGATCTGCATCACCATCGAACATGCATGGATCAGCGACTTGGAGGTGAGCATCGTAGCGCCGGACGGAACTGTTGGCCTGTTGGTAGCGAACCAAGGTGGCGACACCGACGACTACGCGAACACCTGTTTCAGCGCGGACGCATCCACGTCGATACTCTCTGCGTCATCGCCCTACACCGGCACCTTCCGTCCGCAAGGCCAGATGGGCGCGGTGAACAATGGGCAGAATGGCAATGGCACTTGGCTTTTGCGTGTGTACGACACCTATGCCTTCGCCGATGATGGCAGCGTGATCACGTGGAGCATCACCTTCGGCGATCAACCGGCGGACTATTTCCTTTTCACCGCGTGCGACCTGCCGCTATTAGTGATCGACACCGATGACCAGCAGATCCCCGATGGCGAGAAGATCACCGGAACCATGGGCATCGTGGATAATGTAGGCGCGCTGAACCACCCGAACGATCCCTTCAATGGATACGAGGGATACATCGGCATCGAACTGCGCGGCAACAGTTCGCAAAACCTATCGCCGAAGAAGTCCTACGACGTGGAACTGCGCGACTTCGAGGGCGCCGACCTGGCCGCTGAAATTCTTGGCATGCCAGCGGAAGCGGATTGGATCCTCTCGGCGAACTACTTCGACAAGTCCTTCTTGAACAATGCGCTCACCTTCCATCTCGCACGCCAGATGGGCCGCTACGCACCACGTACCCGCCATGTGGAAGTGATCATCAACGGCACGTACTTGGGGGTCTACGTATTGATGGAGCGCATCAAACAAGGGCCAGGACGTGTTGACATCGCTCGGCTGCGGCCCGAAGACATCGCCGGGGACGAACTCACCGGTGGCTACATCGTCAGTGTGGATCGTAACGAGTCGGGGCCGGATGGATTCAATTCCGCCTTCCCTTCAGAGAACGGTCAAGACATCTTCCTGCGTTACCGCTATCCGAAGGCGGATGACATCATGGAGGAGCAAAGCACCTACATACGCGCGTACATCGATTCCTTCGAAACCGCGTTGGACGGCAGCCAATTCTCGGACCCTTTCACCGGATACCGCGCCTTCGCCGATGCCTCCTCGTTCATCGACCTCTTGTTGCTCAACGAGATCAGCCGCAACGTGGACGGCTACCGCCTGAGCAGCTACCTCTACAAGGACAAGAACATCAACGGCGGTCTGCTTCATGCTGGTCCTGCGTGGGACTACGACATCGCTTGGGGCAACGCGGACTATTGCGCTGGATCCGACATTGAAGGGTGGTCCTTCGACTTCGGCGAAGTGTGCGGCGGCGATGGCGCCCAGGTACCGTTCTGGTGGTCGCGTATGTTGGATGATCCGCAGTTCGTGGAAGCGCTGCGTTGTCGTTGGAACGAGCTTCGCGTCACGGTGCTCTCACCGCCGAACATCGATCAGTTCTGCGATTCGGTGGCGTTGTTATTGGCCACCGCCCAAGAGCGGAACTTCACTGTTTGGCCGATACTGGGCACCTACGTTTGGCCCAATCCATCGCCGATACCAAGCACATACGCTGGCGAGATCGACGAGTTGAAGGATTGGGCCGCCGCGCGATGGTCATGGATGGATGCGAACCTGCCGGGTGTATGCACGGTGGGTTTGAAGGATGTGGCAGGAACAGCCGGTATTCGCGTTTTCCCAACCTCCTTCACCGACCATGTGATGATCGATGACCCGAAAGGAGTCAACTACCACCTCAGCCTTGTCGATGCACGCGGAAAACTGGTCTTCGTAGTGCAACGTCAGCTCTCACGAGGGCTTCAACGCATCGAACTTCCCGCGCACCTTTCACCAGGGATCTATGTGCTGCACCTGCGCTCGGCGAACGGCGAGGTGTTCACACGCCGCTTACAACACTGAACGCTTAGGCCACGCCCACTTGGCGCAGGTAGGCCAAGTGCGACCACAATGCACTGCGCAACGTGGGGAACTCGCGGTAGGTAACGCCGAACTCCGCGCACACCTGTTTCAGTCGCTTGTTGATCTCCGGGTAATGCACGTGACTGATCCGCGGGAAGAGATGGTGCTCCACTTGGAAATTCAATCCACCGAAAAGCCAGTTCCACACCTTGTTCTGCGTGGCGAAATTCACCGTGGTGTTCACCTGATGAACGGCCCATTCGCTCTCGATGTGCGAGCCATCGGTAGGCGGGTGTACGAAGTCGGTATCCTCCACCACGTGGGCGAGTTGGAACACGACCGCGATGAACACGCCGGTAACGAACACCATGACGCCGTAGCCGACGATCGTGGGCACCACACCGGCGAAGAACATGGGCAGCACGAGGAAGATGGCGACGTAGCTCACCTTGGTCACCCAGAAGATGATGTGCTCCTTCATGCTCATCGGCTTCATCTTGGTATGGTCGGCGATCTTGCCACTGAAGTACTTCTTCAGGTCGTTGTAGAACACCCAGAACAAGTAGGTGAGCCCGTAGAGCAGCAACCCATAGATGTGTTGGAAGCGGTGGAACCAATGCTTCGGCTGGTCGGCATGCACGCGCATCCACGGTTTGATGTCGATGTCATCATCCATGCCCTCCACGTTGGTGAAGGTGTGGTGGTTCTCGTTGTGCTTCAGCTTCCACAGGTACACACTACCGCCGAGCAGGTTAAGGGAATGGCCCATGATCTCGTTCACCCATTTGCGGCTGCTGTAACTGCCGTGAGCACCATCATGCATCACATTGAAGCCGATACTGGCCACCACCAGCCCGAGCAACGCGCACAGGCCGAGCGAAAGCCATACTGAGGCCGGGGTGAAGAACACCAAGGTGACATAGAGACCCACGAGGGCGGTGAGCAGGATGCCGGTCTTCCAATAAAGCCGTGCATCGCCGGTCTTCTTCAGGTTGTTCTCTTTGAAGTACGCCTCGGTGACTTCCCGCACCCGTTGGAAGAAGACGGGTGGGGTCTTGGCAAAAGTGGTTTGGGCCATGTGAGAGCAGGTTCCTTTGAACGGCTGCAAAAGTACATTCCGCAGCATGGGCTTCCATCCCCCGATCGGGCGAATTGGGAACTATTGGGCGTTGATGACACCTTTGTAGCATGTCCCTGACCTTCAACACGGAACGTCTCGTACTTCGGCCGCTCGAACCCAAGGATGCGTCCCACATCTTCCTGTTGAACCAGGATGCCGAAGTGTTGAAGTACGTGCATGACGTTCCGTTCGCGGATCCACGGGCAGCGGAACAATGGATCCTCAACATCGCGCGGGAGCTTCCACTAGGCGTCGGTCGGTGGGCGATCACGTTGAGGGATGGCACCTGGATCGGTCGATGCAGTTTGCGTAAGCAGCCGGACTGTGATGTATTGATGGGTTACCGCTTGCTTCGCGAACAGTGGGGCAAGGGTTACGCCAGTGAGACCGTTGCGGCGTTGTTGGAACTGGCGTTCACTACGCGCCGGCTTCCGTTCGTCCTGTCGAAGATCGCCCGGGAGAACATCGGCAGCCGACGTGTGGCGGAAAAGAACGGCGGTGTGCTGTGGAAGAAAGATGTGTGCGGCCATTTCACGGATGCGCTGGTCTATCGTTTCGTACGGCCCAGCTAGGGGCTTCATTTTCCGATCTTTTCACAACTCCTTTGGTCGCCGACCATACCGATCGTTCTGTGCCATCGTTCACGCAAGTGCCCCAATGCCCACCGACAAGCGAAAGACCATCATCCTGGGCGTGCTGCTCCTGGCGGCTGCTTTCGCGTTGAAATGGTGGTACCGCAGCGCCACGGTGGACCAGTTGGGGTTCGTGCTCACGCCGGTAACCAGGTTGATCCATGCGTTCACCGGGGCGCCCAGCACCTTCATTCCAGGTCAAGGTCATCTCTTCGTTGACTTGGGGATCCTGATCGACCGCTCGTGTTCGGGGATCAACTTCCTGATCATCGCCACGGCATCGTTCACCTTCCTCTGGCTGCGCCGCATCGATAGCGGTTGCGCACGGTCGATCATCGCCACGGTGATCGTTCTCGGTGCATGGGCGCTCACCATCCTGGCCAACACGGGCCGCATCCTCTTGATGGTGCAACTGGAGAAATTCGACCTGCACCTCAACGCCACACTGCACGAAGCGCTGGGTGCGTTCTTCTTCCTCGCTTCCCTCCTGCTCGCGAGTCTCGCATTCGACCGTCTACTACCCCACCACCACGATGCGCACACCACTTAGCCCTTGGGGCATTCTACTCGGCCATACCGTGCCGGCCACATTGCTGGCCGTGCTCTATGCAGGCATGCTCTCGGTGGTGCATCCCTTGCTGAACGCCGAAGCGCTTGCACAATGGTTGGCGTACGGCGGAATGCTCGGGGCCATCACACTGATCAGCGCCATCTACGCGCTCGTGCTACTACGCCAAGGAAAGACGATCCACTTCGGGTACAGCCTGTTCATCTTCCTCACGTACATCCCGCTGCTGTACGGTTTCATGAACGACCTGCGCGAACTGTTGCCGTGGGAAGTGCCGCGCTGGATGGTTTCGCAAGATGCCGAGTTCTATGCCCTGCGCCTGCTTGCCGTTCCGCTCGCCCACGCTTTGTTCGTCTTGGTGATCGTCACCTTGCAACGCAACGAACGCGGCACACCCCTGCGCGACATCGGGATCGCGGTGGCCATACCGATCGCCTGCTACCTCTTTGTCCAGGTGATCGAACCGTGGCGTTTGGATGTGGACTTCGAGCGGCACGCGTGGGTGGTGATCTTCATAACGTTGGTGCTCGCCTTCCTGTTCTTCATCCTGCGTGGCATAGCAGCGCTGACCTTGCGGAAAGGTCCAGCCTCCGAGGAAGTTGGTCTGCTTCTTCGCCTGATCATCGCGTTGATCTTCCCGCTCGCCGGCCTGGCCGTGAACAATGGTCTTACCGGCTTCTCCGAAGCAAGCGGAGTTGTGGGCGACCTGCACCATTGGGGCTTCTATGTCGTCGCCGTGCTCAACGGCCTTGTCGTCATCTGGCCATCCAGTCAGCACGTTCCCACGCGTTTGGCGCAATTCATCTTGCGGGCGGCGGGCTTCAGCTACGTCAGCTACTTCTTCCTGCTCTTCCTTCCCTTCCTTCCGCTCAGCATCGTCGCGGTCATCGCAGTCGGTATCGGGTTCCTGCTGCTGGCGCCCATCATGCTGTTCGCCGTGCAAGGCAGCCTGTTGTTGAATGATGCACGCTTCCTCACCGCTCATCGTTCGCGCAGATCACTGGTGGTCGTTTTCCTAGCAGCCTTCGCCGCACTACCGTTGATCATCACGGCCAAGTACATGTGGCACCGGAACGTGCTGCACGAAGCACTGGAGCATGTGTACCACGCGGATCCATCTGTCCAGAAGCGATCTCCGCTGGATGCCAACGCGATCAAAACCGTGCTCGATCACGTGGAGGCCAACAAAAGCCGACGGTCATCGGGGCAAACGCCATTCCTCACGCCGTACTACAACCGTATCGTCCTTGACAACCTCACATTGAGTGCCGATCGCGTTACGGACCTGCGGACCATCTTCCTCAACGAACACCCGCACGAAGAGGAGCGGAACAATTGGCGCAACGTTCCGGCAAGCGCAGTGCTGGATACGGCTACCACCACATCCACCTACGATGAAGAGCAACAGGCATGGCGCACGTGGATTGACCTTACGATGAGCCACCACGACCAGCAACAGGGTGAATACGTCACTACGTTCAACCTACCCGACGGCGCGTGGATCAGCGATGAATACTTGATGATCGAAGGCGAACGCGTGAAGGGCATCCTCGCCGAGAAGAAAGCGGCTGAATGGGTGTACAGGCAGATCGTGAACGTGCGTCGCGACCCGTCGATCACGCGGTACCTCGCACCCGGAAAAGTGCAGGTCCGGGTATTCCCCTTCGCTCAGGATGAAGTCCGGCAGGCAGGGTTCGAGGTACTTCATAAAGAACCATTCCTGTTGGCCCTGGACAGTAGTACGTTGGCGTTGGGCGATACTTCACGACCCGCTATCAACACACCCATCAGTACCGAAGACGGTAGTACCACCTACATCAGCGCATCCGTGAAACGCACGTTGAAGCCGGTCCAGCGCACCAAAGCGTACCACTTCATCGTGGATGGCACCGAGGAACAGCGCGGTCATCGCGAAGGCATCGTACGCTTGATCGACGGCTTCCTAAGCGAATACCGGATCGACCCATCAACGGCCACGGTACACATTTCTGACGCGTACCATGAGGCCTATCTCTGGACAGAAGATGGAGCGCAACGTTTCCTGACCCACGCGGGGCATGGCGGTTTCTTCAGCGATCGTGCGGTCCGTAGCATCATCACCGAAACCTGTGGCGCACCCGAAGGAAGCACCCCGATGATCATCTTCGTCCCGAGTGTTCCCTCCTATTCCGGCGGCCTTGGCATTTGGCTGGATGACCTCGACGACCTCGCAACGTGCATTCCAGAAGGTGACATCTTCTACGACCTGGAAGAGCCGGGCACCGTGGATCGTCACTCCTTCCGCGCACCAGAACGAACATTGAACACCGAGCCGGAAACCTTCGAGCGACCGGCTGTGTTGGCGTGGCCCGATCCGCAACGACCGCAGGCCTACCTACCTCTGGATGGCGCGAGCATCGTTGTACACAATGAACGTCCGGATCTCGACAATACGATGAGTGAACGGAACTGGACGGATGCGCTCCTGCTCGAAGGTGCATGGCGCAAGCACCAATTGGAACCATCGGGAGGTACAGCGCGCTGGCGCGAACTGGTCCGCGGCAGTTTCCAAGCCCAAGTGATGACACCGGTGACCGCCTGGATGTGCTTGGAAGATGATGCCCAACGCAACGCCCTGCTGAAGAAACAGAACGAAGTCCTCAACGCGGACCAAGCGCTCGACACGGAGGACATCACGGCGATGAGCGAGCCGGAGATCTGGTGGTTGTTGGTACCCCTCTTGCTGTACATCGCGATACGATATCGAAAGGGCTCATAGCCGCCTTGTACGAACTTCGCCGCACGATCAGACCGGACCATGTCGGACCAGCTCAAGGAAATGTTCAACGCCGCGTACTTCACGCGGTTGGCCAAGGAGACAGAAGTCGTTTACCCGAAATTCAAGCGGGCGGCGTTCTTGAAGGACGTGCAGCACGGCAACGAAGCACGCGAACTGAACGCGCGGATGCGCCATGCGAGCACCACACTTCGTGCACACCTGCCCACGGACTTCCGCAAGGCTGTCGAGGTGTTGAAAGATCTCGCACCGCGTATGCCGAAAGGCTACACAGCGCTTCTCTACCCCGATCTCGTCGGGCAATTCGGGCACGAGGATCCTGCGTTCTCCTTGGATGCATTGAAGCACTTCACCAGCTATGGTTCCTCGGAATTCGCCATCCGCGAGTTCATCCGTCGCGATGTGAAGGGCACATTGAAGGTGATGCGAACCTGGGCCGAGGACGACAACGAACATGTGCGTCGCTTGGCTTCCGAAGGCAGCAGACCGCGACTGCCGTGGTCGTTCCGGTTGGATGCTGTGGTGAAAGACCCGAAACTGACCACACCGATATTGGAGCGCCTGCGCGCTGACGATTCGCTCTACGTGCGCAAGTCGGTGGCCAATCACCTCAACGACTTCAGCAAGGACCATCCGACCTACATGATCGATGTGTTGCGCCAGTGGGACCGAGCGCATCCCCACACCGCATGGAT
The DNA here is from genome assembly GCA_002482775.1 of Flavobacteriales bacterium UBA7690. GTDB lineage: Bacteria > Bacteroidota > Bacteroidia > Flavobacteriales_F > PHOS-HE28 > PHOS-HE28. Next base: position 66,693 of record DLGQ01000079.1, on the reverse strand, counting down.
CGCGAAACACGCCAGCCGCACCTTGATCAAAGCAGGGAACGTGGATGCGCTCGCACTCTTCGCATTCGACAGCAAGGTGAAGGTGCGTGCGGATGGCCTTGTCCTATCACCGGCACGATTGAAGCTCGGTGATACGCTGGAGATCACATTCGCGGTTGTTTCTGAGGCCACCCGCAGCCAGCAACTGGTGATCGACTACGCCATCCATTACCGCAAAGCGAACGGCGGCACCTCGCGCAAAGTGTTCAAGTTGAAGGAGGTGGAGCTTGGTCCGAAGGCTTCACTGGATATCACCAAACGCCAACGCATCGTGGACTTCAGCACGCGCAAGCACTATGCGGGCGAGCATTTGGTGGAGGTGCTGGTGAATGGGAAGGTGCGGGGGGAGCAAGGTTTCGAGCTGATGATGTGACCGACCGGCAGCGTTTCTTGTTCACCTTCACCAGCAGGGCGATCCCGTCGATCGGAACCTCTCGCTGTTCAGGTCCACTACGGTCTCCAGCTCCTCCAAAGCGTTCCCGCCTCATGGTCCAAACTGAAGAACGCCTTCCTTAAGCGCGCTTCCAGTTCGATCTGTCGAATGCGCGTGTCGATGAGGGGCACTTCACGCGCGTTCACCAGGAAGAGCGAACTCTCACCGGCGGCGAAACGCTGGTTCTCACCGGAAAGCAATCGTTCATTGTTCACCACCATGTCGGCGCCCAGGCGAACTTGATCAGCGAAGACGTTGATGTCGTTCACGCGCTCGTTGATACGGTTGCGGATGCGTAGGCGGTCGCGCTCCAGGCCGAGCGAGGCATCGGTGAGGCGCAACTTCGCGATGGTGAGCTCGCCACGTTCACGGCGCAGGAATAGCGGCACTTGGAAGCCGACACCGAACTGGTAACCATCGCCAAGGAGGGTGGTGCCCTGCTCGTTGTTCAGCGCGCCTCCATTGCCAAGCCATTGGTACTTCAGGTCGAGTTCGGGCTTCAAGTATTCGTTGCGCAGTCGGCGGTCGATCTCCAGTTGATCGATACGTGCGCTGGCTTGCGCGAGCAGCGGATGGTCAAGAACCGCATTGGTGATCGCCGTGTCGGCCAGTTGGAACGTCGCGGGGGAAGCAAGGTCCGCAGGGTCGGGGATCACACCCGACTGCAGCTCCAGTGGTTGCTGCGCGGCGTTCCACATGTGGTTGCTCAAGCGCAGGCCCGCATTGCGGAAGTTCAGGCTGGCCTGCTGTTGGCGCATCTGGCGGTCCTGCAGTTGCAGATACGCTTCGAGGGTGTCTATGGCCGGTCGATCACCACCGCGCCAACTTCCACGCACGTTGTCCAAGCGTGCATTTGCCAGATCAACGGCGCTATTGCTTACCTCCAGCGCACGGTATGCGGCTACCCAATCGGTATGATCGCTCAACGCTTGGAGCAACAAGTCGTTCAACATCTGCTCCTGCTCGGCTTGTGTGGCACGCAGGTAGGCTTGCGACTTCCGCAGAGTAGCACGCCGTTGATCGATGAAGAGCCCCTGCCCCACGCTCACCTGACCACCCACTTTGATGAGGCCGTCCCCGGGAGTGCTGTTCTGCGGGTTCAAGAGGTCACCACTGTTCTCCTGATACCCCGCGAAAAGTTCCACGCCATACCACGTCGGCACCTTCAAACCGGCATCGAAAAGCTGGAAATAGTTCTTCTCATCGAACTGCTTCTCGTCGTAGTTCGCCGTCGCCAACGGATCAAAACCACCGCGCGCACTTCGCACCGTGGCTTCACCGAGCTCCGGTCTCAGAGCCGCCTGTCGTGCCATCGGATGGTTCTCCAACACCGCACGCACGAATACTTCCCGAGTGAGCACCGCAGGAACTTGGGCCTCGACGGATGCCACAATACACGAACACATCAGCGCCAAAGACAGCGTGAGCATGTGAACACGCGGTATCGCCCAGAAGGCATTCGCATTATCTGAACACCTGATCATCTGATCTTCGGATCGCCTTTAGTGCTCACGTTCATCGGATCGGCATACAGGTCCGGCGGGAACCCGTTGATCTGCCGCCACAGTTCATACCAGATGGGCACATTGCTCATCAGGGCGAAGCCTACGGCGCCGCCGCCAACACGCAAAGCACGCGGCCACGGCTGCTCATCGCTCACGGGTGCCACCAGTATCCGATAGTTACCATTGGGACTTATGAAGTTGTCGATGGCCACCACCTCACCGCCGAAGGTGCCGTAGCTACTGTTGGGCCATCCGCTGAAGACGATGCTCGGCCATCCATCGAACACGAAGCGCACCTCTTGTCCCTTGTTGATCAGCGGCATGTCCATGGGGCGCACGTAGAGTTCCACGGCCAGATCGAACTTCGCGGGCATCACGCTCACCAAGGGGTCGCCCTCCTTCACCGTTTCCCCGACACCGGTCACCACGGCTTTGGTGATGTAGCCTTGTTGTGGAGCGGTAACGTAGTAGTTGCCCGCGCGCACCGTGTAGTTAGCAAGGTCCACCTGCATCTTGCTCACCTCGCCTTCGGTGGTGTAGAACTGGCTCATACTGGCGTACTTCTCGCTCTCGGCCTTGCTCAGTTTATCGCGATAGTCGTTGCGGATACCATTGATGTCCAACTGCGCGTTCAGCAGCTCGTTGCGCGCATCGAGCAACTTGTTCTGCGCGTCGATCAGTGTGGCGTGGGCGCGCTGTTGCGCCACTTGGCGTCGTTCGAGTTCCACCTTGCTGATCAACCCTTCCTTGAACTGTTGTTCGCCGCGCTCGTATTGATCATCGGCCACCTTGATCTCCGTATTCGCAGCGACCACGCGGATGCTGTCGCTCTGCAATTTCAATCGGGCTTGGATGATCTTGTTCTGCGCCTGCTCAAGCTTTATGCGCAAGCCACCGGTAAGTGCGTCGATCTGGGCATCCAGCGCATGAACCTTCTCCTCGTAGCTCTTGCCAGTGAGTTCCTTCGCGGTGATCTGCTGCTGGGTGCGGTCCAACAATTGCGGATCGAAGTATTCGGGCTTCACCTCGCTCAAGCGCAGGATGGTGTCGCCCTTTTCCACGAGCTGCCCTTCCTTGACGAACCACTGTTCCAGTCTTCCAGGGATGATGGCATGTATCGTTTGTGGACGTTGATCCGGCGAGAGACTGGTCACCGTACCGCGCGCGCGGATGTTCTGTGTCCACGGGAGGAAGAGCGCGATGATGATGACTGCGCAGATGGCGATCACCCACCGGGCGAAAAGCCTGTTGGCACTGGCCACACCGATCGTCCGGAAGCTCTTGAACGATGTGCTTCCAAGCGCGGGGACCGGGTTATGCGGGCTCAGGTCGAGCATGGTTCAGGCAGCGTTGATGGTACCATTCGTCAACTGCAACGTTCGTCCGCAGCGTTGTTGCAACCACGGATCATTGCTCACGGCCAGCAAGGTCCAAGGGCGTTCCGATGCGCTGATCCAACCGAGCAGTTGTTCACGGTCCTTCGAGTCCCAATTCTGCAAGGAATCCTCCAACAAGATCAAGCGTGGTTTTCCGGCGATGCACCTCGCTTGGATGATCCGCTTCACCAGGCTCTTCGGAAGTCGTGAGCCCTGCGGATCGAGCTTGGTCAGCAGTCCTTCCGGGAATTGTGCAAGTTGATCGAACAAACCGGTCACGCGGCATGCCTCGCTCACATCATCCTCGCTCACCCACTTCCGCCCCACGGTGATGTTCTGCAGGATACTCCCTGTGAAGACCTCTTCGTCCGCAAGACTATCGCCGATGATCGATCGCACATCGTCCATGTCGAGGCTGTTCATCGGATGGCCATCTAGCTGCACGTTGCCTTCCGTGGGCTGCACGGCACCGCCGAGGATGCGGAGCAGTGTGGTCTTGCCTGAACCGTTCGCGCCACTGACGCAGACCTTCTCGCCCGGTCGCAGGTGAAGGTCCACATCCTTCAACACGAAATGCGAGGTCCAATGCGAACGGAAGGCGAGTTGGGTAACTCGAACATCCAATCCTTTGGTTGCATCCTCGGAAAGCACTTTCAGTCCCTGGTTCGGCTCCAGTGGCAGGTCGGTCACCGCACCGATCTTCTCCAGCGCTGTAAGCACATCGTACACGGTCTCGATGCGGAGGATGATCTTCTCCACAGCCGCCATCAACAACAGGATCACGATCTCCGCCGCCACGAACTGGCCCAGGTTCATCTGCTCGTTGATCACCAATGCACCACCCAGGGCGAGCAGCGCCAGGGTCACCACCACCTTGAAGACGACCATCGCGGAGTACTGTCCGAGCAGCACACGGAAATGTGCTTTGCGCGCGGTGATGTAGCCGTTCACCAACGTGTCGGTGCGTTCGAGCGGCAGGTCGGTGCGGCCGATCAGTTTGAAGGTGGCACTGCTTCGCCCGAGCTCTTCGAGCCAATAGGCCACTTCGTACTTGAATGTGCTTTCCGTGAGGCTGGTGGCCAATCCGCGCTTGGCGGTCATACTGAAGATGAGGTAGAGCAGGAGCAGTAACAGGAACCCGAAGGCGATGAAGAAGGGATGGTAGAGCGCGAGCAGGATCAGGCAGAGGATGATCTGCAACAACGCCAGTGGCACATCCAGTAGGAGCTTGCTCAAGCCCTTTTGCACGCTCACCGTATCGAAGAAGCGGTTCACCAGTTCGGGTAGGTAGCGTCCGCCGATCGCCTCGGCCTTGATACGCGGTATGCGGTACGCGAACTCCAGCGCGCTACGGGCGAAAAGGCGTTGTTGGATATTCTCCGCCAAGGCGATCTGCATCACCTGCAACGCCCCTGTGAAGCCGACGCCGATGGTCACGAAGGCGATGAGCACCCCCCAACTCGTGGCGACCTGCCCACCGCTGATGAGGTTGATGATGGCCTGCACGCCCAGGGGCACACTGAGGCTGATCGCCCCGCCCACCAAGGCATACAGGTAGATGTGCCCGATCTCGCGCTTGTCCACGCGCAGCAGCTGGGTGAGGCGTTGCCAGGGGTGTATGGGATTCATAAGGTCCTATGAGCGGATCGGTGGGTGCTAAGTTCCGAACTATGGCGTACGCATGATCAACGCGAGGTATACCGGCATCCCCACCGTGATGTTGAAGGGGAAGGTGACGCCGAGTGCCATGGGTATGTACAGGCCTGGATCGGCCTTGGGTGCGGCCAAGCGCATGGCTGCAGGCACGGCGATGTAGCTGGCGCTAGCGGCGAGTACGGCGAACATTAAGCGATCGCCGGTATCGTGGGTTATCAGTCCACTGAGCCCGGCCACGAGCGATCCGTTCACGAGCGGGAAGGCCACAGCCATGGCGCTCACGTACCCACCGTATTTGCGGAATGCCCCGAATCCCGCAGCCGTCACCATGCCCATCTCCAACAGGAAGATGGCGAGGAAACCCTTGAATATGTCCGTGGTGAAGGGCTTGATGCCTTCGGCCTGTTTGGCATCGGCGATCAGACCTATGAGCAGGCTTCCGATCAGGATCAGCACACTGGCATTGGTGAAGGAGTGCTTCAGCATGTTGCCGAGCGATGGGCGTTCGATGTTCTGCTTGTCATAGCGCATCAAAAGCACCATACCCACGATGATCGCCGGGCTTTCCATCAGTGCCATGATCGCCACCATGTGCCCGCTGAAAAGGAGCCCCTTGGCTTCCAGGAAACTGCTGGCCGCTACGAAGGTCACGGCGCTCACCGATCCGTACGCGGCAGCCACCGCCCCGGCATTCTGCACCCCTAGTCTTTTCTTCAGCAGGAAGAACGCATAGAAGGGAATAGCCGAGGCGATGGCCATTCCGAACACGAGTTCCAAGGTGACCTGTCCGTTCAGGTCCTCATGCGCCAGTTCCTGCCCTCCCTTGAACCCGATGCTGAAGAGCAGGTAGAGCGAAATGAACTTGATCGTGCTCGGCGGGATCTCCAGATCGCTCTTCACCAGTCGTGCTACAATGCCCAAAAGGAAGAAGAGCAAGGTGGGGTTGGTGATGTTGGAGAGAAACAGTTGGGTATCCATGGTCGGTACGATCAGCAAGGTGAAGCACAAAGAATATCAGGACGCCTCATGCACGGCTCGCCATGGGACAATTCCATCTGCTCTGAAAGGGACCACTACCTCCTGTGCAAAGGCATAGGAAGTGGGAACGGACCAAGGATCACGATGTAAAGTAATGTGTGTTGTATTCCGTGGCAGGCCGTAATGATCTGGTCCATGGAAGCTGGCGAACCCTTCCAACTTGTCCAGTGCGCCAACGCTGTCGAAAACCTCGGCGTAGAGTTCGATGGCAGCGTGGGCTGTGTAGATGCCGGCACAGCCGCATGCGGCCTCTTTCATACCGCGCGCATGGGGAGCGCTGTCGGTACCCAGAAAGAACTTCGCGTTGCCACTGGTAGCTGCGCCAACAAGGCCTTGGCGATGGGCCTCACGCTTCAGCACGGGTAGGCAGTAGTGGTGCGGTTGGATGCCACCCATGAACATGTCGTTGCGGTTCAACAGGAGATGGTGCGGCGTTATCGTAGCCCCGATGTGTGCCGGTGCGTCGGTCACGAAGTCCACAGCCTCGCTTGTAGTGATGTGCTCTAGCACCATCCGAAGGCGGGGAAAGCGACGGATCAGTGGAACAAGGTGCCGTTCGATGAACACCTTCTCACGATCGAAGATGTCGATGCTCGGATGTGCCACTTCACCGTGTATGAGCAAGGGCAAGCCTACTTCTTGCATCTTCTCCAATGCGGGGAATAGATGCTCCGGAGCGGTGACCCCCGCATCCGAATTGGTCGTGGCACCGGCAGGGTAGAGCTTGGCTGCTACCACATGTCGTGAGGCTCTTGCGCGCGCGATCTCATCGGGTGCTGTGCGGTCCGTGAGGTAAATGGTCATTAGAGGATCGAAATGCAAGCCCTTGCCCAGAGCGTCCATGATCCGCTCCCTGTAGGCCAATGCCATTTCCGCCGTGGTTACCGGCGGAACCAAGTTGGGCATAACGATGGCACGACCGAAGCACCGGGCGGTATGCGGAACAGTGGTGCGTAATTGTGCCCCATCGCGCAGGTGAACGTGCCAATCATCGGGGCGCACGATCCGTATGAAGTCCATGGAATGGCTCATTGCTGCACGACCTCACGCTTCTCAATGATATGGAAGGGACTCTTCAGCAGCACCGAGTTGGGCATGGTGATGATGCCTCGGTCTGCCGTGCGGATGAAAACGAAGAAGTAGGTGATGTCGATCAGTTCGCCTTGCATGGCATGCTCATTGTCGAGCATAATGATGGTATCGCCGATCTTGATGGGATGTTGGAAGAACAGGACCAAGCACGCGGTAACGTTCGACAGGATCGACATCTCGGCGAAGAACGCCACGCCGAGTACAGTGATCACCGAGGTGGCGAAGATCAGGACCTCGCTCTGCTTCACGCCCCAGATGGCGGTGAGGATCACGGCCAGCACCAGAAGGAACAGCAGGTTCAACAAGCGCAGGATCTCTTTCTCCTCTTTGGCCTTGAAGGAGGAACGCACCACCGAGTTGCGGATGATGTACTTGCCCAAGTACCGGATCACGATGAACGCGAGCAGGCAGAAGAGGGTCTCAAGAAGTTGGGGGCGATATGCTTCCATGGGGCTAACGCAAGGTCAGTTGGTTCTAAGGAGATGTGGATGAAGCGATCGATCCACCGATCAGAATCTGACAAGCACCCCACGTTGCTGTAATTCCAATGGTACGAGCGGTTTCAGTGGATTATGCTGGAGGTCGAGCAACTTCAAACCATCCAATCGGATCAATGCGGGAGGGAAAGTGTTGATCTGATTGGCATTCAGGTACAGTTCCTCCAGGTGCTGCAAGGCGGAGATGCTCTCCGGCACAATGGAGAGTCCGTCATTCTCCAAATGGAGTATCCGAAGATGGGGCAGGAGGGAAAGTGTTCTCATGTCCTGTTTCAGATCGAGGTAGCTATTCTCGTTGAGGTAGAGTTCTTCCAACACGTTCAGGTCCTTGAAATGGACCGGCAGGTGTCGGATGGGATTCCCGCTGAGGTCGAGGATGCGGAGCTTGCCCAAGTCGCCGATCTCTTCGGGCAGTTCAGTCAGGTCATCGTTGCGCAATCGCAGTTCCTCCAGGTTGATGAACAAGAAGATCTCCTTCGGCAATAGCCCGATGTGCTGGTCGCTCAGGTCCAGGATGCGAACGCGATCGGGCTCGCGCAGTGCGTCCTTCAGCGAGCGATAGACCAGAGGTACGGTCGTGGTATCGGTCAATTGGCCGAAAGAGAACAATGTGCAACAAAGCGCCGCGATCATGGTACAGGTGCGAGAGGAAGGCATAATGTGCTGGCTGTTGGCGAAGTCGGTGTGCGGAACCATAGAACGGTCAACCGTTGAACAGGCCCAATAGCTTTTGCAGATCACCGATCCGCGTGGCCTCGGCGTGGTTCATCGAACCGGAAGCCTTGGCGATCTCCACCGCCGTGCGCAGGATCAACCTCTTGGTCCAACCATCGAACCGCCGTGGCTCACGCAACTGGTCTTCCACGAAACGCCCATAAGCATCTTTTGATGACAAGCGTTGTTCAAGCGCCTGGTCGAAGGCGATGTCGATGTAACGGGCTGATTCGATGCCGAGTTCGTCATAGTTGCGGTCTTCTACCAGCCAGTGCCGCGCGGTCATTTCCTTCAATATGTTGATCTCGGCCTGTATGATGCTTCTGTCGCAAGCGGCGATGCTGTAGAACAAATAGCCGAGGCTGCGGTACTGGTCCTCATAGGTCGTTCCATTTGCTCGTTCGCTGGGTCCCATGTTCTTATTGGTTTCGTGTTCGTTTTCGGCCATGGTCGTTCGGCGAATGGCAGGCATGGCAGGTCTGTTCATCGACCTGTGGGTGCTTCACCTTGGATCAGGAAGGGTGTCTTGCCATCTGTGATGATCACCTTGGAGCTGGGCGAAGCGGCAAGGCTCTTGAACGCTTCGATGCTCTGGTACCGGATGATGTTCTCTTTCAGCCCTTCAGTGAGCACGAGCTGTGCATCGCGAATGCCTTCGGCTTCGATCACTCGGCGCTGTGCCTCGCTGCGCTCGCGCAACAATTCGAACTCCATTTGCTGCGCGCGCTGCTCGGATTCAAGCTTGTCCTCGATGGCCTTCGCCAGGCCGGCCGGCAGTTTGATGCTCTTCATCAGTACGCTCTCGATAACGAAACCGCGATCGGTGAGCAACGAGTTCATGAAGGTGGATATTTCCTGCTCGATCACGCCACGTTGTGCGCTGTGCATGTCTTTCGCGAAATAACGCGAGCAGATGTCCGCCGCAGCGCTACGGAATACGCTCACTATCACCGCTTGCTCATAGTCCGGCCCGATGGTCTCGATGATCTGTGGCACCTTCACCGGTAAGACCCTGTAGAGGATGCTGATCTCACACTGCACGTTCAAGCCCTCCTTGCTCGGTAATGCCAGCTCAACTTCTCTATTCACGGTCCGGATGGGCACCTTGATCACCCGCGTGCTGAAGGGGTTGACAGCCACAAGCCCGGCGGTGATGATGCGGTCGTCCAGTCTTCCAAACCGCTGTTTAACACCAACGGTTCCTTGCCGCACGGTGGTGCATGAACCCAAGGTCAGAACCAGACCGACGGCGAGGGGGAGGCTTCTCCTGTTCATGGTGTCTATTGTTAGTTGGTGCTGTTGGGGAGCTTTGGTTTCCGTTGTGCCGCGCTTTAGTAGCCGCTTCGGCTCTGGCAACTTCAGAACGAGCAGAAGTATTTAAGGGCATCCGTCGCTTGGGTGGAGCCCAGATCCGCGCTGCGGCGCAGGTCGTTACAGCCTTGCAAGGGTTGGTAGTTCATATGGTAGGCCAAGCCGCGGTTGTAATGCGCTTTGGCGCTATCGTAGGCCATGCCGATCGCGCGATCGAAGCATTCAATAGCATCATTGAACTCACCGTAGAGCAGGTGGATATTGCCTTTCATGACCCAGACATTCGGATCCTCCGGTGCTTTGCGCAAAGCGTCGTCGACGTCTTGTAAGGCACCGGCATGATCGCCCAAGTGCTTTCGGACGAACGCCCGGTTGTATTGCGCTTCCAGATAGTCAGGGGCTAGTTCCAGCGCACGATCGTAATCGTCCCTCGCACCAGCAAGGTCACCAACCTGTTTGCGCGTGAGCGCTCGTTGGAAGAAGATGTGCGACTTGTCCTGCGCCAAGACCAGCGCCGAATCCATATCCGCGCGCGCTTGGGCCGCATGCCCCAAGTGCGCGTGTACGAGTCCACGGTTGTACAGCGCCAGATCGAAGTTGCGGTCCATGGACACTGCACTATCCAAGGCCGCGAGCGCATCGTTCCATCGTTGCAGGCGCATCAATGCCACACCGCGCAAGTCACGCACAATGGCAAGTCGCGGCGCTACGCACACGGCTTGGTCGAAGAGCGCCAAAGCACCGAGGCCGTCATCCATTTGTAAGCGGGCCATTCCCTTCTTCAGGATCAGGAGCACATCGTCCGGGTGCCTCAGCAGCAAGGAATCCAGTTCCTGCACCGCTTCTTCAGTTTTCCCCATGGCGAGCAACGCATCCACACGACTCTCCCGCAACAGGTCGTCGTAAGGCTTCAGGGCGACGGCACGGGCCAGGTCATCCTCGGCACCCTTGAGGTCGTTCATCAGGAATTTCACCTTGGCGCGCCGGTCGAAGATGTATTCGCTGTACGGGTTCAGCTCCAGCGCCCGATCCATGTCGGCGAGAGCTTGGGTGTTCTGTCCAAGTCGGCTCAACAACATCGCACGCTTCATGTAGGCGTCCCCGAACGCCACGTCCTTTTGTATCGCATTGGTGTAGTGGAGCAGCGCCAGTTCGCTGTTGCCCGTGCGCAGTTGCAGGTCGCCCTGCTGGATGAGATGCACCGCATCGAGGCGGTTGCTCGCTTGGGCATATGCGCCAGCCATGGAGAGTGCCAGCAAGGCGGTGAGCAGGCTGCGGAGATTCGGCGTTCTCATGGTTCATGTTCTCACACCTTGGCGGTCTGTTCGAGCAAGGTCTTCTGTGCGTGTGGATCCAAATGCGTCACCGGCACCGCATGGATACGAACGAGTTCGGAGCCTAACAGGTCGTAGGCGGCCTTCTCCACCTCCCTATAGAGCAGTCCTTTGGTCATGCCTTGCAGGAGCAACTGGCTCTCGCGGTATAGCTGGCCGTTCTCCCACTTCAGTTCCTCGTGGTCCGTATCGATCGTCGGGAACAGAAGGAGGTGCTGATCCATCAAGTGCGCAGCGAGCTTTTCGGCTGCGCTGATGGTGCGGGTCTGGAACGTGATGTGGATCATGACGGGAGCAAATGTAGTATTACTATACAACTTATTAGTCATACTATTGTACTGTGTTGTTTTACTATATTGCGGCCCATATGACACGCTACCACCTGATCCCGGACACCACGCTAAGCCTGCGCGATACCGGCAGCCCCATGGGCGCACGCATCCTTACTGAAGGCCTGGACCTGATGCTCGAGTTGGGCCTGGAGGCCTTCACCTTCAAGAAGCTCGCGGATCGTTTGGGTTCAACAGAGGTAACGGTGTACCACTACTTCGCCAACAAACAGCGGCTGCTCCAGTACTACTTCCAGCTCTACTGGCTGTGGTTGCAAACGCATTGCGAGCAGGAGGGGCGAACATTGAAGGATCCGCGCGAACGCTTACATGGAGACATCATCGCCATGTGCGGGATCTGGCCGAAGGACGCCATGGCCGCACAGCTCGATCCGGCCACGTTGCGTCATTTGGTGATCCGCGAAGGCTCCAAGTCCTTCCTGCATAAGAATGTGGACTCTGACAATCAGCTCAAGCTCTTCAAGCCATATAAGGACCTGTGTGCGCATGTGGCCAAGGAACTTAAGGCGTGTTCGCCGCGCATGAAGAGCCCGCGTTCGTTCGCAACGACGCTGGTGGATATGGCGCATACACTGGAGTTCGCCATGCACCACCTGCCCGCGCTCACCGAACTCAGCGAAAAGAAAGACCGCAAGCAACTCGCGGCTTTCCTCATCGACCTTGCCGATCGCTACCTCGCACCAAATACTTCAATCCCCAAACGCAATTGAATCATACCATCACTGTCACCAAAGGCGATGCCCTCCACGGTCATTGACCCCGAAACACAACATCGTGAAACTGACCGACGGCATGTTCACCGATACGTTCCGGCACGACGGCATGGAGTACCCCGGACTCCAACAGGAAGTACAGATCATCGACATCGGCACTGCGCGTGGCCACTCAGCCGAACCGCTACGATGTGATCATGACCTTGGACCTCTACGGCGACATCATCAGCGAAGTGCCGGCCGAGCTAACCGGCAGCGCGGGCATGGCGGGCAGCGCCAACATCGGCGACCGCATCAGCAGGTTCGAGGCCATCCACGGCAGTGCGCCGGATATCGCCGGGCAGGGGTTCGCAAACCCGAGCGCGATGCTCAACGCCCCATGCATGATGCTCGCACATCTGGCCATGCCTGAGAAGGCCCAAGCCATCCAGAACGCGTGGCTCTGCACCTGGGAAGCGGGTATCCACCCGGGTGATGTTCACCGTGAGGATGTCTCGAAGGTGCGCGCGGGTACCAAGGAGTTCGCGGATGCCGTGATCGAGCGACTGGGACGTGTACCGGCGTACCTGAAGTCCGTGGAAGTGCGCGGTGGAGAAATGCCCAAGTACACCTACGTGCGGCCAACGATGAAGCGTGAACTCCGCGGTGTGGACGTCTTCGTTTGCGATGGAACAAGCACTGCGGATCAACTGGCCGAGCGTTTGAAGAAGGCCTCGCACGGTATGTTAAAGCTGAAGATGATCACCAACCGCAGCGTGAAGGTGTGGCCTGACGGATCCCCGGGAATTTTCTCCACCGATCACTGGCGCTACAGGTTCGTGGATCCCGATGCGTTGATCGATGATAGCAAAGCGACCTACCGGATCATCGGCCAACGGCAGGTGATGCAAATGCTACATCTCCTGACCGAATCAGGGGTGGATGTGATCAAGACCCAGAACCTATATCTGTTCGATGGTGTGCGTGGCTTCTCCTTGGGGCAAGGTGAGTGAACGCGACAGGCCTATTGAGAAACTGATGAGAGATGGATCCTTGTCCAACTGGTCCGGGTGGAACATGAACGATCCGCTCTACCGTCGCTTTGCCGGTCGTAGGCTCGGTATAGCCACCCTGCACGGCAAGGAACGCGTGATCGGTCCGGCGTTGATGGGGGCATTGCCACTAACGGACTTCCGTGCCATATCCGATGTGGACACGGATCTTTTCGGGACTTTCAGCGGCGAAGTGCAACGCATTGTGGACCCGCTCACCGCATGTTTGGATAAAGCGAAGCATGGCTCGGACCTGAGCGGCATGGACCTGGTGATCGCCAGCGAAGGTTCCTTCGGGCCCTATCCGCCTGCACCGTTCATTTCCTGCGATGAGGAGATCCTGGTGCTCTATGATGCACGCGACGGATCGGTATATTCCCATCGTCATGTGGTACTGGAAACTGTGTTCGGCGGGGAGTTATGCGGAAGTACAGCCGATGTGATGGTCTTCGCGGGCCGCATGAAGTTCCCCGAGCATCACCTGATAGTGCGCGCGAAGGAGAAGTGGCAGCGGGGTGATGTCCTGCACAAGGGCATCGATGATCATGAACAGCTCCGCTCCTTGGCGGAAGACCTCATCGCCGCACATGGCTCCTGCTGGGTAGAGACGGATATGCGCGCCATGGGCAACCCAACACGTATGCGGGCAATTGCGCAGACAGCAGACCGCTTCGCGGCTGAACTCGCCAAGACGTGCCCGGTATGTGGTGCATGCTGGTTCCGGATCACGCAAGCTTTGCCCGGTCTTCCATGTGAGCAATGCGGTTGGCCTACACAAAGCGTGCGGTCCTACTTGCGCACCTGCAATGACTGCGGTCACGAGCATGCTGAGCCAAGGCCTGATGGGCGCACGAACGAAGAACCGCAGCATTGCGGGAACTGCAATCCGTAATACCTCGCTACCTGATCGAACCGGCCCCCGGCCTTACCCTGCGCGACACCAGCAGTCCAATAGGTACACGGATCCTCGCGCAGGGGTTGGTGCAGATGAACGAGATCGGCCTGGAAGTCTTCACCTTCAAGAAGTTGGCGGAGCGCATCGGCTGCACCGAGGTAACTGGGTACCACTACTTCGCCAACAACCAGCGGCTGTAGAAGTACTACTTCCAGGTCTACTGGCTCTGGTTGGCCACGCACTGCAAACAAGAAGGGAGGGCGACCAAGGAACCGCTGGACATGGTACACTGACATCCGGGCGCCGTGCGGATCGTGGCCTGCCGATGCCCTGGAGGCACAGTTCCACCCCTCAGCCCTGCGGGAACTGGTGATCAACGAAGGCTCCAAGTCCTTCGTGCACAAGAACGTGGACTCGGACAACGAACTGAAGCTCTTCAAGCCATTCAAGGACCTGTGTACCCACATCGCCACAGACCTGAAGGCCTGTGCGGCGTGCATGCGGTCCTCGCGTTCTTTCGCTACCACGCTGGTGGAGATGTCCCACTCGCTGGAGTTCGCCATGCACCATTTGCCCACGCTTACGGAGTTGAGCATGAAGAAGGAACGGAAACATCTCGCCGAAATCCTCAGCGACATGAGCGGTCGGTACTTGTAATGGAGGTGATATCCGGATCACAACGACCCTCGGAGATAAGGATCTGTCAAAATTTCATTCACAAGGCATGATCGACAGACCATGCTTCTTCAGTTCTTAAAATTGTTCAATACCACATTACAAAATGTCAGCAACCGTGTGATGGTATTGCTTTTGGAACGAGGGCTGCACCCCCGACCATGTGGCCGGGGTAATACCAACAACAATGACACTTGTGAAGTACAAGAGTGCGCCGGTGAGCACAGCTTCCCCGGTGGACCGTCTGGCCAGCGAGATCTTCGGCCCCAATATTTCCCGCTTCTTTGGCAGCGACGGATTCTTGGACCACGGCCCGCGCGTGAACATCGTGGAGAGCAACGATGACTTCAAGCTCGAGATGCAGGCCCCCGGGTTCGACAAGAAGGACCTGAAGATCGAGATGGTGGACGATACCCTCACCATCCGCGGCGAACAGACCGAGGATGAGCAGAAGGAGGAAACCCGCTGGAACCGCCGGGAGTTCAGCCGCACCGCCTTCGAACGCAGCTTCGTGATGCCCCATAGCGTAAAGGCCGATGCCATCAAGGCCGAGTATGTGAACGGCGTGCTGCAGGTGACGATCCCGAAATCGGAAGAGGCCAAGCCGAAGACGCGAACGATCACCATCCGCTAAGCGGCCGGATCGAGGAAGTTGGAAGGCCGCCAGCTTAGGGCGGCCTTCCTTGCTTCCAGTGCATGGAACCCCAATACCTACAACCATGAGAACCAATGGAACAACCCAACTGGTGCATGTGTTGGCCGTGATGAGCATGGCGCTGACCGCATGCAATGGGCAGGCACAACAGCACCAGCAGAACACCGTGGAACAGGATACGATCACCGCCCAGCCGAATACCCCGAAGATCGAGGTACGGGTGAACAAGGAGGTTGACGCGAACGGCAACTTGATCGCCTACGATTCCACGTACTCCTCATACTACAGCAGCCGACATGTGGATCCCGCTCGAATGGACAGCCTTTTCCAGGACTTCAAGCCGCACTTCAACAGACAGTTCCCGTTCATGTCCGATCCGGGGTTCAATGACCTGTTCTTCCGTGATACGCTCCTGTACCCTGACTTCTTCCACAACGACTTCTTCCGCAAGCGCTTGGAGAGGAACGAACGCTGGATGCAACAGATGATGGCGGAGATGGACTCGATGAAGAACGGCTACTTCCGCGATCGACTGACGAGTCCTCCGCAGCAAAACGGCGAACCTCACTGAACAACCGATACATGGAAGGCATCGAAGAAGCCATCATCAAGGTGTACATGCTGCAGCGGGACTCGCTGCGTGAACGGGCTGAGTCGATGTTGGAGCTAGCCCCCGATCGCGACGTGCCACCGACATGGGTGGTACCTATGGACGTGCCTGCAGTGGACAAGCTCGTTGGGAGCATGAAGCCTTACCTCTACTACGACCGGCAACGCAGGCGCTTTACGCACATCGTGCATGCATTCAGCATTGTGCCCAAGGTATCGGATCCAAAGCAGATCTTTCCAGTACAACGAGTGATCACGATCCCGGAGGGGCTGGGGTGATAAGATCACTTAGCCACCCGTGACCCCGTTGCGTGCGACCGTCGGTGGTGTTGGCTGATGAGCAAGTTCGACCACACGCTCCGCAGACAAACGTGCCTGCGATGAGTGACGGATCGACCCGTGTTGACTGCGCGCTGCCGATCACGGCATGGTGAGCTTCGCTTCAGTAAGCCCCAACGATCGAATGTGCTCCAGCAGTTCATGCGCACGTTCCCCGCCGCGTGCTGCGTGATGCAAGAGTGTGAGGCCATGCGGCCCTTTGGAGCGCAGCAGATCCGGGTACAACGCCAGCAGGCCTTTCACGATGGCCGTATGCCCAAGCATGGTAAGCACGAAGACGTTCGCCCGAGCGCCTTGCCCGATCAGGTATTCCGCGATCTCTCGGTCGCCCACATGTCCCGCGCCTTCCACGGCTGTCTCAAAATCTCCACCGCCCACATCCCAGCTGGCGTTGAGCAGGCCAGGTTGCTCCTTCAGCATGCGTTGCACTTCGGGCAGGTTGTTGTGGCCCACCCGCACGAACTCCTTCACCAGCTCAGGCTCTAGTTGCGCAGTCTTGGTGGGTTTCACGGGGTCTTGTGCGAAAAGGGCACTGGTGCCAAGCAGCGGAATGCTGAGGCCGGTGGTGGCGAGGAAGTGTCTGCGGTCCATGGTCATTTGTTCTTATTCATGCCGCAACGCCCGCACCGGATCCGTCTGCGCCGCTCTGATCGCCCTAAAGCTCACCGTGAAACTCGCGATGAGCAACACCACCAGCGACGCGAGTACGAACACCAGCGGTTCGATCGCCGTGCGGAACGCGAAGTTCTCCAGCCAGCGGCCCACGCCGAACCAGGCGAGCGGCATGGCGACGAGCGCGCCGACGAGCACCAGCAGCAGGAAATCGCGGGTGACGAGGTAGGTGACCTGTAGCGTGTCGGCGCCCATCACTTTGCGGATGCCGATCTCGCGCGTGCGCTTTTCGGCGGTCCAGCTGGCGAGTGCGAAGAGGCCGAGGCAGGCGATGAACACGGCGAGCAACGAGAAGAGGCCGATGAGCTTCGCGAGACGACCTTGTGCTTCGTACTGCATGTTCAACTGGTCATCGAGGAATTGGTATTCGAAGGGGAATTGCGTGGTGCGGCTGTTCCACTCCTTGCGCGCGGCATCGATCACCGGCGTGGGGTCGCCGCCTTCGGTGCGGATGTAGATGTAGCGCAGCCATTGCCCGATGTCGGTGGTCATGTCGAACACGAAGGGCTGCACGGCCTTGAAGAGCGGATCGAAAGCGAAATCCTTGGTGACTGCGATGATGCGTTCTTCGCCGTGCGGCGTGTCCATCCGGTCTCCGATCGCTTTTGTGGGATCTTCGGGATGGGTCTGGCGTGCGAATGTTTCGTTGACGATCACACTGAGGGAATCATCGCCGGGGAAGTCGCGCGAGAACCAGCGTCCGGCAAGGAGCTCGATGTCCATGGCCTGTTGGAATTCGGGGTTCACATAGAGGCAAGGCAGATAGGTCCACTTGCCCTGCTCCATGGTGCCCCAGTTGAACTCGTGCGTGTTGTGCTTCTTCCCGATGATGTCGTTCGCCCAACTCACGGCCTTCACGCCACTGATCTTCTTCAGCTCGGGGAACACCGCGAGGTACACTTCGCTCATCGGCGCACGCACAGGGATCAGGATCACCTGCTCCTTATTGAAGCCGAGGTCAACGCTTTGCAAATGGTCGTGCTGCTTCTTCACGAACACGGTGCCGATGATGAGCACCAACGCGATGGCGAACTGCACCACCACGAGCGACTTCCGCAGTGCTTGGCCGCGCGAAGTACCGCCGCTATTGCCTTTCAGCACCACCGCTGGTTGGAACGAGGAGAGGAAGAAGGCAGGATAGATGCCGCTCAACAGACCTACTATCACCGCGATGCCAAGTACGCCCGGTACGAGCAACGAAGGCAACGGGATCGTTCCACCTGCGAGCTGGTTGAACGCGGGCATCAGCAGGTGGATCAGCACCAACGCGATCAGCGCGGCGATCATGCTGATCAGCACGCTCTCCAGCAGGAACTGACCGATCAGCTGCCCGCGCGTGGCACCGGCG
This sequence comes from Flavobacteriales bacterium UBA7690, assembly GCA_002482775.1. GTDB lineage: Bacteria > Bacteroidota > Bacteroidia > Flavobacteriales_F > PHOS-HE28 > PHOS-HE28. The sequence goes on along the minus strand of DLGQ01000079.1, from coordinate 48,411 downwards.
GCTTTGCGCACACCCACTTCACGGGCGCGGTACGCACTGCGCGCGGTGGCGAGGTTCATGAAGTTGACACCTGCCAGAACGATGATGAAGAAGCCGATCACCCACAGGATGTTCACGCTGCCCGCGTCGCCGTTCTGGCGCATTTCGAAATCGAGCTTGCTAATGAGGTGGATGTCCGTTAACGGTTGCAGTTCGTGGCCGATCTGGTCCTTGAGGAAATCGGGATAGTACTTCTGGATGAAGTCCGGGAACACGCGGTCGACCTCGGCTCTCGTGATGCCTTCCTTCAAGCGGACGTAGGTCCAGCATGGGTTCCAAACCCAGTTGCGTTCGATGTTCTTCCAGAATTGCAGGATGGTGCCGAAGCTCACGAGCCCTTCGAACCGGATGTGTGAATTGCGCGGGATCTCGCCAAGGATACCAGTGACCTGCACATCCATGGAGCCGTCCCACTTCATCATCTGCCCCATCGGATCGGCGTCGCCGAAGTACTTCTTCGCGAGTTCCTGCGAGAGCACGATGCTGCCCGGCCGCGCCAACGCCGTCTTCGGATCGCCCACCAGCAGCGGGTAGTTGAAGATGTCGAACACCGTGCTGTCCACCAGGTACAGGCCGCTCTCGGTGAAGAGCTTGTTGGTACTGAGGCTGTCGCCGACCTTCAACGTGTGCTGCGGATCCTGGAAATCGAACCAGCGGCACTGCGTTTCGATCAGCTCCGGATGATCGCCGAGCAACGTGGGCCCAAGCCCGAACACCATGCTGCTGCTGTGCTCCCCTTGACCCTCCATTTCAATTTCACCCACCACACGGTACACGCGTTCGTTGCTCGGCACGAAGCGGTCGAAGCTGCGCTCGTGCTGCACGTACAGGCCGATCAGCACGAAACACGCGATGCCGGTAGCGAGGCCGAGCAGGTTGACCAGCGTGTAGAGCTTCTGTTTCCAGAGGCTGCGCAGACCGGTGAGGAGGAGGTTCTTGAGCATGGGTGCAACGCGGGGTGATGCAAGGTGCTCCCTCCCGTTGAAGAAACCTCGCGTCGCGTGTGCTGGCGTTGGGGCGGTGATGAATGGTTGGGCGCCTGCCTGCCGGTAGGCAGGTTCCGGCGTCCAAAAGCGCCGCCGTCGGGCTATCCGTTCCAAGTCCGCGCACCCCCGGCCTAAGAGCCGGGGTCGCTTGCGGGCTTTTCACTTTTATCCCTAACGCGGAATGCAGCTTGCGTTCAACCAACAACCCCTGTCATCATCCGCAAGCACATTGGCGCGTTCCGCAAGTCGGGAAGACCTCCTAATGTCGTCCCTTTGCACCCATGAACACCGTTCCCGCGAAAGCCTACGCCGCGCACACTGCCACCACCCCACTCACCTTCACGCCCATCCAGCGCCGCGAGCCCGGCCCTACCGATGTGGAGATGGAGATCCTGTTCTGCGGCGTGTGCCACAGCGACATCCACACTGCGCGCAGCGAATGGGGACCGGCGAAATATCCGTGCGTACCCGGTCACGAGATCGTGGGGCGCGTGACGCGTGTAGGGGCGAATGTCACCAAGTTCAAGGTGGGCGACACCAGCGCGGTGGGCTGCATGGTGGACAGTTGCCGCACGTGTTCCAGTTGCACACAAGGGTTGGAGAACTACTGCACCAACGGCGCCACGTACACCTACAACAGCGTGGACAAACACCTGAACACGCACACGCTCGGCGGCTACAGCAGCAGCATCGTGGTGGATGAGAACTACGTGCTCCGCGTTCCCGCTGGGCTCGATCTCGCTGCGGCCGCTCCGTTGTTGTGCGCGGGTGTCACCACGTACTCGCCGATGCGCCATTGGAAGGTGGGTCCGGGTATGAAAGTGGGCATCATCGGTCTCGGCGGTCTGGGTCACATGGGCGTGAAATTCGCGAAGGCCTTCGGTGCGCATGTCGTATTGTTCACCACATCACCGAAGAAAGTGGAGGACGGCAAACGCCTCGGCGCACATGAAGTGGTGGTCTCCACGGATAGCGCTGCCATGAAGCAACACAAGAGCACCTTCGACTTCATACTCGATTGCGTTTCCGCGGAGCACGACATCAACGCCTACCTGCAACTGCTGAAGTTGAACGGCACGCTCACTTTGGTGGGTCTTCCCGAAAAACCGTTCATGTTGGCGGCCTTCAGCCTATTGGGGCAACGCCGCAGCCTCGCAGGGTCGGGCATTGGCAGCATCGGCGAAACACAGGAAATGCTCGACTTCTGCGCACAACACAGCATCACGCCCGACATCGAGATGATCCGCATGGACCAGATCAACGAGGCGTGGGAACGCATGATCAAGCAGGATGTGCGGTACCGGTTCGTGATCGACATGGCGACGTTGAAGGGCTGATCGGTCGCCGCCGGAACGGAACCCCTCTGATCTTTGCATGCATGGGGCTACAGGCTCTTGCTGGAAGGCTCATTCCCCACCAGCAGCACCCACCTTCTTCACCTCCTCGAACTTCGCAGCCATCGTCGGGTTCTTGCGCGTTAGCTTCTTGATCGTTACGTCCTGGGCCTTGTCGTTCGCGAGGCGCAGGTTGCGGTCCGTTCCCAGCAGTGCGTCCTTCGTCTTCTGCAGATGTTTGATGGACTTGTCGATCTCATCCACTGCGTCCTGGAAATGTCGTGTTGCTAGGTCGTAGTTCCGGCCGAACGCGCTCTTGAAGGCCTCCAGCTCGTTCTCGAAATTCGTGATGTCGAGGTTCTGCGCCTTCACCAGCGCCAGCTCGCTCTTGTACTTCAGTGAATTCTGCGCCGCGTTCCGCAGCAGCGTAATGATGGGGATGAAGAACTGCGGCCGCACCACGTACATCTTCGGGTAGCGGTGGCTCACGTCCACAATGCCGCCGTTGTACAGGTCGTTGTCCGGTTCCAGCAACGTGACCAGCACTGCGTATTCGCAGCCCTTCTCCATACGATCCTTGTCCAGCTCTTTTAGGAAATCCTCGTTCTTCTTCTTCGTCGCCGTGTCGTCGTTCTCGTTCTTCATCTCGAACATGATCGACACCACCTCGGTGCCCGCCTCATCCGTATCGCGGAAGATGAAGTCGCCCTTGCTACCCGTCCGCGCGTCGTTGTCTTTTTCGAAATACGCCTTGGGGAACGCCGTCGCCCGGATCCGCTCGAACTCTACCTCGCAATGCTGCTCCAGCGTTTCGCCCAGCATCTTTGTGGACAGCCGCGCCTTCATATCCTTCAAGCGCTCGATCGCATCGTCGCGGTCCTTGATCTGCGTTTCGTAGCGCTCCTTCAGCGACGTTTCCGCCAACTGCTTCTCCAGCTGCACACGCTCGATCCCGTTCTTCAGTGCATCGCGCTCCCTCTCCACCGCACCCACCGCCTCGTTGATGGCGAGCTTCTGCGTCACCCCCAGCGCATCCAACGTAGCCTGCAACTTCTGGATCTCCGCCTCCTTCGCCGCCGCCGTCCGTTGCAGTTCGTTCTCCAACTTCTCCTTCGCCAACTGCGCATCGCTCAACTTCGCCTGCTTCACCCGTTCCAGCTCGTTCGCCAGCCCATCGCGCTCCTTCTCCACCGCGCCCAGCGCATCCTTCAGCGCCACCTGCTTCGCCACATCGGCCGCTTGCAACGCCGACCTCAACTTCTCGATCTCCACATCCTTCTTCGCCGCCTCCGTATCCAGCCTGTTCTTCACCTTGGCCTCCGCCAGCTCAATGGCCGTGCGCTTCTCCTGCTCGGCGAGCACCAGCCGCTCATGCAGCGTCTTCTCGAACTCCTGGTCGCGCACCTGCTTCAGGATGTCCGCGTACCCCGCCTCATCGATCTTGAAGGCCTTGTTGCAATGCGGGCAAATGATCTCGTTCATGCGGGTGAAGTTTCGAAGTGGTCGTTGGGGCGTGATGACAAAGTAACGGGGGCGGTGGTGCTTGAGCGGCGGGGGGTGCGCTGGAATGGCGGCGGGAGGAGTTGGGCGTGCCCCTTGCTCAAACGCAGCAAGGGTCCGGCTCTTCGCTGCAACTCCGCGCCCGGATTACCGGGCTTGCGGGGTTTACGCTGCGATCCGTCACGCGCTGACGCACAGGCCGCTTGCACTGGCGCCATCCGCAAGTAGATCGGCGCGTTCTGCGAGTGAGGGAATTACCTTGGTACTGTCACTTTGCACCCATGACCGACCGCTTTCGCAAGAAGATCCAACATGAACACCTCGGCAGTGAGTTCGATTGGCTCGCGGTTGATGAACATGGGCGTTGCTTCTTCATCTCATCGGCCGGTTTCGGCTGGATCCCGGAGAGCGTTACCGCAGCCTCATATCCTTCACAAGCCCTCAGCTTGGTGCTAGGGCTGCCGATCCACGCGAAAGCTACCCTGCATCGCGACCAAGGTTCGTCGACCGAATGGGGCGATGCCGCTACCCGCGGATTCTATGCCATCGACTGGGATCACGGTAGCTCCACTTATGTGCTCGTTGCCGAACCCGACGTTCCACTGCTATCAGCGCAATTGCCTGTTGAAGTTCTTCGTGTTGTGGGCATGGCCGTTGTTGATCTCAATTGGTCGAAACGGACGGTTGACATCGGATCACCCAGATCATAAAACTCAGCCTCGACCCATGACCGACCGCTTCCGCCTCGCCAGCACCTTCGCGCAAAGCCTGAAGGACCACAAGGTACCTCCGGCCGAGGTGCTGCGCAGCGCCGGACTACCACCAGGCCTGTTCCAACAGGAAAAGCCACAGGTGGACACCGCACAGCTCTTCGCCTTCTGGCGCGCGGTGGGTGAGGTGAGCAAGGACCCTGCGATCGGCCTCAAGCTCAGCGCGGAGTACAAGTTGGAACGCTTCAACCCCACGGCCATCGCTGCCGTGTGCAGCCGCACCTTCGGCGATGCCGTGGAACGCATGGGCCGCTACAAGCAGCTCGTGTGCCCGGAGGAGATCAACCTGCGCCCACAGGGCAGGGAGACCGCCATAGAATTCGTGTTCACCAACGCCACCGAAAGCGAACCCGATGTGCTGGTGGACAATTGCCTCTCGTGGATCCACACCATCGGCGGGCGCGGTACCGATGGCCGCATCGCACCGGTGCGCGTGGAACTGGTGCGCCCCACCAGGCACCGCGAACTCCTGGAGAAGTACTACGGCTGCCGCGTCACCTTCAAGGCCGAACGCAACGCCATCGTGTTCCGCACCACGGATCTGGACATGCCCCTTACCACGCACAACGCCGAACTGCTCGCCATGGTAAGCGGCCAACTGGATGCGCAGGTCGCAGAGCGCAAGGCAGGCGCCGATGTGGGGGCACAGGTGAAGCACGCCCTCAAACGCTCGCTCGCCGGCAAGCGCCCCACCTTGCACCATGTCGCCAGCGAGGTGGGCATGAGCACGCGATCGCTCCAACGCAAGCTGGCCGATGCCCGCATCACCTTCCAACAAGTGGTGGAGGAAACGCGCCGCGAACTCGCGCACCACTACCTCAGCCAAAGCGCTGTGGAACTGAACGAGACCGCCTACCTGCTCGGCTACGCCGATGCCAACTCCTTCTTCCGCGCCTTCAACAACTGGGAAGGCGTTACGCCGGGGGAATGGCGGATGCAACACCGGGCGGTGGCGTGAAGTAGGTGAATGATGTGGGCGTGCCCCCGGCCCAAATGCGGCCGGGGTCCGGCTTTCCGCTGTACTCCTCGCGCGGATTACCGCGCTGCGGGGTGCCGCTCCAATCCGTCACGCGAAATGCGGTGCTGACCGGCAGACCGTCAGAGCCTCAGAATTCTCTGTAGACGTCGCACGCGAGGGCATCATACTCTTCCGGTGAACACTCACTGAACTTATTGCTCTTCAACCAAGCAACAACCTTCTCCACGGCATCTCCATCCTCGGCGTGTAGCAAGCCGCATACGACCTTGGTTACTCTTTGGATCTTCTGGTCGGCGTATGTCATATCCGCTGCCTCATCATAGCTCACCTTCACGTAAGCATCTTGGAGAGAAGGGCCCCAAGTGGTCGTTCCTTTCAAGTACTGATCCATTCTGTTGCTGTTTGGTGCTCGAAGATATGCTTGACCCGTCCTACGAAGGCGACATTCAAAAAGCCGGGTATAGCGCCCTGCGGTAACGTTCACCCAGTAACGGGTGTCTCAGGGCCTATATGACCCTGGTTCGCGTGATGCTGTCCGCATATGCGGCAACATCAAGTTGAGGGACTGTCGCCATCGCCTGTAGTCTCGCGATCAACCGCAACAAGAACAGCGCGAGAGCTGCGTCCGATTCTTCTGCAACCAACTCCGGTACCTGCCCTTCGGGGTACTTCGCTTGGAAGACACCATCGCGCACGGCACAGCCCATGTCCAGGCGACCAGTCAAATCAGTCAGTGCGATGGCGTCCATGAAAGGCGCTCCGAAAGGTGGCGTCCAGTCACTCTCCAATGCAACGATGCCGCCAACGATATGATGGGGTTCCTTGGCAGGTCTCAGGCCGTCTATTGTCGGAACAGGAAGGCTGGTACGGTGGAGGCATCGAACGCTTGCCACCTTGAGGACGGCATCCGCTATCTGCTCGGCATTAAGGTTCTGCTTGATCTCCAAGACAGCATACACGCTTTCCGCAGGCACGTAGAGAGCACCTCCCAGATTCAGGACGAACGGCGAGTATTGTCGGTCATGGATGACAGTATCGATCTGCCGACTACACCCTCCCCTGGAGTCGATGACGAACGCCCGGCTGACCTTGTATCGCTTCGGTAGATGCTCCCTGAGGACTGAAATCCACTTGTCTTCGGATAATGCTCCTAGGGTAGCGGCATGGTCGACCGTATCCCGCGCAATGCCGAGTTGGGTTTCGAGTGTTCTGTGGAGACCACGGAACAATTTCGACAGCGTGGGTGCACTACTGGTGGACGTCAACGGTTCTTGTAGCATGGCTCTGATCTTCAAATGGAGGTGTAGGTTCTATTGCACCAATAACACGACGCATCCCTGCGGACGTGATGGGCTTTGATGGAAACGCATCGAGCACCAGCGATGGAATAAGGCGCTGTGAGAGATCAGAGTACGTGAAGCCATACAGCCGATCATTCGTGCGTCCCGTTGCGGCCGCTAGTTCTTCAAGGTCACCAACGGTAAGTCCACTCCCGACGAGGGCATCCTTGAGCACAGCAAGGCGCTGCTCCTTGTTGGGTCGGTGGAATTCGAAAACGACCGCAGCTCGACGACGTACTGCAGGGTCCAGTGCATTGAGCCTATTGGTGCACATGATCACAGCTACCGGCAAATGGGCAGCCGCCAGTTCATCGATGCCGCGGATGAGAGCATTCACGCCCGCCCTGTCCTCGTGGTGCATCTGCGCCGCTTCTCTTGACTGTGCGAGTGCATCGGCTTCGTCGATCAACAGGATGATGCCCCGGCCAGCCTTACCGCCCTCACCGCGCGTCTGTGCTACTGAATCTCGAACCTGCTTAAAGGCTCCTGTGATGAGCTTGGTCATCTCGCCCACGGCACCAGATCCACGGCTGCTGAGGCTAAGGGCGCGCAATTCAATCCGCACCTTTGATCGCTTGGCAACCTCGTTGCCGAACGATCTTGCCAGCGCCGTCTTGCCCGTACCAACATCGCCCGCCAACACGAAGAGTGGTGGGCGAGACGTGAACATCTCCACTGCGGCGAGTTTTCCTTGATGGTGCTCTTTGTTCCAGCTGTGGAGTTGTGCAGGGTCAAGCAGAAGGAGCACTTCCTTGACCAACCGCTCCTTATAGTCATCGAGGCCAACAAGCCTGTCGTAAATACGTTGACCTCGTTCGTCCGGCAGAACTACTACGTCCTCGAAGGTGTCGATCGTATTCATTTTCAATTGCCGTAGGTTGATCTCTGCATCCCATTACCGGCAGAGCTGTAGGTCTTGTCACTGGTCCAGCCAACCAATCCGCTGCACGGATCTGATCCAACGCTCCGCTTCACGATCAAGCCCGCCTTGATACGCTCTCGCTGTTCGGGTGCCAGTGACCACCACTTCGAACTGTAGGACAGGAACGTGAAGAACACTGCGCCGGTGATGTCAACCCCACGAGGTATCCGTCCCGATCGATCATCCGCGGTCAACGTCCCGTTCATGTCGGCGGTGTACTTCATGGCGACGATCGGAACGCTGTTCCGCTCGAACCCGTAGCTCACCTCCTTGATGTAGCTGCCGGTCAGCAGTTCGACCAGTTCCTGTAGGTATGCTTCAAGATCCTGCTCAGAAGGAGATCGGTACTCCTGTGCCAAGCCCCTTAGGTCGACAATCACCTTGCCGCCGACATGACGGGCATGGGTCCTAGACCAGGTCTCTGTTGTTGTGTAACTGTTCGTCATGGTTATCCACGGAATGAACTGCCTAGTACTTCCTGCCACATTGGTAAGGCGCGGCCTTTGGTAGCCGCTGTGTGCGCCTCGTTCAGCGCATCAAGAGCATCTTCAGCTGCTTGAACAATTGTGCGCCGCTGCTCTTCAGTATAACGGCAGGCAACATTGTTCTTGGGGTTCACCGGGTCGAAAATCTGGATCGGATCCTTCACATCCTTCGGTAGCTCGTCCAGCCCGTAGTAGTCGGTGAAGGCGATGCGCTGCTTCAGACCAGTGCGGACGATGTAGCCGAAGAAAGCCTCCAGGCCCCGCCGATAGTCTGACATGTCCAACCCGCCATCAGCCAAGTGAGCACAGATCATCTCTATCATGAAGGACTTGAGCCTGAAGTTGGCGTTGCTGGCCTTCTGCTCATCGCGCCACCACTTCGCCAAGCGGACGACCTGCGCGAAGTGCGTCGGCTGTTTCGCTTTGCGTTTACGGGTGAAGGCGAGGTGCATGGGGATGCTCGTGAGCATGAGCCTGCCAGACGACTTCGAGACAAGCCAACCCTTATCGTCCGGATCATCCTCATAGAACACGGGCACGATGTCGATCTCGATGCCCGCCGTTTTATAAATGATCTTTACCGCGTGCTCCTGCGGGATGATCTGGTCAGGATTCATCTGCGGATAGGCTTTGCGCAGGCGCTCAGCGATCCACTCCGCCAGTTGACGGTCCGCCTTCCGTTCGCCGTCATAGCGTATGTACAAGGCGACGTCGACATCGCTCGACGTCCTCAGCGCCGTTCCCTTGGCCAGGCTTCCGGATAGGTAGGACTTGACGATACCGCAGTCAGGATGGTCGGTCATCCATCGACCGAGCTTTTCACGCAGGTCGTTGACTTTCTCCCGGCGGTCCTTGGCGGTCTCCGCCGGCAAGTTCACCCTATCCTCAGCGAACTGGCGCACATCCGCGTGTGCGATGGGCGGATCGATCAATGTTGCAGTAGGCATGCTGTATCGCGGTGTTATTGGTCAGAAAAAGGATCGGGGATTACGGCGACAACGACACCCTGTATCGCTAGGTCATCGGTCACCACGATCGGTTTGCAGTTTTTGTCGCTGGAGTTCGGTTTCAGGAGCACGTGATCGCCACTTCGATGAAAGTGCTTGATCGTCGCGGATTCATCGACCAATGCGACCACCCGTTCACCTTGATCTGCGATCGCCTGCTGCTTGATAAGCACGAGGTCGCCGTCCTGGATACCAGACTTGTCCATGGATTTTCCGTCGGCGCGCAGTAGAAAATAGGTGTGTCCGGGGCGGGCGATGCGCGTTGAGATGCTCACCCAGGCCTCAGCGTCCTGCTGCGCAAGTGTCGGCAGGCCGCACGCTACTGAACCAACAAGAGGTACGTCGACGGTATGCTCAACGGGGTCGCTGGCCTTAGTTGAAACTTTGATGACCCCATCTTTGTACTTCAGCAGTCCACGCTTCGACAACCGCTCCAGCATCAACTGCACGGAGCGGGGGGAGTCGTAACCGATCGCACTGCCTATCTGCCGCAGCGATGGTGTTCGACCGGTATGTCGAACGTGTGACCGAATGAAGGCGAGACCTTTGAGGTCCATTTGGGTCTTCTGATCCATGAGGTCGAAGGTACGCTATCCGACAACATAGACGAGTGTCAGGGTACGGGGGTTGTCCACATCTGTACACCATTCGACCGACGGCTTTTTGTAGGGCGTGATCAATCACTTCATGTCGATGAATGCGCTTATCTGGGTGAGGGATGGAGGTGAGATGCCCACAGCGAGGCTCTGCGATGAGGACCACTGCGGATAGCCCGACCCGAGGCTTTGTGAGGGGCGCCCCCCTGGCGCCATCCGCAAGTACAATGGCGCGTTCCGCAAGTGATCACGGGCCATGGCTCGCGTCCCTTTGTACCCGAAGGAACGATCACTAACCGCACAACAGAATGGAACGCAAAGTCATCATGATCACCGGTGCCGGACGAGGCCTGGGAACGTACATCGCCAAGGCCGCACTGGAAGCGGGGCACGCCGTGGTGGCCACCGGCCGCAACACGGTCGCCGTGAAGAGCGCCCTGGGCGAGGCGAAGGAATTGCTGGCTGTGAAGCTGGACATCACATCACCGGAAGAGGCACAGCAAGCCGTGAAGGCCGCCGTGGACCGCTTCGGGCGCATCGACGTGCTGATCAACAACGCGGCGAACTTCTACGCGGGCTACTTCGAGGAGCTCACGCCGAAGCAGATGGACCAGCAGCTGAGCACGAGCCTCATCGGCCCTATGAACGTGACGCGTGCGGTGCTGCCCGTGATGCGCAAGCAACGCGCGGGGCACATCGTGTCCATCTCCTCGTCGGCAGGACTTGTCGCGGGCTTCGACTTCGTGACGGCCTATGCAGCCGCCAAATTCGGACTCGAAGGTTGGATGGAGTCGCTCGCTGTGGAGATCGCGCCCTTCGGCATCCACACCACCGTGGTGAACCCGGGCTTCTTCCGCACGGAGCTGCTCACGGAGCAGAGCACCAACTACGCTGCGGCTTCCGTAGCGGACTACGACGATCGCCGCCAGCCCACGATGGACTACTGGAATGCGCAGAACGGCCAGCAGATCGGCGATCCCGCCAAGTTGGCGCAGGCGCTGATGACCCTCATCGCAGAGGCGCAACCGCCGCGTCGCTTCATCGCCGGAGCGGATGCCATGGCGGGCGTGGAGCAGAAGATCGCCGACCTGAAGGCGCAGATCGAGGCGTATCGCGAGCTTTCGAGTTCACTGGCATTCGATGTGGAAGAAGTGGTCACCGCACAGTAACAGGACTAACAGCACAACATCATGACACAGAGCAGAAGGGATTTCATCCGCCGCTCGGCGATCACCGGTACCGGCTTGATGTTCGGCGGATCATTACTGTCGAGCGCGTTCGCTTCCTCGGGATCCGCTCCAACACCGCTGCGGCCAACGGAACAGGCGAACTTGAAGCGGCGCAAGCTTGGCGGGCTGGAAGTATCGGCACTGGGCTTCGGCAGCATGAGCATCAGCGCGAATTACGGTCCGCCTGCCGACCGTACACAAGGGATCCGAGTGATCCGCGAAGCGCATGAAAAGGGTGTCACCTTCTTCGACACGGCGGAGGTCTATGGACCCTACACGAACGAGGATCTGGTGGGCGAGGCGCTCGCACCGATCCGCGACCAAGTGGCCATCGCCACCAAGTTCGGCTTCAAGATCGACGGCACCACCGCCTTGGACAGCAACCCTGCACGCATCAAGCGGGTGGTGGAGGAGTCCTTGAAGCGCCTCCGCACGGACCGCATCGACCTCTACTACCAACACCGCGTGGATCCGAACGTGCCGATCGAGGACGTGGCGGGCGCGATCAAGGACCTGATCGCCGAAGGAAAGGTGTTGCACTTCGGCCTCTCGGAGCCGAGCGCGCGGACCATCCGCCGCGCACATGCCGTGCAACCGATCGCCGCCATACAGACCGAATATTCCATCATGGAACGCAGTGTGGAACGCAACGGCGTATTGCAGGCTTGCGAAGAGTTGGGCATCGGCTTCGTTCCATGGGGTCCCGTTGGGCAAGGCTTCCTGCCCGGGAAAATGGATGTGAACGCACAGTCCACCTTCGACCCGAAGAACGATCTGCGCGCGACGTTCCCTCGGTTCTCGCCCATGGTGATGACGAACAACCAACCGATCATCGCCTTCCTCCGGGAGTTCGGCGCCAAGAAGAACGGTGCAACGCCAGCCCAGATCGCGTTGGCCTGGTTGATGGCGCAGAAGCCGTGGATCGTTCCGATCCCCGGCACGCGCAACATGGATCACTTGCACGAGAACATGGGCGCGGTCAATGTCCAACTCACGCCAGCGGACCTGCAAGAGATCGAGACGGCCTTCTCGCGGATCGAGATCTACGGTGGTCGCATGGACGCGAGTCAGATGGCGCAGATAGGGAAGGATTGAGCAGGGATCATATCAGGCTATCTCTTGAAACTGAGCTGGTGCTATCGCTCGGCGCCAACGCCTGATCCAAGACCCATCTTTCGACCCAGCATGATCAACGCCGCCAGAGCATCGGCAAGCGCTTGGGCTTCTTCGCGGATCCGTGGGGAAAGTTGATCGAGTTGGAGGAGGTGCTGGGCGCGCGGTGACAGCAGGACCGCAACGCTGATCGATCGGCAGGTCGAGTACTCCATCACCGAGGCACCGCATTGCAGTCATGCCGCGTCAAGCATTCGGTCCCTCTCCATGCTATCGCGCGCACGCTCGCTCTTCCTACGATCGCTGATCCGTTCCTTCCTCGCGATCATCGCGCTGTTCGCGTTGCACGTTCCGCTGCACGCCCAAGAGTTGTGCGGCAATGCACTGGACGATGATGCCGACGGCCTGATCGACCTGAACGACACCACGGACTGCGTGTGCAGCCTGGGCCTCGGGGCCAATGGTCAAGTGACGCCGCTAATCGCGAACCCATCGTTCGAGGCCTACAGCAGCATGCCGACTTGGTTCAGTGAATTCGATCGGGTCAACACATGGGAATTGGGCACCGGCGGCTCCTCGGATTATTTCCTCGCGCCCAGCTATATGCCTTCCGGGGTTCCACAACCCCTTCCCGATGGGAACGGGTGTGTGGGCGCCTTCATCGAAACGGACAATGGCGGTCCGGGTGTCCACTACCTGGAGTACATCGCCACCTGCCTGGTGCAACCCATGCAGGCGGGTGAACTGTACAGCCTGCAGTTCCATGTGGCTGGGGTGCTGTTGGATCTCTTCTCTTACAGCGCGGTCCCCAACAGTTTAGGCCCGGTGGACATCACGGTGTACGGTCTACCGACTTGCGTGACCTTCCCTGTTGGTTCCGGATTCGATTGTCCGCAAGGTTGGGCGGTGCTGGGCCAGTTGAGTTATCAGCCTAACGGTAGCTGGGACCTGGTGACGATCACGCTCTCGCCACAAACGGACATCAACGCGATCATGATCGGCGGACCCTGCCAACCCCCACCGGATTACACCGGCGGTGCGGCGACGCCATATTTCTTCTACGATGCTTTCATGCTGAACGACAGTACCTCCTTGGGCACCAGCGTGACCGCAATGGGTTCGACCTGCGCGAACGACGTCCTGTTGAACGGGCATCCGAACGGCATGGCAACGGGGTACCAGTGGTTCCATGAAGGCGTAGCCCTCGTAGGCCAGACCGACACCGTGCTCCGTGTAAGCGATCTTGACCTGGACACGGGTCTGTACCAATTCCAGGTCTCGGCGAGCGGTGGCGCCTGCGCGATCGCCCAGTATCTGCTTGTGGCCGACCCCTACCCCGTTATCGCTGCCACCGCTACACCGGCTACAGGTTGCGCGCCGCTGCAGGTTACGTTCGCGCATGGGGTCGACCCGGCTATGATGGCCACGATCAATTGGGAGTTCGGTGATGGGTCGGCGAGCGTCGATACGGTGGCCGTTCACACCTACACCGATCCGGGACACTTCGATGTTTCCGTTACGGCGACCTCGCCGCTGGGCTGCGTGGCCGACACCACGTACACCTCCATGGTGGAAGCCTATGCGTCACCGTTGGCCGACTTCACCAGTTCGCCACAACCCACCGATATTTTCCGAACGGATATCTCCTTCCTCGATGCGAGCAGCATGGATGTGGTACAGTGGGCTTGGGATTTCGGGCCGGGCGGTGTACCAGGTACCAGTGCCGAGCAATTCCCTGCCGAAGTACATTACCCCGGGGATGCCGCGGGCACCTATCCAGTGCAACTGGTGGTTACGAACATGGATGGCTGCACCGATACGATCGTCCACATGGTGGTGATCGAGGGACAATACGCCTTGTATGTGCCGAACGCGTTCACACCGGATGGCGATGGCGTGAACGATACGTGGATACCCTGCATCACCGGCCAGGATGAACCGCACTATCAGCTGCGCATCTTCGATCGGTGGGGTGAAGAGATATGGGCCAGCAACGACCCGGTAGTTGGATGGGATGGGAGACGGGATGGGGAATTGCTCAAGAACGACCTCTTCGTCTGGAGATTGGAGACCAGTGAAGCCAACACCACGATGCGTCATGTGTACATGGGGCACGTGAGCTTGTTGAAGTGATACGCGCCTTCGTGGAACCGGTTGGCGATCCTGTTCGTGATCGGGTTGGCGGAGGCGCTGAAGTAACCTCGTAACTTCGAGAGATGCTCTTCAAACTAGCCTTCTGCTTGGCCCTTGTGCTGCCTGACCTGGGCGGGCTGGCGCCCTCCATTGCTCTGCATTTGTCGGGTCGCGTACGGTTCGGTGGTGAACGCGCGATGGAACAGGTCGCAGGGCTTCGGCTCTTCGTGAAGGCGGATGGGCACGTGGTGGCACGCACGAACGTGGACGACACCGGCAGGTATGCGATCAGTTTCACCCCGGCAGGTGAGCGGTCGTTCGACTTCTACTACACCGGCTTGGGACACGACACTACATTGATCAAGTCCTTCACCCGCTTCGAGAGCGACGTGATGGTTTGGGATATGGTGCTGTGAGCGGCGTTACGCTGCACGGTCGATGCCGTGGCGTAGGTCGTGCAGCTCGTCGATCAAGCCCTCGTTGACCTTAGCCGTGCCCCGCAGCCGCTTCTCCAGCTTCGCTTTGGTCTTTGATAGCTCTTGGACCTGGTCGCGCAGGTTCAGCAACTCCTGTTGGTCCGGTGTAAGCATGCCTTCCAAATTCAATTGCCGAAGCAGCTGTTCATTCTCTGCGCTCAGCTTGGCCACTTCCGCTTTTAATGTCTTCACGAGCAACGTGAGCCAGTAGGCGCGCTGGTACCAGGTCTCGTCCGGTTCCATGGCGTGCAGTTCCAGGCGCTTGGGCTTCATGAACTTGAACAGGGACATGGCTGTGGGTGTGTTCGGTGTCGTGGTCAAGCGGCTTTGACGCCGATGGACAATGCGGTTGCTTGGTCGCTGAGCGGGCTGGTCGTACTCGCACCCTGCGCTTCCACACGGAAGGCATAGTACTCCAACGGTGCAAGGTCAGTGACCAGGTATCGGCTGCTGCTGGTCTGGCACAGTAGACGCCAGTTGCTGTCGTCACGCGGGTCTCCTTGGCAGATGTAGAGGTTGTACAAGCGCGTTCCTTTCACCGGTTTCCAACTGACCTTGATGGTCCTCGGCATGGTGCCGGACCGGGCCACCACTTCTTTGGGAGCGTCCATGGAGGTGATGCGCACAGAAGGCTTGGCGAGCGCGAAACCAGCACTTTGCACGATGCCTTCGTGGCCTTGCGCCACTGCACCGACATACCCCGCCAACGCGCGCAACATGTTGGCGACCTCTTCCTGCCGGAGGCTCTTGCTCAGGTAATCAGAACGGCTTCCACCATTCTCCACTTTCAGGATGCACGCTTCCAGTGCATCACACGCTGTTCTGAATTCATTGAGCGCGGGGAACGGGGTCGGGAAATGCGGGTTCGCGGTCATACCCAACAGCACCACCCGTCCGGCTGACAGCACCTCCGAGGCGTTCTTGTTCCGAAGATCCGTTTTCACTTTGCGCATGGGGAGAATGGTTCGTTCTGCGCTGTTGAACGCAAGGCAGGGTAGAACGGTTACAACACACGGTACGGCGCGCGCTGGCCCATGCGCGGCGGTGGCCTTGGCGCGCAACGCTTCTGCACATTGGACCTGCGCGAACGTCCGGGCAGATGAAGCCGATGCCGATCGTGACCCATTGAAGGCAACGCAATCCTTCGCGTGCGTGGAAACGCACGAAGCGATCGCCGGTAACACCGTGGCACATGCCGCATGGGGTACGGCGCACGCGAGGCCCGGTACCACCTGCGCTGGGTCGATGCCAGCGCAGGCAACGCTCCGTCCGGCAGGTGCAAGCTTCGCCCGATCGATCGCTGGATGCGATCCAGCGATCGCCGACCTCCACTGGACCAAAGCCGTGGATGTTGAAGCCGATGCGTTCCGGATGGGCACGCACGCACTGGGTTAGAACTCGGCCGCATTCCTCGAACGAACGAATGCGGAGGTGGGTCTGGCGACCGCATACCGCAATTCCGCGGGCGCTCTAACAAGAACAGTGAAGGCGTTCAGCTTGGCACCTATCGTGATCGAACCCATGGCGTCCATGCAGGACGGTATCAACAACATCCGTGAGGAACGCCCCGCTCCTTAGTTTCAGCCGCTAAACCACAGCTCATGTTCGTCAACCGCGTCATCCCACCCCGCTTCATCCTCTCCGTTACCTGGCGCCAAAGTGTGATCATGGCGGTGTGGTCTGGATTGATCGTATTCCTGCGCCACGTGAGCGACCTGAAGTACGTGGGCATCCCGTTCCTGCCCATCGGCATCATCGGTACGGCGGTGGCGTTCTACGTGGGTTTCAAGAACAACAGCAGTTACGATAGGCTGTGGGAGGCGCGGCGCATCTGGGGCGGCATCGTGAACATGAGCCGCAACTGGGCGGCGTCGGTGCTGGGATTCATCCGTGCGGGTAACGGCACTATGGCTCCGGAGGAACTGAAGCGGATCCACCGCGAACTGATAATGCGGCACTTGGCGTGGATCCATGCGCTGCGCCATTTGCTGTTGCAACCGCGGAGTTGGGAGCATGGCCGCATCTTCGACCGTAACGACCGAAACGAGATCCTGCGCGACCTGAACGCGCCACCCGTGGAGACCGAACTTGCACGGTTCCTGGATGCCGATGCCGTGCGCGAAGCCCTCGCTTTCCGGAACCCCGCCGTGCAGCTGATCACCAAACAGACGCAGCGCCTCGCCGACCTGCACCAAGCCGGGCTGGTGGACAGCTACCACCACGTGGAACTACAGCGCATCATCAGCGAGTTGGTGAACGAACAGGGGCGCGCGGAACGGATCAAGAACTTCCCGTTCCCGCGCCAATACGGGGCGTACAGCACGGCCTTCGTGTTCATCTTCGTGTTGCTGGTGCCGCTGGGGCTCGTGTTCGAATTCAGCCGTGTGGATCCCCGATTGGCATGGATGACCATCCCGGTGAGTGTGCTGATCAGCTGGGTGTTCGTGACCATGGAGCTGATCGGCGACTACAGCGAGAACCCCTTCGAGGGGTTGATGAACGACATCCCGATGTTCACCATGGCACGCGGCATCGAGACCGACCTGCGCCAGATGATGGGCGATACAGACCTGCCGGAAGCGCCCAAGCCGGTGGATGGGATCCTGATGTAAGGGGACATTATTGCGAACTGTTAACAGTTCAACCCTCGACCGTGAACAATGCAATGGTTTCATTTGTAACCATTACGAACGTAACGGTATGCCCACATCCTCGATCGGCTATTGGTGCTCCATCGCTGCCCACCAGTATTTCGCCCGGCTACAGGCGAAACTGGCGCATTTGGACCTGACCCACTGGTTCTATGTGCTGCTGAGCATCGAAGAAGGCAACGGGCTGCAAAGCCAGCAGGAGTTGGCCGACAAGCTGAACCTCGACAAGGTGGCCATGACCCGCGCTGTGGACCATTTGGTGGAAAAAGGCTACGTGGAACGCTGCAACTGCGCGGGCGACCGCCGGAAGCACCTGGTGAAGCTGACCCCGAAGGCGAAACCAGCGCTGAAGGCCATCCGCACGGCGTACGAAGAATTGAACGCGGAAGCGCTGAAGGGCTTGAAGAAGGCTGAGCGCACCCTGTTCCTTGAACAATTGAACCTATTGGTGAACAACCTGCGTCCGGATGGTCCTCCGGTGCCAGTGACCACGAAACGTGTACACGCATGATCCGCATGAGAACGATCCTATTGGCCGCCCCGCTCCTACTGGTGGCTTGCGGTGGTGAACCTGAACAGGCAGCGGGCGGAGGCGCCGTGCAACCCATGGCCGTGCAGGTGCACGTGCTGAAGGCCGAAGCCATGGACAACGCCATCACCACAACAGGCACGCTGATGGCCAATGAGGAAGTGGATCTGGTGAGCGAATTGGCCGGACGTGTCACGGCGATCGGTTTCCAAGAAGGAGGCAACGTGAGCGCCGGCCAGGTGCTGGTGCGTATCAACGACGATGAACTGCAAGCCCAATTGCGCAAGGCCGAGGCGAACCTGAAATTGGCCACGGATGATGAAGGCCGCAAGAAGCAACTACTCGCGGTGAGCGGGATCAGCCAGGAACAGTATGATGCCACCCAAGCGACCCTCGCCGGATTGCAAGCGGATGCTGACGACCTGAAGGCACGGATCGCGAAAAGCACCATCCGCGCGCCGTTCAGTGGGAAGGTGGGCTTGCGCTCGGTGAGCGAAGGCGGGTTCGTAAGCAACAACGCGATCATCGCGAAGCTGCAACAGATCGATCCGATCAAGATCGACTTCGCGGTGCCGGAGCGTTATGGCCGCAGCATGCAGGCGGGCAACATGATCCACTTCACCTTGGAAGGCGATACGGCACGGTATTCCGGTGAGGTCTATGCGGTGGAACCCAGCGTAGAGACCGCCACTCGCACCGTGCGTGTGCGTGCGCGCAGCAAGAACAAGGACGGACGCTTGATCCCCGGCTCGTTCGCCAAGGTGGATGTGCGGTTGCAGGAAGTCAATGATGCGTTGGTGGTCCCTGCGGAAGCGTTGATCCCGGATATCCAAGGTCAGAAAGTCCTGCTCATGAAAGGTGGGAAAGCGGTGAGTGCGCGTGTGCAGCTCGGCACGCGCACGGCGAACAGCGTGCAACTCACCAGCGGTGTACAAGCCGGTGATTCCGTGATCGTCACCGGACTCCTGGCCTTGCGTGAAGGTGCTGCGGTGCGGGCACTACAGACCACAGCTCCCACGAAAGCGGTAACGACCGACAGCACCGCCCGATGAACATCAGCTCCATCAGTATCAACCGTCCGGTGCTCGCATCGGTGATCTCGATCCTGATCGTGCTCTTCGGCGCGATCGGCTTCGGGTTCCTGGGTGTGCGCGAGTACCCGAGCGTGGATCCACCGATCATCACGGTGACCACCAATTACGTGGGCGCGAACGCCGATATCGTGGAGAGCCAGATCACCGAGGTGCTGGAGGAAAGCATCAATGGGATCGCAGGTATCCGCACACTGACGAGCGTGAGCAGCGATGGCCGCAGCACCATCACCGTGGAATTCGAACTGGACGTGGACCTGGAAGCGGCTGCCAACGATGTGCGTGATCGCGTGAGCCGAAGCTTGCGCAACCTGCCTTTGGATGTCGATCCGCCCATCGTGGCGAAGAGCGATGCGGACTCCAACCCGATCCTCTCCATGACGATCCAGAGCGACCAGCGCAACATGCTTGAGCTGAGCCAGATCGCCAACGACATTTTCAAGGAGCGGCTGCAGACCATCGCCGGCGTTAGCGCGATCAACGTGTGGGGCGAGAAGAAGTTCAGCATGAAGCTCTTGCTGGAACCGGTGAAAATGGCCGGCTTCAACATCACCCCGATGGACGTGCGCGATGCCTTGGCGCGCGAGAATGTGGAGCTGCCCAGCGGACGGATCGAAGGTTTCAACACCGAACTCAGCATCCGCACACTCGGCCGATTGACCACGCCGGAGGAATTCAACGACCTCATCATTCGCGATGATGGCGGGCCTGTTGTGCGCTTGAAGGACATCGGGAACGCAGAATTGCGTCCTGAGAACGAACGCTCGCTCTTGCGCGGGAATGGTGGCGTGGCGCAGGTCGCCGTGGCCGTCACTCCCCTACCCGGCAGCAACTACGTAGCCATCGCCGACGAGTTCTACAAGCGCGTGGAACAGATCAAGAAGGACCTGCCGGAAGACCTGCGTTACAACGTGGCACTGGACACCACCATCGGCATCCGCAAAGCGATCCTGGAAGTGGAAGAGACCATACTCATCGCCTTCGGCCTGGTGGTGCTCATCATCTTCATCTTCCTCCGCGACTGGCGCACCACGTTGATCCCGGTGCTGGCGATCCCGATCTCGTTGATCGGTTCGTTCTTCATCATGTACATCTCGGGCTTCAGCATCAACATCCTCACGCTGCTGGCCATCGTGCTTTCCACGGGGATCGTGGTGGATGACGCGATCGTGGTGTTGGAGAACATCTACAGCAAGATCGAAGGTGGTATGGATCCGATGAAGGCGGGCCACGAGGGATCCAAGGAGATCACCTTCGCGATCATCAGCACCACCGTCACGCTGGCCGCGGTGTTCCTCCCCATCATCTTCCTCAGTGGCTTGACCGGTCGCCTCTTCCGCGAGTTCGGTGTGGTGGTGGCCGGATCGGTGATCATCAGCGCGGTGGTCTCGCTCACACTAACGCCCATGATGAGCGCACGCTGGCTGAAGCACAAGGAAAAGCAGAGCCGCTTCTTCGAGGTCACCGAGCGTTTCTTCACCCGCCTTTCCGGTGCGTACGAACGATCCTTGGCCAGCTTCATGCGCCGGCGGTGGCTGGTATTCCCGGTGATCCTCATCAGCTTGGGGTTGACCGTTCTCGCCTTCATGAACCTCCAAAGCGAGCTCGCCCCCGATGAGGACAAGAGCCGTTTCATGGTGCAGAGCACAGCCCCTGAAGGCACCAGTTTCGAGTTGATGAACGCGTACATCGCGAACATCATCGACGTGGTGGACACCATGCCCGAGCGGCAGGCGTTGATCAGCGTGACGGCGCCCGGATTCGGAACTGCATCGGCCACCAACAACGGCTTCGTACGGGTAACCTTGGTTCAACCGGAAGAGCGCACCAAGACACAGGATCAATTGGCCAAGGAGGTGATGGCGAAAGTGCAGCGCTTCAACCTGGCGAAGAGCATCGTGATCCAAGAGCCCACCATCGGTGGAAGTCGTTTCGTTTCGCTGCCCGTGCAGTACGTGATCCAAGCACCGGACTTCGAACGCCTGCGCGAGATCATCCCGAAATTCATGGAGAAGGCCGCTGCCAACAAGACCTTCAGCGTGACGGACCTCAACTTGAAGTTCAACAAGCCGGAGATCAACGTGGAGATCGACCGCGACCGCGCGCGTTCCATGGGTGTGAGCATGCAGGACATCGCAGAGACCTTGCAGCTCTACTTCAGCGGCCAGCGTTACGGCTACTTCATCATGCAGGGCAAACAGTACCAAGTGATCGGCCAGGCCACGCGCGACAACCGCGATGCGCCCATCGACCTGAAGAGCGCGTACGTGCGCAACGACAAGGGCGAGCTGATCCAGTTGGACAACTTGGTGCGCATGAGCGACCGCAGCACACCGCCGCAGCTGTTCCGCTACAACCGCTACGTGAGCGCGACAGTGATGGCAAATCCTGCGGAAGGCTACACGATCGGTGATGGCATCGAGGCCATGGACCGCATCGCCGATGAAGTGCTCGACGACAGCTTCAGCACCTCGCTCGCCGGGGTGAGCAAGGAATTCGCCGAAAGCGGCAGCAGCATCTGGTTCGCGCTAGGTTTGGCGCTGGTGTTGATCTTCCTCATCCTCGCGGCGCAATTCGAGAGTTGGTCGGACCCCTTGGTGGTGATCTGCACCGTACCGCTCGCACTGGCCGGCGCGTTGATCAGCCTGTGGATCGGTGGGCACACCATCAACATCTTCTCGCAGATCGGTGGCATCGTGTTGATCGGCCTTGTCACCAAGAACGGCATCCTCATCGTGGAATTCGCCAACCAGCGGAAGGAACAAGGCTTGAAGAAATTGGAGGCAGCAGTGGATGCAGCCGGACAGCGCTTCCGCCCGATCCTGATGACCAGTTTGGCCACCATCCTGGGCGTACTTCCCATCGCCCTCGGCCTGGGTGCCGCCGCGAAAAGCCGTGTTCCCATGGGCATGGCCATCATCGGAGGGTTGTTGTTCGCGCTCATCCTCACCCTCTACGTTGTTCCAGCATTGTACAGCTACATGAGCAAAGAGCGTAGCGTGGAAACACCGGGTGGACCCGATGCGAACGAGAATAATGCATTGCACGCATGAGGTCATTGATCACATCCCTGTTCCTGTTCGCGATCGGTGGATCCTTCGCGCAGGAAGTGCTTACTGCGGAAGAAGCCGTGCGCATCGCAGTGGAACAGAACTATGGCATCCGCATCGCCCGCTTGGATGCACGTGGCGCGGAACTGTTGAACACCCCCGGCAACGCGGGAATGCTACCGACGATCGATGCGGTAGGACAATATTCCATCGACAACAGCAGCACCAAGCAGACCTTCTTCAGTGGTGAATCACGTGAAACCGACAATGCCGATCAGCGCGTGCTGGATGCTGCCGTACAGCTGAACTGGACGGTCTTCGATGGCCTTGCCATGTTCGCGGCCAAGGACAGGTTGGAAGCGCTTGAACTTCTTGGTCAGACACAGTTGCGGCAGCAGGTGGAAGCAACGATCTACGATGTTCTGGCGGCGTACTATCAACTCGTTCAAGTGCGCAAAGCGATCACCGTGCAGCGCGAAGGCGTGCGCATCAGCCGCGAGCGTTTGGTGATCACCGAGACCAGTGAACGCATCGGTAGTGCAAGCGGCTTGAACGTAGTGCAAGCCCGGCTTGACCTGAGCACGGATAGCGCCTTGGTGCTGGATCTACAGATGCAGGAAGCAGTAACAGCTTCGCGATTGAACACGCTGTTGGGGCGAGTGGCGTCAACACCGGTGGCCGTATCACCCACGATCCCGAATACGGAAGCGCTCGATCTCGCACAGATACAACAGGTGGCGCGGCAAGCGAACAGTACGCTCCAACAAGCGCGTCAACTGCAGATCGCCACGGATCTCAGTGTGAAAGAACTGCGCGGGACCTTGCTTCCTCAAGTGGATGTGTTCGCGAACTATGGCTATACGAAGAGCACCTCGGCGGTCGGTATCTTGCAAAGCAATCAGGCATTGGGTCCGGACTACGGCGCGCGTGTGAGCATCCCGCTCTTCCGTGGTTTCCAGATGCGAAGCGCAGTGGAGGTTGCGAAGCTCACACGGGAACAGGCCGCGCTCACCACGCAACAGGCGGAACTCGATCTGGAAGAGAGCATACTGAATGCTTGGAACAGCTACACCATGTCCAACCAGCGTGTCGCGTTGGAAGAAGCCAACCTGGGTGGTGCGCGTAAACAGAGCGATGCGGCACTGGAGAGTTACCGGATCGGATCGCTCACTGCCGTTGAACTGCGGGATGTACAACTGGGCCTTGTCAACGCTGAACAACGCCTCTTAGTGGCACGTTATGAAGCGAAGATGGCGGAGCTTCAGTTGACGTGGCTGAGCGGGAAGTTGATGTAAGCGGGGGCATTACTTTCGGAACGTGGACCGCACCGCACGTTTCCTCTTGTCGGCGGCCGGCGTATTCGCGCTGTCATTCCTGTTCTTCGCCAACCTGCCTTGGATGAATGCGGTAACAGGCTGGAACAAATGGTTCTTGGCTGCGACGCGAGCCGGGGAGATATTCACGGTATACCTATGTGCCTATGGCCTGCATACCTGGGCGGCGAAAGATCCTATTCGTTGGGATAGGATCCGTAGGGGCATCTCGCTTATGGGTGTGATACTTCTGTTGCACGCATTGTATGCCTACTCAAACATGCTCGTGCAATTGGATAGCCCGCTGATACAAGACTATTTGGTCCAGTGGCAGTCCATTCCGCATTTGTGCAGGATCGCCATCGCGGTGCTGGTGATCCTCATCGGCACCTTCACAACACGCGAACGACTACAACCGATGGTCATCACCGCAGTGACGCTCGCACTCGTCATTTACCGACTCGCACCTGAGCTACACATCCTCCTCTATCCTATAGACGATGCGTGCTGCTGAACAGAGATCCACGATGAACAAGAAGAGCGTGTGACGCAGGCAGCGGATTCGTTGAAGTACCACCACACCCCAGCGGTGCCACCCACGCCACACTAGCTCATCATGCCGCTTGCGCGCGGCTCAGTTCCTCGGCTACACGTTTCACGCCCACGAGCCTTTCCACCCAATGGCGGCCAGCTTCGCGTGCGCGTCGTGCGGCATGCGGAAGTCCTTCGAAATCACCCTGCCAGAACTCCAGGCGCGTACGTTCGTCGGATTCGGGGATCACATGCAGATCCACGGTGGTGCGACTGGCAGGTTCATCGGGGAGATCGTTCCCCACATCGTAGTGCGAATAGCGCAATCTTTCTCCGGGGAAAACGGTGAGCACGGTTCCTTCGGCTGCCACGAGGCTCGTTCCCACATCATCGCGTTTCAGCCATTGGAAACTCTTCCCCCGTTGCAGATCGCCCTTCAACCACCACGACATCGAGAGGTGGGTCAGCTTCGGATCGCTCATCGCCGCCCACACGAATTCCGCCGGGGCGTCAACGATCAACGTGCGGCGCACTGTAGTCTCGTCCTTCGTGTTGTTCATCATGCTGTGTGCGGGACATGATCCGTGCCGCAAAAGAGCAACGAACCCTACCTGTCACGCGTGCATGGCAAGTGTTAAGGAACGTGAATGATCGCGACCTGCTGTCAGTTCCCTGACAGGACTTCATGCAGAAAGCCCCCTGGATCACTCCAGAGGGCCTTCCGGACGGAGCGGCGATCAGTGCCGCACCACGGATACGCGCTCGCTACGGCCGCTGGGTACCGTCACGTCGATGAGGTAAACACCCGATGGGTCCGCAGACAGGTCCAGGACGTGTCGATCACCCTTCATTGTTCCCATTGCGACCATGCGGCCGGTGCGATCGAACACGCGGTAGGTGGTACCACCCACGACCCCGGCAATGGTCACAGGACCATCCGTGCTCGTCGGGAAAATAGAGATCGAGCTTCCTTCCGTATCTCGGAGCCCGGTACCCGTATCGCCGGTCACACAAACGGTGAACTCCGGCTCTATGGCGAACGACGAGTAGTAGTGGAAGACACGGAAATAGTACGTTCCGCCGACCTGCAAACCTTCGGCTTCAATGGTTTCGACACCGCCATCCAAGGTGGCATCGGCACAGGCGATCGGTGCAGCCGTTCCGCAGTCGTCCCCGAACAGCTCCACGGTGATATCCAGATCACCATCGAGACCATCCACTGTAATGGTATGTGTCGTTCCTGTTGCAACGAACGAGAACCAGACGTCATCGTTCGGGTCACCCGTGGCACCATTGCACTCTTCCGCCGGGAAAGAGAAAGTGCCGTTCTCCACGGATCCATCCACAGGCACGCAGGTGGTGTTCACTGCTAACGGGGTGGCTCCAGCGCAGTTGTCATTCACGGGTCCAGGGATGCACGCTACAGCGCTCAGTTCCACCTCATAGTTGCCTCCTGCCGCCGTGCAATAGATAGGCAGGTAATACGTACCCGCAGGCAGGTTGAACCACTGGATCCCGAACTGCCCATTGGGACAGAGGATCCCGAAGTTCGCGTAGCTGAAGAAGATGCGCTCATCGGCAGGGCATGTAGTGGTAAGGAAGTTCCACATGGTGGTTGCAGCCCCCGAAGTACCGCAGTACAACACGGTGACATTGCTGCACTCGGTGGTGGTGAATGATTCCCAGACGGTAGCCACGTTAGGCGTGTTCATGAGGATGCTCGTGGGCACGCCGTCATTGGTCGTAGTGGCACCGGTGCGGGTCCCCGTGCGTGTTACCGTGCTTCCTATCGACAGATCGAAGGGCGTAACAGCCGAGCACTGGTCGTTCGGTGGTTGGGCCTGGGCGATGGAGATGGTCGCGAAAGAGAGTACGAGTAGTGGTGTGCGCATGGTGGTCTGTATGGTGGACAAAGTTGAGGGCACCACACCGAACCATGCTCGGAACATTAGTTACCTGCTGTGGGCTTTCACGTCCATAGCCTGCACACCGGGCTTCACCAGCCCCCGGGACCGCTACTCGTATCGCAGCGCCTTCACGGGATCCGCCACCGCAGCCCTGTACGCTTGCACCGAAACGGTTACAACGGTGACCAGCAACGTGATCACCAGTGCAGCGACAAAAAGCAGTGGGGAGATCTCGGTATGGTAGGCGAACGTTCCCATCCAACGGCTGATGGCGAAATACGCCAGTGGGAACGCCACAAGCACGGCCAAGCCGAGCAACACCACGAACTCGGTGTTCAGACGGCGCACGATGTCCATGAGGGGTGCGCCCATCACCCGGCGGATACCGATCTCGCGCGTACGTTGACGGGCGGTGAAATAGGCCAGTCCGTACAGACCCATGACCGTGAGCAGGATCGTGAGCACCGCAAAGGCTGAGAAGACCCGGTAGAGCTTGTCCTCCGCTTGGTAGAGATCAGCGATGCGGGCATCCAAGAAGGTCGCATCCCACAGGGCATTTGGTTGCAGTTCCTTGAAGTGCTCTTGCAACGTGGCCAATTGGTCACGCACGTCGCCGGGTGAAAGGCGCAGCAGGAGGTTGTTGACACCATAACGCGGATGCCCTTGGAAGATGGCGATGGGTTCGATGGGCGTATGCAAACTGGCATAGTGGAAGTCCTTCACCACGCCGATGATCTTCAGCTCTTGATCCACACTATCACCCGGGACGTAGAGCTTCTCATTCAGTGGGTCGGCCCAACCGAAAGCCTTCACCAGACTTTCGTTCACGATGATACTTCCGCCTTGATCGGTCGGGATAGAAGGATCAAAGGTTCTCCCATGGAGGAATTCCATGCCGATGAGCGCGGGGTAATCCGCATCGCAACTCATGGCGGGCAACGGCTTGTCCACCGTGCCTTGGGGGGTCTTAGCGCGTAACACCCACCGCTGTGTGCCCCCGCCGGGTGTGAAGTCGGTGAACGCCGCACCCTGCACGAAACTCGCGCGCGCCAGTTCATCCTTCAGCGGGCGTATCGCATCCCACTTCAACGTATCCTGTGGTGGTGGCGTCGGCATCTTGACCATCAGCACGTTCTCCTTGCGCAGACCCATGTTGTTGCTGCGCAGCCAATGCAATTGGGCGAATACGGCCAAGGTGCCCACGACCATGAAGAGCGCGATCCCGAACTGCGCACCCATCAACACCTTACGCACACGTTGTCTTCCAGCGCCGCTCGCCACACCTTCCTTTAGAAGCAATTGTGGTGCGAACCGTGAAAGGAAGAAGGCCGGATAACTGCCCGCCAGCACACCTACCATCAGCACGATCACAGCGAGCACAGCGATGAAACCGCCGCTGAGCGCATAGCCCATCCCGATCTCTTTCCCGCTCAGCTCGTTGAAGAACGGCAACGCGAGTTTCAAGAAGACCAGCGCTACAGCGATAGCGATCAATGCGATGAGCACGCTACCACCGATGAATTGTGCCACGAGCTGGCCACGTTGGGCGCCGCTCACTTTCCGCAGTGCCACTTCCTTGGCGCGCCGTGTTGCATCGGCGGTGCTCATGTTGATGTAGTTGATACAGGCTATGACCAGGATGAGCACCGCGACGATACCGAACAACGTGACGTAGGCCTTGTTGCCCTTCTTCGGTGTATCGTAGATCAGGTCGTTGTTGAAATGCACCTCGCGCAACGGCTCCAAATTGAAGCGCATGGTTCCGGTGAAGCCTGCATCCTGCTGCCAGAAGGGAAGGATGTGCTTCTGCATGAAGGCATCCATCTTGGGCTGGAAACTCGCTGCGGTGTTGCCTTCGGCGAGCACGAGGTAACCGTAGCTACTGACCTGTCCCCAGCCGCCCATGAGTTGTTGCCTCGCATCCGGAGGCATGCCCAATAGGCTGAAGAAACAGCCCGGCGGAACGTGCGTATTGTAGAAGGTCTCGTCGATGACACCGGCCACTTTGAGGGTTCGGCCATTGCGCTGCACAAGTTGGCCCATCGGCTCCTCCTCACCGAACATCTCTCGTGAAGTGCGTTGGGTGATCACCAGGTTATCCGGTTCGTCCAGCGCATGCGGCCCACCACGCACCCAGTGGTAGTCGAAGGTGCGGAAGAACGCCGTATCGGCATAGAAACCGTGATCCACGATGAAGTCCTGTCCGTTGTGGATGAACGTACACTTATCCAACTGGTACAGCCAGCTGCCGCTCTCGATCTCTGGGTATTCCTGTAACAGCGTGGGTACCATCGGGAACTGGGTCAACCCGAAATCATCGCTCTGGTCGCCGAAATTGAAATGGGATTGGATGCGGAAGATGCGGTCCGACTTCGCGTGATGCGCATCGAAGCTGAGCTCGTCCTGCACATAGATGTAGATGAGCATACAGGCCACGATGCCGAGCGCCAGGCCGATGATGTTCAGCACCGCGAAAAGCTTATCCCGCTTCAGCGTACGCCAAGCGATCAACATGTAATTCTGGAACATGTCCTGAAGGTCGAACTCGTTGGCATGGCATGGGAAAGAAGAGTGTGCTGGAGTTGGACCGGTGATGGACGGTTGGCCCCGGATCGACCATCCCGGCCAGGACTGACCGATCAGAACGGGTAGCCGATGGCGATGTTCAGCACCAGATTGTCCATCACCTGTGGACGTTGATCATCGAAGACCCAGCGGTCTCCTTGCGGCAGATCGGGCCTGCGCAGTGGTGTGGCCAGATCGAAACGGATCACGATCACTTCGGGGTCTATGCGCAGGCCGAAACCAGCGCCCACTGCCAGTTCGCTCAGTGCACGCGACATTTTGAACTCACCACCCGGCCGGTTCGGATCAACCTGCTGCAGCCACACGTTACCGGCATCGGTGAAGAGGGCCCCCTTCACGATGCCCGAGATGGGGAAACGGTATTCCAGGTTCACCTCGAACTTGATATCGCCCACTTGGTCAACTTGGAACATGGAAGCTGTGCCATCGCTGGAATTCGCTTCCGGCGAATACGTTCCCGGCCCCACACTGCGCGCACGGAACGCACGCAAGCTGTTGGTACCACCGCTGAAGAACTGCTTCACGTAAGGCACCGTGCTACTATTGCCATACGGATGCGCGGAAGACGCTAGCACACGCAATCCCAGTTGTGCGCCGCTATTGCCGATCGCTTGGAAGAACCTGCCTTCGGTACGGAAGCGCACGTATTGGGCGAAGCGCTGTCCGAAGAGGAGATAACCTTCTTCAGTGCGCGGGCCTTCCAGAATGCTGAACACACCCGATGTAAGCCCACCCGCTTCATCGGCACCCAGGCTGAAGAGCCACCATGAACGGTCGTTGACACCGCGTTGGTTGGTACGTGTGTACGTGTAGCCAAGCCCGATGATGAACTGCTCTTCAAAGCTTCGCCGTATCGCAGGGTTCGCATCGAGGAAGGTGTTGAAGAGATCGCTGGTGTAGTACAGGTTGTTGTAACTGATCTCGGGGATCTTCACATCGTGCCATACGAAGCGGTTCTGTCGCCACACGTAGCTGTACCCGAAGTTGGCCGATTCCAAGCCGTAGAGGTTGATGCGGCGGAACAGCCCGTACCCCAGATCGAAGCGTGTGGTGCGTGCATAGGACCGTGCGGCCTTCAACCGTCCCAGAAAGAGCAACCGTGGAATGCTCAAGGATGTCTTCGCGCCGATCTCGTAGGCATTGGTGCCTTTTCCTGCACCCGCGAACTGCGTCTCGAAGCGTCCGTTAAGATCAGCGGTGAAGACCTCGGCACCGCGGAAAAGATCGCGATCCTTCCACCCCACCTTCAAGCCCGGACCCGCGAAACTGTTGCTCTTGGTGATCGCGTTCAATTCGCTGAACAACGAGAACCGCTCTTGTGGTGTAAGAAGCACATCCACCTTCAGAACGCCTTCGTTGAGCGAGTCTGGCGTTAGTTCCACGGCAACGGAACTGAAGACCCCGTAGCTGGAAAGGTACTGCCTGGTCATGTCCACGCGGCGTTGGGAGAAATAACCGCCAGGCCGCAGGAACACACCGCGTGTGATGGTGTGTGGACGGTACATGTTGAGGTAGTCCACATACAAGATGCTGTCCACGCTCACCGTGTCCTTCGGTGGCAGCAGGTCGTCGTGATCACCATGTACCAACACGGCACCGAGCGTGAACCGTCGTTGTTCCTCCGCTCCCGCTTCGGGTTTCAACCGCAACCGCAGATCCACTTGGTGATCGCCGACCGTAGTATCCGCTGCGAATTCCAGCAAGTCCTCGTGGAAACGATAGTAACCCGTGTTCCGCAGGTTCTCACTGATGCGTGTGCGTTCCGCAACGATGGTGGACAAGTTGTACGCATCGCCTTGCTTCAATGGAGAGCGCCGCTGTGATCGGGTGATGGAACGGAACAGCGAATCGGTCGCGGCCCTCGCGCTATCGCCGTACATGACCGTACGGAGGCGATGCACCCTTCCTGGGACCACGGTGAACACGACCTCTGCGCGCTTCCCGTTACGCTCCACACGATGGGTGGCTTTGGCGCTGAAGTAACCGCGGTTGTTCATCCGATTCGCGAGCGCTGCGTCGATGTCCTTCACGGGCACCTGATCCAAGTACACCGGCGCTGTGGCGATCTTGTACTTCAGCAAATGGCGCAGTCCTTTGCCGGGTCGCTTCGGTTCGCCGGTCATGTTGTACAAGGCCACCAAGGGGCGCAGACCGAGCACACCGGCGTTCGGCGCGGGTTTGACCGCACCTTCCAATTCCATCATCGCCGCCTTGGGTTCCGACGCCGCCTCGCCATCGAACTCCACGGAGTAGCCGGTGAACAACGGACGTTCTTCCGTAGCATATTTCGTTCCCGTGCAAGCCGAAAGCAGCAGCACCAGAAAAGCCAGGCTAAGACTATGTGCTCGTATGCTGATCATGGTTTCAGCTCCTTCACTTTCTCCTCGGCCTCTTCACGTGTCTTCCGTTCCTTCAGTTCAAGCTCCTGCTTTTCCTCTGCCGCTTTCCGCCCCGTGGCCCGCGCGCGTTCGTTCTCTTCGAAATCCTGTGTGAACATGAAGGCCACGCCACTATTGGTGATCTCGCCATCGTAGAGGTCGTACGAATTCTCGTGGAAACCGCGGATACGGAAACGGCCATCGGCGGTCAGGTCATAAAGGATGGCGTATTGCGCTGCACGCGTGTTGCTCACGTTGCTCACCTGGCTGTTCTGCTCGTCCACGCCAACACTTCCACCCACTTCGAAACTGAGACGATCGTTCAACACCCGTTTGCTTACACGGTAGTCCAGCGAGGTGCGTTGGTAGCTGTTCTGTCCGGTCACTTGATCGTAGGTGTTCACCCCGAGTGAGATGTCCACGCCTTTCAAATACTTGCCGGTGAGCTTGTTCATCTGATCGGTGAGCAATCCGTTCACCGAGTTGCGCGCTGCGCTGGTGGCGATGCCGCTGCTGGGCGACCCACCGCTGCCTTCGTCCTGTATGAAACTGTTCAGTACCAACAAGCCGAATACCTGCCTGTTCAGATCCTCCGCGTTGCCTTGTTGGTTCAGCTGATCGAGCCTGTTGCCCACTTTCGGAAAACTGTTGCGCAGTTGCCGGTCAAGATCCAGGTTGAAACTGATGTCCGGCGAGACCATGCTTCCATCGATGTTGATCAACACCGAGAATGGCAGCGGTTGTTGCAGGCGATTCCGCTCGCTATCCACCATCGTGGTACCGGTTGCGACCAAAGCGTACGGGGCGGTTTCGGAGAGGTAACGCGCTTGCAATCCCATTTCCGCTTTCACGGGATCACCGCTCCAACGCACGGTACCACCCTTCACCAGTTCGAAGCGCTTCTTCACTAGACCGTAGAGATCCAGTGTGTAGGCACCACGTTCCACCACGAACGTCCCGTTCAGGTACATCGGCGCGTCGGGTGCATAGCGAAAGATCAAGTCCGCACTGCCGCTCACGGTCGCCTGATCACCAGCTGCAGGATCCAGGACGATCGCGAATTCCCCCTCCTTGTCCACATGGATCTTCACGTCCAGTTCAACACCCGGCAAATGCGCAGCGAGCGAATCGCGCAATGCTTCGGCATCATTCGTCGTAGCGATACTGTCCTGTGCATAGAGATCATCGGTGAAGACCACGACGCCTTCGCCGTTCACCAATTCGACCGTGCTGCCGGGCAACACCACGCTGAACACCGTTCCCGGCAGGATATTGACATCACCGGTAACCTTGGGACGTGTGGCGGGCCCAAGCGCGCGTAGATCGATACCCGCGAAGAGGTCGCCGAAGAAGAGCGGGTTCTGCTCGATGGTGCTGTTCACGAGTTGAAAGCGTTCGGTACGCACCCGCAAGTCCAGTTTCGGATCCGCGAGATCGGTGGTCCGGATATCGCCATCCACGCGGAAAACATTGCCCAGCGTGTCCAACAGGTCGAAATCATCGAAGTGTAGACCACCTGCCTGCATCACCAGCACTTCATCGGCCAAGGTGTAGGTGGCACCGGTCATCACCACACCCACCCGCGCCTGTTTGAAGTGCAATCGACCTTCGGCTGTCGATCGGTCGCCTTGTTGCCGGTACGCCAACTTGCCATCCAACCCACCGCCGAGCTCATAGATGTAATTGCTCACGAAGGGTTCCAAGAAACCGATGTCGTTCAAGTCCAGCTCGGCGTTCGCTTGTAATTGTTCCGGAGCAATGTCCGCGGTGGCATCCAACTGGTTGCTGGTATGCGAGAGTTTGGCCACACCGTGATAGCGCTCCTTGCCCTGATCGGTGAGGTCGACATCCAAGGTACCCAACGCGGTATTCAGCAAGGCCAGGTCGTGGATGGTCAGGTCGGCGTTCAGGCCCTGTTCATCCACCAAGGGCAGCTTCACCATTCCATCGATCCTTCCGTCAGCGATCGGGAAGGAGTCTTTGTTGGTGATGATGTTCGCGATCGTCGGGATGCGGAACTGCTCCAGGACGATATCGAGCGTGTTCCCCGGCGTGCGGATGATCAACGCTTCATCGCCAGAGCGCAACTCGAAACGATCCGCCACGAAACGATCCGCGCCGATCCGCACACTGTTGGCGCCATCCACCGTCCATGGTCTTGAATCGAGTACCAGCGCCGTGTCCATGTGGATGATCCGATCATCGCCATCGATGTCCATGCGCGCGCCTAAGCGGTAGCGTTCGGTCTCTTCCTGCATGATACGCAGTTGCGACCTCAGCGCACCACCGGATCCGCTCGCTTCCACAGCGATCCCTTCCACGGCGTACTTCCCTTGCGCAACACGTTCGGCATTGAAGGTTGCGGTAAGGCCAGCGCCTTGCGCATCGATGGAAAGGTCAACGGCACGGACATCCATACTATCGTAGCGCAAGTGCGGCAGGATGAGCTTCGCGCTCAACGCATCTTCCGCTCCATCGTAGTGCGCTTCCAACAGTTCCAAGTCGATGGCGTGCAATTGCGGCAACACCATGTCGGTGAGCCATTCGGTGCGTTTCAGGTCTAGCACCAGGTCAAGGCGCTCGTTCTTGTCGGCACGGTACACCGTATCCCGCGTGAAGAAGCTGCGACCCTTATCCACGGCACGAACGAGTAGCGTATCCATGCCGATGTTCGCATCGAAGTGCAGGTCCAATGCATCACTTTCCACATGTGCGGAAGTGGAATCCGAACCGAGGTAGGTGTGCGCTTGCAACGCTTCGAAGACGAAGCGGCTACTTCCGCTTTCCAGTTGCGTTCCATCCATACCAAGGCTGATGGAACCGTGCGCGGTGCTGTCGAAGGCAAGTCGTCCATTCCAATCTCCGATCACGGCAAGTTCGTGTTCCACAAGGCCGAGCGCACGCAGATCCGCGCGCACCACGTGCATGGTCACATCGGCCGCGATGCTGTCGTTCTTCTCTGGCCAAGTGCCGTTGGCCGTGAGATCCAGCGTGAGCGGTTCGCTCGTGATCTTCACCACGGCTTGGATCGAATCTCCCTCCACATCGGCACGCAAGCGCAAGTCGCTCAGATCCGTTCCGCTGTGTTCCAAGTGCGAAGGTTCCACCGTGACCCACGCCTTGCGTGCTGTGGAATTCAGGGCGGTGCCTTCACCGGAGATGTGTACATCCACAGCCTTCCATGCCGTATCGCCGATGAGGCGTGCGAGCGCCACTTGGTCGGCTTGCAGGTCAAGGTTGAACGCATCGGGGATGGATCCTTTCAACCCTTGGATGGACACGGGCCCGCGCACATTGCCGAGATCGCTCTGCACATCCAGTTGGGCGTCTATCCTGTGTGGCGCACCACTGATCTGCGTGATCATTTTCAAGCGTTGTGGGAACGGGCTATCCTTGGGTACGTAGGCATCGGCGATCGTCTTCACACCCACACCCATCACGAACGGATCGATGCTGAAGTCGTACACGGCCCTCTTCGGATCCATGGCGTGGGCGATATGGCCATGTGCGTGCAACGAACTGCCCGCATCGCCGTCCAGTTGGATGTTCACCGTGTCCAGTCGATCCACGATACCGGCGATATGTGCATCGATCACGAACCCTTCAGCGATGGTCGTGACCGGCAACGTTCCTGGGGGAAGCAGTGCGATGATCTTCGGCCATTGCGCTCGGTCGATCGCTGTGGCTAACCTAACAGAGACCGGCACCTGCTCCGGGTTGCGATAAGCGTTGGACAACGAACCTTGTTCTGCGCGTAATGCGAAACGCGCTTGGAGACCGCTCCATCCGAGGTTGGCACTATCAACGATCAAAGCTTCGGACGTGGCCAGTAGATCCATGGAAACGGAGATCGTATCCTTGTTCGGACCTTGCGCTCCACGAAGTTGTAGGGTGTTCGCGGCCAGTGTGTCGTTGTTCACACGGAGATCAACGAACTGCGCTTCCAGATCCTCAACAACGATGTGCTTGGTATCCAGATCCGAAGTTGCTGAACGCATGGAACCTTGGTGCATCGCGAATGCCGAACGGGTGATGCTCACGTTGTCCGCAGCGATGTCGAAGTCGCGCAGGAAGTAGCGGAAACCATCGTTCTGATCGAGCCATGGCGGATCTTGACGAATGGCTTCAACGGTGGTGGTATCCGTTGAAAGCATACCGAACCCGAGCGCTTCAACAGTGAGGTTGGAGAGGTGGAACTTCTGCTGGGAGAGATCCATCTCGTTCACCCCCAGGTCGATCTTCTCAACAGCCAACCACAGGCTATCATGCGTGCCCATCGAGGCCATGGAGAAGGAAGAATTGTTCAATACGATGTTGCCAACACGGATATCCAACCCTGCGAACGGCGGCTCCAGATGCGGGTAGGTGTCCGGCTGCGGAACCGATGGTGCGGTGCGCATGGCGATGTGCGTTCCACCGATCTCCACCGTGCGTGCATGGAAACGCATGGAGTCCAGGTCGAAGGTCTCCATATCGATCACCAATGCTCCGAGGTGCAGATCCAGCGCGAGTTGCGAAGGCTTAAGATCGGTGCTGAAATGGATCGTGTTCAATGCAACACCGTCCACTTCGAATGCCCAGCCGGGTGAACCATCGTCCACCTTCACTGAGGTGGTATCGGTATTGAACGCATCCACGATGAACTGGAAGTTGAACACGCTATCGGTGTCCTGTGCAAGGTGCGCGCGCGTGTCCGATAGGGAAAGTCCGGTGACCGCGATGCGTTGATCGAAAAGACCGGTCGCACTGACACGTGCTTTCAGCGCACCGGCATAGAGCAGTGTATCACCCTGCTGATCTTCGATGTAGAGCCCTTCGATGGAAAGGCCCAATGGAAAACGCAGGGCCAAATGTTCCAACGCGACCGTGGTGCCGATCTTACCTCCCAGGAAGCCGACCACCTTCCCACGGGCGATATCCTGCACGGCTGGGATGTAGAGGGCAACGCCAACAAGAAGAAGCAAAGCGAAGGGAAGCAACAGCAGCGCAAGCAGCCATCGCCACCACCGTCGGCGCTTCGGCTTGGTGCGTGGGGTACTTTCCTCCCCGGTACGTGCGTCCTCCATCTACCCCGTAAAGGTCAGGAGGCAAGAGCAACAAGCCTGCCCCGAACGAGGTGCTCTACGAACAAACGCCCTTCAACAGCTCAGCGCATGGTCTTTGCAGCGACCTGGCCCTCCACTACCCTGCCGTCCAGCAGGTTGATGGTGCGTTGGGCATATCCGGCGTCGCGCAAGCTGTGGGTAACGATGATGACCGTTGTCCCCAATTTGTTGAGTTCGGTCAACAGTCCCATCACTTCTTCGCCCATAGCGCTATCCAAATTCCCTGTGGGTTCATCAGCGAGGATCAGCTTCGGTCCGTTCACGACGGCACGTGCGATGGCCACCCGCTGTTGTTGGCCGCCACTGAGTTGTTGCGGAAAGTGCTTGGCGCGATGCCCGATGTTCATGCGCTTCATGGCTTCCTCCACACGTTCCCGGCGGTCAGCCTTGGCCATGCGTGTGTAGATCAACGGGAGCTCGATGTTCTCTTGGACGGTGAGCTCATCGATCAGGTTGAAACTCTGGAACACGAAACCGATGGTGCTCTTCCTGACCTCGGCGCGCTTGCGTTCGTTGTATCCGCTCACGTCCTCGCCGTTCACGGAATACTGTCCGCTGCTGGGCGAGTCCAAGAGACCGATGATGTTGAGCAACGTGGATTTCCCGCAACCGCTTGGCCCCATGATGGCGACGAACTCGCCTTGCGCGATCGCGATATCCACGGCGTTGAGGGCGGTGGTCTCCACGGTATCCGTGCGGTAGACTTTGGAAAGGTTGGTGGTTTTGAGGAGGATCATGGTACAAGGAGTATGGGTCAAGATGTGAAGGGCCGCGAGCCATGAGCTACGAGCTGCTCAGCGTTCCATAAACGCTGGCAGCTCGTGGCTCATGGCTAGTAGCGCGTGGCTCATCGTATCAGCAGTTCATCAGCATTATTGAAAGCACTGTACCGGCTGGTGACGACGCGATCCCCGGGTTGCAGCCCTTCGAGAACTTCGTACCTATCGGGGTTCTGTCTACCGAGCTTCACTTCGCGTTTCGTGGCGGTTCCTTCCGCATCGATCACATACACCCATTGGCCACCGGTATCTTGGAAGAACGGGCCGCGCGGAAGCATCACGGCTTGCATGTCCTCGCTCAGTTGCAAACGCACTTGGAACGTTTGTCCACGTCGCACATCGGGCTTTTCTCCTGTGAAGCGCAGGTCCACGTCGAACTCGCCGTTGCTCACTTCGGGATACACTTTAAAGACCTCGATCGCGTGCTCTTTTCCGGCGTGTGCGAAGGTGCCTTGCAGTCCGATGCTCACGCGGCTCACGTAATGCTCCGGGATCCGTGCGCGCACCTTGAAATTCTCCAGCACATCGATCTGTGCGATGCGTTCGCCGCGCTGTTTGGTCTGCCCCAGTTCCACGTTCAACCCGCTCAGTTGTCCATCGATCGGCGCTTTGATCACCAGGTTCTGGAGGTTCTCGCGCAAGAACTTCAGGTTCTGATCGATCAGCACCAGGTTGGTGGAGATGGAACCCACCTGGCTCTGGCGGAAGGTGGAATCGCTGCGCACATTGGCGGCGAGGAGCTTCCGTTTCTCGCGCATGTACTCCAGGTTCTCCTTGTTGCTGAGGAAGGTGTTCGTAGCAAGCATGGAATCCTTGACGAGGCGTTCATCCACGCGGGCATCGCGCTCCAAACGGCGCAGCTCTTTATCCAGGTTCAGCAGGTCATCCTTCAAGCGGGTTGTCTGTTGGTCCATGGCCAGTCGCGTATTGCGCAGGTTGTTCTGCTGATCCAGCAACTGCGCCTCCCGGTTGATGGCATCCATGTGCAACTGCGGATTGTTCAACTCGATGATCGGTTCGCCGGCCTTCACCATGTGTCCGTCCTCCACGAAACGTTGCTTCACCGTTCCGCCTTCAAGCGCATCCAAGAAGACCGTTTGGATGGGCTGCACCGTGCCGGTTACGGGGATGAATTCCTTGAACAGGCCTTTCTCCACGGTGCCGATGGTGACCTTGGAAGTTTCAACCCGGACGCGGCTGGTGGTGAAGGAACTTGCCCAGAAGATGATCAACAACAACGCAAGGCCACCGATGCAGCCGAGTGCGATAAGCCGTTTGCGCCGGGCGGGGCGCGGATCGATGGTACGGTCCATGACAACGAGGGTGATGCAATGTTCTTCCAGCCTTGGCCTTCCGGAAAGAAGAATGTGCGGGTCGGCAAGGGCTGTGACGAATGGTTGGGGCAACGTCCAAAGCAGACTTGTGTACAAGAACTCGACCCACCAAGTCCAACCACGATAACTTGTCGCCCATGATCCGTAGCACGTGCCTCCTCGTTTCCTCAACGATCCTCACCCTCACGGTCGAAGCGCAGGACTGTGGTCCCATCGACTACATCACTCCCCAATTCGCTGTGGAGGTGGAGACCAGTGTATTGTATGGTACGGCGCCCCGTTTCGATGGCGGCACGGATAGCTTACGGATGAACATCCACCGGCCTGTTGGTGATGGAGTGAGCGAACGGCCCTTGCTCATCGCGGTCCACGGCGGTGCGTTCATCGGTGGCGATCGTTCGGACATGGACCAGGTGTGCAGTTGGTATGCGGCTCGCGGCTACGTGGCTGCCACGGTGAGCTATCGGTTGGGCTTCTATCCGCCGGTGATCCTTCCGAACCCCTTCGCCTATGATGCGGCCGAAGTGGTGCGTGCCTCGTACCGTGCGCAGCAGGACGTGAAGGGGGCTATCCGTTACCTACGCGAACGCCATGCGGTGGATCAAAGCAGTTTGGAGAACGTGTACCTCTACGGCGTTAGCGCCGGTGGCATCACGGCGATGCATGTGGCCTACGCTACGGAAGAAGCGAACAAACCAGCGGCATGTGGTGCGATGGGGCCGGTGGACCATGGCGCACAGCAATACCCGCGTGCGGATCTGGGTTCCATTGAAGGCCTGTTGAACGTGAACGGCTACGATGCTTCTGTGAAAGGCTGCGTTTCGTACTTCGGTGGGCTGCTGGACACAGCGTTCATCGGATCAGCAACGGAACCCGCCTTGTTCACCTACCACCAGACCGGCGACCCCATCGTGGGCTGCGGACATCAGCAGGCACTTTGGGGTGCTCCGCTGGGCATCGGCTCCAACTACCCGTGGCTTTATGGTTCGTGCGCCATCGATCCGCACATGCAGCAGTTGGGCTTCGATACGGACCGGTACGAATTCCACCCGTACACCGGAGCGGAGCATGACATCCATGACATCCCGTTGGTGGATGGCTGGGCGGCCGAATTCCTGGCGCGCCAGTTCTGTGGAGGCAATACGAGCATCCCTGGTGGAACGCATACTACGGAGGCAATAGTGATCCAACGGGGTGGGAACTTGGAGGTGGTGAGCACCGATCCGGTCCAGGAATTACGCTTGGTAGATAGCCGTGGGCGGTTAGCAGCTGCGGGGAACAGCCGCATACTGGCGACGGGCCATCTTGCTTCCGGGGTCTACGTCCTGGCCATCCGCACGGCCCGTTCCGTCACCAGCCAGCGGGTATTGATCGCCCCTTGACCAACCACCGGCCACCCCGATCGACCTGTCATTCAGCGGGTAGGGGGTTGACGGGATCGGGATCCTACCTACATTCGTGCCGCCCAACGGCCCCCTTGTGCTTTGGCGAGACCACGGGGGAACAGGCATAGAACAACATAAACCGTCAGTTAGAACTCATGAACATTTACGTCGCCAACGTGCCTTACTCAGTGAAGGACCAAGATCTCCACGAACTATTTTCTCCGTTCGGTGAGGTCACCTCGGCCAAGATCATCATGGACAAAGCCACCAACCGTAGCCGCGGCTTCGGATTCGTGGAGATGGCCAACGATGACGCAGGTCGTGCAGCAATCGAAGGCACGAACGGGAAGAATTTCCACGGCCGTGACCTGGTGGTGAACGAGGCTCGTCCTCGCACCGAAGGTGATCGTGGCGGCTTCGGCGGCGGCGGTCGTAGCGGTGGTGGTGATCGCGGTGGATACCGCAGTGATCGTGGTGGCAATGGCGGTGGTGACCGTGGTGGTTACCGCAGCGAGCGTCCACGCCGCGACGAGTACTAAGCGACAGCAAAGCACTCAACGAACCCTCCGAGCGATCGGGGGGTTCTTCTTTTTACAGCTGTTCACCATTGAACGACAGGATGTGAAAAGTTGTTGATCGATCGAACCCGCACGGCTTGCTGCTGTCCCATAACGGAACTCAACAAGACCAAGCAGGTACCTTTACCATTCAGCCCCGCGCAATAAGCCCTCATGCATTTGTTCATCCGTTCGTTCTTCAGCCTCACTATCGTGCTGGGCCTGTGTATCGCATCCTTCGCACAGCCACCGGGCGGGGCACCACGCGGCGCGGCGCCGGCCATCGGCAAGGTCTACGGCAAGGTCATCGATGCCTCCACCGGCAAGCCTGCTGAGTTCGCCACGGTATCGGTGAACATGGCGCGCGGTGATAGCCTGCTCGGCGGCACCATCGTGCGCACCAACGGCGATTTCCTGATCGAGAAGCTGCCTCTTGCGCCGTTGAAGGTGACGGTGAGCTTCATCGGCTACAAAGCACAGGTGGTGGAAGTCACGCTCTCGCGCGATCGGATGGAACGCGACCTCGGCAACATCACCTTGGCTCCCGATGCGGAGATCCTGAAGGAATTCGAAGTGACGGGTGAGAAGCGCACGTCGGTGATGCAAGTAGACCGCCGCGTATACAACGTGGACAAGGACCTCACCACCCAAGGTGCTTCTGCCGTTGAGGTCATGAAGAACATCCCCGGCCTCAGCGTGGATGTGGATGGGAACGTGCAGATGCGCGGCTCCAACCCGCAAGTGCTCATCGATGGGCGCCCAACTTCCATGAGCTTGGACATGATCCCTTCGGAAGACATAGAGCGTGTGGAACTGATCACCAATCCTTCAGCGGCGTTCGATGCGAGCACCACGGGTGGCATCTTGAACGTGGTGTTGAAGAAGAGCACCAAACCCGGTTACAGCGGGCAACTGCAAGCGGGTGCCGGCACCAACGACCGATACCAGTTCGGCGGTAACCTGAACGCGAAGGACGGACGCTGGGCCTTCAACCTCTCCTACAACTTCAATACGGGCAACAACGTCACCACCGGCCTTACGCGCCGTACCGATCGTTCGTTCGGCGAAGCCATCGGGTACTTTGATCAGGACACTAAAAGCGAGTCGGGCCGCACCATGAACGGTGGCCGCTTCGGAGTGGACTACCAAGTGAGCAACCGGAGCACGATCACCCTCTCGCAATCCATGCGCGGGCATGGGAACGACGGCACGGACAAGCAGATCTTCAGCACGTTCGGCCCGGGGCAGGAGCTGCTTTCGCGTGGTGAGCAGATCAACACCTCGGAGGGTTCGCACATGGGCCTCACCTCGCAGATCATGTTCCGGCACAAGTCGCCGAAGGAGGGCAAGGAATGGACGATGGACTTCACCTACAACAACAGCCGCCGTGACAGTAAGGCGGAACAGGACCTGTACAGCTACTCCACGGATGGCACTGCGCTGGTGGGCAGTCCTCGTCTTCAGGACAACATCGGGCGCAGCCGCTATTCGGCTTACACGTTCCAGGCCGACTTCATCAACCCGATCTCCGAGAAGACCAAGCTGGAGTATGGTGTGAAGAGCAATATCCGTCCGGACAACACCCTGCTCGATGTCTTCGTGACCTCGCCTACCATCGGTACCGATGTACGCGACACCTCGTTGAGCAACAACTACGAGATCCGCGACATGATCAACGCTGCGTACATCAACTGGTCGCAGAAGCTTACCGAACGGTGGTCGTTGATGGCAGGCTTCCGGTTCGAGCAAACGTTGTTCGAAGCAAAGCTCACCGGCAAGGACCAGAGCTTCCGCTACAGCTACCCGGAAGGCACGGACAACATCGGACGCGCGCTGTTCCCTTCGCTGTATTTCGTACGTCGCTGGCAGGAAAGTGAACGCGAGTTCCAGATCAACTTCTCGCGGAAGATCGAAAGACCGCGGTTCTGGCAGATCATGCCGTTCATCATGTTCAGCGATGCGCGCAACGTGCGCATCGGAAACCCATCCCTGGCGCCGGAGATGAGCAATTTGGCGGAGGTGAACCACTTGCTCCCCTTCATGAAAGGCAAGGCCACCTGGCTCACATCGGTTTTCGGGCGCTACACCACGGACGTGATCACCAGCTATGCTACGCCACTTCCCTCGGACACCACGATCCTGCTGAACACCTTCATCA
This sequence comes from Flavobacteriales bacterium UBA7690, assembly GCA_002482775.1. GTDB lineage: Bacteria > Bacteroidota > Bacteroidia > Flavobacteriales_F > PHOS-HE28 > PHOS-HE28. The sequence goes on along the minus strand of DLGQ01000079.1, from coordinate 6,148 downwards.
ACGGCGACGTGAGCAGCACGGCGGGCTGGGAGAACGTGTTGAAGGTGGATCCCATGCAGGGGCTGCAGATCACGCTGAGCGGCACGGTGCAATACACCAACATCTCCTTGAACACGGCGCAAGGTGGCGCCCGCAACGAAGGCACCAACTGGAACAGTAAGCTGATGGTGAACTACAGGTTCTTGAAAGACTGGACCATGCAGTTGAACGGGGAGTACGAGAGCCCACGGATCCAGCCCCAGGGAGTTTCCCTTTCACAATACGGGCTGGATGCTTCGGTAAGCCACGACTTCACCAAGAAGCTAACCGGCGTGCTATCGGTGAACGATGTCTTCTTCAGCCGCCGTTGGGGTAATACGGTGGACACGGAGTTCCTCTATCAGGAGAGCTTCCGCCGCCGAGAGATGCGTTTCGTTCGCTTCACCCTCACGTGGAAATTCGGGGAGCAGAACATGTCTCTCTTCCGCAGACGCGGACAGCAGCGCACCGAACCTGGCCAGGGAGGCGGCGAGATGGACTTCTAGAGCGGCACCACCTCGAACAGCGGACAGCCTACTTGTCCTTGCGAACTGTAGAAGTCGATGAAACGCAGCTTGTAGAAGTAACCTTCCGCATCTCGTACGATGTAGACCAACGTTTGATCCACGGTGTACGACGAGGTCTCGAACGAATAATCCTTCCAGTCGTACCCGATCACATCGCGCGCACCGCTCATGGGGTAAGCGAGCGTATCGTCCAATGAGACGGCTTGGAAGTCCGCGTTCCGGATGATGGCCGTGCGGGTGGTGGAGGCCGAGAGCATGCCGGTAACGATGTACGGCAGGAAAGGCTCGTGGAACTGGTGTGTGTACTGGGTGAGCACAAGATCCCAAGACCCGATCCCTGGCTCGATGTCAACCACACCGTCCTCCACTTTGTAGCAGGTGAAAGCGCGCGTGGGATCCTTCTGGATGGTGATCGTGTTGTGCTGCGACCCGTCCATGGCAGCCACTTCGAAGGTGAACGAGGTGGCGTTGACCGCGAGGAAGCGGAATTTGCGAAGACCCTGTGATTGGCCCAGGCCATTGTAGCCGCGATCGATCACGTACACTTCATTATTCCCGCGCCAGTCGCCGATCGCAGTACTATCGCGCAGGCCACTTGGTGCATCGATCCGTTTGTTGGCGAACATGCCCACGGTATCATGCGGTGCCGCGATGTCCACCGCTCCCTTGTTCCACGCGGTCATCAGCTTGGAGCCGTTCAAGTAGATGTGCCACCCATCCGCTGCACTCTCGAAGGCGAGGTCCCAGGCGGTCTTCACATTGGTGCTTACGACGGTCCCGGTGCGCACATCGATCCATAATTGATCCTCGTAGCCGGAACCCATGCATGCCTGCATGTGCATACCACTTCCGCGCTCGCGAGCAGGAACGGGTAGCTCCTCCTTCAAGCAAGAACTGAGCGTTGCAGCCACACAGGCACCGAGGACGAACCGCTTCATCATTTCGTGTCGCGTTTCAGATCTAGTTCGATGCGGAAGAAAGCGAGCCTACCGGTGGACATCGGTACGCTGGACGAACCACCACTGTGCGCCCCACCCGACAACGAAGCGTTAAGGCTCTTCACATCGAAGAGGTTCTTGCAGCCGCCGGTAAGCGCTACGCGCCCCCCCCACATGCGCTTGGTGAGCGTAGCATCCGCCATGTGGAAAGCACCGATGAAGGAACGGCCGAGCGCGCCGTCCTCCAGCAACGCATAGTTCGCCAAACGGTCCTGCCATTTCCAGAAGATGGACCCGCTCCACCCCTTGCGCAACCACTGTTTGGTGATCGAAGCACGCACCTCGCTGGAGAACAGGTACGGGCTGTTGCTGGCGGCAGCGAGCTCATCGTAGCGGCCGGTCAAGGCTGCTCCGCACGAGATCACCCAATGGCCGTTGTCCCAGCCGGCGCCCATACTTCCGCCAGCGGTGCGGTACTCACCGATGTTGACATACGAGTAGCGTGTGCCTGTGATCTGGGCCAGGCTGATCAGATCATCCACGACATTGTAGAAGACACTGACCTCGCTGGTGTAAACGCCTTTGTCCTTCGCGTGCCGGTAGGCCAGTGCGCCGCTCAGGTTATGCGAACGTTCGGCGTCCAGGTCGGTATTGCCAACGATGTCGTGGTTCACGTCCACGAAGAAGAGGTAGAGTTCCTTCAGCGAAGGTGCGCGGAACCCGTTCGCGTACGAAGCGCGTAATGTGAATCCTTTGTTCAACTGCCAGCGCACGTTCAACGACGGGATCAGCGGTGCGCCGTAGCGTGTGTTGTAGGCGTAGCGAAGTCCTGGACGCAGGGTCAACGCCCGGTGCGGCGCGTATTCCAGACTGGCGAATGCGGCATAGTCGCCGATCTCCTCCTCCCCTTCACCAACACGGTGCCCTGTTCCGGTCTCTAGGTTTAGGTCGATACCCGCTTCGAAATTCACGCGCGCACTATCCTTCGCTTGTGCGAAGGTGGCGCGCACGTTGGTGAGCGTGAAGCCGGAAGTGTCCTGCTCGCTCGCGGCATCCACGAGTTGTTCGCCCAGTGTGGTGAGGTCGCGGTACCAGAGGTTGCTGTAACGGGTGTAGCGGTTGTGGGCCACCATGGCGTTCGCCTTGCGCCCTGCACCGAAGCGGCGTTCTGCAGAAACGGAGTTGTCCAGGCGGATGGTGGTGTAGCGCTCATCGAAGGCGGACTCGAAATAGGGCGCACGCGGCATGCCCCTGTTCGTGATCACATCGTGCATGGCTTCACCCTTGTAGCCCAGATCCCAGCGTTCGCCCACGCGGCGATAGCTGAGCCGCCCGAAGAACTGTTCGCGCGGTTTCCATTGCTGGAAGCGGTTCGTATCCGCTAGTGAAGGCGTTAGATCCACGAAACCCGGATGGCGCGGATCCCAACCGGCGAAGAAGTTGCGGCCCGCGGTGAGCACCACATCGTTGCTGCCCCAATGGCGCGTTCCGGTCACCGTGGTGTTCAAGCGGCCGATGTGTTCGGCATAGGCGGAAGCCTTCAGTGTTGCTGGTCTGCCACCGCCCTTCTTGGTGATGAGGTTGATGGTGCCTGCCAGTGCGTTGGTGCCGTAATTCACGCTCAGCGGGCCTTCCACCACTTCCACACGCTCGATCCCGGTAAGGTCTATCTGTGCGAGATCGATATTGCCGTCCTGCCTTCCGATCACAGGAACGCCGTCCACGAGCAGCTTCACGTTCTGGCCACCCAAGCCTTGCATGGCCATCGAGGTGCCGAGGACATTGTCTTGCGACAAGCGGATGTTGAGCTCGTTGCGCAACGCATCGCCGAGGTTGTTCGCAGCCATGCGTTGGATCTGCACGGCATCTATCACGCGTACGCGATGCACGGCTTTCTCTGGCGAAGCCGGACCATATTGACCGGTGACCACGAATTCCTGCAGACCGTATGCTTCGGGTAGAAGTGTGAAGCGGATACCGACGCCATCACCGCCTTGCACCGTATCCGTAAGGGTTCTGAAGCCTACGAAAGACACTCTCAGGATCACACCGGCGCGCGCTATCTCGGCATCAATTGGCACAGCGCCCTTACCCTCTGCATCAACAACGAACAGCCCTCCTGCTGCACCGGGTTTCAGCGGTTGCCACGTGACGTGCGCATAGGGGACAGGCTTGCCTTGGGCATCGTCCACGGAAACGGACAATTGTGCCTGGGCCACTACAGCGAGCGCGCTTGCGAGCAGCACCACCAAAGACCGTATCAGAAAAGGCATGTTCATTCTACACTGCAAAGGACCCGCTCATCACATTCCCGATCGTCATACCTGCGTCGATCACATACGGCCGTCGCCATTGGACGGTCAAGTCGGATAGGACGGATCCCGGCCGGCTTTCACCAAGCCGGGATCCTCCCATCGTCATGCATTACTCCACTACCACGGTAGCGGTGAACACTACTCCTTCAGCATCCAGGCGGGCGAGGTAAAGACCGGGCTCCACACCGCTGAGGTCCACGGCTACATTGGAAAGTGCGCCAGTACCGTTCACCAATTGGGTCTTCACCAACCGCCCAGCGCGATCCACGATGGAGAGTTGGCCGTTGCTCACTTCGCGACCGAGCACCACGTTCACCTGGCCGTTCGTAGTTGGGTTGGGATAGACCACCAGTTTGGTGTAGACCTGCTCATCCACGCTCACACTGCTCACCAGCTCCTGGGTGAAGGTCATGTCGCCATTGGTGCTTCCTCCGTAACCGGTGAAGATGAGCTTCCAGATGTTGAAGGAACGATCCTGCACGAAGTAGGTGCGATCGGCGGCATACTCATACTGGAAGGTGGTCATGTTGAAGGTCTTCCAGTCGGAGCCGATGATGTTCTTCGCGCTATCCATATCGGCGCTGTTCCAAACCGCATCTACAGTTGGAACACCATCCACCTGCATGGCCCAGACTTTCTTGTTCTGTAGAACACCTGCGACGGGGTAAGGTGTTGGTACGAACCCAACATACTTCGTGAACAAGAGATCCCAAGATGCAGCAGCGGGCTCCAGGTCCAGGGAAGTACCGCTGGCCAAGCTGAAGTAGCCGAAATTCTTTCCAGCAAAAGCCGACTTCACCAACGAAGCGGTCTGCTCGTTACTGCCATCGATGTCGGCATAGGTGAAGGAATAGGTGCTGGTCGCCAAGGAATTGATGCGCAGCTTCTTGTAGGTCTCGTCCACCAGTTTCACCACATAGACCTTGGTCCCTGCAATGGTGTGGGTGGTCATGTTGTACTCACCCCATCCCACGTTGAGCCCTTCAGGATCCATCAAGTTGTTCCCGTTGGTGAGCGCACCGGCCGACCAATACGTTTCGGAGTTGTGGATCGGGGTCCAGCTGGCCTCATCGGCTTCCGTTAGGGTAGCCCAATCCGCAACAGCCACAGGTGTTTCGAACACGGTGAGGCCTTTGGCGGTGTTCACCAGTATGGAGGAGTTGAAGGAGTTGATCTCGAAACCGAGATCCCAATCCGCCAAGGCGGCAGAGCCTTGAACACCATTCTCCAGACTGTAGTAGGTCTGGGTGGCGTTCCCGGCACCGGTGGTGACCGTGACGGTTGTTTGTGCGCTGGCCGTTGCGGCGCTAAGGAATACGGCGGAAGAGAGGAGTATGGAGTGCTTCATAAGAAGGGGTCTACTAGTTCGGGCGGCAAAGCAACACCTCATGTACGGGAGACTGCAATAGCCGGATCGGGGGATTGGGGGGCGTTCCGTCATGGAAGTGCAACAAGGACCATTATGCCCAGGATCGGCGCGGCCCGGGCTGTCCGAAACGTTTCGGACCACCCAGGCCGCACCTTCACCTGACCTCCAGATCAGTCCACTTTCGTGAACCGATGGGTTAGCACGCGATCATTCATCGTAAGCCTTACGAGGTACGATCCGGGAGTTAGTGTGCTCACATCGATCACACGGCGGTTCGCACCGCGGCCCACGTTGAGAGAAGTACCAGGCAGTACCTCCTGTCCGAGGGTGTTCAGCACGCTGAGCTCCAGATCCGTATCCGCAAGCACGGCCATGTCGATGGTGAGGAGATCACGAGTCGGGTTCGGATACATTTTCATCACGTTCAACGGCAGGTCCTGTTCGATGGTGTTCATCACGAGTTCGGAGCTGGCACCGTTCATGCCGGATGAAGCAAGTACTGCATTGAGATCATCCATGTTCTCCGGTGCGATACCGTTGTTGAAGAAGTTGATGATGCTGCAGATGAATGGACCTACCACGATCTGCGGGGCACCTTGCACGTCCAGGCTCGCACAGATGGAGCCACCTCCTTGGATCAACAGGGCGTTCACATCGAAGCCTGTTGTCTGACCAGGCACTACGATGCTGAGGTCCAACGTGGCCGGATCGTACACCAGGGTGTGAATGGTGTAGATGCCCAGTTGGTTCACCGTGAATTGTGGTGTAGCGCTCACTTGGCGAATGACCAGACCTGGACCACGGGTAAGTACGTAGAGGGTTTGGAAACCCGCAGGTACCACCGCATTGCCAGCAGGAATACCGGTCAAGGTCGCCGCACCACCTTGGCGGCATACCACGAAGCTCGCTGGGTCGATATCCCCCGCTTCGGCCAAGCATTCGGTCGCGCATGTTTCAACATTGAACGCTGCACCAGCAACA
>DLGQ01000057.1 GCA_002482775.1 Flavobacteriales bacterium UBA7690 | reverse complement strand
GGAAGTGATGATCCAGCGGGCGACGACAACGGCGGCCAGAACGGTGGCAACGGAAGTGATGATCCAGCGGGCGACGACAACGGCGGCCAGAACGGCGGCAATGGAAGTGATGATCCTGCGGGCGACGACAACGGCAATTGAGAGGTGTAATGGCCGATCGCCTTACCTTCATGCGAACGAACCATCACACCATGTACTCACGCAGCCCGCTCTTCCGCATCGCGCTCTTCCTGTTCGCGCTATTCCTAGGCGCAGCGCTCTTCACCGCGTGCAAACACGAACCACCGGTGCAGCCGGATACCACGAACAACGGTGGCGGTGATGATGATGACGACGACGACGATGATGACGGCGATTAGGCCGGTCGCTCATCCGCAACTTCCACACAACGCACGAACCCCGGCACATCGTCGGGGTTCTGCGTAAGTGGATCGTTCAAGCCACGCGGGTGCGGCAACAGGAGAACGCCTGCTTCACGGTCGCACACCGGTCTTTGCGTTGGCCATATCCCGTTCCCGCTGCCGCACGCGCCGAATGGCCTCTACCAAGCTCGTGAGCGCGGCGAAGTAGATCAGCAGCGGAGGCAGGTTCATCTGTTGCCCGGTGATGCGCCGCATGGCCCACACCACGCCAATGAGCAACACGAAAGGGATCAGGTTCTTCAGGACATCTTCCACATACTTGCCCACGATGGCTCCGAACGTGGTGGGTGGCGGCTCGCTTTTTCCAGGCCATGCGCGGAAGAAGGTCCATGCGGTACAAAGCATCAGCACGCCGAAGAGGATCAGTAGCGTGCTTCCCTTCACCACATGCGCACCACGTTCCAATTCGTGGAAGAGGTTGATGAGCATGGCGCTTCCGGTATGCTCGCCCACATAGGTGCGGTGCACATCCGAACTGGCTTCTTTCGCCATCGCCGGGAATTCGCCGATGAAGATGACCGGTGCTGGTCCATCAGCCGTGGTCAAGCGGCGCAACAGCCTGTCCCACCCCGCATCCAAGGCGTGGCCGATGGGCATGGGCAACACATCGCGGCCCACAGGCTCTTCACTTGCCGTGGGTAGATAGGACCACGTGGGCATGAAACCCGGGAACACCAGTCGTGCCGGTGCATCGCCGCCGCTCTCCTTCCACAGGCGCAAGGCGAAGGGCTCCGCGTTCAGGTGGTGCAGGCGAAGGAAAAGCGTGTAGGGGAGCGAGTGGCCCTCGGCACGCGCGGAACGGTGCCAGGCGATGAGGTCTTCTTGCTGGTGCTCGGTCACATCGGCCATCACATCACTACCGAAGCGTAATGCGTCCGTGTTCTCTTCCCGCGCCCGCGCCAGCAGCACCTTGCCATGCACTGCCAGGTCCAGCACGGCCTCGCGCAACGCACTGTCGGCAGGGGAGGGGTCCACGAACTGGATATCCACCACCACCTGGCCGATGTGCTCCTGGTGTTCGGCCAGCCGGTGCAGCAGCCGGGCCAGTTTCGCGCGGTCGGTCACCACCAGCACGGTGCTGTCTTCCAGGTTGCCATCGGGGTCCGGCACCAGTTGTTTGTTGCCGCTGTTGTCTATGCGCACGATGGGGCGCTGCACGGCCGTAGCATCCGGCTCCAACAGGCGCACGTTGGCGTACACTTCGCTATTCTGCACGAAGAAGCCCGGCAGGCCGTTGAGCAGCAACACCAGCAGCAGGCAGAAGAACGTATGGTAGCTTGTCAGGGCCAGGTAGCGCCAGCCCTTGGGCCGCACCTTGCTTCGCCACAGCACCCAAGCGGGGACCAGCGCCAGCAGCAGCGCCAATACGAAGATCACGATGGCATTGACCAGTGCTTCCATGCTAACGGTCCATTGCGTCAGCGCACGCGGCAGGCGGAAGCTGTTCCAACGGCACAAGGCCATACTGCGCCCGGCAATACTGGTGCAGCAGCAACCCGCGTTGCACCGGATCTTCCAGTTGCAGCTTCAGCGCCGCTTGGCATACGTGGTCCAGCAGGTCCTTCTTCTCGTCGTCCGCCATCACGCGCAGCACGAAGGTCGCGAGGTCCTGCTTGCGCAACGCGGAATGGCGCAGCTTCACGGGAATGAACGGTTCTTGTAACGTGCCGAAGAGCGCACCGTTCATCTGCAACGTATCGCCGCGCACCGGTATGGCGCTTTTGTACTGCACCCCATCGCGCGGGTCGGTCCAGAGCAGGAAGTATCCGTCGTGTGCCAGGTCGGCATCCAGCAGGCGCATGCGCACGCACAACGGTTCCCAGATGGCCAGGGTGTCCTGCAACAAGGCCCGTAGTTCGGCTTTGCTTTCCACCGTGCTGCTGTGTACGCTCTTGCTCGCCAGGGAGACCAACCCTGCGGGGTAGCTGCGCCCTTGCGGAATGCTGAAGTAGTAGTCCTGTTCCACCGTGCCCTCCACGTGCATGGTGTAGTGTACGTAGCGCCCACCCTTATCGCCGGTGAAGGCACGGCGCAGCGCTAGCATGTACTCCGCATGCGTGTTCGTGTCCCCGTAGCGCGCGTTGAAGTCCGCCTTCAGCACACCGCTGCTGGCCGGACAGGACGTGATGGTGAAGCGCTGGGCCTGTGCATGCAGCAGGCATCCTACAGCCCAGAGTGCCAACAGCGTACGCATCACTTCTTGCGTTGCATGTTCACCATCACCACTGTGCCATCGCTGAAGATCACCGAGCCCTGCAGGCGCTGTCCCTTGTCGCGCAACACCAGTTTGCTGGGCATGAATCCGGGGCTGGTGTTCGGGTTGTCGTTCAGGGAGATCACATCGCCTTTCACTGTCCCCACGCAATTGACGTTCTCCTCGCCCACGATGCCCGACAGTTGGATGCTCGCGAAGTGCTCGCCGTGGAAGTTGATCGTTTGGTCTCCGTGGGCATTGGCATAGATGCCGTTGTTCAGCTTGTACTCGGGCCCCAGGTAGGAAAGCTCTAGCCGAACGCTCTCCCGCGCACCGGTACCGAAGGCGATCACCCCTTGGGCCGTGCTCCAATCATCGCTCAGCACGAGCTGGCCGGTCGCGTAGGCATCCTTGCGCTCGTCCACGAACATGAGCACATCGCCACTTATCCGACCCTTGGTATCGATGATCCGATCGCCCACATGACCACTTACCTCCACAGCGGCGAAGTGTACATTGTGCACGCTCAATTCAGTGTTCCCATCCGGGCTCACGTACCTGCGGCTGGGCAGCTTTTCCCGTTTGGCCACCCCCATGCGTTGCAGCACGTACTTTTCCTTGCCTCCGCTCTTCAGCTGCAGGGTGATGTTCAAGCTGCTGCTGTCCGGCGAGAAAACGGCGAAGCCCTCCTTCACCCGATCCGTGGCCTCATCGGTGAAGGCGATCTGGATGCCGCTGATCTTGCCGGGCCCCGAGAGCACCTGCCCACCGAGCAGTCCCGTGACCACGATGCCGCTGAAGTGATGGCCATCGAAGGTGATCTTATCTCCCGTTGTCGTATTCGCATACACCTGCCCGTTCAGTAACCGCGGGTTCTCCGGCATCTTGTACACCTCCTTGGGCACGGGCGGCAACTTGTAGCTTTCGTACGTGCGCCCGGTGGGGGAGTTGGCGGGGGTGGGAGCGGGCTTGGTCTCCACCTTGGGTGGTGGTGTGGTCCACTCCACCTCTTGCACGGGCTTGGGCTTAGCGGTGCTGATGTCGTAATCGGTGGTGAAGCTCAAGGGGAAATCATCGCACCGGGTACAATCGCGTTTGGGCCGTTGGGGTTGGTCCTTGGTCTTCAAGGCGCGTGCGTTCACTTCGTCGCCCAGGTAGCGGTCCAGTTCATACACGGTGATCTTTCCATCCTTGTTGCCGGCGCGTGCCTTGTCGGCCTCCCCCTGCAAACCCTTCACCACATAGTAGGTGAATATGCCGTGGCCACCGTCCAAGGTCTCGTCCTCGAAACTGCGTTCCGTATCCGACGATGAGGTGAAGACCACGAGCGCCTCATCCGTACCGGCCATCTCCTGGAACAGGTGTTCGCGCCGTTCGCCCATGCTCTTTCCGCCACTGGCCATCATGCCGCTGTAGCAGGCATCCAGGAAGAGCACCTTCTTGCGCACCTTGCCATTGCTCAACCGCGCGCGCACCTCGCTGCGGCTCAAGGCGGAACTCACGATGGCGTTCTGGTCCTCGGTACGCGTGTCGTGGGTGAAGAAGTAGTACTCCTGCCCATTGTCCACCGTTTGGCCATGGCCACTGAAATAGAGGAAGAACACATCGGTGCTGTTCGCGCCGTTCATCATGTCGCGCATGGCGGCGAGTATGGCTTCGCGCGTGGCGTTCTGGTCCACCAGCATACGTACGTTCTTGGGGTCGGCAGCGAGGCCCGCGGGGCTGGTGAGGAAATCGTAGAACGCGGCCGCATCCTTCGCGGGGTAGCGCAGGTTCTTGTCCGTACCGAACTGGTGCTGGCCCACCGCGATGATGAGGGCGCGGATCTCCAGGGGAATGTCCGCAGCATCGGTGTCGTCATCATCCGCTTCTTCGGTGTACGGCACGGGCACCACGGGTGGTGGGGGTGGTGGCAGCTTCGTCTCTTCCGCCAGCGGCGTGGGTTCCGGCACCACGGTCTCTTGCTCGGCTTCCACGTCGCGCATCACCACGAAACGCACGAACACGTTCTTGCCCTCCTTGTTCACCGCGCCGACAAGCACGTTGTTCTTGCCCGGTCGCAGATCCACGGGATGCACGAACATGCCACCGTCCTTCAACACCACATCCACCTGGTTCACCTTCATCAGCATCACCGGGCTATCGCTTAGCACGCGCCCACCCACCTGGATGCGCGCTTCCGTGGTATGCACGATGGAGTCGGCCGTAAGTACAGGACGCACCAGTTGGATCACGGGTGTGCGTTGGGCCGCGATGCTGAGCACGAAAAGCAGGCACGCCACGGAGAGCAACGATCTGCGCAAGGGAGAGTGGTCAACGGACATGGTGGTGGTGATAGGGGAGAAGACCAAGATAGCGGCTTAGCGTTCTCGACCATGGAAATTGGAAAGGAATATCTCCAGCGGCCTGGTCGTGGTCGCAAAGGCTCTCAGTTCGCAGTTCGTAGTTGTCAGTTCGTAGTTGTCAGAGCTCGTTTCAGGGGTTGTTCTTGCATTCACGGACAACTGGCAACTACGAACTGTCAACTTCCTCTTCTCAACGACCTCCTTTCAACGCCCCACCCCCGGCGTCCGATCGGACCCGGGGCTGCGGCGTTGACGAAGTAGGCTCAGGCGGCTTTCGCTGCGGCCAGGTCGCTCATCGCGCTCGCTCCGGCGGTGCCGATGGCCTTCACGCGGAAGTAATACACCGTGTCGCTCTTCAGGCCCGTGATGCTGTGGCGGTTCTTCGTGGTGAGGAACAGTACGCTCCAGTTGGCCTCCACATTCGGGTCGCCCTCGCAGATCTCCGGTTCGTACATAGCACGGCCACGTACACCACCCCAGCTGATGTCGATACGACCCGGGAACGGCGTGCTCACGGCCGTCACCTTCTTCGGCGCAGGCAGCTCACCGATCGGCGAAGCACTGCGACGTACCACGCCACCTGCGCTCTTGATCAGGTCGATGTCACCGTTGCTCGCCGCCTGCACATAACCGCCCAGGTCTATGTACAACCCCTTCATCTGCTGGAACGCGATGCTCCGTTGCAACACTTCACTCGGGCCGGGGTTGGCCTCGTGTGCGATGATCGCCGCCTCCAACTCATCGGCCGCCGCGGTCACATCCACCAGCGGAGGTGTCGGGGTCGGGAAGGCTGGATTGCCGGTCAACTTGCTTACCATGTTGCGCACTTTCACCAACAAGGTGCTCGGGGTGATCCGGGCCAACCCCAGGTTCAGTATGTAATACCACTTGCCCATTGCTTTTTGGTTTTTGTGGGCCGAAGCCCGGTTATGACCCTTTGTTCGGCAATACCAGCATGGGAGTTCCGCAACGCTCGTCGAACAACGGGGACCTCCCCCCCGTTGTTCAACGGGGGATAGCGGCTGTAACCGTTGTCTGGCAAGGGGTTCCGCTGTGGTGTACGACGTGACACCGGATGCTACCCAACAACACCCGGGAACGCTTCGCAAGCATGAAATGACCACTGTGCAACACGCCGAGACAGTATGACGACACGGTGAGACAGTATGATGACACGGCGAGACAGTATGATGACACGGTGAGACAGTATGATGACACGGCGAGACAGTATGATGACACGGTGAGACGGTATGATGACACGGCGAGACAGTATGACAACACGGCGAGACAGTATGATGACACGGCGAGACACTATGACAACACGGAGAGACAGTATGATGACACGGTGAGACAGTATGACGACACGGCGAGACAGTATGATGGCACGGTGTGACAGTATGATGGCACGGCGAGACACTATGACAACACGGCGATACAGTATGATGACACGGCGAGACAGTATGACGACACGGTGAGACAGTATGACGACACGGCGAGACAGTATGATGGCACGGCAAGACAGTAGGACAACACGGACAGACCATATCCGCTCCGTGTGTGACAGTATACCGTTCTGGACATCCTACTGTCTCGGCGTGTCATACACGAGCCTTTTCGGCTGTTCAGACCAACCGCAGCTCGCGTGCGCGGTACAGCAACGCACCGCGTGTATGCACATCGAACTTGGCGAACAGGTCGTCGCGGTAGCACTCCACCGTGCGGACGCCGATGCCCATCTCCTGCGCTATGCTCGCATACGTGGGGCTATCGCTCCGGGCCATCAGGCGCAGCACCACCGCCTGCTGGGGCGTCAACTTCGGCACCGCCTGCTGGCGCATACCCCGGCTGTTGCGCCCGGCGCGCAGGTGGCGCTCCATCCAACTGTTCTTGTACAAGCCACCTTCCGCCACGCAGTAGGCCGCTTGCTGCAAGTGCAACGTACTATCCGAAAGGGCCACCGCCCCATGCGCCCCGCTCTCCAATACACCCTTGGCCAGGTGCTCCGTTAACTCCCCAACCACCAGCACACTCGCGGTGGGCCACTTTTCCCGCCACCGCATCACCGCCCCCCACAACCCCTCCCACGGCGGCGCCAGTTCCACCAGCACCACATCGGGCACTTCCACCTGTCCGCTCTGCACCGCCAAGGCCAAGGCATCCAACGAAGCATACCGAGCCGTGATGCGCAGCCGTTCGTCCTTCTCCAACACAAGCGCGATCCCCTCTTGGTACACCGGGGCGTGGTACACCACGGCCACCCGGTACTGGCGCTTCCCGGTCATGCCAAAGCAGGTTATCCGCGGCCGGGAGAGGTACGCACGGGGTTACTGAACGAAGGTGGGGAGTTATGGAATTCGGTACAAGGTGAAAAATACGTGGTGGGGGGAGGAGTTTGCTGTTGCCTTGCGAAGGGTGCGGACCGAATATCTTGTTCCCCGATGTCAACCGACACCCACCAACAGCTCGCCAATTTCATCTGGAGCATTTGCAACCTGCTCCGCGGACCATACAAGCGCAACGAGTACCGCAAGGTGATCCTGCCGCTGACCGTGCTCAAGCGCTTCGATAGCATCTTGGCGCCCACCAAGGAACAAGTGCTTGCCGAGTTCAAGAAGGTGCAGGGCAAGAGCGAGACGGTGCAGTACAGCCTGCTCACCAACGTGAGCAAGGTGAAGTTCTACAACACCAGCGCGCTCGACTTCAAGAAACTGCTCGACGACCCCAACCACCTCGCGCAGCACCTCAACAGCTACATCAGTGGGTACAGCGAGAACGTGCGGAAGATCTTCGAACGCTTCAAGTTCGGCGAGCAGATCGCCTACATGGCCGATAAGGAACTGCTCTACGCGGTGATCAAGGCCTTCAACGGCGATGCGCTGGACCTGCGGCCGGAGAAGGTGGACAATGTGCAGATGGGCTATGTGTTCGAGGAGCTGATCCGCATCGGTGCGGAACAGAGCAACGAGGAGGCCGGGGACCATTTCACGCCGCGTGAGGTGATCCAGCTGATGGTGAACCTGCTGCTGAGCGACGAGACCGACCTGGCCAAGAGCAACGTGGTGAAGACCATCTACGACCCCACCTGCGGTACCGGGGGTATGCTCAGTACGGCCGAACACTACCTGCGCAGCTTGAACAGCAAGGCCAGCCCCCACCTCTTCGGGCAGGACTTCAACGACGAGTCATGGGCGGTGTGCAAGAGCGACATGCTCATCAAGGGCGAGAATGCCGACAACATCATTCTCGGTGATACCCTGAAGGATGATGGGCACGCCGGTAAGCAGTTCGACTACATGCTGGCCAACCCGCCCTTCGGTGTGGAATGGAAGCAGCAGCTGAAGGCCGTGGAAGAAGAGCACACCAAGCAAGGCTTCAACGGTCGTTTCGGTGCGGGGCTACCGCGCATCAACGATGGGGCCTTCCTCTTCCTGCAACACATGCTGAGCAAGATGCGGCCTGTGGAAGCAGGCGGCAGCCGCATTGCCATCGTGTTCAATGGCAGCCCACTCTTCACTGGCGATGCAGGCAGTGGCGAAAGCGAGATCCGCCGCTGGATCATCGAGAACGATTGGCTGGAAGGCATCGTGGCCTTGCCCGACCAGCTCTTCTACAACACCGGCATCAGCACCTACATCTGGGTGCTCACCAACCGCAAGACCAACAAACGCAAGGGCAAGGTGCAACTGCTGGATGCACGGGGCTTCTTCGTGAAGATGCGCAAGAGCCTCGGCAACAAACGCAACCGCATCGGCGACGGCACCGAGAACACGCCGGACCAGATCGCCACCATCACCAAGCTCTATGGTGAATGCCGCGATGGTGCCAGCCAACCCTTCACCGTGGATGGCAAACCAGATGACCGGGTGTTCAGCAAGGTGTTCCCCAACGCGCACTTTGGCTACCGCAAGATCACCGTGGAGCGGCCGCTGAAGCTGAACTTCCAAGCCAGCCCCGAACGCGTTGCGCGGCTCGATGAGGTGAAAGCCTTTGCCAATTTGGCGAGTAGCAAGAAGGTGAAGAACGAGGTGGAGCGCCTGAAGGAGATCGAAGCCGGACGCAAACGGCAGGAGGCCATCAAGAGCCTATTGGCCCAATTGCCTGCGGAGAAGCTGTACATGGACCGCACGGTGTTCCTCACCGACCTGAAGAAAGCAGCCAAGGCCGGTGGCCTTAGCCTGGATGCCGCCGAGACCAAGACCATCCTGATCGCCCTGAGCGAACGCGACCCCAAGGCCAAGGTCTGCCTCGATGCAAAGGGCAAGCCCGAACCCGATACCGACCTGCGCGATACCGAGAGCGTGCCGCTGAGCGAGACCATTGAAGCCTACGTGCAACGCGAAGTGCTGCCACATGTGCCCGATGCCTGGGTGGACACCACGAAGACCAAGGTGGGCTACGAGGTGCCGCTGACGCGCGAGTTCTATGTGTACACCCCGCCGCGCGCGCTGGAGGTGATAGAACGCGAGATAGCTGGATTGGAGGGAGAGATCTTGGGAATGCTGAAGGACATTACCGTTAGCTAACGAGCATGTTCGAGTTCTACTTCATCGATGAGATGCGCGGCGAACAGGGTTCGTCATGGTTGAAGTTCGCTCTAGCACTTCTACCGATCGCCACCTTGGTCCTCGGTATTTTCTTGAACAGATGGTTCGCCAAAGCAGACAAGAGACGAAAGGATGTAAAGTCCTGTCAGGATTTGGTGACCGAGATCGAATTGTTGGAAGATCCTGTGAAAAAACAGATCGAGTCTGCTGACGAATTTATCGAGGATCTGCAGAAACCCCAGCTGGTCACACCTCGGTTCACATCGATACTCTCATTGAAACTTGATCGGTTGTCCTTGTTAGACCGATTTGGGGTCATAGACCATTTGGAACGACAGCTCAAATCGCGACGAGAAGCCATCAATAAGGCGAACGAATTGTTCATTGGTTGTGATGTCGTTACCATTCGATATCATCAACTGCAAGAAATCGCGAATGAGTATGCCTCCAATACAACGCCGTTCGAGGACTGGCGTCGAGAAGCCAATGCTCAACTTAGAATGTTGGTCAGCCTGATGGTGGATATCGAGAGGTCTGGAGCTGCGATCAATGATGACCCGTTGATAGGGCCTGCGTTACGAATAACGGAAGGTTCCACCAGTGCAGAAGGAGATGTATTTGATCTGTTTGAACAGGTTCACAAGCCGCTTATGGAACTGTATGCAAAGAACAGATTGGACCCGCGCGTGCAAGATTTGGCAGATCTGAATGCGAAGGCAATACATTCCATCATGGCTTTGCAACGCGAACGCTTCTATGCCATCGCAAAGATGGAGAACATCAAGAAGAAGCTAGGTGAACGGTTCAACACGCTTTTGGGTCAGGCCAGGGCGATCGACATTTAGGCATGACCATAGTGCTTAAACACAAACCCTCCGGCATCCCTTGGCTCAGCGAGGTGCCTGCGAATTGGGAGATGAAGAAGATCCGGTTTCTCTTCCGCTTCCAAAGTGGTGGCACACCCAGCACTACCAACGAGGCATACTGGGAAGGAACGCTGCCTTGGGTGTCTGCGAAGGACATGAAGAAGATGTGGATCTCTGACACGGAGGACCACATATCGGAGCATGCTCTTACGGAGAGTGCGGCCAACACCGTGCCCGCAAACAGCCTTCTGTTGCTCACTCGTTCAGGCATTCTGCAACACACGATCCCGGTCTGCGTGAACAGCCGCCGAATGGCGATCAATCAGGATGTGAAGGGATGCATCCCTGTGGCTGACAATGTGGACGTACGCTTCTGCGCGTACTTCATACATGGCTCACAAGAACAGCTCCTTCCGCTATGGCGACAAGAAGGCGCAACCGTTGAAAGTCTGGAGTTCGAGACGGTCAAGAACACCACATTCGCCCTTCCCCCCCTCCCCGAACAACGCGCCATCGCCTCCTTTTTGGACGAGCGCACGGCGCGCATCGATGGGCTCATCGCACGCAAGCAGCGGCTGGTG
>DLGQ01000106.1:72362-104179 GCA_002482775.1 Flavobacteriales bacterium UBA7690 | reverse complement strand
GCGCGGTTCGTTCACGTTGCTGTCGGGAAGTTGGATCGCGAGCAACCAGAACTTCAAGGTGCGCTGGCCCTGTAAGGCCCAACTGGCTGCGTGAGAGGACCCGCCGATCTGGATGGACCCTGGATCCACATTCGCTGGCAGCGTATCGGTGATGATGACGTTGAAGGCTGTATCGGTTCCCGTGTTCTGGAACCGGATGGTGTAGTCGATCCATTCATCCTGTGCCGGATCGTAATGGATCTTGCTACCCGTACTACTGACAGCCAACTTATCGTTCGGGTCGTAACTACCGGTCACGGTCACGGAACTGATCGCGACATTGTTGGCAGCGTTCCCATCCGTGACCGCGGATGAAACGGATGCTGTGGATACCAGGTCGGTGCCCAACAACTGCACATCCGCAGGAACTTGTGTGCGGACCGTTATGGTGCGCTGTTGGAAGCCACCTAGCGCCGTTTGGTTCCACGTGAGGGTGGAGCCGCTCACGCTGGTAGGTGCGGGTGTTGCCGCGATGTAACCGAGGGCAGGATCCAACTCCATGGTCACTGCGAGGTTGCCACTACTGGTAGGTGTCAAGTTCTTCGTGGCAAGGGCATACTGCAACTCGAAGCCGGGTCTTGCCGGGCCACTGCTCAAGTGCACCTCCACATCCAACGGCACATTGGAAAAGGTGGGAATGTCCACCGTGGCCGTAGCTGCTGTAACCGTGAACGGAATGGGCGCCCCACCGCAGGTCTGGGTCAAGGATGCGCTCTCTTCCGTGATGGTGTAGTTGCCTACGGGCAGGGTCAATGCATACGAGGGAGCGCCGGTGGGTCCGGTGACCGTGTAGTAAGGGCCCGGCAGGATCTCGACCACCGTTCCCGGTACACGGGTCTCATTGGTCTGGCGGGTACAGTTGGTGTTGGCATCGATGTACACGGATCCTTGGACTCGACCGCAGGTCTGGCCGTTCGATGGGATCACCACTTGCACTTCTTCGAAACAACCCGAACCCCAGCCGAGCGGCTCCAGCTCGCTCCAGTTCGGGCCTGCCATGAATGGCGGAGAGCCTTGCAATCGGGCGTAATATGTGCCTGCGGCAAGACTTCCAAAAGAATTGTCCAAGACACCGGTGGCACCTCCGTAACAGCTAAAGTCCACAGGTTGCCCGTTCGCATGGTAAAGACGGAGCATGAAATCACCCAAGTTCGGCGAGCCTGCGGGTCCTGTGGTGATCACGCGGCAGCTGCCCGAGGCGATGTTGGTGCAGGAAGGTTGAACGTCCACCACCTGAAGTGAGGGCAATGTGCTGATCGCTGGAATGTAGGTCTGGATCGTACCCGGGCATCCACCGGCATCCGTGAAAGACATGTAGCGCGTGGTAGCAGGCGGGCCATCGAAGCGCAACAGTGTAGCACCCACCGTACACGGATCAGAGGCCACGGACTGCTGCTCCACATCGCTATCGGTGAAGTTCAATGGGAGCTGGGGCGCGTACCCCTCCATGTACTCGAACATCATGGACATGGGTTGCCCGCAGTTCGGCAAACCGACGGCGAAGAATGTCGGGAACAGGCTGTACTCCAATACAGCGATCGGGTCAGAAACCACTTGCTCGGCGTTCGCATCGGTCACCGTCACGGTGTACTCCCCTGCGCTCACTCCATCCAAGAACACATCGAACGAGGTGGCCTGTACCTGGCCGGAGCTCCAGACAAGGTCGTAGGGGCCAACGCCACCCGTAATGTAGCCCTGGATCCTACCACCACGGCCACACATGTCGTGTGCGACATCCGTGAAAACCACCGTGATCGCTTGGAGCGCCGACGCTACAAGGAGTGCCGCAGCCAAATGGAAGAAGCGTGAGTTGCTGAACATGGGGTGGCTTTTGAAGTATGGTGCTCGAACTTTTCACGACCATGGGGCTGAGCGTGAGGCACCACAGCGGTGGTCGCCGCAAGGCGGGGCTCGTTCGCATGGTCATTGAGGTATAACAACGAGATCAAAGCGGGAAAGCACCGTTCCTATGGCAGACGCGCCCCTCGGACAGGGTTGCCCGCTTTGTGCTCCGGTATTGCCTTCGCTGGGCCCATCTTTGCTCGGTAGCAACCTACCCGGCATGCCCAAGATACTGATCATAGACGACGAAAAAGCCATCCGCAATGCCCTGCGCGATATCCTGGAGCACGAGAAACACAGCGTGGATGAGGCCGAGGACGGTGCTGCCGGGTTGGAGAAGGCCAAGAAAGGGGGCTACGATGTGATCCTCTGCGACATCAAGATGCCGAAGATGGACGGGCTGGAGTTCCTGCAGAAGCTGATGGCCCACAACGATGATGTGCCGGTGATCATGATCAGCGGCCATGGAACCATCGATACCGCTGTGGAAGCGCTGAAGAAAGGCGCCTTCGACTTCATCGAGAAACCACCCAACATCAGCCGGATATTGGTGAGCGTGCGCAACGCGCTGGACCGTGGCAACCTGGTGCAAGAGACGAAGGTGCTGCGCCAGAAGGTGGGTAAGGCCAAGGGCAACGGCGTGCAGATGATCGGCGAGAGCAAGGCCTTGGGCGTGATCCGCGAGATGATCGAAAAGGTGGCGCCCAGCGATGCGCGTGTGCTGATAACCGGGGGTAATGGCGCTGGTAAGGAAGGCGTGGCCCGTTTGATCCACCAGAAAAGCAACCGCGCGAACAACGCCTACATCGAGGTGAACTGCGCCGCGATCCCCGGCGAGTTGATCGAGAGCGAGCTCTTCGGACACATGAAGGGCAGCTTCACAAGCGCCATCAAGGACCGCAAAGGGAAATTCGAACTAGCCGACGGTGGAACGTTGTTCCTGGACGAGATCGGCGACATGGCCTTGGCCGCACAGGCGAAGGTGCTAAGGGCCTTGCAGGAAGGGCGAATCACACCCGTGGGTGGCGATAAGGACGTGCAGGTGAACGTGCGTGTGATCGCGGCGACCAACAAGGACCTGAAAAAGGAGATCGCCAACGGCAATTTCCGGGAGGATCTTTACCACCGCCTCAGCGTGATCCCGATCCACGTGCCCACCCTGGCAGAGCGTTTGGAGGACATCCCCCTACTGGCCGAACACTTCATTAGCCAGGTATGCGGGGAGCAGGGGATCGCCCCTAAACCGATGGCGGAAAAAGCCGTGAAAGAGCTTCAAAAGCTGCCCTGGACAGGCAACGTGCGGGAGCTGCGCAACGTGATCGAGCGGCTGGTGATCCTGAGCGGGAAAGAGATCACCGAAGCCGATGTGAAGGCCTATGCCGTGCCCAAGGGCTGAGCTATTGGGCTGTATATCAAGTAGCTCTGGCCTTCCAACGGCGTTCCTCTCATGCTCCTGGGGCCGTTGACCGTTGCCAACAAACCGTTGGTCGAAACACACATACGAAGCCTGTCGCAGGCAGCGTTCCGCAAGCAACCTTCGTCCTAGTGATACGTCCTACCCAAGGAACCACTGCGGAAAGGAGAAGTCCGAAACCGTAAAACCTGCTGTCATGGATTGGCTGTCTAATGTTCACGATATGCTGTACGCGAAGATGGGCAGTGCCCTTTATTACGCGATCGGCTTCATCACCATCATCGCCCTGCTCGCCCAATGGCGCCTGTACGAGAAGTGCCGCTTGCCGGGTGCAGCAGCCTTCGTTCCTGTATGGAACGTGATCGTGTTCTTGAAGATCGTGGGGCGCCCCGCTTGGCAAGGGTGGCTATTCCTGATCCCGATCTACGGACAACTCTACTTCCTGCCCAAGGTGTGGATCGAAGTCGTGCAGTGCTTCGGCAAACGCAGCATGCTGGATTACATCCTCGTGTTCGTGCTCAATGGCCTGTACATCCTGAACCTGGCCATGGATGACGATAACCAGTACCTGGGGCCTCTCTACGGACAGCAAGACCTGCCTAAACCTACGAAGCTTACGCCGCGGCCCATGATGGCGTGAACCGCATCCGAACTCGCTCTCCCGAGATCATTCCGTGAAGGCCCTGGCGCAAGCCGGGGCTTTTGCGTTCTGCACCAGCCACCAACAGGAACGATCCTGCTTGCGAAAGGAGCTTATCCCAGCAGGCTTTCGGCCTTCTGCAACGCGTTGGCCATACCGCCCGGCTCCTTACCACCTGCCGTAGCGAAATCGGGCTGGCCACCGCCACCGCCTTTGATATCCGGGCTGATCTGCTTGATGATGTCCACGGCTTTGAGGCCGGTGGCATCCGAGAAGGCCTTGCCTAAGGAAACCGCGAGCATCGGTTTGCCATCGATCACGGAACCCGCAACGAAGGCCAGGTCGGCGTGCTGTTCGCGCAGGGCGAAACCGAGGTCCTTCAGGCTTTGTGCATCCAGGTCCAAACGCTCCACGAGCACCTTCACCCCTTTGGAGTTCGCCTTGGCTTTGGCGGGCAACGATGCGGCATACCCCCGCACACGCTCCTTGGCTGCTTTCTCCACTTCTTTGCCCAATGCGGTGTTCTGCTCCACGAGCTTTTCCACCGCTGCCACCACATCAGCCGGGTTCTTCAGCAGTGTGTTGATGGCATCCAGCTTGGCCAACTTCTCGTTGATCATGCGTTCGGCCTCTTCGCTGGTGATGGCTTCGATACGCCGTATTCCGGCGGCCAATGCACTTTCGCTCACGATGCGGAACGGGCCGATGGTGCCGGTGCGCGGCACGTGCGTTCCACCACACAGTTCCACGCTTGGGCCGAACTTCACCACACGCACACTTTCGCCGTACTTCTCGCCGAAGAGCGCCATGGCACCCATGGCCTTCGCCTCCTCGATGGGCACGTTGCGCAGGTCTTCGAAACGGATATCGTCCGCGATCATCGCGTTCACATCGTGTTCGACCCTCCCCAGTTCCTCAGCTGTCACCTTCGCGAAATGGCTGATGTCGAAACGCAGGCGATCCGGTGCTACGAGCGAACCTTTCTGTTCCACGTGCGTGCCCAGGTGCTTGCGCAACACATGGTGCAATAAGTGCGTGGCCGTGTGGTTGCGTTGCGTCAGGGCGCGACGTTGGCCATCCACCTGTGCGGTGAAGGAGGCTTTCACATTCTTCGGTAAGGCCTTGGTGAAATGCACCACCAACTGGTTCTCCCGCTTGGTGTCCACCACTTCGATCTTCTCCTCTCCGTTGATCAACCAACCTTGATCGCCGACCTGTCCACCACCTTCCGCATAAAAGGGTGTACGGTCCAATACGATCTGGTACTGATCGCCGCCTTTGCCCGAGACCTTGCGGTAGCGCAGGATGTGCGCCGCACTGCTCAACTCGTCGTATCCGACGAAGGTGGTCTCACCTGTTCCAAGTTCCGTCCAATCCCCCGTGGTGACGGCCGTTGCTGCACGGGAACGTTCTTTCTGTTTCTGTAGTTCAGCTTCGAAACCGACCATGTCCACCTCGCGGCCTTGTTCGCGTGCGATCAACTGGGTGAGGTCGATGGGGAATCCGAAGGTGTCGAAGAGTTCAAATGCGCGGTCGCCAGGCAAGGTTCCTTTGCTTTCCGCCAAGGCTCCTTCGATCCGTTTCGTGCCTTGCTCCAACGTGCGCAGGAAGGCTTTCTCTTCTTCCAGCATCACATTCTCGATGATGCCTTGCTGCTTCTTCAGTTCCGGGAACTGGTCGCCCATCTGCGCAGCGAGCACGGGCACCAGCGTGTACATGAACGGTTCGTTGAACCCGAGGAAACTGTAGCCATAACGCACAGCTCGACGCAGGATCCGGCGGATCACATACCCCGCACCGGTGTTGCTCGGCAGTTGTCCATCGGCAATGGCGAAGCTGATCGCACGCAGGTGATCCGCGATCACGCGCATGGCGATGTCCGCTTTTTCTTCCTTGCCATAGGTCTTGCCACACTTCTTCGCGAGGACTTGGATCAACGGCTGGAACACATCCGTGTCGTAGTTGCTGCGCTTGCCTTGCAGCACCATGCATAAGCGCTCGAAGCCCATGCCGGTATCCACGTGCTGCGCGGGCAGTGTCACGAGGGAGCCATCGGCCTTGCGCTCGAACTGCATGAACACGTTGTTCCAGATCTCGATCACTTGCGGGTGATCGTTGTTCACCAATTCGCGCCCGCTCTTCTGCACTTTCTCTTCCGCCGTGCGCACGTCCACGTGGATCTCCGTGCATGGTCCGCACGGGCCGGTATCGCCCATCTCCCAGAAATTATCCTTGCGCGAGAAGGGAAGCACTTTGTCCGCCGGCAAGTAGTTCAGCCAGAGCTGGCGGGTCTCTTCATCGGCCTCCAAGCCATCTTTCGCATCACCGCCGAAGTAGGTCACATAGATGTTCGCCGTATCGATCTTGTAGGTATCCACCAGCAGCTCCCACGCCCATTGTATCGCTTCTTTCTTGAAGTAATCGCCAAAGCTCCAGTTGCCGAGCATCTCGAACATGGTGTGGTGGTAGGTGTCGATACCTACTTCTTCCAGGTCGTTGTGTTTGCCGGAAACGCGCAGGCACTTCTGCGTATCGGCGATGCGTTTGTCCTTCGCGGGGCGGTTGCCCAGGAACAGGTCCTTGAACTGGTTCATGCCCGCGTTGGTGAACATCAACGTGGGGTCATCTTTCACCACCATGGGTGCGCTAGGCACTATGGTGTGCCCGTGCTTGGCGAAATGATCGAGGAAGGCTTGGCGGATCTGCTGGGACGTGAGCATGGTGGGAAAGGCTGGCTGCTTCCGCAGTCCCGCAGGATCGCGGGGGGCGGAACGGGTCGCGAAAGTACCGAAGTGCCGTGTTCCGTACAGCGCGGAAGAGCCGTTAACTTCGCCGTTCCCGTTCGCGGAAGCCATGGCCGAGCAGAAGTACCGCTTCAACCCCAAGACGCTCAACTTCGAGCGGATCCGGCTATCGGCCTGGCAGAAGACGAAACGTACGCTGCTGGCGCTTAGCCCCGGCCTGCTCGTAGGGGTGCTTGGCATCTTCCTCGTGTACCAGTTCGTTGATTCGCCCAAGGAAGCCCAGTTCCGCCGGGAGAACCAACAACTCCTGCTGCAATACGAACTGCTGAACAAACAATTGGGCGAGTTGGAAGGTGTGCTCTACGACGTGCGGCGCCGCGACGACAACATATACCGTGTGATCTTCGAAGCCGATCCACTGCCCGCGAGCATCCGCCAAGCCGGTGCCGGTGGCGTGGACCGCTACAAGGACCTGAGCGGATTCGCCAGCAGCGACATGGTGGTCGCCACGAAGAAGCGGCTGGATGGGCTGACACGGCAACTCGTGGTGCAATCCAAGTCGTTGGATGAAGTGGCTTCGCTCGTCCTGCGCAAACAGGAGATGCTGGCGAGCATCCCCGCGGTGCAGCCGATCCCGAACGAAGACCTCACACAGACCGCCGGTGGTTTCGGCATGCGGATACACCCGATCCACAAGATCCCGAAGTTCCATGCGGGTATGGATTTCACGGCCAAACAGGGCACACCCATCTACGCCACGGGCGATGGCAAGGTCACCTTCGCCGATTATGCCACCAACGGTTACGGCACGCACGTGGTGGTGGACCATGGCTTCGACTACGAAACATTGTACGCCCACCTCAGCGAGCTGAAAGTGCGCAATGGTCAGCGTGTGAAACGTGGCGATGTGATCGGCTTGGTGGGCAACACCGGATTGAGCGCAGGGCCGCACCTGCACTACGAAGTCCACAAGGGTGGCGAACCGGTTGATCCGGCGAACTATTACTTTAACGACCTCTCTCCCGAGGAATACGCACGGATGTTGGAACTTTCGCGTAACGCCGGACAATCCCTCGACTGAGGTAAATTCGCGTTCGCCCTTATCGAGAGAGCATGCCCTGGAAGGAGAAGACGATCGAGAAGTTGTACTGGTCCATCGGTGAAGTGGCCGAACAACTCGGGGTGAACACCTCGTTGATCCGCTACTGGGAAAAAGAGTTCGGCACCTTGAAGCCGAAGCGCACCGGCAAAGGCGATCGGCTCTACACGAAGAAGGACATCGAGCAGCTGCAACGGATCCAACACCTTGTGAAGGAGAAAGGCTTCACGTTGCAAGGTGCGCGCGATCAATTGCGCAAGACCGAACAGCAGGAAGTGGCCACCACATTGGATCTAGATGCGCTGCGCGATCGGTTGCTGGAGATCCGCACCAAACTGGTGATGCTGCGAGACGGCAACGCCAACTGACCGTTCAGCAGCGCGCGTTGCTGAGCAAGTAGTTCTTCACGTAGTCCGCTACGCCTTCTTCCAAGGAGACGAACGGCCGCGTGTAACCGATGGCGATCAACTTGCGCATGTCGGCCTCGGTGAAGTATTGGTACTTGTCGCGGATATCAGCGGGTGTGTCGATGAAGGTGATGTTCTCCGGCTTACCCAATGCCGTGAAGGTCGCGTGCGCCAAGTCCAGGAACGTGCGTGCCTTGCCACTGCCCAGGTTGTAGAGGCCGCTGTTCTGGCGGTGCTCCATCAGGAACAAGCACACCCGGCAAAGGTCCTTCACGTATACGAAGTCGCGGAGCTGCTCACCATCCTTGTAGTCTGGCCGGTGGCTGCGGAACAACTTCATGCCGCCGTTGGCCTGGATCTGGTTGAACGCATGGAACACCACGCTCGCCATGCGGCCCTTGTGGTATTCGTTCGGGCCATACACATTGAAGAACTTCAGGCCGGCCCAAAAGAAGGGTTTCTGGTTCTGTGCGAGCGCCCACTTATCGAAATCGTTCTTGCTCTCACCGTATGGATTCAACGGCTTAAGTTGGGAGGGAAGCGTATCGTCCGCATCGCTGTAGCCGTGCTCGCCTTCGCCGTACGTAGCTGCCGAAGAAGCGTACACGAGCGGGATGCCGTACTTCACGCAGGCTTCCCACATGCGCTGGCTGTAGCGCACGTTCAGCTCATCGAAGATCGCTTTGTCGAATAGCGTGGTGTCCGTCTTCGCACCCAGGTGGAAGATGAACTGCACTAACTTCTCGTTCTTGTCCAGCCAAGCGAAGAACTCACTGCGCTCCACGCGGGCGGTGAGCTTCTTGCCTTCGAGGTTCGCAGCCTTATCGGCCCGGGAAAAGTCGTCCACGGCAACGATATCCTGCCAGCCTGCCCGCAGCAGTTCGCCGATCAATGCACTGCCGATGAAACCCGCTGCTCCGGTGACGATGATCATGGCGCAAAAGTAGCGGCGAGTTGGCGAGTGGCTAGTTCGGTCACCGAGGCTCGTCACTTCAACAGGAGCTTTTCCGGGTTCTCGATCAAGTGGTTCAGCATAAGGCCTACCTCTTCGCTGAGCGCGATAAGCGGAGCAACCTGCTCTTGAGTTGCGTATTCGCAAGGGACGGCCATGTCCAGATGAACTTGCGTTTCGGTATTCTCCGCGTCCGAGTCGGTCAGCTTTGCCACCAAGTGCGCTTTATACCGGCGTCGTCGGTATGCTTCCCCAAAGTTGGCGCAGGTGGAGCGTGAACTGTTACGCACTTGAGAGGTGAGGCCAAAGAGCTCTTCCTTGGGAAAAGTCTTGGTCAGTTTGAAGATCCGGACCGCAAGTTCGAACGCCTTCTGGTACACGATCATATCCCGAAAACCTGCCATGGCGATGTGTTTCCATTGCGGACGTTGGGCTAGGTGCGAGGTCACACCCTACCGCTGACATCGCCCGAAGCACCCACTTGCCGCTCGCCGCTTGCCCACTGGCCAACTGCACCCACCCTACCTTTGCGCCCTCTTACCAAGGCCCTATGCCCACCGTACACATCACGCGCCGCGAACGTTTCAGCGCCGCGCACAAACTGAGCCGACCGGATTGGTCCGCAGAGAAGAACTACGCCACGTTCGGCAAATGCTCCAACCCCAACTGGCACGGGCACAACTACGACCTGTGGGTCACGGTGAAAGGCATACCCAGCACCGAGACCGGCTTCGTGATCGACCTCTCTGACCTTGGGAAGATCATGAAGGCGCGCGTGGTGGATAAATTGGACCACAAGAACATCGACCTCGACGTGGATTTCATGAAGGGGATCTACAGCAGCACCGAGAACCTCGCCATCGCGATCTGGAAAGAATTGGAAGCACCGGTGAACGAATTGGGCGGGCGGTTGTTCTGCGTGAAGCTGCAAGAGACAGAGAACAATCACGTGGAATACTATGGCGAGTAAGAAGGCACCCAAAGCACAAGGCGGTGCCAAAGGCATCGAGCGCAATCCGCATGGCGAAGGCTACGAGCGCATAGACCAGTACGACCAGAAGCTGGTGAAGCGCATCGGCGACCACTACGCCGATATCCTTAGCGCCGTGGGGGAAGACCCGAAGCGTGAAGGATTGCAAAAGACCCCCGAGCGCGTTGCCAAAGCGTTGCAGTACCTCACGCACGGCTACGACATCGACCCGGCAAGCATCCTGAAGAGCGCGATGTTCACCGAAGACTACAGCCAGATGGTGCTGGTGAAGGATATCGAGGTGTACAGCATGTGCGAACACCACATGTTGCCCTTCTTCGGAAAAGTGCACGTGGCCTACATACCCAACGGCCGCATCGTGGGCCTGAGCAAGATCCCCCGCGTGGTGGATGCCTTCGCACGCCGCCTCCAGGTGCAGGAGCGCCTCACCAACGAGATCCGCGATTGCATACACGACACCCTGAAGCCGTTGGGCGTTGCCGTGGTGATGGAATGCGACCACCTGTGCATGCGCATGCGCGGCGTGCAGAAACAGAACAGCGTCACCACCACCAGTGCCTTCACCGGCATCTTCCTCAGCGATCAACGCTCTCGGGAGGAGTTCATCAAGCTGATCAGCTCGCGGTTGCACTAAGGGATGGAACGCTGATACCGCTGAAAACGCGCTGATAAGCGCGGATGAATACGGATAGGACAAAAGGGGTCGTTCCGCCGTGTCTGGATCTGAACGTTGTCCCACTCGTTCCGATCAGCGTTCATCATAGTAACCAGCGTCATCAGCGTTCTATCTTCGTACCACTTACCAACTCGAAATGGAGAACAACACCTTTCAACAGAACTCGACCTTCATCGGCACGGGCGAAGTTTCAAGCGTCCGCACGTTCTTGGCGAACGTGTTCAGCTACATGACCATGGCGCTGGTGATCAGCGGCGTGATGGCGTGGTGGTTCGGCAACGACATGACCAAGTTGCAGTACCTGATCAACTTCGAGACCGGCAGCAATACCATCCTCGGGTGGGTGGTGATGTTGGCCCCGCTCGGCCTGGTGCTGGTGATGAGCGGCTTGGTGAACCGGATGAGCGCAACCGTGATGCTGGCCGTGTTCCTTCTGTTCTCGTGCGTGATGGGGATCAGTTTGAGCTACATCTTCCTGATCTACACCATGGGTTCGATCGCGAACGTGTTCTTCATCACGGCAGCTGTGTTCGGTACCATGGCCGTGGCCGGATACACCACCAAGACGGACCTCACCAAACTCGGGAGCATCCTCATGATCGGCCTCATCGGCATCGTGATCGCCTCACTGGTGAACATGTTCTTGAAGAGCGATACCATGAGCTACATCGTGAGCATCATCGGCGTGGTGGTCTTCACCGGTCTTACCGCGTATGACGTGCAGAAACTGAAGCGCATGGGCGAACAAGTGGCCACCGGCACCGAGACCGCGCAGAAAATGGCGTTGATGGGTGCCCTCACGCTGTACCTCGATTTCATCAACTTGTTCCTGATGCTGCTGCGCCTTTTCGGTGGGCGCCGCGATTGATCCTGATCTAGAACGCACCGAAGGTCGACCCGGTGTGTCGACGCTACAGATGCGTTCCGATAGGTTTGTGCGAACCGACCAACGCCTACCCTACAGATCCTAACAATGACCGCCTACGTATTCCCCGGACAAGGCAGCCAGTTCCCCGGCATGGGCAAGGAACTTTACGATGCCGATAACAACGCGCGCATCTGGTTCGAACATGCCAACGACATCCTCGGCTTCAACCTTACGGACATCATGTTCAAGGGCACCGAGGAGGACCTGAAGCAGACCAAGGTGACACAGCCGGCCATCTTCCTGCACAGCGTGGTGAAGGCGAAGGTGATGGGCGATGCCTTCAAACCCGCGATGGTGGCCGGGCATTCACTAGGTGAGTTCAGCGCATTAGTGGCCGCTGGTGCCATGGAGTTCAGCGATGGCTTGAAGCTGGTGGCCGCTCGCGCGAACGCCATGCAGAAAGCCTGCGAACTACAACCCGGCACCATGGCCGCTATCCTCGGCTTGGAAGATGCCAAGGTGGAAGAGGTGTGCAAGACGATCCCCGGTGTGGTGGTGCCCGCGAACTACAACTGCCCCGGCCAGCTCGTGATCAGCGGAAGCGTGGAAGGTGTGACCGCCGCGTGTGAAGCACTGAAAGCCGCTGGTGCGAAACGCGCGCTGCTCCTGCAAGTGGGTGGTGCCTTCCACAGCCCCTTGATGGAACCCGCCCGCGCCGAACTGGCCACGGCGATCGAATTCACGCCGATCGTGAACCCGCGTTGCGCCATCTACCAGAACGTGGATGCCCGCCCGCACACCGACCCGGCCCGCATCAAAGCGAACCTGATCGCGCAGCTCACCGCGCCCGTGCGTTGGACACAGACCATGCAGAACATGCTGGCCGCCGGTGCCACCAAGGTGATCGAAGTAGGACCAGGCAACGTGCTGCAAGGCTTGTTCAAGAAGGTGAGCAAAGAGGTGGAGACGGCGGCGGCGTAAGCCGCTATTCGATCTTGGAAAATCTTCCCTCAACGGAAATACTGAACCGCTCGGTGATGCTGTCGTGCCATTGCCGATCTACAAGCAGGTTCTCATAAGCTATTCCAGAACACCATCTCTTCAAGCAAGAGGACCACATCGCATATGTGAGGGTATCGATGACTTCATGGCTGTCATCATATGTACGAAGCTGGAAACGATAGTCACGGTCCCAACATGACAGACTATCTATCAAGATCAACTCTGCGGTGAAACCAAGTGTGTCGTATAGCACATCTATGTGACCATATTTCATAAGACGAGCCCAAGCCAGATCGGATCCTGCATTTGCCTTGCTCGATAAAGGATCGAATGCATGGTCGAACTCCGCTGGGAGCAAGATGCTTCTTAGGGATGCGCTGTCGATCAATGCCGGTACATGACCAGACTCCATCAGGAACAAGATAGACTGGTGGTCCGCAGGCCCAATACCACAACAAACCAATCGGTCGATCTCCGTTGGCCCGCATGCGGTGATCAACAATGGGAACAACAACCACTTCGGGTCAAAAGCTCTTTGAGGTCTCTTATCCACGATGGCTCACGAGTATTGTATGGACCGGAAGTATCAAGGGTCTTGCACACGAAGTGCTCACACCTTCATCCCCTTCGGATCTCGCCGAGAGTCGAAGATGTCTGTGACAAGGATCTGCTTGGGTGTGATACGATAGATGATCTTGAAAGGGCCGACGATCACTCGGCGATGGCCTTTACCCAAGTGCTCCAATTCCGTTTCAATGGCGCCGGAAAGAGGATGTAGTCCCAATCGGATCACACCAACGTTCACCTCGTCACGCAGTTTTATCAAATAGGTCTTGGAGTGTGTCCGGGCGAGTAGACGTATGGTCCTGGCCAGACTTCGTCGGGCATCGGCCGTTACAAAGACATTCATCCGTTCGCCTTGGCTCGTGCAGCGCGCTTCGCGGTCTTCTTCGGCTTGGTGTAGAGACGGTCGATCAAAGCTCCCATTTCGTCATTCACTTGGTCCCAAGGAATGACGCGACCCGCCTTAATGTCCTGCTCTGCCTTCAACGCCCGTTTCACAATGAGGCTTTGTCGGACTGGTGCGGTGTTGGGCTTCTCCAGCACCTTGGCCACCCTTTCCAACACCGCCGGGTCCTTCACGGAGTCGATCAATTTCTTCAACTGGGCTTTGCGCTGCGGGATGGTCATGGCTCGTTGTTCAACCCAAAGATAATCGGGACCTGGCCCTCCTCATCGGTTCTAGCTACCGCAATACCTTTGCCCCGCCTCATGGCAGCGCAACCGTCGCCGGACCTTGTCCCCCAGAACACCGTCAAGCACGTCGCTGACCGCACGGCCTTCCCGGTCCTCTTCGCGATCGCCTTTTCGCACCTGCTGAACGACACGATCCAGTCGCTGATCCCGGCGATCTATCCTCTGGTGAAGGAGTCGTACCAGCTCTCGTTCTCGGAGGTGGGCTTGATCACATTGGCGTTCCAGATCACGGCGTCCATCCTGCAACCGTTGGTGGGGCATTGGACGGATCGTAAGCCGCAGCCGTTCGCGCTGGTCGGCGGGATGCTGTTCACGTTGGCGGGTGTCTTGCTGCTGGCATGGGCGGGGTCGTTCAACTCGTTGTTGATCGCGGTGGCGCTGGTGGGCATCGGTTCTTCCATCTTCCACCCGGAGGCTTCGCGCATGGCGTACGTGGCTTCGGGTGGGAAACGCGCGCTGGCGCAATCGGTGTTCCAGCTTGGCGGTAATGCGGGTTCGGCGTTGGGTCCGTTGCTGGCGGCGGCGATCATCGTTCCGTTGGGGCAGACGAAGATCTCGTGGTTCTCGCTGGTGCCGTTGATCGCCATGGTGGTGCTGTGGCGTGTGGGGCGTTGGTATTTGCGCATGATGGCTTTGCGCACACATCGCCAAGCGCGCCAGCCTGTTGTCGTACGCACGCCCGTTCCGCGTAGGAAAGTGATCGGTGTGGTGACGATCCTGTTGTTGCTGATCTTCTCCAAGCAGTTCTACCTGGCCAGTATGACGAGCTACTTCACGTTCTACCTGATCGGCAAGTTCGGCGTGACCGTTCAGGCGGCGCAGATCCAGTTGTTCCTATTCCTCTTCGCGGCTGCAGTGGGCACGCTGGCCGGTGGTTTGCTCGGCGACCGCTTGGGGTATCGCGCCATCATCTGGATCTCCATCCTCGGTGCGGCGCCGTTCACCCTGATGCTGCCTTACGCGAACGCCTTCTGGACCACCGTGCTTTCCATGACCGCCGGTTTCGTGCTGGCTTCAGCGTTCTCGGCGATCCTGGTCTATGCGCAGTTGCTGATCCCCGGTCGCGTGGGACTGGTCTCCGGACTCTTCTTCGGATTCGCGTTCGGCATGGCGGGGATCGGCTCCGCAGTGCTGGGATCGCTAGCGGATGCCACGAGCATCAACACCGTGTTCGCGGTGTGCTCTTTCCTGCCGTTGATCGGCTTGCTCTGCGTGTTACTCCCGCGAGAACAGCAGTCGTGATCACAACGTGGTGTTGAGCAGCTTTCCGCTCGCGATCAGCTTGTGCAGATAAGGGCGCGAAAGCGTGTTCTTCATCGCCTGCACGTGGTTCATGCTGTGGCAGTCGCTGCCGATCAGCTCATAATGACCGGCGTCGATCAACTTCTCCGCGATCTGTTTGGCCTGTGGGCCATACGCTCCGGAAAGGGCGATCATGTTCAATTGGAACAATACGCCGCGCTCTTTCAAACGTTCGTACTTGCTGAGGTCGGTGTACCAGAACGCATAGCGCTCGGGATGCGCGAGCACGGGCCGGTAGCCCGCGGTCTGCATCTGGAAGATCACGCTGAGAAGAACGGCAGGCTCGCTGATGAACGGTAATTCAAAGAGCAAATAGTTGTCGCCGAAGGTGAGCACTTTGCGCTCCGCCACCTTCTGCTCCAATTCGTGATCCAGATAGTATTCCGCAGCCGCATCGATCTCGATGGCGATGCCGCGCCGCTTCAACTCTTCGCGCACACGCTCCAACCCGCCCAGGATGATCTCCGGCGTGTTCTTGTATCCATCGGCCATGTTGTGCGGCGTGGTCACCACTTTGCGGTAACCGAATTCCGCCATGGCGGACAGCAGCTCCATGCTCTGGTCCATGGTCTGCGCACCATCGTCTATCCCCGGTATGAAATGCGAATGCACATCGCAACGCAACACGCTCAGATCGGCATCGGGGAGCGATGCGTCACTGGAACCGAAGAGTTTACCGAAGAAGCCCATGGCAAGAAGCGGAGGTCATTGGAGCAAGGATGCAAAGGTGGGACAAGTATCACACCTAGGCGATGCGTTCCGGATCACTTCGCGCCGTAAAGCCCTTGATAGTACTGCTGGTAGGCACCGCTGGTCACGTGGTCCAACCATTCGGTGTTCGCGAGGTACCAGTCCACGGTGCGCTCCAAGCCCACTTCGAAGGTGATGCTCGGCTTCCACCCCAGCTCGCGTTCGATCTTGCCGGCGTCGATGGCATAACGCAGGTCGTGTCCGGCGCGGTCGGTGACGTACGTGATCAACTTGGCACTTTCGCCCGCGGCACGGCCCAACTTCTTGTCCATGATGGAACAGAGCAGGTGCACTAGGTCGATGTTCTTCCACTCGTTGTGGCCACCGATGTTGTAGGTCTCGCTGTTCTTGCCCGTGTGGAAGATGGTGTCGATCGCGGAAGCATGATCCTCCACCCACAACCAATCGCGCACGTTCTCGCCTTTACCGTAGACGGGCAGTGGCTTGTTGTTGCGGATGTTGTTGATCATGAGCGGGATCAACTTCTCCGGGAAGTGGTGGCTGCCGTAGTTGTTACTGCAGTTGCTCACCACGAAGGGCAACTTATAGGTATTGCCATAGGCGCGAACGAAATGGTCGCTAGCGGCTTTGCTGGCGCTATACGGGCTTTGTGGATCGTAGGGTGTCGTCTCCAGGAATAGGCTGTCGTCGTGGAGGGAACCGTAGACCTCATCGGTGCTTACGTGGTAGAAGCGTCTCCCATCAAAGGCGCCTTTCCATGCATCCTTGGCCGCGTTCAATAACGTTACGGTGCCGAACACATTGGTTCGAACGAAGGAGAGCGGATCGGTGATGCTACGGTCCACATGGCTTTCGGCGGCGAGGTGGATCACACCATCGATCGCATACTCCTTGAAGACCTTGGTCATGGCTTCCGCGTCGCAGATATCGGCCTTCACGAACACATAGTTCGGTGCTTTCTCGATGTCGCGCAGGTTCTCCAGGTTACCCGCGTACGTGAGCGCATCCAGGTTGATGATGCGGTACTGCGGGTACTTCGTGACGAAGCGGCGCACGACGTGGCTGCCGATGAATCCGGCGCCGCCGGTGATGAGGATGTTCTGTTTCATCCTAGTGTAAGTGTAGGGAGGCTCATCCTTTGGCTGGCGCGCAAAGATGCACCTCTTCCCCGGATACCGAGGCAACATTGGCCATTGTGTTGCACCACCAGGTATCACATGGTCACCGTGTCCACCGCACCGAAGCCTATCGGTGCTATGGCTTCCCTATGAAAAACGCATCTTCGCGCAGTATGCTCTTCGATTCGCTCAACTATGCGGTTTTCCTGCCCATAGTCTTCGCGCTATACTGGTTCGTTCTGCAACGGAACCGTCGGCTCCAGAACATGATGTTGCTGGCGGTTAGCTACTTCTTCTATGGCTGCTGGGATTGGCGATTCTTATTCCTGCTCGCTTTTTCCACAGCCTTGGATCATGTAAGCGGGTTGTTGATCCACTCGCATGAGAGTCGTTCACGAAAACGCCTCTGGCTTATCCTGAGTGTTGCCATCAATCTAGGGTTCCTCGGGGTGTTCAAGTACTTCAACTTCTTCTCTGAGAACTTCGCGAAGTTCATGTCCTCGGTAGGGCTGGCAATGGATCCGATACTCCTTGCGGTCATACTTCCAGTTGGGATAAGTTTCTATACGTTCCATGGCCTCAGCTATGTGTTCGACATCTACCATGGTAGGATCGCACCCGTTCGGAATGTTGTGGATTACGCGCTTTTCGTCAGTTTCTTCCCGTTGTTGGTCGCGGGGCCTATTGAACGTGCCACCCATTTGTTGCCCCAATTACAACGACCGCGCAGCTTCAACTCTGCCCAGGCTGTTGATGGTTTGCGCCAATTGTTGTGGGGTCTATTCAAGAAAATGGTCATCGCGGACCGATGCGCTGTGTTGGTTAACGGGATCTTCGCAGACCCGGGAGCCCATGATGCTTCCACCTTGGTCGTTGGCGCAATGCTCTTCGCGTTGCAGATCTATGGTGACTTTTCCGGCTACTCCGACATCGCCCTTGGTAGCGCCCGCCTACTCGGGATCGAACTGCTTCAGAACTTCTCTTTTCCATATTTCTCCCGTGACATTGCCGAGTTCTGGCGACGATGGCATATCAGCCTGAGCAATTGGTTCCGAGATTACCTGTACATCCCACTAGGGGGCAGTCGTGGCGGCATCTGGTCGCGTGTGCGCAACACTTTCATCATTTTCGTTGTCAGTGGTTTTTGGCATGGTGCCCAATGGACATTCATCGTCTGGGGTGCGTTGAACGCGTTGTACTTCCTACCGTTGCTCTTGACGAAACGCAATCGGCTGAACTTGGGCGTGGTAGCGGAGCATAGCTATTTGCCCTCGCTCCGTGAAACACTCCAGATCTGTTCCACCTTCTCCATAACCTGCCTCGCGTGGATCTTCTTCCGGGCCGAAGATCTCCCGCATGCATGGCGCTACCTTGATGGCATGGTAAGCCTTTCCATATTGAAGTGGCCCAGGGTCAATGGGGGGGACCTCTGGTTCCTTATATGCCTTTTCATTCTGGTGGAATGGTCCGGGCGCAGGGAACACCACCCCTTGAGTCGGATCGGCCTAGCTTGGCCAAGACCTTTGCGTTGGGCCATGTACGCGACATTCATCTTCTTGATCGGCCTATACATGGGAACAGAACCCATCCCCTTCATTTACTTCCAATTCTGAGATGTGTAGGTTCTTGGTCAAGCTCATTCTTTTCGCGCTCTTCGCGGGGATGATCTATCTAGTCCTCCTCCTTGTGCAGGGAGAGAGACCAAAAGCCGCTGTACGATCGAATCTGAAGTACGTTAAAGGAGGCTATGGGCATATGTACACCCGCTGCCGTGAAGTGAGGGCCAACCTATCGACAGACATTCTAGTCCTTGGCTCATCACATGCTTACAGAGGTTTCGACCCCAGGATCTTCGATAGAGAAGGGTATCGACTCTTCAATCTGGGGTCCAGTTCTCAAACTCCACTTCAAATGCAAGTGCTGCTCGACGAGCATCTAGATGCATTGGATCCCGACTTGTGCCTTATCGAAGTGTTTCCGAACACCTTCCAGAACCTCGGTAAAGAATCTGCTTTGGACCTTGCCTCAAACTGCCCCACCTCGCTAAGCATGGCGATCATGGCCCTCCAGACGAAGGACATCGTTGTGTCCAATACGCTGGCTTATAGCTGGGCGCTGGAACAACTGGGATGGGCCGATGAATTCGTCGAGCCTAGTGTTAACGCTCGATCAAAGGATAGATACATTCCCGGTGGGTTCGTCGAATATGGGGATCCCGGATATCGGAAAGTGGGCGGAGCAGCGCCGAAACAATGGGATCCGGCTCCTACTCAGATCGTTGCGTTCGAGAGATGCTTGACATCACTAGGCGCAAAAGGAGCGAAGGTCGTGTTCGTTTTCGCACCGGTCATGCCATCATTCCAGCCATCGCCAAATGTGCAAGCAGCACTTACGTCGTACTTCTCCTCTAAGGGTCAGTTCTATGACATGAGCGCGTTATTCCTACCGAGCGATACGTCCCTCTTCCGCGATGACCATCACCTGAACGCACTAGGTGTCGAACGCTTCAACGAGTTCCTGATCACCAGACTGAAGAACGATGGGTACTTACTTGAGCGTCACCTATCCAATACCGGTATGCAGAAGTCCGAAATGTGAATTCCACATCAAACCGTATTCCACTCACTTACGGTAAACAGGAGTAGACATCGACTACAGGGATCTGATCTACAAGCTCCAGTATGTGATGTTCTTGATCTTCTTCCGGAACACGCCCTTCAGATCCACCAGCACGCCCTTGGGCTTCAGCATGGCTTTGAACCAGGCTTCGTCCTTGTTGGAGTATTCGTTGTGGTTCACGGCCACGATCACGGCATCGTACGGGCCTTTCATTTCGGAGGCGAGTTCGTAGCCGTACTCGTGCTTCACTTCGTTGCTGTCGGCGTGCGGGTCGGTCACATCCACGGTGCAGCTGAAGCTTTGTAGCTCCTTCACCACATCGGCCACCTTGCTGTTACGGATATCGGTGACGTTCTCCTTGAAGGTAGCGCCCATCACCAGCACGCGCGCATCGGCCGGGTTGGTGCCCGAGGCGATGATCTTCTTCACCGTCTGTTTGGCCACGTAACCGCCCATGCTGTCGTTCACGAAACGGCCGCTGTCTATGATCTGCGCGTGGTAGCCGAGCTCCTTCGCTTTGTACACGAGGTAATAGGGATCCACGCCGATGCAGTGACCACCCACCAGGCCCGGCTGGAACCGGAGGAAGTTCCACTTGGTGCCAGCGGCTTCCAACACATCGTAGGTGTTGATGCCCATGCGGTTGAAGATGATGGACAGCTCGTTGGTCAACGCGATGTTCACATCACGCTGCGTGTTCTCGATGATCTTGGCGGCCTCGGCGACCTTGATGCTGGCTGCGCGATGCACGCCGGCCTTCACCACCAGCTCGTATACCTTGGCGATGATCTCCGCGCTTTCCGGATCGCAGCCGCTGCTCACCTTGATGATGCTTTCCAGCGTGTGCTCCTTGTCCCCTGGATTGATGCGCTCCGGTGAGTAACCAACTTTGAAGTCTTCTACATACTTCAAGTTGCTGAGGCGTTCCAGCAGCGGCACACAATCCTCTTCGGTACAGCCCGGATAAACCGTGCTCTCATACACCACGTAATCATTCTTCTTCAGCACCTGGCCCACCGTGCGTGTCGCTCCGAGCAGTGGTGTGAGGTCGGGAATGTTCTGGCTGTCGATCGGTGTGGGTACGGCCACGATGAAGAACTCCACGTCGCGCAGATCCTCGATGTCAGCGCTGAAATAAATGTCGCAGTCCTCAAAGGCGGATGCTTCCAGTTCGTTGCTCGGATCCTCGCCCCGACGCATCATGTCCACGCGCTTCTGGTTGATGTCGAAGCCCACGACCTTGATCTTGCGCGCGAAAGCCAGCGCGATGGGAAGTCCCACGTAGCCCAAGCCGATCACGGCGAGCTTCGCCTCCTTCTTCAGCAGGCGGTCATACAAGTTGCTCATTCCTCTTCTCGTAAATGCGTTCGATGATCTCCACCACCTTCAAGCCTTCCAGCGCGTTGGTTGTCATGATGGTGCGGCCTTTCAACGTGTCCACGACGTTGTCTATGATGAAGCCGTGGTTGTTGGCGCTGCCTTTGTACGTGCCATAATCATTGGCCGGATTGGTGGGGCCAAGTTCCGGCATGGTGTAGTCCTTGATGTGGCAGTACTCCACCTTGTCCATGTACTGCCCGCCGATCTTCACCGAGCCTTGGGAGCCGATAATGGTCATGCTGCTCTCTAAATTCTTGTCCCACACCGCAGTGCTGTAGTTGATGCATCCCATGCCACCATCAAGGAACCGGAAGTTGACCAGCCCACTATCCTCGAACTCGGTGAGCTCGTTGTGGTTGAAGTCGGCGAACTTTCCTTGGATGTCCGCGATGTCGCCGAAAAGCCAGTACAGGATGTCGATGAAGTGGCTGAACTGTGTGAAGAGCGTTCCACCATCCAGATCGCTGGAACCTTTCCAATTGCCCACTTTATAATAGCGCTCGTCGCGGTTCCAGTAGCAGTTCACCTGCACCAGGAAGATGTCCCCGAGCAAGCGCTGATCCACCACGCTCTTGATCCACTGGCTGGGCGGACTGTAGCGGTTCTGCATCACACCGAATACCGTGCGGTGCATTTGTAGCGCCTTGTAGATGATGGCCTCGCAACTGGCCTTGCTCAACGCGAGCGGCTTTTCGCATACCACATGTTTGCGGTGCTCCAACGCCATCACACATTGTTCCGCGTGCAACCCGTTCGGCGTACACACGTTCACCACATCGATGCCGGGCACCTCTGCCAACATGGTCGCCATGTCCGTAAAGAAGGGCACATCGAACGCTGTTGCTCCCACTTCTTCCCGCGACCGCACGTCACACACCGCAACGAGCTCGGTCTCCGCGTGCCGCTGGATCATTTCCGCATGCCGCTTGCCGATGTGGCCACAACCGACCACGGCGAATTTGATGGGACCGTTCATGCCAGCTTGCGGACGATGCCGTCCTTGAGTTCGTATCGTTCGCCACTTTCCGGACACGTGGCCAGACCTTCCGTGTCGAACTTCAGTTTGTGGCCGAATTCGCTCATCCAACCGATGCGGCGAGCAGGGTTGCCCACGACCAACGCATGATCCGGCACCTCTTTGGTGACCACGGCACCTGCGCCGATGAAGGCATAACGACCGATGTCGTGCCCGCAGACGATGGTGGCGTTCGCGCCGATGGAAGCTCCCTGCTTCACCAATGTCCGAAGGTATTCCCCACGGCGGCTGACAGCGCTGCGCGGATTGAGCACGTTGGTGAAGACCATGGATGGGCCCAGGAACACATCATCCTCGCAGACCACGCCCGTGTAGATGCTCACGTTGTTCTGCACTTTCACGTTGCTGCCCAGTACCACCTCGGGGCTTATCACCACGTTCTGGCCGATGTTGCAGTTCGCGCCGATGGTACACCCCGGCATGATGTGGCTGAAGTGCCAGATGCGCGTGCCTTCCCCGATGCTGCAGCCTTCGTCTATGACGGCGGTGGGGTGGGCGGTGAAGAGCATGTGGACATGTGGGCATGTGCTCATGTGCGCATGAGCGTGTTGCCACTGGGCGGCGAAGGTACCGAAGGGGGATGGGATGCGAAAGGCGGTGATCAGCGAGCGCCTGGCTGCCAGATCAGCTTGCTGGCCAATTCTTCTGCAGTGGCCGAGGTGGTTGGAAAGCCAGCCGCAGCAAGGGTTCCAACAACTTCCTCCAACATGGAAGCCTCCGCTTTAGCGCCGGTGTTCCAGCGAACGCCTGCGAACCACTCCTGCGCATCTTGCAAGGACATGCCGTAGCGGTGGGCGACCATTTCCGGGGCGGTCTTCTTCAGCATCAACCCGGATGCTTGGTCGCGGATCACTTTCAGGAGGCGGTCGATCTCTTTCGGATGCGCTTCCAGGATGGCTTCCGTGGCCACCAACATGAACGATGGCCAAGTGGAACGGTATTCATCCACGCGGCGCAAAGTGCCTGCATCCACGTGTGGCTTGGTCGTGTACTTCTCCCAGAGGAAGGCGATGGGGCCCGGCTGCGCCAAGCGCGCCAAGGCACCTTTCAGGTCGTTCACCACTTCCAAGTCCTCCTCCCCTACCACCCGACCTTTCGAGCGCGCGTAGGTGATGGCCGCCAAATGACTGCCGCTGTTGGGCCTGCTGATGGCGTACGGAACGCCCTTCAACTGTTCGGCTCCGTTCACCCCGGAATCCGCACCCACGTGCACACCCCAGGTGAGCGGACTATCCACGTAGGGTGAAATGATGCGGCACGGATTGCCATTGAGGATGTCGCGCACAGCGCCTTCGGTGACCAGCATGGCAACGTCCACTTCGCCTTCGCGCAGCAGCTTGCACATGGCTCCGGTCCCCTCTGGAACGGTGCGCCATTTCACATCGATGTTGGCACGGACGAACGCACGCCTCTCCAACCCCAAATGCCAAGGCAGGTTGAAATGTTCCGGAACACCGGCCACGCGGATGCGCGTCAGTTCCCGCTCCTTCGGTTCTTCCTCCCTCACTTCTTGGCGTACTTCTCGAAGCTGAAGTGCTCCTTCTCGTTGAGCTCCTTCTTGGTAAGACCTTTGAAGTAGTCGAACGTGCGTTTCATGCCTTCGGCGCGGTCCACTTTCGGCTCCCACTTCAGCAGCTTCCTTGCTAGTGTGATGTCCGGCTGGCGTTGCATAGGATCATCGCTCGGCAGCGGCTTGTAGATCAGCTTTTGCTTGGTGCCGGTGAGCTTCAGGATCTCCTCAGCGAATTGCTTGATGGTGATCTCTTTCGGGTTACCAATGTTCACAGGACCGGCATAGTCGCTCAGCAGCAACCGGTAGATGCCTTCGATCAGATCATCCACGTAGCAGAAGCTGCGCGTTTGATCGCCTTTGCCGAAGATGGTGAGGTCTTCACCACGCAAGGCCTGGCCCATGAAAGCGGGTACTACGCGACCATCATTCAGTCGCATGCGGGGGCCGTAGGTGTTGAAGATCCGGACCATGCGCGTTTCCACGCCGTGGTAGGTGTGGTAGGCCATCGTCATCGCTTCTTGGAAGCGCTTGGCCTCATCGTACATGCTGCGTTTGCCCACCGGATTAACGTGGCCCCAATAGGTCTCGCTCTGCGGATGCACTTTCGGATCGCCGTACACTTCGCTGGTACTGGCCACGATGATGCGCGCCTTCTTCACACGCGCCAGACCGAGCAGGTTGTGTGTTCCCAACGAACCCACTTTCAACGTCTGGATCGGGATCTTCTCGTAGTCGATCGGGGATGCGGGTGATGCGAAATGCAGGATGTACTTCAGCTCGCCCGGCACATGCACGAACTTGGAAACGTCGTGGTGGTAGAACTCGAAATCCTCGCGGTGGAACAGGTGTTCGATGTTCTTCAGACTACCTGTGATCAGGTTGTCCATGGCGATCACGTGGTATCCTTCCTTCAGGAACCGATCGCACAGGTGTGATCCCAGAAAACCGGCGGCACCGGTGATCAGGACGCGGTCTTTGGGTTTTGCGGTCCGTGCGGGTTTCGCAGATCTGGCGGGCAAGTCGACCCGGTGGGTCGACGCTACAGGTGCCTTGCTGGAAACCTTGCGGGCTGGCGCCTTCGCGGGTTTGCGGTCTGCGGGTTTCGCGGCCCGCGTGGTTCTCGCGGATCCGGCGGGTTTGTCGACCCGGTGGGTCGACGCTACGGGTGCCTTCGCGGGAATTTTCTTCTTCGCCATTGGATCAGGCTTTCGCCGTGGCTTTGGTGCTGTGCTTCGGGCTATGCGCGGCGGTTACCACGTTGCGGCCGATGCTCACATAATGGAATCCTTTGGCCTTCATCTCGTCCAACTCGTACAGGTTGCGACCATCGAATATGGTGCGCTCCTTCAGGCTCTTCTCCAGGCGGTCCATATCGGGTGTGCGGAACAACGCCCACTCGGTGCAGATTATCAGTGAATCGGCGCCTTCGAGGGCTGCGTATTCATCCTTCGCGTAGTTGATCTTGTCGCCGATCAGCTTCTTCACGTTATTCGCGCCTTCGGGGTCGAACGCCGTAACCGTGGCACCAGCGGCCACCAACGCATCGATCATGTACAAGGCGGGTGCCTCGCGGATGTCGTCGGTATCGGGTTTGAAGGAAAGGCCCCACATGGCGAAGTGTTTGCCCTTCAGATCACCGCCGTAATAGCCTTCGATCTTCGGCATCAAGGCGGTCTTCTGCTGTTCGTTCACCTCCATCACACTGTTGATGATCTGGAAGTCGTAGCCAGCTTCCTTTCCGCTCTTGGCAAGGGCTTGCACATCCTTCGGGAAACAGCTGCCGCCATATCCGATGCCCGGGAACAGGAAGCGTTTGCCGATACGCGTATCCGTACCCATGCCGATGCGCACCTTGTCCACGTCGGCACCTACGGCCTCACAGAAGTTCGCGATCTCGTTCATGAAGGTGATCTTGGCCGCGAGGAAGGCGTTGGCCGCGTACTTGGTGAGCTCGGCGCTGCGCTCGTCCATGAAGATGATGGGGTTGCCCTGGCGCACGAACGGCTTGTACAGGTCTTCCATCAATTTGCGCGCGCGATCGCTGCTGGTGCCTACCACGACACGATCGGGCTTCAGGAAATCATCCACCGCGAATCCTTCGCGCAGGAACTCGGGGTTGCTCACCACATCGAATTCCACCTTCGCGTGTTTCGCTACGGCAGCGTGCACTTTTTCGGCGGTGCCCACGGGAACTGTGCTCTTGTCAACGAGCACTTTGTAGTCCTTCATCAGCTTACCGATGTCGGCGGCGGCGTTGAGCACGTAGCTCAGGTCGGCGCTACCGTCTTCGCCGGGAGGCGTGGGTAACGCGAGGAACACGATCTGTGCTTTCTCCAGCGCTTCGGCCAGGTTCGTGGTGAAGCTGAGGCGGCCTTGGCGGATGTTGCGCTCGAACAGCACATCCAAGTGCGGTTCGTAGATGGGCACTTTGCCATCCTTCATCATCTGCACCTTCTCGGCGTTGATGTCCACGCATACCACGTGGTTGCCGGTCTCGGCGAAGCATGTGCCGGTGACGAGGCCGACGTATCCTGTTCCTACTACTGCGATGTTCATGGGCTTACAAATTGGGGCGATGCATGCATCGCCCTTGCTAG
Organism: Flavobacteriales bacterium UBA7690; assembly: GCA_002482775.1. Lineage (GTDB taxonomy): Bacteria > Bacteroidota > Bacteroidia > Flavobacteriales_F > PHOS-HE28 > PHOS-HE28. The sequence goes on along the minus strand of DLGQ01000106.1, from coordinate 77,972 downwards.
GCGGTGAAGTAGCTCTTCACCGCGTTGGTGATGTGCGTGAGTTGTTCGTTGTCCAGTTCGGTGCTCATGGGTAGCGAGAGCACTTCTCGCGTGAGTTGTTCGGTCACCGGGAGGGATCCTTCCGGCGAACGGACGCTCTTGTACGCGTTCTGGAGGTGGCAGGATACAGGATAGTAGATCATGGCAGGAACACCCTGCTTTTCCAAGTGTTCCTTTAGACCGTCACGATGGCCATTGGTCACTCGTAACGTGTACTGGTGGAAGACATGCGTGCTGCTCTTGCTGCGTTCCGGGATGCGCAGTGCGGGGATCTTCGCGAAAGCCGCATCGTACGTGGCCGCGACCTTGTTCCGTGCTGCACCATACGCATCCAATTGGCGCAGTTTGATCCGCAGGATGGCCGCCTGCATGGAGTCCAGACGGCTATTCACGCCCACCACCTCGTGGTAGTAGCGGACATCACTTCCGTGGTTGCAAACGCGACGCAGTTTCTTGGCCAGGTCGTCATCGTTGGTGAAGATCGCACCGCCATCGCCATAGCAACCCAGGTTCTTGCTGGGGAAGAAGCTGGTTGTGCCGATATGGCCGATGGTGCCGCTCTTGCGCTTGGTCCCGTCGCTGAACGTGTAGTCGCTGCCGATGGCTTGGCAGTTGTCCTCGATCACGAACAAGCCGTGCTCCTTTGCTATGGCCATGATCGCTTCCATGTCCGCCGTTTGGCCGAACAGATGCACCGGCACGATGGCCTTGGTCTTCGGCGTGATCTTGCGCTTGATGTCGGCAGGATCCAGGTTGAAGGTACCCGGCAGCACATCGGCGAACACCGGCGTGATACCTAAAAGACCCACCACTTCCACCGTGGCCACGAAGGTGAACGATGCGGTGATCACCTCATCTCCGGGCTTCAGGCCCAAGGCCATCATGGCGATCTGCAAAGCGTCGGTGCCGTTGGCGCAGCCGATCACGTGCTTCGCGCCTAGGTACGCGCCGAGTTCCTTCTCGAACTCCTTCACCTCGGGGCCGTTGATGAATGCCGTGCTGTCGATCACCCGTTGAAGTGCAGCATCCACTTCGGGCTTGATCTTCTGGTATTGGCCGACGAGGTCGACCATCTGGATGGGTTTCATCAGTTGCTGGAACCCCCTGAAAAGGGTGGGCGAAGATAACCACGCACCCTAGCCACCAACGGCTACCGCGTCAAGAGGACCGGCACCTTGGCTGCATTGACCAGCATCTACCTTTGGCACCCATGATCGCCCGGCTCTTGAACCTGCTCTGTTGTTGCGCGGTGGTCTGTGTGCCCGCTCTGGCACAGGATATCAAGGATTCCACGATCGCGTTGGTGGCCGTACAAGCCAGCTATGCGCAACAGCTGCCCGGTGGCGACATGGCCGACCGTTTCGGCACCAACAGCAACCTCGGCATCGGGGCCTTCCGCAAGATGAAGAGCAACTTCACTTTGGGTGCTGAAGGCAGCTTCCTGTTCGGCAACAAGGTGGTGGAACCGGGTATCCTGAGCAATGTACTGAACAACGCCGGACAGATCGTGGATGCTGAAGGTGAAATGGCAGATGTGTTCCTGTACCAACGTGGGTGGACCGTTTTCGCCACGGCGGGCCGGATCTTCCCGGTCTTCGGGCCGAACAAGAACTCCGGTCTTCACCTGAAAGTGGGCGGTGGTTTCATGCGGCATAAGATCCGGGTGCAGACACAGAAGAACCTGGTGCCACAGTTGGAGGACGACTACCTCCAAGGCTATGACCGGTTGGCCGCAGGACCTGCGGGAATGCTTTACTTGGGTTACCAGCACTTCGCCAACCGGGGGCGCATCAACTTCCATTTCGGCCTGGAGCTGATGGTGGGTGCTACGGAAGCGCTACGTCCGTTCAACTTCGATACCGAGCAGTACAACAAGGCCAACAGGTTGGATCTGCTCAGTGGCCTGCGCGCGGGGTGGACACTGCCGGTCTACAAGAAGAAGGACACCCGTTTCCACTACTATTGATGCCTTTGCTGATCAGCCTAGGCACTGCGCTCTACCACACCGGCATCAGACTGGCGGCATCATTCGTGCCCAAAGCGCGCGCTTGGGTGGATGGCCGGAAAGACCTGTGGCAACGGCTCGAAGCGAAGTCGGCGCAGCTGCAAGGCTGCCTGTGGATGCACTGCGCCAGCGTGGGCGAATTCGAACAAGGGCGACCGGTGCTGGAGGCGATCGTGCGCGAACACCCTGGCCTTCCCGTGCTGATCACCTTCTTCAGCCCCAGTGGATACGAGGCACGCAAGAACTTCCCGCTCGCGACACACGTGGAATACCTGCCGCCGGATTCGGCCGCGAACGCTGAACGCTTGCTGAACTTGGTGCGACCGAAAGCCGCCATCTTCATCAAGTACGAGTTCTGGTACCGCCACCTGCATGCATTGAAGGAAGCGAACATTCCCACCTACCTGGTAAGCGCCATCTTCCGGCCTTCGCAGCCGTTCTTCACCTGGTACGGCGCTGCGCACCGCGCGATGTTGCGCTGTTTCGATCAGCTCTTCGTGCAGGATGAAGCCTCCCGGGAATTGCTCGCCGGGATCGAGGTGCGCAACGTGAACGTGAGCGGCGATACACGGTTCGACCGTGTGAGCCAGATCGTGGCGAAGGATGAAGACCTCCCGGTGGCCGCTGCCTTCCGTGGAACCAACGGAGCACCGGTGATCGTGGCGGGGAGTACCTGGCCCGATGATGAACGCGCTTTGGTGCAGGCTCTTTCAACCACTTCGGCGCGGTGCATGGTGGTGCCGCACGAGATCACGCAAGCACATCTGGAAACGATCGAAAAGCAGTTCCCACGAACTGTTGCGAAGTGGAGCGATGACCAGCTTACCACCGCAACACGCACGCTGCTCGTGGATCGGATGGGCTACCTGTCCCGCCTCTACAAATATGCCGACATCGCCTACGTGGGCGGCGGTTTCGGCAGTGGCATACACAACACGTTGGAAGCGGCCGCCTGGGGGAAACCGGTGATCTTCGGACCGAACCACGCACGTTTCGCCGAAGCCCAAGGACTGATCGATGCGGGTGCCGGCTTCAGTGTTTCCACTGCCGATGAACTACGTAAAGTCCTGCAACACTTGCTCAGCGACAACGGAGCTTTGAAGCGTGCATCCGAAGCCGCCCGGAACTATGTGGCCGAGCGCACAGGAGCTACCCAACGCGTGAGCGCGGCGATAATCGAACGCCTGAAGCGCTGATCACTTCGTGTCCTTGGTGAACTCCACCTTCACCGGTACCAGCTTGCTTGTTCCGAGCTTCCGCTGACCGTAGGTGAAATAGGTACCCTTGTCCACCTGGAACATGCCGGTACCCGCGAGGTAGTCCGCATCCTTGTCGGAGACCAGGACGATCTTGGTGCGGTACTTCCCGTCCTTGTCGAAACTCACGATCATGCTTCGACAATCCTTAGCATCGATGCCCTTTTCCAAACGTTCGCCCTTCTTGCGCCGTTCAATGTTGTCCTCATCATCAATGAACAGCATGTGCAACTGGTCCTCGAAGAGCGCCGCCTGCGAATTCCCCAAGTAGTATGCGGTGGTATTGATGAAACGCGGTAGAACGCTCATCCACTGCATCTCGCCCTTCTCATCAAAGGAGTGTGCGATCATATCGCCATTGACATACTTGGTGACCGTGCGCGAGGGGCCTGTTCCCGAACTCACCGTGGCTTGGTAGCTGAAGCTCACCTCCGTTACCAGGTGGAAGCGCCCATCACTTCCCCGGAGCAGGTCCGCCACGACCATTTCCTCGTAGATCTTGTCCGCGTTCTTACCAGTCTTGGGGAACTCGAACCGGCCGCGCTGCTCGAAACGGTCGCCCTCGGCTTCCCAAATGGCGATGAACGAACCAGGGGTCTTGTCCTTCTTCTCATCCAGCGATCCGTAGACCCCGGCACAGACCATAGATCCATCTGCCAGGCTGAGCAGGTCCACATCCACGGGATAATCGGCGCCTTCCATCTTGAAGATGTTCTCCGTCTGCCCTTCGGCGTTCATGCGGTGGATGCGCGACTCGAAGTCTACCACGCCCTTCTTCACGTCGCGGTTACCGAACTTGTTCTTCACCCAGGCGGTGGCCGTGCCATCGTTGGTCACTTCCACATCCAGCAAGGTGCTGCGCGTGCCTTTCACTTCGCTGGTGATGAAATGCTGCCAGAGCGGCTCCATGTTCTCGTTCACCACCATGAAGAAGTGGACGGCCTGTTTGTCCTCGGTGCTCATCTCCGGGCTGTAGATCAACATCTTGGTCCTATCCGGCGAGAGCTTGGTGACGAACCCGAACGGCGCAGCCTCCGCACCCATGAAGGGAAAACCTTTGGTGGACTTCTCATAATCGATGGAAGCGAATTCCTGCAACGGTGCATTGTTCCTGGTCAAACGCGGATCGAACTCTTGCCACAGCAGGCGGAACTTCTTCACGTCCTTCAAGCGTTGGCTCGCGATCAAAAGCGGTTTATCGCCGAACATGACGATGTCCTCCAATGCCGTGCGGCCCGCTGCGGAACTCAGGTTCGGTTCGATGGAGCGCACCAGTTCCATCTTGTCCATGGTGTACAGGTCCAGCCGGTATTCCAGATCCACGATCGGGATCATCATCAAACTGACACCAACTGCTTTGGCCTTCAGTACCACGATGCTGTTCTCGGTGGTGCGGATCAGGCGCGAAGCGATCAACCGGTCAGAGGCATCCGCATCGGCGCTCATACGCACCTTGATCTTGGTACGGTCCTCTTGGGCGGAAAGGCTCATCGCCAATGAAAAGAGGAAGAGGATCGGAAGAGCAAAGCGCAGACGATGCATGGCTTGGGGGAAATGAAGTGGCAATAATACCGGCTGGCGCTGATCCAAAGGCTATGCCAACTTCGGATTGTCGCGGTGGCGGTCAGCATCACGGCTGGTCTTCTTCTCCATCGCCCTGGCCCAAGCGCCTTGCAGATCCGTGCCGGTCTGGTTGGCCAAACAGAGCACCACGAAGAACACATCGGCCAATTCTTCGCCCAGGTCCTTTGCTTTGTCGCTCTCTTTCTCGCTTTGCTCCCCGTAGCGCCGCGCCATGATGCGGGCCACCTCGCCCACCTCTTCGCTGAGCATGGCCATGTTGGTAAGCGGATCGAAATAGCGCACGCCGGTGGTCTTTATCCAGGCGTCCACCTCGGCTTGCAGGCGGCCAATCGGTTCGTTGGTATCCATCATTCGCGGAGTTTGCTGTCCATGATGATGGTGACAGGCCCATCGTTGATCAGGTGTACTTGCATGTCGGCACCGAACTCACCCGAACGTACGGGCCGGCCCAGCAATTCGCCGAGGCGCTGCTTGGCACGCAGGTAGAGCGGCGTGGCCTCTTCGGGTCGTGCCGCGCGGAGGTAGCTGGGGCGGTTGCCTTTCACCGTACTGGCCTGCAGTGTGAACTGGCTCACCACGAGGATCTCGCCATGCACCTGCTGCACATCGCGGTTCATCACGCCCTCTTGATCCGGGAAAATGCGCAGGCGGACGATCTTGCCACAGAGCCACTCCAGGTCTTCTTCGGTGTCGCCCACCTCGATGCCCAGCAGCACCAGCAGGCCG
>DLGQ01000106.1:5954-72301 GCA_002482775.1 Flavobacteriales bacterium UBA7690 | reverse complement strand
GCCGATGTCCACGGCAGCCTCGCTTACCCGTTGCACCACGGCACGCATACTAGTAGCCGTTGCGTTGGAACCACTCCTGCATCCGTTGCTGCTTCTCCGCATCGGTACCCTTTCCGTGGATGGCATCGCGGTAGGTGCCGTACATGGGGTTGGGCAGGAGCACGAAGTATTTCGACAAGCTGTCCGCCATGGCATCCACCACGTTCTTGCCATCGGAGACGCTGCGGTCCTTGAAGCGCTCGTCGAAGTCGCGCAACTGATCACCGACCAGCAATACCACATCGTGTGTGGCGCGTACGCGGGCGCGACGTTCGGTCTTGTCGCTGGTGCCATCCATCAGCAATAGGTGCGCGTCGTCAGCGAAGGGGAAACCCGCATCGTTCAAGTTCTTCAACGTGCTGGCCTTCTCGCGCACATCGCGGTTGGTGATGTAGAAGACCTCGCAGGAAGCCTCTTTCGCCATGAGCAGGAATTCCAACGCACCGGGTGAAGGTTTGGCGATCGCCTTGTCCGTCCACACTTTCCAATCAGCCTGGTCGAACGTCCGGCCGTTCTTGATGGCTTCGATCTGGTACGGACTGTTGTCCAGCACGGTCTCGTCGATATCCACGATCACGGCCATGGGACGGCGTACCGCATCGTCAAAGTAAGCCTTCGATCGCTCCACCACGTTCCACATCATCTTGGTGAGCGCTCCTTCGTACGCCTGCTTGTAGATCCAGTACGCTTCCGCGCTGGCGTTCTGCCACAGCACGGCATCGCTGCCCATGCGTGCGAGTTCCACGGTGGCATCCGTTGAAGCAGGTGCGCTGGTGGTGGATGGCGCCGTGGCCGTCTTCGTTCCGGAACAGGCGACGATGGCCGAAGCCAGAAGCAGCAAGGTGATGCTACGCATGGTGTTCAATTCTAGTCGGTGCGGTATGGGGTCTCATCCTCCACCCCGTTCAACATGTCAATGTAACTCTTGTATCGACTTTCGGCGATCACGCCTTCTTCTATCGCTTTGCGGATGGCACAGCCCGGCTCGTCCTTGTGCAGGCAATCGTTGAACCGGCAGTCGCCTTTCAGGTGGAACATTTCCGGGAACTGATCGCCGATGTGGCTCGCGTCCAGGTCCACCAGCCCGAAACCTTTGATGCCGGGTGTATCGATGATGAACGTAGGACTCGCGGTCTCCACGTCGGTCTTCAGCTCGTACATCTCCGCGTTGGTGGTGGTGTGCTGGCCCTTCTGGCTGGACTCACTGATCTCCAAGGTGAACAGGTCCAGCTCCGGATCGATGGCGTTGATCAACGTGCTCTTGCCCACACCGCTGTGCCCGGCCACGAGCGTCACCTTCCCGGCCAGCAAATCCTTCACTTCCTTCACGCCCTTGCCCTTCAGCGCAGCGGTCATCAGCACACGGTAGCCCGCCTCCTGGTACGTATCCACCAGATCGATCAGAAGTTCCTCTTCCTTGTCGTCCAGGTCATCGACCTTGTTCACCACCACCACCGCCGGTACTTGGTAGCTCTCGGCCGTCACCAGCATCCGATCGATGAAGCCGTAGGAAGTGCGCGGCCGCGCCACGGTGACCAACACGAAGAGCTGATCGAGGTTCGCGGCGATCACGTGCTTGTGGTGCGAGAGGTTCACGCTCTTGCGCACGATGTAATTGGTGCGGTCGTGCAGTTCGGTGATGGAGCCCACTTCCTCGCCCATCGTCGGCCGGGTGAATTCCACACGATCGCCAACGGCCAAGGGGTTGGTGCTCTTCCAGCCTTTGATGCGCAGGTTGCCGCGTGCCACACAATCGTGCAGCGAACCATCCACCGCGCGAACGAGGTACCGGCTTCCGGTGGAACGCATGATGAGACCCTTGGACATGGCGCAAAGATGGGGCGGCGCCCGTGCTCATGCTCCCACTGTTGGCAGCCACGTTACTTTCGCACCACTCATGTCGATCTCCGTTAACGGCATCACCAAGCTCTACGGCGCACAGAAAGCGCTGGATGAGGTCACGTTCACCGTGGGTTCCGGCGAAGTGGTAGGCTTCCTCGGGCCCAATGGTGCCGGGAAAAGCACGATGATGAAGATCCTCACGTGCTTCATTCCACCTTCCAGCGGAACGGCCACCGTCTGTGGGTTCGATACCGGGAAGGACAGCCTGAAGGTGCGGCGCAACGTGGGTTACCTGCCGGAACACAATCCCCTGTACCTGGACCTTTACGTGAAGGAGTACCTGGACCTGGTGGCCGGTTTGCACGGGTTGAAGAACCGGGCGCCGCGCGTGAAGGAGATGATCGAACAGGTGGGCCTAGGGCCTGAACAACACAAACAGATCGGTGCGCTGAGCAAGGGCTACCGCCAACGGGTGGGCCTGGCACAGGCGATGATCCACGACCCCGAAGTGTTGATCCTGGACGAACCCACGAGCGGCCTGGACCCCAACCAGCTCGTGGAGGTGCGCGCGCTGATCAAACGCATCGGCGAACGCCGGACGATCATGCTGAGCACCCACATCATGCAAGAGGTGGAAGCCATCTGCGACCGGGTGATCATCATCGACCGGGGCAAGGTGGTGGCGGACGACAAGGCCAGCACTTTGCGCAGCGGCACACAACAGCGCGAAGCCCTGGAGGTCGAATTCGATCGCGAGGTGTTTGCCAACCAACTGCTGAACATCAGTGGCGTGCAACAGGCCCACCGCAAACAGGCCAACACCTGGCTGCTCGCCCACTCCGCAACGGTGGATGTGCGGCCTGCCGTGTTCCGCTTCGCCGTGGACAACGGACTACAAGTGCTCGGCTTGCAGAAGATCGAGCGCGGCTTGGAGGATGTCTTCAAGGAGCTTACTCGCTCATCCTGATCGGTCCGCCGAAGCCTCGATCACAGCTTGAGCGAAACCCCCAAGCTGAGCACGCTGATGCCGTAACCCAGTTCGGCCTGCGCACCCAAGTTCTCACTGAACCAATACCGGGCACCCAAAAATCCCGTGAGGCCGATGCCGCTGACAGAATTATACCTGTAGGCCGGGTAGTTGGCCGGATAGACCGACTTGTCCTTGAAGGAAACGATGTTGTACCCCAGCATCAATCCGCCGTAGGTGTCCAGCTTGTCATCACTATGCCAATCGTTGTAGTGCCAAACCCCACGCACACCGATGATGAGGTAGTTCCACGTCCAGTCATAATTGTAGCGGGAGGGACCGAAGACGTAATCGGTCTTCGCGGAGAGGCTCTTGTACCCCAGGTAACCGCCGATGCCGAGCACCCCAGGCCCGAGGTCGGTAACGCCCTGCTCGTAGGTGATACCCAAGGCAGGTGTCTGTGACGAATAGGTGCTGCCCGCGGAATAATTGCCGCCTACACCGATGCTGAGCCCGACGATCTTGTCACCGATATTGAAGGTCTGCGCGGTTGAAGTGGTCGATGTTGCAGCGCTGAGAAGCAAACCGGAAAGCGCGGTCGCGCGTAAGGTGGAGAGCATGTTCATTAGCATGCCGCAAAGGAAGGGTCCTGTACCACATCGACCAGCGCCCCGCGATCATGCGTTTTCCACAACCACTTGGATCTTGCCGGTCCCGAGGGAACTGCTTCCTTTGCACCCTCGAATTCACAACATGCCATACCTCTTCACCTCCGAGTCCGTTAGCGAAGGCCACCCTGATAAGGTCGCCGACCAGATCAGCGATGCATTGATCGACAACTTCCTCGCCTTCGATCCCACCAGCAAAGTGGCGTGCGAAACGTTGGTGACAACGGGCCAAGTGGTGCTCGCCGGTGAAGTGAAGAGCAAGGCCTATCTCGATGTGCAGGAGATCGCCCGCGAGGTGATCCGCAAGATCGGGTACACCAAGAGCGAGTACATGTTCGAGGCCAACAGCTGCGGCATCTTCAGCGCGATCCACGAGCAAAGCCCGGACATCAATCAAGGTGTGGAGCGCAAGAACCCCGAAGAGCAAGGTGCTGGCGACCAAGGCATGATGTTCGGTTATGCCTGTCGCGACACGGACAACTACATGCCGCTGCCACTGGAGCTGAGCCACATGTTGCTGCGCGAACTCGCCACCATCCGCCGCGAGAAGAACAGCAAGATGCCGTACCTGCGCCCCGACGCGAAGAGCCAGGTGACGATCGAGTACGCCGACAACGGCAAGCCACTGCGCATCGACGCCATCGTGGTAAGCACCCAGCACGACGACTTCGATAAGGAGCCTGTGATGCTCGCGAAGATCAAGAAGGATATCATCGAGATCCTCGTGCCGCGTGTGATGAAACAATTGCCCAAGCGCGTGCAAGCCCTCTTCGGCAAGGACATCGCTTATCACATCAACCCGACCGGCAAGTTCGTGATCGGTGGTCCGCATGGCGATACCGGCCTCACGGGTCGCAAGATCATCGTGGATACCTACGGTGGAAAAGGTGCGCACGGTGGTGGTGCCTTCAGCGGAAAAGACCCGAGCAAAGTGGACCGTAGTGCAGCGTATGCCGCGCGACACGTTGCCAAACATCTGGTCGCAGCCGGTGTGTGCGATGAAGTGCTTGTACAGGTCGCTTACGCCATCGGTGTCGCCGAGCCGGTCGGCTTTTACGTGAACACCTACGGCACCAGCAAAGTGAAGATGAACGACGGTGCCATCGCCAACACGATCGCCGCACTGCCGGAATTCAACATGAAGCCGTACTTCATCGAGAAGCGCTTCAAATTGCGCACCCCGATCTACAGCGAAACCGCGAGCTACGGACACATGGGCCGCGAGAGCAAAGTGGTGGAGAAGACCTTCTCAAGCGCTGGCAAGACCAAGAAGGTGAAGGTGAAGCTGTTCCCTTGGGAAGAGTTGAACGCGTTGGGTGTGGTGAAGAAGGCTTTCAAGCTCTGATCGGCCCCACTTTCTGCCCGAAGATCCACAAGCCCCGGCTGGACAGGCACTTACGCCTTTTCAACCGGGGCTTGTCAGTTCCATACGATCCACTACATTTGCAGCCCATTTCCGAGGAAAGACCATGTACGCCATTGTTGATATCGCCGGCCAGCAGTTCAAAGTGAGCAAGGGCCAGAAGCTGAAAGTCCATCGCCTGGAAGCTGAGGCAGGTAAGCACGTAGAACTGGATAACGTCCTGCTCGTGAGCGATGGCAAGACCATTAACGTGGGCACCCCCAAGGTGGACGGTTTCCGCATCAGCGCGAAGGTCCTCAACCACGGCAAGGGCGACAAGGAACTCGTATTCAAGAAGAAGCGCCGCAAGGGCTACCAGAAGCTGAACGGCCACCGCCAGTACCTCACCGAGCTGTGGATCGAAGCGATCCTGGGAAAAGGCGAGAAGTTCGACGCGAGCAAGAGCACCGCTCCTGCCCCACGTGTAGAACGCAATGCCGCTCCAAAAGCGAAGACCAACGCCGCCAAAGCGACCGCCGCGAAAGAAGCAGCTCCCAAGAAGGTAGCCGCCAAAAAAGCAGCACCGGCCAAAGCAGCAGCGCCCAAGAAAGCAGCAGCCAAGAAGGCCGCTCCCAAGAAAGACGACAAGAAGTAACCCGAGACCCAACGAGATTCCGGGGCAAGCCCGGAATGACATCCCCATAAGCTATGGCACACAAGAAAGGTGAAGGCAGTACCCAGAACGGTCGCGAATCGCACTCGAAGCGTCTCGGCATCAAATTGTTCGGTGGTCAAACGGCCATCTCAGGCAACATCATCGTGCGTCAGCGCGGTACCAAGCACCACCCCGGCCGTAACGTGGGTATCGGCTTGGACCACACCCTGTATGCTACGGCTGATGGCGTGGTCACCTTCCAGAAGAAGCGTGGCGACCGCAGCGTGGTGAGCGTGCTCCCTGCTGAGTCCAAGAACTAAGCGAACATCCTCTACCGAAAGGCCTTCCCGTCCATTCGGGGAGGCCTTTTTCGTTGGCCGCACACGGCACCATCACGGCCGCAGCCCACTTCCCCCGCTACCTTTACCTACCACCCGAACACCCGTCCCGGATATGCTGGAGTTGAATTTCCTGCGCGAGCAACGTGAAGAGGCCGAACAACGCCTCACCAAGCGCAACATCGATGCGAAAGCACTGTTGGATACCGCCCGTGAATTGGACGACCTCCGTCGTGCCACACAAACGGACCTTGACGCTCGCCTCGCGGAGCTGAACGGCCTGAGCCGCACCATCGGCGACCTGATGAAGGCCGGTAAGAAGGACGAAGCGGAAACCGCGCGCGCCCGTACCACAGACCTGAAGGCCGCAACGGCTTCGCTGAAAGAGAAGTTGGAAGCCACGGAGAAGGCGCTACAGGATCACCTGTGTACCATTCCCAATGCCCCGAGCGCGAAGGTGCCCGCTGGCCGCACGCCGGAAGAGAACATCACCGTGATGCAGGAAGGCGCGATCCCCGAACTGGGTGCCGATGCCAAACCGCATTGGGAACTGGGTGAGGAATATGGCTTCCTCCATATGGACCTCGGCGTGAAGATCACCGGTGCGGGCTTCCCGGTCTACAGCGGACAAGGCGCGAAACTGCAACGCGCACTCATCGCCTTCTTCCTGGACAAGGCCACCGAAGCCGGGTATCGCGAGATCATCCCGCCGCACATGGTCAATGCCGAAAGCGCATTCTCCACAGGCCAGTTGCCGGACAAAGAAGGCCAGATGTACCACGCTACCGCTGATGGTCTGTACCTGATCCCCACGGCGGAAGTGCCGATCACCAACCTCTACCGCGACGAGATCGTGGAGGCGGCACAATTACCGATCAAGATGGTAGGCTACACGCCGTGCTTCCGGCGCGAAGCGGGCAGCTACGGTGCACACGTGCGCGGCTTGAACCGAGTACACCAGTTCGACAAAGTGGAGATCGTGCGGATCGAAAAGCCCGAGAACAGCTACGCCGTGCTGGAGGAAATGGTGGAGCACGTGAAAGGCCTGCTGCGCGCTCTGGAACTACCCTACCGCCAACTGCTGCTCTGCGGTGGCGACATGGGCTTCAGCAGCGCCCTCACTTACGATATGGAAGTGTGGTCGGCAGCGCAGAAGCGCTGGTTGGAAGTGAGCTCCATCAGCAACTTCGAGACCTATCAGAGCAACCGGTTGAAGTTGCGCTACCGCAACACCGACGACAAGAAGCCGAAGCTCGCCCACACCTTGAACGGCAGCGCGCTCGCCTTGGCACGCATCGTGGCCGCACTGTTGGAGAACAACCAAACGCCCGAAGGTATCCGCATACCGAAAGCCCTTCAACCCTACACGGGCTTCGCCATGATCACCAAATAATGCGTTCCATACTGTTCGCAGCCGTCATCGCGTTGATCGCATGCACAACGGTCTCGTGCCGCCGTGCCGCCGATCCGCGACAGATAGCCGCCGTGGATAGTTTGATCACCGCATTGGACGCCGTACGACTCACCTTGAACGAACTGGACACGCAGCACTATGCCGCAGCGGACTCCATCCTGCAAGCGAACAGGGTGCTGTTCCTCCAGCGCTTCGCGGATACGCTGGACCGCACCAACGCCTCCACCTTGGGCGACCAGTTCGTGCAACTACGCGAAGCATCACGCCGGGCCACGGATCACCGGAACGTTTCGGAGGCTGCCGCCAAAGGGACTGTTCGTTTAAAACAACTGAAGCAGGACCTCTCAACTGCTGCACTGGCGGAAGAAGAGGGCGCCCACGCCTTGGCCAACGAAGCCACTGCGGTCGCCACCATCGAGAACAGGGTTCTTGAGGTGATCACCAACTACCGATCCACCCAGCACGCGTTGGAACGGCAATTGCAGGTGGACAGCCTGCTCGTGGACACCCTACAGAAACGTCGCACCCGATGAAAAGCACCCGGCTCCTACTCCTGCTCGTGCTCTTGATGGGTACACCAACGTTGTCGTTCGCACAGCCGGGAACCGATGAGCAACTCGCTGCGCAGTATTTCCAACAAGGCGACTACACGAAGGCGATCCTCTATTACGAGAAGCTTCACCGCAAACAACCCTCGGCGTTCTACTACGAGCAACTGCTGAAGAGCTATACCGCACTGAACGATCTGGAAGGTGCGGAGAAACTCGTGAAGGACCAGATGCGCCGCGCCAACGGTGACCCGAAGTACATCATAGACCTCGGTGGTGTGTACAAAGCCGCCGGGCAAACAGATAAGGCCAACAAGGAATACGACAAAGCGCTGAAACAGATGCGCGGTGACCAGAACAGCATCCGCGCAGTGGCACAAGCGTTCCAACAGGCCAACGAAACGGATCGGGCGCTGGAGGCTTACGAACGCGGTGGCCGAATGCTCTCCGATGGACAAGGCTTCGCATACGAGATCGCCGGGCTCTACGGAGCGAAAGGCGACATCCCGAAAATGGTGAGCGCCTACATGGACCTGCTCGCCGTGAACGAAGGCTACATCCAAGCGGTGCAGAACGCCCTTTCGCGATCCATCGACTTCGCCGTGGCGGATGAACGGTCGGAGGTACTGCGCGTTGAACTGCTGCGTCGTATCCAGAAGGATCCGCAGCGCACCATCTACCCCGAACTGCTCATCTGGATGTACATCCAACAGAAGGACTTGAATTCGGCCTTCGTGCAGAGCAAGGCCATGGACAAGCGTTTCGATGAAGGTGGTACACGTTTGATGGAACTGGCCCGCATCGCACTGGCCAACGACGACCACTCCACGGCGTTCAAGTGTTACGAACATGTGCTGAACCTGGGGCGCAACGATGCCAACTACGTGCAAGCACGCATCGGATCCGTACGCGCACGGTACGAGCAATTGACCGATCAAGCAGAACCAGCGCTCCTGGAATTGCAAGATCTCGACCAACGCGCAGCATCGACCCTCACGGAACTCGGCCTAGGCCAACCCACCATCGACATGCTGCGCGATCGTGCGCACCTGAAGGCGTATTACCTCAACGACAATGCCGGTGCGGTGGCCTTGTTGGAAGAGGGGATCGCGCATCCGACCATCGACCCTAAGACGAAAGCACAACTGAAACTCGACCTCGGCGATGTACACCTTCTGGCCGGGAACGTTTGGGAGGCTTCATTGCTCTATTCCCAAGTGGACCTCGATTTCAAGTACGACATGCTCGGGCATGAGGCCCGCTTGCGCAACGCCAAGGTCTCGTTCTACTCCGGTGATTTCCTGTGGGCACAAGGGCAACTGGAAGTGTTGAAATCCAGCACGAGCAAACTGATCGCGAACGATGCCATGGAACTTTCCCTGCGCATCACGGACAACCTCGGGCTCGACAGCAACAGTGTGCCGTTGAGCTACTTCGCCCGTGCGGAATTGCTGCGGTACCAACACCGGTATGATGAGTCGCTCGGCGTGCTCGATTCGCTGGATGCGGCCTATCCCGGCCATTCCTTGGGTGATGACATCCTCTTCGAACGCTACCGCATCGCCTATGCACGCCACCGCTACGAAGAAGCCGCCACGCACCTCACCAAGTTGCTCGAGCTCTATCCGCTGGACATCCTAGTGGACAATGCGCTGCTCGACCTCGGCAAATTGTACGAGGACCGGTTGAAGAACAACGACAAGGCCAAGGAGTTCTACCAACGCTTGCTCTTCGAACAGACAGGCAGCATCTTCGTTCCCGAGGCGCGCGATCGTTTCCGCAAGTTGCGCGGCGACAACCTCGAAGCACCACCTGAACCACCAGCGCCTTCGCCCCATCCATGATCATCTACAACGTCACCCTCAACGTGGACAACGACGTTCACACGGAATGGCTGGAATGGATGAAGCACACGCACATCCCTGATGTGATGGCCACAGGCATGTTCCTCGATAGCCGCATCTGCCGTGTGCTCGCCGAAGATGAAGGTGGCATCACCTACGCCGTGCAGTACACCTGCGCGGACATGGCCACCTACGAGCGCTACCGCGACCAACACGCGCCGCGCCTGCAGGCCGAAACGCAGAAGCGCTACGGCGGGAAATTCGCGGCCTTCCGCACCCTGTTGGAAGTGATGCACACCAGCTGATGTACGTCCGCGCGAAGAAGCACCTCGGCCAGCACTTCCTGAAAGGGGAAGGCATCGCGCAGCGCATCGCGGAAAGCTTGACCGGGCACGGTGGATACCAGCACGTGATCGAAGTGGGCCCTGGAACAGGTGCTTTGACGCAACACCTCGTCGGGCTGCCGGACAAGAAATTGGTGGCCTACGAAGTGGACGAAGAATCGGTGCGTTACCTCGCGAACCGCTACCCCGACCTTGAAGTGCGCGAAAGCGATTTCCTGCAAATGGATCCCGACTCCATCACAGAAGGCCAGATCGCCGTTATCGGCAACTTCCCGTACAACATCAGCACGGAGATCGTCTTCAAGGTGATCCAACACCGCGACCGGTTCCCCGAGCTGGTGGGCATGTTCCAGAAGGAAGTGGCCGATCGTTTCTGCAGCGGTCCCGGCAACAAGGCATACGGCATCACCAGCGTGCTCGCCCAGGTATGGTATGATATGGAAGTGCTCTTCGTAGTGGAACCGGATGCCTTCATCCCTCCGCCGAAGGTGCGCAGTGCCGTGATCCGTATGCGGCGCAACAGCACCCTTTCCATGCCGTGCGATGAAGCGCTTTTCACACGTGTGGTGAAACAGGCCTTCAACCAACGCCGGAAGACCTTGCACAATGCGCTGAAAGGCTTTCCCAGCCTGCCAAACGGCGTTCCAGCAGAATATGCGGGCCAACGTGCGGAACAACTTTCAGTCGCCGATTTCATCGCGTTGACCTTGGCCTGCAAGCCCTAGCCTCGCCCTAGCCGTCTTCGTAGCTTCGCGCCTGCCGAAAAAGCTCGTCCGCTTCACACGGTAGGCATTCCGCGATGTCCATCGACCTCACCAAACCGCAACTGGATCAGCTACGGAACGACGTGGCCCAAGGGCGCGACTCCGCCATCCAGGCGTTGCTCGCGGATCTGCATCCGGCGGACATAGGTGCGATCATCGATCGGCTCGATCTGGATGATGCGGTGTACGTGTACCGCCTCCTAGAATCGGAAGAAGCGGCCGACGTGCTGCTGGAACTGCATGAGGACCTGCGCGAAGACCTGCTGAACTCGCTCACTAGCCGCGAGATCGCCGAGGACGTGTTGGAGCACATCGACTCCGATGATGCCGCCGACGTGATGGGCGACCTCAGCGAGGACAAACAACGCGAGGTGATCGCGCTGTTGGAGGACCAGGAGCAGCGGGAGGACATCGAAGAACTCCTCACCTACGACGAAGGAACGGCCGGAGCGCTGATGGCGAAGGAGCTGATCAGCGTGCGCACCGAATGGACCGTGGCACGCGCGATCGTGGAGATGCGCCGCCAAGCGCAAGAAGTAGAGCACGTGTACACCGTTTATGTGGTGGACAAAGACGAACGGCTCTGCGGTATCCTTCCGTTGAAAGACCTGCTCTTCAACGCCGAGAGCACGCGCACCTTGATCAAGCACATCGCCGAAACGGAGGTGTTCTCGGTGGCCGTGGAGACCGATGTGGAGGAAGTGGTGAACCGGATGAAGAAGTACGACGTGGTGGTGCTTCCCGTGGTGGACAAGAGCGGCGTGCTCGTTGGCCGCATCACCTTCGATGACGTGATGGACGTGATGAGCGAAGAGGCCACCGAGGATTACCAGCTCGCCAGCGGTATCAGCGAAGACGTGGATGCGACCGATAGTCCGCTGGTGCAAGTGCGCGCGCGTTTGCCGTGGTTGCTCATCGGCCTCGCCGGAGGTATCGTCACTTCGCGGATCATCGGCCAGTACGAAGGACAGCTGCGCATCGATCCCACCATGGCGTTCTTCATGCCCTTGATCGCTGCTACGGCGGGCAACGTGGGTGTTCAATCCTCCGCGATCGTGGTGCAAGGCTTGGCCTCCGGCACCATGGCGAACTTGAACCTGGGCACACGCATGTGGAAGGAACTACGCGTGGCCTTGATCACGGCGTTCGTCTGCGGCGCAGTGATCTTCGCCATCAACTTCGCCTTGGAACAAACCCAGGCCCTCACCTACACCGTGAGCATCGCGCTCTTCACCGTGATCCTGACCGCCGCCATGTTCGGCACGGTGATCCCGTTGTTGCTGGATCGCTTGAAGATCGATCCCGCCTTGGCCACTGGTCCTTTCGTGACCACGCTGAACGACATCTTCGGTCTGCTCACCTATTTCACGGTGGGGCATTTGATGTACGCTATGCTCTCTTGACCGATGCGCATCGGCTTCATCGACACGGTCCATCCGATCCTCGCTCAACGCTTGGAACGCGCCGGGCACACCTGCATCGCCATGCATTCACTCTCGGGCAACGAGCAGGAAGCGCTGCGCAGAACCTTGAATGGTATCGTGGTGCGCAGCCGCCGGATGGATGCCGACGTGATCGACCGTTCACCTGAACTGCGTTTCATCGCACGCGTGGGCGCTGGATTGGAGAACATCGATGTGGACCACTGCCGCAAAAAGGGCATCATGGTCCTGAACTCGCCGGAAGGCAACCGCGACGGCGTGGGTGAGAGTTGCGTGATGTTGCTGCTCGCCTTGATGAAATCGCTCGTGCATGCGAACATGTCCGTGCGCGCCGGGCTGTGGCCGCGTGAAGCGTTGCGCGGAACTGACCTGCGTGGAAAGACCGTCGGCATCATCGGCTTCGGGCAGATGGGAAGTTCTTTCGCGGAGAAGCTGCGTGGTTTCGGGGTGCGCATCCTCGGCCACGATAAATACAAGAGCGGGTTCAGCCGTGCAGGGATCGAAGAATGCGGCCTCGACCAGATGCTCGACGAGAGCGATGTGATAAGCCTGCACCTTCCACTGACAGCTGAAACCCAGCATTTCGCGAACGCAGCATTCTTCAACCGACTGAAGAAACCCACGTGGTTCCTGAACACCTCACGAGGTGGTGTGGTGCATACGAAAGCACTGCTCGACGCTATCGATGACGGCCGTGTGATCGCCGCTGCATTGGACGTGCTGGAATTCGAGAAGCCGGAACTTGATGGTCTCGATCCTTCTAACGACCAAACGACACAGCATCGCCTGATGCACCACGATCGTGTCTTGCTGACCCCACACATCGCCGGCGTCACCCACGAAGGCAAGTTCAAGATGGCCGATGTGCTCGCCACCAAGATCCTCCATCACTTTCCGCATGCTACGACCTGAGCTCCGCACCATCGCCTGCGCCTTGATCCTCTCCGCCTGCATGCCCCAGAAGAACCTTCACCCCGATATCCACGGCCACCGCGGCTGCCGTGGATTGTTGCCGGAGAACAGCTTGCCCGGGTTCCTGAAGGCCACCGAACTCGGCTGCGATTACCTGGAGATGGATGTGGTGTTGAGCGCGGATGGCCAACTGATCATCTCCCACGAACCGTGGATGCGACACGACCTGTGCATAACCCCGGATGATGAGGCGATAACACCCGAGAACGAGCGCAGCTTCAACCTCTACACGATGAGCGCGCGGGAGATCCGCCAGTTCGACTGCGGATCCTTGGAGAACCCGGACTACCCGGAACAAGACCAACGCGATACGCATAAGCCCACGCTGGCCGAACTGATCGATGTGGTGGACGAACACGCGCTGATGAGCGGTGTCGCCTTGCCTTCGTTCAATATCGAGATCAAGAGCGATCCTTCTTGGTACGGCGTGTTCCAACCAGCACCGGATGTGCTCGCACGCGTGGTGATCAATGCGCTGGATTCATTGGGCATCACCGATCGTTGCCTGCTTCAGTCCTTCGACCCAGCTGTTCTGGAGACCATCCACGCGGAGCGGCCGGAGATCGTGATGGCATACCTCGTGGAAGATGGCAGCACGTTGGAAGCCGCGCTTTCGAGGCTCACGTTCGTGCCGCAGATCTATAGCCCACATTTCGTCGCAGCCAACGAAACGCTCTTGAAGGCTGTACGCGAAAAAGAGATGGAACTGGTCGTGTGGACGGTGAACGAACCCGCCGATATCCGCCGCATGCTGAACCTCGGCGTGGATGGCATAATCAGCGACTATCCGGATCGCGTGATGGCGATCATGGAGAACAGGGAATGAGCGCTCAGCCGAGGATCCGCGCGATCCCGGCTTCCAGCACATCCAGATCCGCCTGCCATGTTGCGCCTTGTGGTGCCGCCGGATCGGTGATGCGGGCACAGAGCGGCGCAAATGCCGAATCGAAGTTGACCAGCTGCGGTTTCAAGGTGTGTACCACGCGCTGCACTTTGCCATGGTCCGCGCGCGAACGGGCATCACGCAACGTGGCCAACCGCTCCGGAGCCTGCTTGCGGAACATGGCTTCCAGCACCGGATCCTGGGCGACAGAAGGCCCCAGTGGAACCACGGGCGGAGAAGGTGGTGCCACAGTGGATGGCGGCGACACCACCGTGGGTGAAGTCTGTTCGCGCACTTTATTCTGCGACCGAGCGGCAAGCGCGTTCAGGTCAGCACGAAGTCCTTCCATCTCCGTTCGTTGACGGCGTAAGACACGACCGTTCATCAGCACCACGATCACCAGTGCGATCAACGCCACCGCGATGGTAGCTGCACCGACGATCATCCAGAACTCCGCGTTCTCGTTCGCCTCGTTGATCCGGATCTCCGCTTCACGTCGGCCCGCGTCGGCCAGTACCGACAAACTATCCCGTTCCAAGGCTGCGCGTTGCACCAATGCATCGGCCTTCGCACCGGAAACTTCCGCTTGTTGTGCCATCCATTCCGTGCTCTTGTCGCCTAGGCGCATGGCCTCTTCGTAGGCTTGTTTCATCTGCCCACGAACCGCCAAGGTGCGCGCCAAGGCCTTCCGAGCAGCCAATTCATCTTCGGTGCGGTCAGCGCTATCCGCTAGCTGGACGGCGGCCTCGTACAACGTCTGTGCATCCTTTAGCTTGCTTAACGCTGCGAGCGCCATGCGCAGGCTGATCGCACGCTCGATGTCCTTTGTGGAATCGGCCAACACGATCGCGCTCTTGTGCTGAACCATCGCCGCCTTGATGGCTTCCGGGCTCTCCGGTGCCGGAGGAACCTGCGCCGGGAGGTGGTGCGAGAATAGCGCGAGCAGGACGAGCAAGGAAGGGATCCGCGCGAAAAAACGAAGTGGGAACATGGCGCGAAACTAGTCCGGGACTAGACTGCTTTGGTCACGTAGCGCGCGGTGGCGCGGCTCCGCTGTTCGATCAGGATACGTTTGCCCTCGGTGAGCACAGCCAGCGTAGGCTCGTCGAAATGGCGTACGGTGACCAGTTCGCAGCCGTCGTTGTAGAGCACTTCGTAATCGTTGCGCAACTCTTCGATCAGCGCACGTGAACGCGGCGTATCCTCCACAGCCACCGTGAACGCCACGGCGCTGTTCTGCATGAGGTCGATCCGCACATTGCGTTTGGCGAACAGCTTGAAGATCTCGCCGAGGTTCTCCTCCACGATGAAGCTGAGGTCGCGCGGAGTGACACTGACCAACAACTGGTTCGGCTTGACGATGAACGACGGGATCAACGTGTCGTGATCGGTGGCCTCGCTGATGGCACTGCCGGGTGCTTTCAGATCGATGAACGAACGTACGTATAACGGGATGTGCTTGCGCTGCAACGGCTGCAACGTCCGTGGATGGATCACGCTGGCCCCGAAATAGCTGAGCTCGATCGCTTCTTTGTAACTTATGTGTTCCAGCAGTCGCGTGTTCGGGAACCGGTTCGGGTCGGCGTTGAACATACCGGGCACATCCTTCCAGATGGTGACGCTCTCGGCATCGAGCAGGTAAGCGAAGATGGCGGCACTGAAGTCGGAACCTTCGCGGCCGAGCGTGGTGGTCGACCCGTGTTTCGTGCGGCCAATGAAACCTTGTGTCACGATGCGCGACGGTTTCTTCGGAGCCTTTTCCAGTAACCCGTGCGCTTGTTGCGCCGATACGTCCCAATCCACGTTCGCGGCGCGATAACGGGCATCGGTACGGATGATGGTGCGTGCATCGACCCACCCGTTGGTGATCCCTGCGGCGTTCAGATGTGCGCTCACCACCAAGGTGCTCCACAGTTCGCCGAAAGCCACGATCTGGTCGTAGTAGTGATCCACCTCCTGGCTCAGCGGTTGTTCCAAGATGGAACGCAACGCATGGAACTGATCCTCCAATGCAGTGCGCGAGGCGGCATCGTCCGGCGCGACTTCACCCAGTACCAGCAGATGCCTGCTTTCGAGCTCATCCACCTTCGCAGAAGCGTCGCGGCCGTAGGTGTAGGCCCACACGACCTCTTCCAAGGCGTTGGTGGTCTTGCCCATGGCGCTCACCACCACGATCAGATCATCCAATGAGAAGTGCTTGAGCACCTCGGCGACGTTGCGCACCCCAGCGGCATCTTTCACACTGGCCCCCCCGAACTTGAAGACTTTCATCCCCCCCCGAATTTGATTTCGGGCGCGAAGATGCGGAACAACCTGCATGTCCGGTCACGGGCTAACGGTCGGTGGTCAATGCGATCAGCGCTTCCTTCTCCAGCGAACCGTTCCACCACTCCTTGGCGTAGTGGGCACCGAAACGGTCGTAGAACCGCTGGGCATCCACGTTCCAATCCAATACCTGCCAGAGCATGCCGCTATGGTCTTGTTCCACAGCGTAGGCGGCGCATTGCCGAAAAAGCTTTTCACCAATGCGCATGCCACGCGCGCTTTCGGTGACCACGATGTCCTCCAGATAAAGCCTGCGACCCTTCCACGTGGAGTACCTTTCGTAGCAAACGGCCATGCCTACGATAACGCCTTCGGACTCGGCCACCCAGCCCACCCAGACGGGATCCGGGCCGAAACCCGCATCGCGCATCTGCTCTACGTTCACCGTGACCTCTTGCGGTGCGCGTTCGAACACGGCCAGTTCATGCACCAGCTCGAGCATCCGGGGCACATCGCGGGGTTCAGCGCGGCGAATGACGACTTTCATGGTGCAAATGAACGATTGAACGATCTTTGCACGACCGACCGCACTTCAGCAGGTCGCATTCCATGGCCCAGATCAAGACCCTCGCCGAATTCATCACCGAACGTCAGCACGAATTCACCTATGCAACGGGCGAACTCAGCCAGCTGCTCACCAGCTTCCGGCTAGCAGGAAAAATGGTGAACCGCGAAGTGAACAAGGCAGGCCTTGCGGAAGAGATCCTCGGGGCGCAGGGTAGCGAGAACATACAAGGGGAACAACAGCAGAAGCTGGATGTGTATGCCAACGACCTTTTCATCCGCTTGCTGAAAAGCCAGGGCATGGTGTGCGCCGTGGCCAGTGAAGAGAACGACGAGATCGTGCACTTCGATAACGGCGGCAAGTATGTGGTGACGATGGATCCGCTCGATGGCAGCAGCAACATCGATGTGAACGTGAGCATCGGTACCATCTTCAGCATCTATCGGCGCGTGAGCACCGGCGACAAGGCAACGATGGATGACTTCATGCAACCCGGCACCGCCCAAGTGGCGGCGGGCTACATCATATACGGAAGTAGCACCATGCTCGTGTACACCACTGGCCACGGCGTGAACGGCTTCACCTTGGACCCCAGCATCGGCACCTTCTGCCTGAGCCACCCACACATGACCACGCCAGAAGATGGCAAGATCTTCTCGGTGAACGAAGGCAACTTCTACGACTTCAGCGATGGCGTGCGCAACTACATCGATGGGTGCAAGAAGCAGAAGATGAGCGCGCGTTACATCGGCAGCCTCGTGGCTGATTTCCACCGCAACCTGATGAAGGGCGGCATCTACCTCTATCCGGCTACAACGAAATCGCCCCAGGGGAAACTGCGTTTGCTTTACGAGGCGAACCCGCTGGCGATGATCGTGGAGCAGGCCGGTGGCTTGGCTACGGATGGCACAGCGCGCATCCTGGACCTGAAGCCCACCGAACTGCACCAACGTTGTCCGTTGTACATCGGCAGCAAGAACATGGTGGAAGCTGCGATGAAGGGGTAAGCCACTACGAGCTGCCCGTTCTTCCGCCTCACACCTTAAACCGCCTATTCGCTTGAGCCGCCTGATACCGTTCCGGACCGCGGCGCGGGCCCTACTGGTGCTGCTGGGCGCGGCTTGCGTGTTCCAACTCGTCGTATTCGCCGGCTATATCCCCACGGAAATGGTGTGGGGTGGCCGGTTGAACAACCCTGAAGAACGCACAGTAGGTGCGCTCGTTTCCTTGACCTTCCTACTGGTGATGATCGCGGCGGTGCTTGTAAGGATGCGGATCATCGGCAAGAAGACCCAGTGGATCGGACACTACGGCGCATGGGTGATCACGCTGCTCTTCGTCCTGAACACGGTAGGGAACGTGTTCGCTCTTGACCAACGCGAGACGTTGATCTTCACACCCATGACGGCGATCTCTGCAATGCTGGCATGGCGTGTGGCATTAGGTGCTGACCAAGGAGCCGTACGACGCGATCGATGATCCGCGGAACCCTACTCCACTAACAAACGGCTCAGCAAAGCGCGCACGGTGAGGTGCTGGCTCCACGTGGAGATGCGGTACTCCGTGCGTGCCGTGAAGTTGATCACCCGTCCGAGATCATCCGATACACCGAACGCCACCGGCCGGCCGCCGCTGAAGGCCATGGCCACGTGCGTTAGGTCCGACAGCGTACCATAGATGTGCCGCTGGGGACGGTATTCGTCCATAGCCTCGCGAACAACATCCAGTTCGGAGCCTTTTAATGTGCGGTGCGGTGCATCGCTCCGGTGTAGCTGCCACGCAAGCGCATTCGCGTTGGCTGATGTATAGGCCCCGGCTGGCACGCGCTTGTACACGTGAATGCTGTCCATGGGCTGCGCACATAGGGAGAACCCGAAGCATAGTGCAATGATGGAACCGAACGAACGCATGGGGCAAAGGTACCGGTGCGGAGCAGGCAGGTGCTGCGTGAGCGATCGCAACGGAAAGCCCGCAAGCGAGGAGCTCCGCTGTAAAGCGGTACGACGAGTACGGACTTGCAGTGAAGAGCGCGACCCGCGCGGGGGACCTGTGTGTGGCGAGGGGCACGCCCAAACTTTCCTGCTGGATCCAGCGCCATCTTCTCTTGTGTTCGAACCTGAACGCGACCAACGTGTACCGGCATGCACCTCCCTAACTTCGTGACCCCGATGAAGACACTCCTGACGCTCCTGCTTTCCGCTCTGCTCACCACCTCCTTCGCCCAATGGGAATTGGTGACACCGATCAAGAATACCAGTGAGTTCGAGGACCTGGTGATGGTGAACGACCTGGTGGGCTATGCGGCGGACCGCCCAACGGGAACGATCCTTGCCACCGAGGATGGAGGCAATACTTGGCAGCGTAGACAACACTTGTTGGGCAACAACCCGCTGGCGATCCACATGTGGGATGAACAGCGCGGGATCATCGTGGGGAATAGTGGAAGTACGTTGCGCACCACGGACGGTTTCCGCACGGCGCTGGGTTCGTTCAATCCGACGTACGGCCATTTGAACTGCGTGTTCTTCCTGAACGATACGCTCGGCTGGGTGGGCACACAGAGCGGCAAGATCTACCGCAGTACCGATGCAGGTGCCACGTGGACCCTGATGGCGAGCGGACAGACGACGACCAACTACATCACGGCGATCCAATTCGTGGATGAGAACGTGGGCTATGCGAGCTGCTACGGCGGCGGCAAAGTGTTGAAGAGCGAGGATGGCGGACTGACGTGGGTGAGCGTAGCGCCAGTTGAACTGGTCCTTATCCGCGACCTGCATTTCAGCGATGCCATGACCGGTGTGGCCGTGGGCCATGCGGGCCATGTGATCCGGACCACGGACGGTGGTGCCACATGGACCTTCATGCCGAGCAACACCACCTACAACATGGTCTCGCTGAGCGTACAAGGGCAACGCATGGTGGCTTGCGGCTGGTGGGGCCGTGTGATCCACAGCACCAACGGCGGGCTCACGTGGACCGAACAAACTGTCGGATCTGAACACATGAGCGTGTCGTTGACACCAAGCGGTTTCGGCTTGATGGGCGGCATCGGTCGCATCCATCGCACCACCAACTTCGGCACCAACTGGGCGCTCTTCAAGGAAGGCACTTCGTCCGGCACGATCGAGAAGATCAGCTTCGCGAACGATAGTGTGGGAGTTGCGGGCAATGGTTTGCGCACGACCGATGGTGGCCGCACGTGGGTGGCGGCACCGAGCGGCGGACTGGGCGTACACATCAACGCCGACGGTAGTGGAAGTCGCGGTGGCGGTAGTGGTTCATTCGCAAGTACGGTGGACCTGTTCGAGACGAGCGTTTCGCGGATCGGCCCCAGCATGGCGATCCGCTGCACGTGGAGCATGAACGCCTCTACGCATTTCGTGGGCGGAGGCCACGTGGGCGGAGGCATCTACCGCACCACGGACAACGGGTTCAACTGGACGCGCGTGTTGGACCAGGGCAACATCATCATCAACGACCTGTGGTTCGTGAACGATACGCTGGGCTTCGCCGTGAGCGAGGATGGCAACAGCCACCGCACCGTGGATGGTGGCCTTACTTGGCAGAACATCACGGCCGGTGGTGGTCACAGCATCTTCTTCAGTGATGCGCTGCACGGCTGGACGAAGTATTACCGCACCGTGGATGGCGGCGACAACTGGATCATGATGGGCGGAACGCCACAGAGCTGCAAGAGCATCTTCTTCACCGGGCTTGATACGGGTTATGCCGTGAGCTACAGCGGACAGACCGTACGTTCCTTGGATGGCGGTGTGACGTGGGCCAACTTCATGCCGGAGATCAGCAATGCGGGGATCAACGATGCAGCGTACGTGGACGGATACCTCATCATCGCAGGCAGTTATGGCGACATCTACCGCAGCCAGCGCATCGGTTGCAGCAGCACGCCATGGGTGCCGGAAGTGTTGGTGGATGGCACCTCGCTGTGTACACCGATCGGCGGGATCATCCAATGGTATCGCAACATGGTACCCATTGAAGGCGGCACCGTGGAGTGCATCACCGCGCAGACCGGCGGAACGTACCATGTGATCGTGACCGATGTGCTGAACTGCACCAGCGCTGCTTCGGAACCGGTGCAGATCCTGATCACCGGCGTGGGTGGCACGGAAGCGCCAACACGCACCACCCTGGCGCCGAACCCGGCCAGCGACCAGATCCGGATCGAACGCAGCGTGGCGCTTCAAGCCCACTTGATCTTGCATGATGCCCAAGGACGCATTGTGCGGACCGAACGCATCGACGGAAGCACCACCTTGGACATCACCACACTGGCCCCGGGCTTGTACTTCGCACGGTTCAGCGATGCGGAAGGGATCGAGACCATCCGCGTGGTGAAGAAGTGAGCGGCAACGCTGCTTTAACTACATGTGAACCGACCGTTCACCGATCGGCACTTGGTCATCCGCCGATTCTGTGCAACTTCGTGCCTGCCCGGATGAACCATCGTCCGGCCTCACGAGCATGAAGCGTACGGTACGTGCCCCGGAAGACAACTCCACGGGAACTCCCTTCACCCCCGGCGTGGAAGCGGGCGGTTTCATATTCATCAGCGGCCAGATCTGCCAGGTCTTCAATACCAAGCAGCTGAAGAAGGACACCATCGCCGAGGAGACCCAGCAGGTGATGGAGAACCTTGGTGCCGTTTTGAAAGGCGCAGGTCTCGGCTACGAGCACTTGGTGAAGTGTACGATCTACATCACCAACCTCCAGTACTACGCTGAAGTGACGCGGGTGTACCAGACCTTCTTCACCGAAGGCGATCCACCAGCGCGCGAGACAGTTGGTGTACACGAGCTGCCACGCGGCGTGCATGTGATGGTGAGCGCGATCGCTTGCCGCGGCTAAGGACCTGCTCCGGTCGTGGACTTGATGCGTGTTCCTAGAACGGCTCAGGCCGGTTGGCGGAACAACTGCTGGATGCGCGTAAGCTGGGTGAGCTCGGTCTTGTTCTTGTGGCCGAACGCATCGGAAATGGCCGTAGCGGTCTCCAGCACCAGGTCCTTCAACGATAGGTCGAAACGCTTGCCGTGTTCGCGGTAGGCCTCGGCGAACCGGGAATACGCTTCGTTAGCATTCAAGTCGTTCTCGTTGGCATAGTCGAAGCTCATAGTGATGTACTCCGCGGAATCAACCCCGAATTCGTCGCGACTCGATTCCAGCGGCATCCATTTGTCCTTCACCAACTGCTTCAAGGTGTCCACCTCGGCCTTGTGCACTCGGCCATCACCGGCGGCCACGCTGTAGAATAAGAAACCGAGGTTGGTGTAGATGTCGACGTAGGTCTCTGCTGTGCTCATATCCCAAAGGTACCCTCATCGGTTCCTGTCCTCCTGACCAACATCAGGCCTGTACACGATCTTTGGAGCTACACCCATGGCACTCACCACCTATCTCCTCCTGTTCCGCGGTGTTGGCGGCGCCACAATACTTCCGGTGGGCCCTTTGAAGGAAGCCTTGACGAAGGCTGGCTTCAAGGATGCCACCACGTATATCAGTAGCGGCAATGCCTTGGTGCGCACTACGCTTTCGCGCGAAGAGACGATCGCCAAAGTGGCCGCGCTGTGCAAGAAGAAGTTCGCGTTCGACAAGGCCATCTTCGCCCCCACGGCTGCAGAATGGCAAGCCGTGATGAACGCCAATCCGTTCCCGAAGGCGACTTCAACGCCCTCTTTGTTGCATGCTGCATTGCTGGAAGATGTGCCCACTACAGCAGCAATGAAAGCACTGCTGGCCGTAGCCGTGGAAGGCGAGCAATTGGCCGTGGTGAAGGGAGATCCGACGAAACGTTGCGGTGGCTACAGCGTGGCCTACATCCACACACCTTCTGGCTTCGGCACATCCAAGCTGGCCGCGAAATTCGACAAGGGCTTGGGCGTGGTGAACACCGCGCGTAACTGGAACTCGGTGGTGAAGTTGCACGAGCTGGCGCAAGGGCTGGAGGAACTACCGTGACCGGCTGAACGTTCGGCGTGCGCAGATGCGGTTCCCCTCACGCATGCACGTCGCCGCTCGCTTTTCCATCAGCGATCTTCTCGGCCACTTCCTCGCGGTCATCCGCAGTGGCTTCCAACGCGGCTTCATCATCCTCGCCACGCAACACCACGGTCATCGAGATCGGGAAATGGTCGGACCCCACGCCTGGTTCAATTCGCATATCCACCAACCGGAAATGTGGACTCACGAACAGGTGATCCAGTGGCCAACGCAGGAACGGGTAGTGCGCATGGAAGGTGTTGAACATTCCCCGTCCACGCCGCGGATCCAGCAGCCCGGATGTTCGCAGGAATAGACGTGTGGTGTGCGACCAAGCCACATCGTTCAGATCACCGAAGACGATCACCGGGTGCGGACAACGCTCGGCTTCTCGGCCAACCATCAGCACTTCGGCGTCACGTTCGGTGCTTTCCGGATTCTCTTGCGGCACCGGTGGGGTCGGGTGCAGACCGTACAACCGAACGACACGCCCACGGTAGCGGATGTCCACAACGATGGACGGCACCTCGCTATCGATCAGGTAGCGCACCTCGTGGTGGTCGATCGGCAGGCGAGAGTAGAACAGCAACCCGTACGTGTTCGCCAGCGGCACTTCGATGCGATGCTTCCAACGTTCCAAAGGGGCGTGAAGACCTTTGCGCCACCCTTCATCCGTTTCCAGTAGAAGAACGATGTCCGGATCACGCCGGTTGACCAGCGCGGCCATGCGGTCGTAGCGGGTGTTGGTCTGTAGCACATTGCACACCAGCAGCCGCAGGGGATCTTCATCCGGTGCAGGCTTGGCACCCGCCACCATGTGCGCAGCGAACGGCGTGTAGGGCAATACCAGCCAGGACAAATAGCCTGCGCAGCCGACCAACGCTACAAGGAGGATGTGGTCCACCGACACGGCGATCGGAAGGGCGAACAAACCCATGACCACACACACGCCAACAAGGAACAACTTCTGGCTGCGCGGATAGTCGAAGACCCGTGCCTTCCAATGATCGCTGGGGATGAGCGGGACGAGCACAGAGATCACCAGCACAAAGCCGAAGACGCGGTAGGACCAAAGCAACGTCTCCATCAGTTCATAGTCCCACCTACGGGCATTCGGACCGTGGGCGTGAAGGTAAACGGTGGATACCCGACCGCGCGTGCCGGTGGCTCCTACCCGTAGCTTTGCCCCGTTCCCGAACCCGATGCCCGGAATTGCCGGTGTCGGGTTTCGGGCATTTTGGCGTTCAATAACAATCGCCCATGATCTGAACTCAGATCACTCAAGCTGCCTGTTCGTGCTCTGAACAATCCGTGCGCAACTCTTGCACCACGAGGTCCTTCTTCAACAGCGCGCAATGATGCAACGTATCACGGTCGCCGCGATAATGTTTGCAGGTCCAGCACATGCGCTGCACCTGCACGTGACCACTTTGGACCAATGCTTCGAGTAATTGCATCGCGGCCAGCAGCAACATATCCTTGTGCGGCCCAGGCAGCGCAGCCATGGCCTCGCTCAGCGGCGGCACACCACGCGCGTGCTTCCGTCCCGCAGCACGCAACCGCAGTGTGTGGCTTCGACCGTCGGTTCCCCCGGCCTTCCGATCTAAAAAGCCCTGGTCCACAAGCCCCTTCACGCTCTCGCTCACCGTGGGCTTACCTACTTGCAGTTCCTCCGCAAGGAGGGCCACGCCAACCTGACGTTCGGGATGCTCAGCGATCACTCCCAAGATACGCAATTGCAACGCGCTGATCCCTGCATCGGTGGCCTGCTTCCAGCGCAGCGCACGGGCCACTTCACCGAGACGCTCCAGCACTTTCGCCAGGTGTTCATCGGTGGCTCTGGACATGGTGTGCAGTGATCTTGACAGGGGAAGGCGGGACCCGGATGGTCCGGGTCCCGCTCCACGAAAGTAGGTCGTTCAACCCTTCACATCGGCCATGCTCGCGCCGAAGTTGATGTGCAGGACATCGCTGCCGAGTACCAGCGCGGGCACGCTTTTCACTCCGGCCGATTCCGCCTCGGCGATACGGCCACGCTGTTCACCGAGGTGGACGATCTCCACATTGTACCGGCCACGGTCCACCAGTTCGGTGATCCGGCTTTCGGCGTTCACGCAAACGGGGCAACCGGCATGGTAGAAAACTGCTTTGTTCATGGTGTTTGGTTTGTGTTGGTTGATCGGTTTCTTGTTGGACGTCGAGATCACTTCACGGTGTAGGGCAAACTGAGGTCCTTACTGGCCACGGAATACACTTTGTACACGCCGAGCATTGGCTTGGCATCATCGCCATGTCCGGTACCCGGCTCACCCGTGTTCACTTCCATGTAGCAGGCCACTCCGTCGAACTTGAAATCACGACGGTTGTTGATGCGGTAGTCCGGCACGATCACCCGGATGGTATTGCCTTCGGTGATCACCTGGTAGCCAGGCGAGTCCATATACATGGGCATATTCGGAGCCGTGGGCGGGAGGACCACGGACTTGTCGTCTTCAGCGTACTGCTTCACGGCCAAGCCACCGCCGACCCGCTCATCCTTGTTCAGTACCACCCAATGCGGGTGCCAAACAATACCGTCGTTGGCGTAGTTCCCGTCGCCATTCTCGTCCCATAGCGGCGAGTCATCGAAGTCAGGATGCGAGGTCAGTGCCAGAGCGACAATGCCGTCAGTAGCGCCAAATCCGACATCCGTCGCCGCCAGTGAAGTAGGGAATACATAGCCCAATACGGGCGCACCGTTCAGTTGGCCGGCCTTCGCAGGAACGGTCCTACCCGCATTACCTTCTACTGTGATCTCCCAGATCGTCGCCGCAATGCGGGCATCGTGGCTCACGCTCACCTTCGTGATCTTGAAGTCGGTGTTGTCGTAATTGGCGCACTTGTCGCAGGCGGTGACGGCGTTCGTGGCCGCTAGGAAAGAAATGATCAAGAGTGGCTTCATTGGTCTGGGGGGATGATCAGTTGGTTGGTTGCGGGTACAAATATAGTTCGGCTTCCGAACTTTCTACTTCTGTACGACCAGAACCTTCTTCCTTCCATCCTACATCCTTGGAAGGCCACACATCCCATCTGTCCTTACCAACCTCGGCTACCTTTGCCCCACTCCCGAACCCGATGCCCGGAATTGCCGGTGTCGGGTTTCGGGCATTTTGGCGTCCATGAATCATCAAGGCGGAGACCAATGGAACAACCGGAGTTAAGGAGAAGAATTCCACCTGACTTCATCGCACAGGTACGTTACCTGTCTACGGAAGAGGGAGGCCGAAGAACACCCGCTCGTTCCGGCTACAGACCTCACTTCAAGCTTCCTTACAAGGAATGGCTGACATCCTGCAACCAAGAGTTCTTGGACAAAGAAATCGTGAACCCAGGGGACACGGTATTCGCCGAAATGAAGATCCTTTGGATCGAGGCTTTTGAACACTGTCTTGCGCCGGGTGACTCCTTTTCGCTTGGAGAAGGCCATAAAGTCGTTGCCCAAGGAACAGTCAACCAAGTGATGAATCCAAGGCTACTCCGGGAAAACGCCTCAACGGATCATGCGGATAAAGCCCGGTATCTGTTCTTCAATGATCCTGCATCTGGAACCACCAATAAGGAAGGGTTGCTATCGCGTTCTTGGAAGGAGGCCGTGCTCTCGTTGGCTTCAGCAATTATCCCAAAGGCCAACCCACAATTCGAACATCTATACGAGCAGGTCAGATGTTGGAAGATTGAATTCGACTTGACCGATCAGCAAACAGCACGAGAGATCGGATTCGATGACAAGGGAAAAGCGATCGTTTGCGCACCCTTCAAAAAGGACCTTGGACTTTGGACCGATCATGAACTAGGACTTGAGGACTATGACCGCTTCAACCCGACCATCATCTCTCAGGCAGAATTCGAAGAAGACTGGAAGAAGTTGAATACATGATGGACCAGAAACTGACATCCCTCCCCGACCTCCTCACCCTCTACCGCAACGACCCACGCGTCGCGCGTATCGCCGAAGGCCTGCATCCCGATTCTGCGCGCGTGCAGATCGCCGGCACCATCGGTTCGGCGCAAGCGCTGATCGCCGCATCGGTCATCGAGCATACCCCGGGCGTGCATGTCTTCGTCCTCACCGACAAAGAGGAAGCGGCGTACTTCATCAATGACCTGGAGGCCTTGCGCGGCATATCTCGTACGGTCGATCAGCCCGGCAAACCTTCTGCCGACCGCAAGCACGACGACCTGTTCTTCTATCCGGCACCGTCGCGCTCCGCCTACGACAGCGAAGGCCATCACGACGGGGAGCGCGTCACGCGAACGGAAGTCCTTGAGGTGCTCATGAAGCAGCGCGAAGGTGATGGTGAGCGCCACAAGTCGTTGGTGATCGTCACCTATCCCGAGGCATTGGTCCCCTTGGTGGTGGCCAAGGAGGTCATGCAGAAGAACACCCTCGCGATCAAACGCAACGAGGAGCTGCCGATCGATACGCTGCAAGAATGGCTGGAGGAGACCGGCTTCACCCGCGTGGAGTTCGTGTACGAGCCGGGGCAGTTCAGCATCCGCGGTGGCATTGTGGACGTGTTCAGTTACGGCAACGACAAGCCCTACCGCGTCGAGCTCTACGGCGATACCGTGGAAAGCGTGCGCCGCTTCGATCCGCAGGACCAGCTGACCGTGGAACGTTTGGCTGAAGCAGTGATCGTCCCCGATCTGCAGGATGAGGATGCCGCGCGCCAACAACTCTTCTTCGCGCAATTGCCGGAGAACGCGACCATATGGTTACGCGACCTGCAAGCGATCGGTGATGCGGCCAAGAAGCAATTGAAGCTGCTCAGCGAAAACTACGAACGGCTACCGGATAAGGACCACCATGCCAAGCCAAGCGCGTTACTCGCCACGGATACGGAGTTGATCAAGGGGACGTTGGGGTTCCGGAAGGTCTTCTGGGCGCAGTCCATCCACCACAGAGGCACAGAGGGCACAGAGAATGTGTTAACCGCAACGACGCAACGACGCGACGTGAACTCCACCCAGGACTTGCATGCGTTGTTAGTGGACTTTCAGCAGCGACCTCAACCAGCATTCGCCAAGGAATTCAAAGTCCTCAGTGGCGACCTGCACAACAAACAGAACGCGGGTTACACCAACCTGATCGCCTGCAACAGCGCGAAGCAGAGCGAACGCCTCTACTCGATCTTCAACGACATGGAGCACGAGGTGGCCTTTACGCCGCTGGTGCTCGATCTGCACGAAGGCTTCATCGATCCCGAGCTGAAGCTGGCGCTCTACACCGACCACCAGATCTTCGAGCGTTACCACCGCTACCGGCTGAAGGAAGGCTTCCGTAAGAACGCGCAGGCGCTTACGCTGAAGGAACTGACGCAGCTGAAACCCGGCGACCTGGTGGTACACATCGATCACGGCGTGGGTGTGTTCAGCGGACTGGAAACGATCGACGCCGGCGGTAGCATGCAGGAAGCGATCCGCCTGAAGTACCGCGACAACGATATCCTCTATGTGGGCATCCACAGCCTGCACCGCGTGAGCAAGTACAGCGGCGAGGAAAGCGGCAAAGCGCCGAACATCAGCAAGCTCGGCAGTCCGGCGTGGAAGAACCTGAAGGAGAAAACGAAGGCGAAGGTGAAGGCCCTGGCCTTCGACCTGATCAAGCTCTACGCGCAACGCAAGAGCAAGCCGGGCTTCGCGTTCCAACCGGACAACTACCTGCAGCACGAACTCGAGGCGAGCTTCATCTACGAGGACACGCCCGACCAGCTGAAGGCCACGCAGGACGTGAAACGCGACATGGAAAAACCCACGCCCATGGACCGACTGGTCTGCGGCGATGTGGGCTTCGGCAAGACGGAAGTGGCGATCCGCGCGGCGTTCAAAGCGGCGTGCGACGGCAAACAAGCCGCGGTGCTCGTGCCCACCACCATCCTCGCCTTGCAGCACTGGAAGAGTTTCTCGGCGCGGATGAAAGGCATGCCGGTGCGCGTGGAGTACATCAACCGCTTCCGCAGTAGCGCGGAACAAACGCAGATCCTCAAGGATCTGAAGGAAGGGAAGATCGACATCATCATCGGCACGCACCGCCTGGTGAGCAAGGATGTGCAGTACAAGGACCTCGGTATCCTCATCATCGACGAGGAGCAGAAGTTCGGCGTGAACGTGAAGGACAAGCTGAAGACCCTGCGCGCCACGGTCGACACGCTCACGCTCACCGCCACACCGATCCCGCGCACGCTGCAGTTCAGCCTCATGGGCGCGCGCGACCTCAGCATCATCAGCACGCCGCCGCCGAACCGCTATCCGGTGAGCACCATGCTGCAGCCGTACGACGAAGTGGTGATCCGCGGGGCCATCGAATACGAGCTCAGTCGCGGCGGCCAGGTCTACTTCCTGCACGACAAGGTGAAGAACATCGAGTTCATCGCCGACATGATCCGCAAGCTCGTGCCCGGTGCGCGCGTGGGTGTTGGTCACGGTCAGCTCGAGGGTCACAAGCTGGAGGAAGTGATGATGGACTTCATCGAAGGCAACACCGACGTGCTCGTCTGCACCACCATCGTGGAGAACGGCCTCGACATCCCGAACGCCAACACCATCATCGTCAACGAAGCGCAGAACTTCGGCCTCAGCGACCTTCACCAGTTGCGCGGTCGTGTGGGCCGCAGCAACAAGAAGGCCTACTGCTACTTATTGGCACCGAGCCCGCACTTGCTGCCCGACCTCAGCCGCAAGCGCCTGCAGGCCATCGAGCAGTTCAGCGACCTGGGCAGCGGCATCCACATCGCCATGAAGGACCTCGACATCCGCGGTGCAGGCGACCTGCTCGGTGCGGAACAGAGCGGCTTCATCAACGACATCGGCTTCGAGACCTACCACAAGATCCTCGAAGAGGCCGTGCGCGAACTGAAGGACCAGCACTTCAAGGACCTCTTCGACGACGCGCAGGGAGGTAGCCACGCCCTGGCCCGCGGTTCACGCCGCGACCAGAGCGACGACTGCATCATCGAGACCGACCTCACCATGCTGATCCCGAACAGCTACGTGAGCGAGACCGCCGAACGCCTCGCGCTCTACCGCAAACTCGACGACATCAAGGACGAGACCGAGCTCCAGAAATTCACCGCCGAGATCACCGACCGTTTCGGCGCCATCCCGCAACAGGTCACCGAACTCATGGAAGCCATCCGCCTCCGCTGGCTGGGCCAACGCATGGGCCTGGAGAAGATGGTGCTCAAGAAACAAACCCTCATCGGCACCTTCATCGCCGACCAGAAACACCCCTTCTTCGAAGGCGAGACTTTCCACTCCGTGTTACGCGCCGTACAAGCGCAACCGCGCAAGTTCAAGGTGTATGAGAAGGCGGGGACCTTAAGGATCAGCGTGCAGGATGTGAAGAACGTGCAGGGGGCGAAGGTGGCGTTGGAATCTGTTGTTGGGGTGAAGGAAACAGCATAGGAACGCGTCACATCGAGCGTAGGCGAGATGTGGGCGTGCCCCCTTCCAAAAGCCTCGGGGTCGCGCTTTCCGCTGCAAGTCCGCGCTCGTCGTTCCTCCTCGCTTGCGGGCTTTCCGCTGCAATCGCTCACTCGATCTCCGTGCCTTAGTATCTCCTCAAGAAGCGCAACTCTCCCTTTGAAAGATAGTAGCGGTCACCATCAGTAGTCATCGAACGCAGAACGAGGGTATCACCAATGAATTTCCATTTGAACGGGTGCATGCTATCCGGCCATTGCTTGGTCGTATCAGAGAAGACCAAGCCATCTACATCACCCTCGAAAGGATGTAAAGTGCCGAAGTAGTCGTGGAACCAGAACTCATTCCAGATCGGATGGCCGTTTATCCGCCCTCTGTCGTCAATGCTGAAAGCATGCTGACCCTTATCCAAAGGCTCGAACCGACCTGTGAACAATAGCCCAGTAAGGTGAGTGTGATAGTTCTCCTCAAATCTGAAACTGCTATCCCTATGCGGTGAATCGATGCCCACCATCAAATGATGCTCCTCTGGGCTGAGGCGCCGATACACCATGGCTACCTCCTTTGGAGAAGCATCGTTCTTGAAATACACCTGGATCCGATCCACCACTTCGTCATACACGAGGGACTGTAGGCCGTAGGTATCCAGTACCAGCAGGGTGTCCTTTCCCGATCGTGAGTATTCCTTGGATTGAGGGAGCACGGTCCCATTGCATTTGACAGTATTGCTGTCTACCCGCAGAAACAACGCCGTCCAAACCGGAATGGGAAGGCGGAAACGCCCGATAGCTTTGTGATCGATTATACTGTCATGGAACTCAGACAAGATCCAAGCACCCGATGGATCACGGGTGACAGCATCCTGCGTCACTTCCCTCGTCACATCAGATGGCTTAGATCCAGCGGTGAGTTCACCGTCAGGACTGGACGTGCAGGCACACATTCCAAGTCCAAGTGCCAAGAACATATTGCCCGTCCTTCCCATATCCCTGAAAGATGAATGCCTTCCAAACGTAGAGTAACCAAGCCATTCTTCAGTTGCGAGAACAGAGCATGGGTTGCACAGGTTCAAGTTGTGCGAGTAGGCAGGGATTCTATCCGTTGCTCAGCGAATAGAGGATGGGAAGAACTTAGCCACGGAAGCTCAGACGGTGTAGGAAGAAGGTGGTATGAGAAGTCACCCGGAGTTATTCACGATCAGCCTATGTAACCGACGGGACCCGCGCACCACTACAACCCATTTCATATGCCTGACTATCAACAACTTATGTATGTATCGCATATGTAACTACTTCTCGGACCCCTTGTTGATAACCTCATTCTTGGGGCCTCTCCTTATGTAACTATTTTTGGTGACACAACGAGCACGCCGATCTATCTGCCTGATATTCATGATGTTGTCCATGTAACTTCATTCCCCATGACCGTACCCGCTTGGCATGCCCGTGCTTTGGCCGCCTTGGAACGCAGTCTCCTACCCATTCCCACAGAGCGGAACGAGTTGGACTGGAAATCGGCATTATCCGAGAATTCTGACAGGTTGGCCCAGCACCTTTCCGGCTTCAGCAATCTGGAGGGTGGTGGCTACCTGGCCTTCGGTATTGCCAACGATGGTTCACCGGCTCCTATGAGCCGGGAGGAAATGGAGCAGGTCGTACAGCAGCTTGGACAGATCGCTCGCAACGGGGTGGAACCCGCTGTCGAACTGGACCATACCACACTGGAGCATCGCGGGCACCCGGTTCTCTTGATCCACATACCCGAGCACCCTTCCCGACCGGTCCATATCCGAGGCAAGGACGTGTACCACAGTTATACGCGGTCGGCAGGAAGTACCGAGAAGATGATCCGACAAGAGATCGCAAGGGCGATCATTGCGTCGGCTGGAGACCCGTTCGAAGATCGTATCGCACTGCATGACCTCGGTCCCGAACAGGTCTTGGACTTGTTGGACCATGATAGCTTCTTCCGTTTGGAAGGGAAACGCCCTCCGGTGTCGCAGAAAGCGATCATCGAGGCCTTGGCCGGTGATAAGATCATCCTATCCGGTAGCCGGGGTTGGAACATCACCAATCTCGGAGCACTTCTGTTTGCTCGGGATATCGCGCGCTTCGAAACACTCAAGCGCAAGATGGTCCGCTTGATCATGTACAACGGCACCAAACGTTCACGCACGGAAAGCAAGGAGATCATTGGCACACGTGGATTCGCTTCCGGATTCGCTGGATTGGTGAAGTACGTCCATGACCTTCTACCACCCAACGAAGTGATCAAGAGCGCGCTAAGAGAGGCACCGAAACTTTATCCCGAGGTGGCCCTTCGAGAATTCGTGGCCAACGCGCTCATCCACCAGGACCTTGAAATGAGCGGTAGCAGCGTGATGATCGAGATGTTCAAGGACCGTATCGAGATCTCGAACCCAGGCCGACCACTGGTGGATCCCGATCGTTTCATCGATTCGGCGCCTCGTTCGCGTAACGAAGCAATGGCCGCGCTAATGCGTCGCATGCACATCTGTGAGGAAAGGGGAAGTGGTGTGGACCTGGCCA
Organism: Flavobacteriales bacterium UBA7690; assembly: GCA_002482775.1. Taxonomy (GTDB): domain Bacteria; phylum Bacteroidota; class Bacteroidia; order Flavobacteriales_F; family PHOS-HE28; genus PHOS-HE28. The sequence goes on along the minus strand of DLGQ01000106.1, from coordinate 39,399 downwards.
TTGAAGCGATCGAGGAGCATCAACTGCCAGCGCCGAAGTTCCAGCGGGAGAACGACCATATGCGTGTGACGCTGTTCGCACCAACGCCCACTGGACGGATGCGCAAGGAGGACCGTATCCGTGCGATCTACCAGCACGCCTGCCTGTTGTACGTCAATCATCAGGACATGACGAATGCGTCGGTACGCAAGCGCTTCAACATTGCGGAAAGTAACCACCCGATGGCGTCCAGGTATATAAGTGAAGCGTTGGAGGCAGGAGTCATAGCACCCAGTGATCCTGAGAGCATTTCAAAGAGGAATGCCTCCTACATACCAAATTGGGCTGTTTGATCCAGACCCGATAGCCCACCCCCCATGAACGAAATCATCTGCCCGCACTGCGGCAAAGCCTTCAAGATCGATGAAGCCGGTTATGCGGACATCCTGAAACAGGTGCGCGACCACGAGTTCGAGAAGACGATCCACGAGCGGCTGCAGATCGCCGAGAAGGAGAAGCGAACGGCCATCGCGCTTGCAGAAGCGAAGATCACCGGACAGCTGCAGCAAGAAGCGGCGAAGAAGGACACGGAGATCGAGCGTTTGAAGTCCAGCTTGCACGCTGCCGAGGCGGCCAAGCAGTTGGCGCTGAAAGAGGCATTGGGTGCTGTGGAGAAGGAGCGCGATGGCCTCGTGAACGAGTTGCAGCAGATGCGACAAGCCAACAAGGCCGAAGCCCAACTGGCCGAGCAGAAGCTGCTGAACGAACTGCAGAAAGCGGCAGCGACGAAGGAGGCGCAGATCCAGGAACTGAAGGCGAAGCTCGATGCGATCGAGGTGGAGAAGACCCTCGCGATCACCCAGGCAGTGAACACAGTGGAAAAGGAGCGCGATGAGCTGAAGAACGGGCTGAAGCAGGTGGAGCTGGAGAAGAAGCTGGCGGAGACGGCGCTGAAGGACAAGTATGAAACGCAGCTCAAGGACCGGGACGATGCGATCGAACGCCTGAAGGACATGAAGGCGAAGCTGTCCACCAAGATGGTGGGCGAAACGCTGGAGCAGCACTGCGAGATCGAGTTCGAGAAGATGCGAGCCACGGCGTTCCCGAAGGCCTTCTTCGAGAAGGACAACGACGCCAAGTCCGGCAGCAAGGGCGATTTCATCTTCCGCGATACGGACGAGAGCGGAATCGAAGTGGTCTCGATCATGTTCGAGATGAAGAACGAGAACGATGGCACCGCCACCAAGAAGAAGAACGAGGACTTCCTGAAGGAACTGGACAAGGACCGCAACGAGAAGGGCTGCGAGTACGCGGTGCTGGTGTCTCTGCTGGAACCCGACAACGAGCTGTACAACGGCGGCATCGTGGATGTGTCGCACCGCTTCCCGAAGATGTATGTAGTGCGCCCACAGTTCTTCATCCCGATCATCACCCTGCTGCGCAACGCCGCACAGAACTCACTGAAGTTCAAGACGGAGCTGGCACTGGTGAAGGCGCAGAACGTGGACATCACGAGCTTCGAGAGCGAATTGGAGGCCTTCAAGACCGCCTTTGGGCGGAACTATGACTTGGCCTCGCGCCACTTCCAAAAGGCCGTTGAGGAGATCGACAAGTCGATCGATCATTTGCAGAAGACCAAGGACGCACTGCTGGGGACCGACCGGAACCTGCGGCTTGCGAACGACAAGGCGCAGGACGTGACGATCAAGAAGCTGACGCGCAAGAACCCGACGATGGCGGCGAAGTTCGCGGAGCTGAAAAGGACCGAGAATGATCCGCTTGCAGGAGATCCTCCAACCGGCTGAACTTGAAGCGGATCGAATTATTCGAAGAACTCGAACAGCTGCTTCGCCCCCAACCATTCGAAATGCTCGAATAGTTCACCCTTAGGACAGCTGCTCCAGCTGCCCGGAATTCCCGAACACTTCGCCAAGCATGCTTCAGTTGTCAGGGAGTCCCGGACAACTGCCCACTCAGCCCCTCACCGCACACCCAACACCTCCTCCTCCCGCTTGTACGGCACCAGGAAGCGCTCCTCGCGTGTGGCCGTTCCTTCTGCATCGTAGTCCACGCGCACGCCGATCAGCTGGCCTTGGGGATCGAGCCGGGTGATCTGCTTGATCGCTGGCGTCAGCTCCATGTCGTTCCACCGCCTACCCCTGCCATGCATGACCAAACGCTGGAACGAAGGGTGGTAGGTGAATTGAAGGTGGTCCTGCTTGTCGGTCGCATAGCCGAAGAAGTCCACCGGGCGATCATCGGTGTACACCACACGCATGGAGTCGTAGCTGGCCCGGATCTCCAGGTGATCGTAGCGGGCGATCCTCGCGTGAAGCTCCGGGCCGAAGTGCTTGTATCCGTTGGAGAATCGTTGCTCGGCACTGGCGGCCGTGCCAGCGGGCCACGGCGTGCTCAGGTAGTCCTTGTAGTAGATCCACGCGCCTTCCTTCCTGTACTGCACCAAGGCATGTGAGCCGGGGATCTGTTGCATGGACTGTTCGAATGGGAAGAACCGCGACTGTCGCACAAAGACACCCTCCTCCGGGCGTGGTGCACCATCGCGGGCGGTGATGGCGAAGGTGTTGAGCGCAGTGAGCTCGATGTTCTGGAACCACTGTAGTCCCTCGGGATTGTAGATGCGCTCCTTCCCTGCTGCGATCAAGGAGCCTTCTTCGGTGAAGACCTCCGTGAAGACCGTGGCGGAATCGAGCGGGGTGCGCACATGGCGCAAGGCCTTCTCGTGATCGATGTTGGTCTTGGTGACGGCCTGTCCATTCTTGAACAGGATGGTCTCGATCACCCGCCCTTCGTGGTCGTAACGCGTGCGGATACCGTTGAGCTTGTCATCACGCCAGTGTTCCGTGCGACAGAGCTTGTCGGTGCCCTTGTAGTACTCCTTCCAACGACCGGAGCGTTCGCCATGCTCGAAGTAGCCCACGATCCACGGCAGTGTGCTTGAGTAGTTCTGGATCCATTGACCGTGCAGCTCATTGAGGGCCCCCTCCCCGGAGCACCAGACCTTGTCCTTGTCCGCTCCTTCGAACCAGCGCACAACACGCTCGGGCTTCTGCGGCACTTCGTACTTATTGGGAAGCAGGAAGGCATCGGGCATGTAGTAGTCGTAGGCGCCCTGGATCAATTTCAACTCTTCCAAGCCGAAGCCCGAAGCCTGTTGCCAGGCAGCAAGACCCGGCTCCTCGATCTCGCGCACCCAGGCGTAGTTGTTCGTGGCTGCGATGCGCCGGGCCATGGCCTCTTCACCGGTATGCCGCATCACGTAGCCGACCGCACAATACGTATCGTGTTCATCGATGAAGACAGGGATGCGCTCCTGCCGGTAGTAGTTGATAGGGAAGCGACCTTGGCGCGCATAGTCGGCAAGCACGGCAATGAGTTCCTTGCGGGATGCCCGCTGATCTGGACCAAGGTGACCGGTCGATGCTTTGCTCAACACCACCTGCACTTCCGCGAGATGCGCCCGGACGTAGTCCACATCATTGAAGATGGGCTTAGCGGCTTTGCCGTGCAGGTGTTCCGCGTGCTTCTCCCAGTAAGGATTGAACGCCCGCAGCTGGTCGAAAAGATCGGTGGCACGGGTGGGCGCAGTGATGAGCAGGAAGGCGATGAAGGGCACAAGTGTTCGCATGGTTCCGAGGTTCTGGTATGCAGTACACCGAAGGACCCGATGCGTTCAATAACGCGGGAGAGACCGGTCCATATGGCATCGGGTCATGTATGATCCCGTGATGGATGATCCAGGTGATCCATGAACGGCGCGGTTCTCATGGTTCGGCATTCGAGCTTTGCATACACCGATCATGAAAGCCGCCCTCGCCACCGCCTACGGAAGCCCCGATGTGATCCGCATCGCGGAAGTGCCCACACCTTCGCCGAAGAATAACGAGGTACTCATCCGCATCCACGCCTCGGCGGTGAACGCGGCGGATTGGCGGTTGCGCCGTGCCAACCCGTGGTTCGTGCGGTTGATCTTCGGGCTCTTCAAACCGCGTCGTGCGATCCTGGGTGTGGTGTTCGCAGGCGAAGTGGTGCAGACGGGTGATGCCGTAACGCAGTACACAACAGGTGATCGCCTCTTCGGGTGGACGAGCGTGATGAAGCTGGGCGGTCATGCCGAATACATCGCGCTACCGGAGAAAGGCGCGTTCGCCCGAATGCCAGAAAGGATGAGCTTTACCGATGCCGCCGCAATTCCCTTTGGTTTCGGTACCGCAATGGCGTTCCTGCGCAAAGCGAAGGTGGGACCAGGTCAACAGGTGCTTGTGTACGGGGCTTCCGGTGCGGTGGGTAGCGCTGCGTTGCAATTGGCTAAACACCTCGGCGCGGACGTTACCGGTGTGTGCAGCACGCGTAATGTGAACCTCGTGCGTTCTCTCGGAGCCGTTGGCGTTCTGGACTACACGAAGGATGATCTCCTCGCCCACCGCGACCGCTACGATGTGGTCTTCGAGACGGTGGGTAAACTGCCGTTCAAAGACTGCCTTTCGTTGGTGAAGCCGGGCGGCACGGTGATCCTTGGTTCGGAACTACCAGCACAAATGCTCGCTCGCCAATTCGCACCCAAAGGCAACAAGAAGGTGAAGGTGGTCGGTGGCACGGTGGGCGAGTCAGGAGCGGACATTTCGCAGTTAGCCGCGTTGTGGGAGCGCAACGCGATACGACCGGTGATCGATAGGGTGCTCCCATTGGAACGTATCCAGGAGGCACACACTCTTGCCGAAAGCGGGAGGAAGGTGGGGAACGTGGTGGTGACGATGTGAACCGTTCGCACATCGCGATCAAGCGGAACACAATTGGACCAACGGCACTTCCGGTCCTTCAACGGCAACAGTAGCGTACGCCCTGCTAACGATCTTGCACCATGCTTACGACACACGGACTTCCTGCCAGCATGCATGCCTGGACCTATCGCCGCTACGGCGCGCCGGATGTGTTGCAACGCGAGGAATTACCATTACCCAAGGTCGGTGAAAAGGATATTCTCATCCGTGTGCATGCCACCACCGTGAACCGCACCGATTGCGGTTTCCGTTCGGCGGAATATGTAGTGAGCCGATTGTTCAGCGGGATCTGGAAACCGAAACAGCCCGTACTGGGTTGCGAATTCGCTGGTGTTGTGGTTGCCGTTGGTGCTTCGGTAACGCGTTTCGTCCCTGGCGATCGTGTATTCGGCTTCAACGATCAACACTTCGGCGGTCACGCGCAATACCTGGCCACACCAGCGGAGGGGAATGTCGCCCGGATACCGCAAGGCTGGTCGTACACCGATGCTGCGCCACTTACCGAGGGTTCCCACTACGCGTGGTGCGATCTGCGTGCGGCCAACATCGGCGCTGGTTCCCGGGTGTTGATCAACGGCGCTACCGGCGCGATCGGATCGGCGGCCGTTCAACTCGCTGTACACTTCGGCGCCACAGTTACCGCTGTTTGCGACACACCGAACATGGAACGCGTGAAAGGCTTGGGTGCTCATCGTGTGATCGATCGGCTGACCACTGACTTCACCAAAGAACCGGGCACGTATGATCTCGTATTCGATGCCGTAGGGAAGAGCCGCTTCAAACTTTGCAAGCACTTGATAGCGCCTGATGGTTGTTACATCTCCACGGAACTGGGACCGCGCGGCGAGAACATCTGGCAAGCATTGTTCGCTCTGTTCTACCGTGGGCCGCGCGTGCGTTTCCCACTGCCCACGATCAGCCAAGCCGATGTGGAACAGATCCGTCAATGGGCCGAGGGCGGCGTGTTCCGTCCGGTGATGGACCGTATCATGCCCTTCGAAGAAGTGCCCGCCGCGCACCGTTATGCCGAGACCGGAACGAAGATCGGCAACATCGTCATCGCTGTACCGCACCCATGAACCGCCCGATCCACACCGACTTCCTGCGTCACCTGGAAAGGAAGGACCAAGCCCTGATCGACCTGTACATCGATCTGCGCACGTTCATCCTTGAACAACATCCCGATGCGAACGAACTGCTCTACCACACGCATGCACTGACGTCGGTGTATTCCATAACTGATAAGCTGGGTGATTCATTCTGCATGATCCCGATCTACACAGCGCACCTGAATCTCGGTTTCAACAAGGGCACGTTGCTGAAGGATCCACACAAGCTGCTGCACGGCACGGGGAATTTGATCCGGCATATTCCCGTTACAGTACCGAGCGACTTCCGGAACACGAAAGTGAAGGCCCTTGTTAAGCAGGCCGTTGCTTTCGAGATCGCTGATCAGGATGCGCCTTCGAGAACGACGGGAAAGACAATATCGAAGATCAAGCCTTGATCCGCTGATCCGCTAGCGGGCTCAACGCGTAGCTCGCCGCAACACGGTGATGCGCCACGTTGGATCGATGCAGCCACTGTGCAGACCTCACCGCCCCCAAGAACAAGATCGGTAGGTCTACCGTTGTTCGGTTGGCGCTAAAGGGTTGACCGGGCAACTGCGAACCGGTGGTGTGGAATGTCCTTCGATGCCGCTCCCGAGGCCCGGATCCCCGATCTTTGCGCCCTTGCTCATGCTCCAACGAACGTTCTACCTATTCCTCCTCGCAGGTGCGCTCCTGTCCGCTCCGGTACAGGCACAGGTCGTCATCAACGAGGCCAGTAGCCGTAACGCGCACACCATCGCCGATGCCGCCGCCAAGTACCACGATTGGGTGGAACTCTACAACGCGGGTAACACCGCCGTCGACCTCGCCGGATACACCCTGACCGATGATGCTACCGAGCCCGGGCAATGGACCTTCCCCAGCGTGACCATCCCTCCACAAGGGCACCTCGTGGTGTTCTGTAGTGGCGATGATCGCAGCACCGTGGAAGGCATGACCGCCGTGGCCAACATCACCGACTTCGTTCCCGAGGATGGATGGAATTCTCACACGCTTTCCACGCCGTTCGCGTGGGATGGCACCTCCAATCTGGTCATCCAACTCTGCGCGCTGAAAGGGGCAGGTGGTGGACTGCTCAACGCCGTGTTCCGCCAGACCACCACATCGTTCCTCTCCAGCGTGAGCGGTCTATGCCATGACCCTTCCCGCACCTGCGCCTTGGAATTCGGCGATCCGTCGCACCGCAGACCGGTGATGCGCGTGAACGGACAAACCATCGGCACCTACGATTGGCTGAACTCCTTCGTGCAACTACCAGCGCCCTACGCCAATTGGTCCGGCGGGGCGAAGAACGCATTCCTCCTCCGCGCCTCGGAGCTCACCGACGCGGGACTCTCCGCTGGCAATATCAACAGCTTGGGTTTCGATGTGGTGGACACGCACGATGCCACGCTCGCACAACTGTCCGTACACATGACGCAGACGACGGAAGATGAACTGTCGGCCGCCTTCAGGCCAACAACCTCCATCAACGAACTGCACACCAACTTCAAACTCGGCCGCAATGGCGAGACGGTTCATCTCTACACGCCGGGCGCTGAACTGATCAACAGTTTGTACGTGTTGCAAGGCGCTCCCGACCACAGCAACGGCCGCTCTGTTGATGGCGGAACCAACAGCGCACTGTTCACCACGCCCACACCGGGAAGCTCGAACAACGCCATGCTTTCGTTCCCGATCTATGCCCTCGCACCGCAGATCTCCGCACCATCGACCTTGTCCGACGAGCCCATCATCGTCACCATCACGGAGAACAATACCGCACCCAGCGAGATCCGCTATACGGTGGATGGCAGCGAACCCACCGAAACGTCGTTGCTCTACACCGAACCGCTCACCATCAGCAGCTCTTCGGTGCTGAAGGCCCGTGTGTTCAAAGATGGAAGAGCACCCAGTGCCATTGCTTCCGCTTCTTTCCTGATCGATGTACGCCACACCACCCCGGTGATCTCCGTGGTTACGCCCCAGAGCAACTTGTACGGGCCCGAAGGGATCTTCACCAACTGGCAGCGCGATGATGAGATCCAGGCGCATGTGGATTATTTCGGAACGGATCGAACACTCCTCTTCTCCCAGTTCTCCGGCATGCAGATCGATGGTGGCTTGGGTGGGAGCCGCGGTTGGCCACAACATTCCTTCCGCCTTGAATTCGACAACGATGCTTTGGGCGACGGACGCGTGGACCTGCCGCTGATACCGGACCGCCCCGCACGCGCACGCTACAGCCGCATCTATCTGCGCAACGGCAGCAACCAATACCAGATCCTGCCACACAAGGATGCCGCACAAGTGAAGATGATGGCCGGTGAGACCAACAGCTACTACGCGGCGTGGACACCTGTCACCGTATACATCAACGGGGCGTACTTCGGTTTGTATGAACTGCGCGAGAAGTTCGACGCTGAATATTTCCGGACGTTGGAAGGTGCTGATCCTGATTCCGTGGACCTGCTCTCGCTGAGCGCGTGGAGCGGAAGCATGCTGCGCCCCACCGAAGGTTCTGTGGACCCGTTCTGGGCCGATGTTTCCGCATTCGGCCTGATCGATCCCGCACAAGAGAATTTCTGGGAACTCACCGATGCACGTTTCGACCTGATCTGGTACACCGACTATATCATCGGACAACAATGGATGGGTACCAGGGATTGGCCGGTGAACAACATCAAGGTGCAACGCTCGGATGCGACCGATCTGAAATGGCGCTTCGCAACCATCGATCACGAAGTGGCCATGGCACCTAACGGCCAGTCGAGCCACACGTTCAACGCGCTGAACTGGTCCGCGACACAACTCGTGGACATCCCCTACACCCGCATCTGGCAGGTGGGCATCACCAACCCCCGCTTCCACGATCATTTCATCAACCGCTTCGCAGACGTGATGAACAGCGCCTACCTCAACGACCGCATCCTGGGCATCGCGCAAGAAGCCTACGACCTTACACGACCCGAGATGGGCCTACAGTTCCAACGGTGGAGCAGCTCGGATACCACTGTCGCCCTGGCCACCTACGAAGCGAACCACGAAGCTTTCCTTTCCGACCTCGAGCAACGCACACCCGTGATGCGCGACCACATCCAGGAATTCTTCAGCCTACCACGGCAACTTGATGTGACCTTGGATGTGGAACCAGCCGGCACAGGTAGCATCCGCATCAGCACCTTGCACCCCGATACCTATCCCTGGCAAGGCGTGTATTTCGATGGCGTTCCGGTGAAGATCGAAGCCGTTGCGAACGAAGGCTATTTCTTCAGCCACTGGACAGCGAATGGCTTGATCCAAGATGTAACGGACGAACTTTTCCTGGACACGCTTTCGGCGAATGATGCCTTGTTCGAGGCGCACTTCATGCCGGTGGTCACCACGGGGATCAGCGAACGCACGGAACAAGCGTTCAGCCTCTACCCCAACCCTGCTACGGCGGAGATATTCATCACCAACAGCGCTTCCGAGCTGGCCAACGCCCGCTTCCAAGTGGTAGACCTCAGCGGTCGAGTTGTGTTGGAAGGAAGCCTTCAACAGGCACAAGGCCGGGCTTTCGTTGCAGTGGGTTCGCTGAATAACGGCTCCTACCACATCCACCTGATCGCGGCAGATGGGACTTCTTCTGCGCGGCCGTTCGTGAAACTGTGATCATGGCAAACAAGGGCTCCGCGCAACCCATCGACCTCTCCTTCCTCTCCGGCCCGCGCTCGCGCTGGAAGGAATTCAAGAGCGTGGTGAGCATCGCGCGCGAGTTCATCATGGGCTTCCGCAAGCTGCATTTCGTGGGGCCGTGCGTCACCTTCTTCGGCAGTGCACGCTTCAAAGAGGACCACCCGTACTACGAAGTGGCACGTGATCTCGCCCGGCGTGTAGGCCGCGTGGGGTTCACGGTGATGACCGGCGGCGGACCCGGCATCATGGAAGCAGCCAACCGTGGTGCACGCGATGTAGGTGCCCGCAGTGTGGGCTGCAACATCGTGCTCCCACACGAGCAGTATGCCAACCCTTACCTGACCGACAGCCTGGAGTTCGAGCGCTTCTTCGTGCGCAAGGTGCTGCTGGTGAAATACAGCATCTGCTTCGTGGTGATGCCCGGTGGTGCAGGTACGTTGGACGAACTGTTCGAGACCATCACGCTGATCCAGACGGGCAAAGTGAAGGACTTCCCCATCCTTCTTTACGGCCGTGAATACTGGGCCCCCACCTTGGCGCAGATCGATCGTATGGTGGCCGAAGGCACCATCGGCAAAGAGGAACTACGCTTCGTTACCGTGGTGGATTCCATCGAAGAGGCCACCACCTTCCTCCAAGAACACCTCGTGGTGATGTGGCAACGCTCCCTCCGCAGAGAGGACCGGCCGCAATGGTGGTTCCTGGAAGGTCGTGTTAAGAAGACGTTACCAAAAGAGCCGGTCGTGTAACGGATCGTTAACCCGGGAACAAAGGTCAGGTAACAGGCAGACGAGACTTTTGCGGCGCGAACAACTCCATCGTTCGCCACCGCGATGTACCGCAACCTACTCGTTCTCGCCGCACTGCTCATCGCCTCCATCACCGCTGCCCAGAAAGGCACCGTGGCGGGCACCATCACGGCGAACGAAGCCGGCGCCATACAGCCGATGCCCTTCGTCAACGTGGTGATCAAAGGCACCACAACTGGCGCCACCACGGACCTCGACGGCAAATTCAGCTTCACGGTGGAACCCGGCGCGCACACCTTGCTGGTGAGCTTCGTGGGCTACGAACCACAGGAGCGAGCCATTACCGTTACCGCCGATGCGCGTACCCTGGCCGATGTGGAGTTGAAGACACAAGGTATCGAGATGAAGGAGTTCGAGGTGGTGCAGGTGGCGGACCGCGAACGCGAAGGTGTCCAACTGATGGAGCGCAAGGAAAGTACCTCGCTCGTCCAGAACATCGGCGCTCAGGAGCTGAAGAAAAAGGGGGCCGGTGATGTGGCCGAAGGTGTGCAGAAACTGGTCGGTCTTAGCACGGTGGGTGGACGCTATGTGGTCGTGCGCGGTTTGTCGGATCGCTACAACTCAGCATACCTCAACGGACTTCCACTGCCTTCGCCTGACCCGGATATGAAGGTGGCTCCGCTGGACATCTTCCCGACCGATGTGGTGGAGAGCATCTCCGTAACGAAAGCGTTCACCCCGGACCTCTACGGTGATTTTTCCGGTGGTGCGGTGGACATCGCTACCAAGCGCGCGACCGGCGAGAACATCCTGAAGGTCTCTTTGGGTGGTGGAATGAACACGCAAAGCACCTTCCTGGATCACCGCTCCTACAACGGCGGCAAGAGCGACTTCTGGGGACGTGATGATGGAACCCGCGCCGTTCCTTCCAGCGCATTGTCGCAAGGTGTGAACCTCAATGGCGAACGCCTGCCCTTCGCAGCCAACTTCAACCCGACGAGCAAGACCGCTTCGCCCGACCTGAACTTCGGTCTGTTCGGTGGCACCAGCATAAAGCTTGGTGAGCACATGAAACTGAACGTTGTGGGCACGGTGAACTACCGCAACGAATACCGCTACCGGACCGGCCAGGTGCGGATCATCAACACCAGCAACACCCCGCTGGTGGATTACGCCATGGAGAGCTGGCAGTTCAATACACAATCCTCCGCTTTGGGATCCGCTTCGTTGGACATCGGCAAACAACACCGCATCGGTATCACCAGCCTTTGGGTGAACATGAGCACGGATGATCACCGCATCAACTACGGCGAGCATTTCGATTACCAGGACAACGTGTACGCCCGCCGCTACACCTATCGCCAGAACAGCGTGTTGACCAACCAGATCTTCGGTCGACATGGGTTCGGCATGAAGGATCGGTTGCTGATCGAATGGAGCGGCGCCATGAGCACGGCCGATGCCGTTGAACCCGATCGCCGCCAGCTCGTGTACCTGTATCAACCCGGTGATACCGAGAGCGAATACCGCTTCAACGCGATCGACCGCTTGGAGAACCACCGCTGGTACAGCGCATTGGAAGAGGAAGAGACCACAGCACGGGCCGCGGTCAGTTACCGCCTATTGCAGCGGGAGACCGCGGAAGGCCTTTCACCGATCCTGGTGGTACGCGCAGGAGCACAGATCAAGCGCAAAGAGCGCAGCTTCGGGTACGATATCTTCTCGTACAGCTTGCAGGACATCAACGCCAACAACCCAAGTGGCTTGGACCTGAACAGTCCTGACCAATACCTCACCAATGCGGCGTACCAGGAACGTGATCTGACGATCGCGAAACTCACAGGGCCGGAAGCGGACCACACGATCAAGCAGGACATCGATGCGGCCTACTTCGCTACGGAATATGATGTGATCCCACAGAAACTGAAAGTCATGGCCGGTGCACGCATGGAACAAGGCGAGCAACGCATCGTGTACCGCAAGCAAAGCGATTCGTTCTACCAAGCCCCGCGTGTTGCACGTATCACCTCCACGGACCTTTTGCCATACGCCTCCTTGAAGTACGATATCACCAAGAAGGACATCATCCGCGCCAGTGCCAGCAAGACCATCAGCCGTCCCGGCTTCCGCGAAATGGGGCCTTTCGAGTACACCGAGTTCTTCGCCGGTACCAAGAACGTGGGCAACCCCGATCTGAAGAACGGCGAGAACTTCAACGTCGATGCACGCTACGAGCGGTTCTTCGCACCCGGTGAACTGGTCGCCGTGGGTGCCTTCGGGAAGGTTCTGGACAATACCATCGAGAAGGTCGCGCTCGCCACCGCCAGCGGTCAACTTCAGAGCTTCCGGAACACCGGTCGTGCACAAGTGGCCGGTATCGAACTGGAGGTCTTGAAGAACATCGGAACGTTGCTTGGTACGGATAGCGCCATTTGGAACGACCTCAGCGTAGGCATGAACGTGGCGATCCTCCACTCTGAACTGACCATCCGCCAACAGGCCAGCAACGCCAACACTGCCGATGTGGTGCTCACCAATGAGAAGCGGCCCATGCAAGGCGCTTCGCCCTACTTGGTCAACTTCGACCTGAGCTATGGACGTACCTTCAGCGATAACCTGAAAGGCACGGTGACGTTGGCCTACAACGTGTTCGGGAAACGCGTGTTCGCCGCTGGTGCCAACGGATTGGGAGATCAATACGAACTCCCTGTGAACACCTTGAACCTCGTGTTCCGTGCAGACATCGGGAAGAAATGGCAAGCGAACATCACCTGCCGGAACATCCTGGATGCACGCTTCCGCATTGAGCAGGAAACGCCAGCAGGCACCTCGCTCGTGAACGACTACCGTGTGGGGTCCAGCTTCAGCGCAGGCTTCAGCTACCGTATCCTCTGACGGTCGTATATGCATGTAGGAAGAGCTTGGTGTTAACACCAGGCTCTTCTTCGTTAACGGAAACATAAACCAAGACGCACGGCATCTTAATAGTGTGCCGGGACCTTTGCGGCGTTCAACAACGAAACCAATAACGGAACCCATGTCCCTCACTCGTACGTTCTCCCACCCGCTGCTGCTGGGCGCCCTCGCCCTCACCTTCGCCGGGTCCATCACCTCCTGCAAGAAGAAGGAAGGTTGCACCGATCCAACGGCCACCAACTACGATGCCGATGCCGACAAGGATTGCTGCTGCGAATTCGCACCTGCTGGTAATGCGACCACCACCATCGCAGGAGAGACCTACTACATCCTCTCGGGAACCATCAGCGACAACCGCACATTGGACAATGATCGTCGCTGGTTGATGTCCGGTGGTGTCTTCGTTGGAAGTGGTGCTACGCTCAACATCGAAGAAGGAACACGTATCTACGCTGCTGATGACGCTACAACACCATTCTTGAGCATCCAACGCGGTGGGCGGATCAATGCCGTGGGCACAGCAGCGGCCCCTATCGTTTTCACAACCATCAAGACCATCACCGGCGGCGCTGATCGTGGCGCATGGGGCGGTATCATCCTGAACGGTTACGCACCGATCAACATCTGCAGCACAGCGAATTGCACGGCTGAAGGTGAAGGTGGTAGCGGTGTGTACGGTGGAACGAATGCCGACGACAACAGCGGAACCATGAAGTACGTGCGTGTGGAATACGCAGGCAAGATCCTCGGGACGGACAACGAGCTGAACGGATTCTCCTTCAACGGAGTGGGCTCGGCGACTTTGCTCGAACACCTTCAAGCCTACAAAGGCAGCGATGATGGATTCGAATTCTTCGGTGGTGCTGTGAGCTTGAAGTGGGCCGTTTCTTCCGGCAACAGCGACGATAGCTTCGACTGGACCCACGGCTGGCGCGGGAATGGCCAATTCTGGGTGGTACACCAGGACGCTGCTACGGGTGACAACGGCATGGAGTGCGACAACTGGGAGACCGACTACACGGTGACACCGTTCAGCGAGCCACGCATCAGCAACTTCACCTTGGTGGGTGCCGATGACGGATCCGCGAACCGCGGCCTGCGCCTGCGCCACGGAACCAAAGGCAAACTGTGGAACGGCTTGATCACCGGCTTCGCACAAGGGATCCGTGTAGATAGCGAGTGCGACGCGTACGTGACCGATGGCAGCCTCTTCGTGAAGAACAGCGCCCTCTGGAGCAATACCGCCAACTACAACAACGCAGGCATCATCGAGACCGACGTGAACTACGGAAATACCACTACCAGCGCGAGCTTGAACGGATACGTCGGCACGGAGACCACAGGTGCTGTGGATCCTTCCGCCGTGGACAGCTGGTTCTCAAGCGTCACGTTCAAAGGTGCGGTACAAGCTTCGGACGATTGGACCGCAGGCTGGACCCTCGGCCTCTGATCAACTACTGAACATCGAACGCGAAAGGCTCCTCCGGGGGCCTTTCGTGCGTTCAGCCCGCAACGAAGGGTTTGGCGATCCACAACAGGACCGCATACCGCGCGGCTTTCCCGATCAGCATCAGCACAGCGCAGGGCACGAAGGGCGCACGGAACAGACCCAAGGCTAGCGCGATGGGATCCCCGATCACAGGCAACCAACACAACAGTGCTGCCCATGCGCCACGCCTGTTCACCATGGTGCGCCACCGTTCGGCTTTCCCGGTATCGATCCGCAACCACTTCACCACGCGATCCTCGGGTATCCAGCGGCCTATGCCGTAATTCACCAGCCCACCGAGGGTATTGCCTGCCGTGGCCACCACGAAGAGGGGAAGCAGCCCACCGCCGGCAGCTGCCATGGCCAGCAGTACCGCTTCTGAACTGAACGGCAATATCGTTGCTGCTAGGAACGCCGCCAGGAACAAGCCTACCAGCCCCCACTCCGACCAACCAAGCCCCAGTTCCATGCGAGCAAGATAGGCTGCTACCTTCGGCATGGACTTTGAATTTCTGCCACCATGTACCGCCACCCTAGTCTGCTTCTCGCCGTCCTGTTCACCACCATCGGCGTTGCCCAGAACGGCAACAACAACTCCGGTTTCTGGGAGAACCGCTCCTCCACCCTCAGCGGTGGTTTGGAATTCGGCGTACCCTTGGGCGAGTTCGACTTCACTTGGGGCAATACCACGTTCGGGCTTTCGGGCAACATCGCCATACCCATGCGCACGCTGCCGCTGGAATTCGGCTACGACTTCGCCTATGGCCGCATGGGTAGCGAAACCAGCGCCGACCAGGCCCAAGGCAATATCCTCGGCGCACGGTCGGGCCGGAAGGTGGAAGTACGCAGCAATATCTACGGCCACCACGGGCTTATCCGCCTGAACCCCCTGCGCGGCAAGGTGCGGCCGTACGGTGAAGTGATGCTGGGTGCCCGCAACTTCGTGACACGCTCCACGGTGACCGTGCCGGATGGCATGGCCAGCGATGAACGCGACGGCAAATGGACCAGCAGCTACGGCTGGGCCGTGGGTGCCATGTACAGCATCGGCCGCCAGATCTACGTGGAAGGTCGCGTGGAACGCCTCTTCAGCGGCGAGGTCAGCTACGTGGACCCCACCACCATCCAGATCGCCAACGACGGCACCATTTCCTACCAACGCCTGAGCAGCCGCACGGACGCGCTGCAGATCCAACTGGGGGTCGGACTGCGGTTCTGACCGTCCACCGCCACCCGTCCGCTGTTGGTAACCTTTGCGTAACGCTGGGCAACAGTATCCAATGTCCGCTCCTTTTGAGCGTAAACTTGCGCCGTAAATAGCGGACGAGGCCGTCTGCATCTCCCATTGGACGGGCAAAAACGCATCCATAGCGCACTCGTATCCGTGTTCCACAAGGATGGGCTCGAACCCATCGTCCGTGAACTCGACCGCCTTGGCGTCCACCTGTATTCCACCGGAGGAACCCAAGAATTCATTGAAGCGCTCGGGTTGAAGGTGACCCCGGTGGAAGACCTCACCTCCTACCCCAGCATCCTCGGTGGCCGGGTGAAAACGCTGCACCCCAAGGTGTTCGGCGGCATCCTCGGGCGGCGCGATCTGGAAAGTGATGTGGCACAGTTGGAGGAATACGCCATTCCACCGATCGACCTGGTGATCGTGGATCTCTATCCCTTCGAAGCTACCGTGGCAGCTGGTGGGACCGAAAGCGCGGTGATCGAGAAGATCGACATCGGTGGCATCAGCCTGATCCGCGCGGCGGCGAAGAACCACGCCGATGTGGTCATCGTTCCCGCACAACGCCACTACGCCGAACTGCTTCGCCTGCTGAATGAGCAGGACGGGGCTACCACCTTAGAGCAACGTAAGTCCTTCGCTGCGGCGGCCTTCGCGGTAAGCTCCCACTACGACAGCGCCATCTACAACTGGTTCGCCGGTGAAGCAGGTGAACTTCGGGTAAGTGCCGGGCCAACGACCGTGCTGCGTTATGGGGAGAACCCACACCAGCTCGGAGCCTTCCACGGCGACCTTTCCGGGATGTTCGAGCAGCTCAACGGCAAGGAGCTCAGCTACAACAACCTGCTGGACCTGGATGCCGCCGTTGAATTGATCGATGACCTGGCGACCTTTTGCGCTGCCCGGCCGAGCGGAGCCGAGGTCCCCTTCGCCATCCTGAAACACAACAACGCCTGTGGAGCGGCTGTGCGTTCAACACTGAAGGAAGCGTGGGATGCAGCACTGGCTGGTGACCCGGTAAGTGCGTTCGGCGGCGTGTTGATCACAACGGCCACGGTGGACAAGGCAACGGCCGAAGCCATCGACCCGCTGTTCTTCGAGATCATCGCTGCACCGGGTTACGAGACTGATGCCTTGGAGATCCTCCGGAAGAAGAAGAACCGCATGATCCTGCGCCGCAAGCCCGCTGCACGACCTCCTACAAAGGCCCGCACCGCGCTGAACGGGATCCTCACCGAAGCGGTGGATACCGTGGTGGCTTCCCAAGAAGCCATGCGCACCGCCACTACCAAAGCACCAAGCGCGCAGGAACTGAACGACCTCGTCTTCGCTTCCATCCTGGTGAAACACACGAAGAGCAACGCCATCGTGTTGGCCAAGAACGACCAGTTGCTCGCGAGCGGAACAGGCCAGACCAGCCGGGTGGATGCGTTGGAACAAGCCATTGCGAAAGCCGGCAAGTTCAACTTCGACCTGCACGGCGCCGTGATGGCCAGCGACGCCTTTTTCCCTTTCCCGGATTGCGTGGAGATCGCCCACAAGGCGGGCATCACGGCCGTGGTACACCCGGGTGGCAGCATCCGCGACAACGACAGCATCGACTTCTGTAATTCGCACGGTATGGCAATGGCCATCACCGGTACACGCCATTTCAAACACTGAGCACGGCCATGAGCTGGTTCAACTTCTTCACCCAAGAGATCGCGATCGACCTCGGTACCGCGAACACCTTGATCATCCACAATGACAAGGTGGTCGTCGACGAGCCCAGCATCGTGGCCATCGACCGAACAACGGGCAAAGTGATCGCCGTTGGCAGACAAGCCCAGCAGATGCACGGCAAGACCCATGAGAACATCAAGACCATACGCCCCCTGCGCGATGGCGTGATCGCCGACTTCAAGGCAGCAGAGGATATGATCAAGGGCATGATCCGCATGATCAAGCCCGGAAGGCAGCTCTTCACGCCCAACCTGCGCATGGTGATCTGCATCCCTAGCGGCATCACGGAAGTGGAGAAACGCGCCGTGAAGGACAGCAGCGAACACGCCGGTGCGAAAGAGGTGTATCTGATCCACGAACCAATGGCAGCCGCCATCGGTATCGGCATCGACGTGGAAGAGCCGATGGGCAACATGATCATCGACATCGGTGGTGGCACCAGCGAGATCGCGGTGATCGCGCTCGGCGGTATCGTCTGCGACAAGAACATCCGCGTAGCTGGTGACGAGTTCACCAACGACATCGAAGAATACATGCGCCGCCAGCACAACATCCTGGTGGGTGAACGCACAGCCGAGACGATCAAGATCGAAGTAGGTGCCGCGATGACCGAGCTGGACAACCCGCCACCTGACTACGCCGTGCGCGGCCGCGACCTGATGACGGGGATCCCGAAAGAGATCACCGTGACCTACAGCGAGATCGCACAAGCGTTGGACAAGAGCATCAGCAAGATCGAAGAAGCCATCTTGAGCGCATTGGAAGCCACGCCACCCGAGCTGAGCGCCGACATCTACAAGACCGGGATCTACCTGGCCGGCGGTGGTGCCTTGCTGCGCGGATTGGACAAACGCATCAGCATCAAAACGAAACTCCCCGTTCACGTGAGCGAGGATCCCCTGCGCGCCGTGGCCCGTGGCACCGGCATCGCTTTGAAGAACATCGATCGTTTCCAGTTCCTGATGAGGGAATGAACAGCGGCAAGCAGCAAGTCGCAAGCGGCGAGTATCGATCCGGGTGCGCCATGCGACTTGCCGCTCGCCGCTATTTACTGGCCGCTTGAGTAATGCGCGACCTCTTCCGCTTCCTGCACCGCATCCGCAGCACGCTGATGTTCCTCGGCTGGCTGATCCTTTCGTTGATCCTGCTCTACAACGGCAACGAACACCACAAGGCTCAAGCTATCAGCAGCAGCAATGCCATCGCGGGCACCATCTTCTCCTGGCGGAAGGAGATAACGGACTATGCGAACCTGAAAGAGGTGAACCGGCGATTGGCCGAAGAGAACGCGAGCTGGCGCAACCGGCACATCAGTACCTACACGCCGATGGAAGGCCTTTTCGCGCGGATCCAAGACACCATCCGTCAACAGGAATACCGCGTGATCACCGCCAAAGTGGTGAACAGCACCTGGCACAAACCGAAGAACTACCTCACCCTTGATAAAGGATCGAAGGGCGGTGTGCAAAAAGACAAGGGCGTCATCGGCCCGTCCGGGATCGTTGGCGTGGTGCGCGATGTGAGCCCCGGCTTCGCCTCCGTGATCAGTGTGCTGAACCCCGACATCAAACACAGTGTGCAACTACGGCGCACCCTCCACTATGGACTGCTCTATTGGGATACGAATGATCCGCTCACGTCAAGCTTCATCGACGTCGCGAAACATGCACGCGTAGCAGTGGGCGATACCGTTGAAACGCGCGGCGGCGATGGCATCTTCCCCACCGGTGTGCCCGTGGGCATCGTGGAAAGCGTGGAAGATGAGCCCGGGAACAACTACCACAAGATCATCGTGCGGTTGAGCGAGGACATGACCCGCAGCGGTTTCGTCTATGTGGTGGAAGATCTCCGCAAAGCGGAACGCGATACGTTGCAACAAGCGAACGAACGGCCATGATCGTGACCGTCCTCGCCAATATCCTGCGCTTCGCCGTGCTGATCCTCCTGCAGGTGTTGGTGCTCGATCACCTCGACGTGCTGAACGGCTACATGGTGCCCTACCTCTACGTGCTGTTCCTGCTGATGTTGCCCATCGAGATGCCCGCGTGGGCACAGCTCGCCATCGGCGCCGTCACGGGCCTCACCATGGACATGTTCAGCAGCACGCCCGGCATGCACATGAGCGCCTGTGTGGTGATGATGTACGCACGCCTCTACCTGTTGCGCCTGCTCGCACCGCGCGAAGGCTATGAGTTCGGTGTGCGCCCCACGGTGCCGCGCATGGGCATCGCTTGGTACGTCACGTACGCCGGGCTGTTGATCCTCTTGCATCACCTCTGGTTGTTCTTCATCGAGCTCTTGCGCTTCGACGGGTTCTTCGGCACATTCTTCAGGGCCTTGCTCAGCGCGGCGTTCACCTTCGGCCTCTGCCTGCTGGCGCAATTCCTCACCTCCGGCCAAGAGCGCGCTCGGCGATGAACTACGAAAGCCGCAAATACGTCCTCATCGCCGGGGTGCTGTTCATCAGCATCATCTTCATCCTTCGTCTCTTCTGGATCCAAGTGGTGGACGGCAAATGGAAAGCCGAAGCCGCCAACATGGCCGAACGCAAGGTTACCGTCTATCCTTCGCGTGGCCTGATCTACGACCGCAATGAAGAACTGCTCGTGGCCAACACGCCGGTGTACGACCTCATGGTGGTACCCAAGGAAGTGGAGACCTTCGACACAGTGAAACTCTGCGCGCTGATCGGTGTGCCCGAACTGGAATTCCGCAAACGCCTCGCTGAAGCCACGGCCTATTCCAAATACAAGCCGAGCATCATCGAGAAGCAGATCCCGGCCGATCAGTTCGCGGCCATCAGTGTTCACTTGCACAAGTACCCGGGCTTCTACGGCCAATCGCGTACCCTGCGCACCTATCCGCCGCATGTCGCTGCACACTTGTTGGGCTACTTGAGCGAGGTGAACGCCAAGAAGGTGGAAGAGGATCCGTACTACAAGTCCGGTGACGTGATCGGTGTGGGCGGCCTGGAATCGTACTACGAGAAGGAGATGCGTGGCCGTCGCGGTGTGAGCTATGTGCTCGTGGATGTCCACAACAACCAGAAAGGATCCTTCAAGGACGGCTTGTACGATACGCTCGCCGTGGAAGGCAAGGACTTGTTCACGGGTATCGACCTCGACATGCAGGAGCTCGGCGAGAAACTGATGGTGAACAAGAAGGGCAGCATCGTAGCTCTGGATCCGAAGACCGGCGAGATCCTCTGCCTGGTTTCCAGTCCGACGTACGATCCTGAACTGCTCGTGGGACGCGTGCGCAACAAGAACTACGGCGACCTACAACGCGACCCCATCAAGCCGCTGTTCGATCGTGCGTTGCAAGCGCAGTATCCGCCCGGATCCATCTACAAGATCGTGCAATCGTTGATCGCGCTGGATGAAGGTGTGATCGATGTCAACACCGGTTTCGCTTGCCAGAAATCACTCGTCGGTTGCCACAACCACCCGACCGCTGGCGACATCATCCAAGCGATCCAGTATTCGTGCAACCCTTACTTCTATCAGGTCTTCAAACGCATCGTAGAACAGGACAAGGATCCGAAGAACCGTTTCAAGGATGCAGCGATCGGCCTTACAGAATGGCACAAGTACATGCTCACCTTCGGTCTGGGCCAACGCTTGCCGATCGACCTGCCATCGGCGAAGGGCGGCAACATCCCCGATGTGGCGTACTACGACCGCAAGTACGGCAAGGAGGGCTGGGCGTTCAGCACCATCTATAGCGTGAGCATCGGCCAGGGTGAAGTGCTCGTAGCGCCGCTGCAAATGGCGAACCTCGCGGCCATCTTCGCCAACAAGGGCTTCTACTACGATCCGCATGTGGTGCGCGCCGTGGGGCATCCGGACAGCTTGCAGCAGAAATTCCTTCAGAAGCATGTCACCGGTGTGGACCCGAAGTGGTACGACTACATCCAAGAAGGCATGCGCCGCGTGGTGAATGAACCGCACGGCACGGCGAAGAGCGCACGCCTGAAGGACATCACCGTGTGTGGAAAGACCGGGACGGCGGAGAACCCGCATGGCCAGGATCACGCCGTGTTCATCTGCTTCGCACCCATGGAGGATCCGAAGATCGCCATGGCTGTATACGTGGAGAATTCCGGATTCGGTGGTACGTGGGCCGCACCGATCGCGAGCTTGTTGATCGAACAATACCTCACGGACACCATCACACGTCCGGAGATCGTGAAGAAGATGGAGGAAGCGGACCTCATCGCCAAGGAAGCCACGTACGTGAAGAAGGTGAAGCCCAAACGCCGCAGAGGATGAGCGCCCGCGAGAACGTCGCCGCCAACTTCGATCGGCCGTTGCTGATCATGTATCTGCTGCTCATGTTCATGGGCTGGGCCAACATCTACAGCGCCGCTTACGATATCGACCACACGAGCATCTTCGACCAGAGCAAGGAGTATGGCAAACAGGCCGTGTGGATGGGCATCAGCCTGGTGCTCGGTGGTTGCATGCTGCTGATCCGCGGCGAGCTCTTCCGCGAGTCTGCCTATGCGGTCTATGGCTTCGTGTTGCTGCTCTTGCTCGCCGTGCTCTTGTTCGGCAAAGAGGTGAACGGCGCGAAGGCGTGGTTCGCCATCGGTGGCTTCGGCATACAGCCTGCTGAGTTCGCCAAGTTCGCCACCGCGCTTGCGCTCACACGTTACCTCAGCGGACTGAAAGCGCTAGTTGATACCCGATCCCGCGTGATCAGTGCCATGCTGATATTGGCACCGGTAGCGCTGATCATGTTGCAACCCGACACCGGCACATCGCTCGTCTCCGGCGCGTTCATCCTCGTGCTGTACCGCGAAGGTCTTTCGGGTAACGTGCTACTGCTCGCCATCCTCGCTGCTGTGCTGTCGGTGCTCTCGCTCATCTTGAAGGAAAGTTCCTTCGACCTGCCTTTCACCGATGCGAAGCTGACCGGCCAATATTTCCTGCTCGGCTTGATCGCCGTGTTCTGCGTGCTCGCCTGGATCTTCGTTCGCAACCTGTTGGTGAAGCGCGAACGCAAGCGGTTCTATGGCCTCATCACCATGGGCTTCATCAGCTCGGCGGTCTTCATCAGCAGCGTGGACTATGCGTTCAACAAGGTGCTGGCACAGCATCAGCAGGACCGTATCCTGGTGATGTTGGGGCAGAAGGAGGATCCGCAAGGCTTGGGCTACAACGTGAAGCAGAGCCAGACCGCCATCGGTTCCGGTGGCTTCGCAGGCAAGGGCTACTTGGAAGGCACGCTCACGAAGTTCAAGTACGTGCCCATGCAAAGCACCGACTTCATCTTCTGCACCGTGGGCGAAGAATGGGGCTTCCTCGGTACAGCGTTCGTCGTTATCCTGCTCACCGCACTGATCCTGCGTATCATCCAGATCAGCGACCGACAACGATCACGCTTCACACGGATCTACGCCTATTGCGTGGCCAGTATCTTCTTCCTGCACCTGATGATCAATGTGGGCATGACCATCGGCCTCGCTCCCGTGATCGGTATTCCTTTACCCTTCTTCAGCTACGGCGGAAGCAGCATGATCAGCTTCACCATCCTGCTCGGCATACTCGTGCGGCTGGATGCGGAACGGCTGAGCCAGTTGCGGTAGGCACGTACTAGCGACCTGGTGTGCGCGTTCACAGCGCATGCGCCCAGCATTGCCGATCCTGTTGGCCATTCTTCCTTCGCTGGTGAACGGTCAATGGTCCGTTGGTGGCCTTGGCCATTTCTCCTTGAACGAACGCGGGCAACAAGCGGAGTATGGTGGTGGTGCTCGCATCACGTTCGCTCCGAGTCTTCGATCATTCTTTTTCGGCGATGTTATGATGAACGTTCCACGGGTTGAACGCTGGGACCGGAGCTATGGCGCACGAGGTGCTCTATCCGCAGGGATCGCTCCTTTCACAAGACGCCAAGGTGAACACATCCACTTCCAGGAATCGTTGCGCGTTGGTTGCTCGTGGCGCATCGGCCGTATCCATAGGAAGATCGGAAGTGCCCACTTCTATTGGGGTATGGCAGCTGCTCTGATCCATCGATCACTGCGATACGAGTCCGAGGTGACCAACCTTGTCAATGGCACCAAGACGACAATCAATGGCACCACGGATCACTTCGACCTACGCCTCAGCCCCGTGTTCGGCTTCCGCTCGCGGGATGGTCGGGGACGCTTCTTCGCTGAAGCTGTGCCATCCCTTCATCGCCCGTTGGATGAACGAAGCACCGTGTGGGACATCCGATACGAAGTGGTGGCGGGCTACCTCTGGAACCTGAACCCCTAGAACGCAGAACGCCGGACCCATGGCCCGGCGTTCAACGGATCGATCAGCGATCTCAGTAGAACTTGTAGCGCTCGTCCTTCACGCCAACAGCTTCTTTCAAAGCGTTGAACAAGCCACCATCCACGCGGGATTGCGCACGTTGCACCATGCCTGCCTTGTCGATGTTGAGGTCTTGAGGCTCAGGAGCGGCGGTCTTCGCAGCCATGTTCACTACGTAGACGCCCATGTCGCCTGCCATCGGTACGCTGGTCTGCCCGTTCTCCAGTGCGAAGATCTTGCCGATGACCTCGTACTCGGCGAAACCACCGGGGAGGCTGAAGCTGTTCTCGCTGAGTTCGGTAGCGTTCTGTACGCTCGCGCTCAGCTCGGAGGCCAATGCGTTCAGGTCGGTCTTGCCTTGCATCTTGGCGATCCATGCGGCGGCCTTCTTCTCCTTCACCACTTCCTTGGTGAACTGCTCGCGCACGTCTTCCAACGCCGGTGCGCCTTCTTCGCGGATGCCGGTGAGGATGGCCACCACGTAGTTGTCGCCGCTCTGGATGGGTTCGCTCACCGTGTTCACTTCAGCACGGTTCACCCAGGTGACCACGCTGTTGGCGTCTTGCAAACCGGGCACGAAACGCTGGTCATTGCGGAGTTCATCAACAGGTGTCACTTGTACCCCTTGCTCTTCGGCCGCTTTCTTGAACGCTTCCAGGTCGGTGTTGCGCAGGCTGAAGTCGTTGGCCTTCTTGTACACATCCTTGAAGGTGGCAGGTGACGGCTTCATGCTGCGCTCGATGGTAGCCACACGGCGCTCTTGACGCGTGCGCTGACCAAGCACTTCCACGATGTGGAATCCGTAGCTGGTCTTCGCGATGGTGATGGCCCCCACTTTCTCATCGAAGCTGGCAGCGGTGAACTCGGGCACCATCTGCTGCTTGTCGAACCAATCGTAGACACCGCCTTTCTCCTTGGTGTTGCTTCCGGGGTCCTCGCTGTATTTCACCACGAGGTCCTCGAACTTGCTGCGGTCGCGTTTCACCACGGCCATCAAGCTATCGGCGAGTTTCTTCTGTACCTCTTCGGTCTTGCCGCCTTGGGTGCTGAGGAGGATGTGACGTACACGCGCTTCGGGCACATCGGCCAGCTCTTCGATCTTCACGAGTTTCCATTGGCCACCTTCCTGGTAAGGACCAACAACACTTCCAACCGGCGAATTCACGATCAGCGAATCGTTCAGCTTGTCTGCTCCACCTTCTTTGTAAGGCACTTTGTTGAAAGCACGCGATTCGCTGTTGGCGACCACGAAGAGGCTATCGTCCGTGCTGGCGGTGAAGGCATCGCGCAGCTCGTTCAGTTCCTTCATCGTGGTTTCGCGATCGGCATCCGAAGCGGTGACCGGGAACATGGCGTACTCGAACTTGCGCGCGGCCTGTTGCTTGTACTTCTTGTCGTTCTTGTGCTGATCGAAGTAGCGGCGCAGGTCCTTGTCCTCCACGGCGTACAAGCTGTCCGCTTCACTGTCGTAACGCTTGGCCACGAAGGTGAAGCTGGCCTTGGTGTTCTTCGCGAGGTAATCGTCCTTCGCTTGGGCGCTGTTCACGTACACGCTCTTCTTCACCAAGTTGGTGTACTTGGCGTAAAGGCGGTTCTCGGTGATGCGGCGCTTCTGGATCTCGTGGTACACCGGAGCGTTCAACTGCACGCTTTGGAAATACTGCTTAAGCTTCTCTTTGCTCGGCTTGCCATCATCGCCTTGGAAGTTGGGCTGGCTGCGGAAGTCCGGCATGATGTTCTCGCCGAAGCGCACATCGTCGTACTCGGCTTTGGTGAGGGAGAAGCCGGCTTCCTCCACTTGGGGCAGCATCACTTTGGCCTTCAGCATCTCTTGCCACACGCTGTTGCGCACCTGCTCGGTCATCTGCGCGTTCACCTGTTGGCCGAAATCATTGCGGTAGCTCTCGGTCTCGTCGTTCACACGACGTTCGAATTCCACACCGCTGATCTCTTCACCACCCACGGTGCCGATCACGTTCTCTCGACGGCCAGTGCCTCGACCTGCCAGCCAGTCTCCAAGGATGAAGAGTGCCAGCGAAACCAGCGTGATAGCGACCAACAACCCTCCGCGTTCGCGGATCTTACCAATGACTGCCATTGCCTTTTAGGAATAGGGGTGCAAATATAGGCGGCTACCC
Organism: Flavobacteriales bacterium UBA7690; assembly: GCA_002482775.1. Classification (GTDB taxonomy): domain Bacteria; phylum Bacteroidota; class Bacteroidia; order Flavobacteriales_F; family PHOS-HE28; genus PHOS-HE28. Next base: position 13,302 of record DLGQ01000106.1, on the reverse strand, counting down.
CGTACGGCGCCCAGAGGCTGGAATATTCTGTTCTTCAGCCAGTTGAGGCCCTTTCGCGGAGACTTCAGGACCGGTTCAGGAATCCCACCTCGGGGTCCATCACTTCCAAGCGGACCAGGTCCACACGCCCGTGGATCACCTGGGCGATGGTGAAGCGGAACGGTGGCAGATCGACCACCTGCCCTTGTTCGGGGATGCCGCCTGTGCTGTGCAGGATGAAACCGGCCAAGGTATCGTACTCCTCGCTCTCGGGCAGGGCCAACTTGTGCGTCTCGATCAGGTGGGGCACCTCCATGCGCGCGCTGAAGAGAAATTCATTCGGCCCGAGCTGCTCCTCCACCTCGTCCAGCGTATCGTGCTCGTCTTCGATCTCCCCGACGATGGTCTCCACCACGTCCTCCATGGTGAGCATACCGGCCGTTCCACCGAACTCGTCCACCACCACGGCCACATGCGTGCGTTGTTTGATGAACATCTGCAACACCTCATCCGCAGGCATGGTGCCGGGGATGAAGTTGACCGGGCGCATCACGGCGCGGATGGTCCGCGGTTGGCGAAAGAGCTCGTAGCCGTGGACGTAGCCGATGATGTTGTCCATGCCTTCCTTGTACACGAGCAACTTGCTCATGCCGCTCTCCACGAACCGCTCGTGCAGCACGTTCACCGGCTGGTCCACCTCGATGGCTTCGATCTCCGCACGCGGCACCATCAGTTCGCGCACCTTGGTATTGCTCAGCTCCAACGTGTTGCGGAAGTACTCCACCTCGGCATCCATGGCCTCTTCGCTGTTCTGGTTGGTGGTCACCTCTTTCAGGAATTCATCCAGGTCCACACGCCCGAAGGCGATGCTACCACGTTTGCTGGGCACACCGAAGATCCGCAGGATAAGCTCGCTCAATCCCGTCATCACCATCATGGGCAACCAGAGGATGATGAACAGGATCTGCAACGGCAGCGCGAAGGCGCTCAGCGATGCGTTGGGGTCGATCCGGAAGATGGCTTTCGGCAGGAACTCACCGACGATCAGGATGAGCAGAGTGCTGAGCACGGTCTGCACCACCAGCACGAACACTTCGCCGTAGCCGAAACCCGCCAGCCAGGGCTGTAGCAACTTGGCCATGAGCAAGCCATAGAGCACCAAGGCCAAGTTGTTGCCCACGAGGAGCGCACCGATCACGCGAGCGGGACGCTTCAGTAGTACGGAAACAAGCTTCGCCCAGATGGCGCCACGCTTCCGTTCCAGCTCGATGTAGAGCTTGTTGCTGCTGACGAAGGCTATCTCCAAGCCGGAGCACAGCGCCGAAACGGCTACTGCAACTATGAGCAGGATAAGATCGGTTCCGTTGATGGACAAGGCCGGATGCGGTCAACGCCGCGCAGGGACGAAGATAGGCGGGCGCTTCAGGCCTTGCCGTTGTGCCGGTCGTCCATGGCCTCCAGCTTGCCCCGCATGAAGCGACGGAAGAAGTACATGGCCAGTGCGATCAGCGGGAACCAAAGCCATGTGCGTGCCGCTGCGAAGCCTTCCGTAGCCACCACCCAGATCGCCGCGAGCGCTGTTCCGATGGCCACCGCCAACCAGAAATGCTCCATGAACCTATTCACCTTCCGCATCGGCGGCTAAGGTATCATCCTGCACGTAGATCTGCCCGGTTATGCGGTGGATCACGTAGTTGCTGAAGTCCTCCGCGGCATCCAGCCCAAGGCCATGGATCACATCGGGGCCGCGCTGCACACGGACGGCCTTATCGGTATACACCCGTGCGCTGTCCTCTTTCCAGGTGAGCTGCTCGGTCTCCAGCCGTTCACCCTTCACGTTCACGAACACCACCTGCTCGTACATCTCCATGCGTTTCTCCTTCGGAAGTATGCGGCCACGGCGCGCGGTGAGGACGCTTTGCTGCACGCCGTTGCGATCGAAGAAGACGAGCTCCACACCCTCGGAAAGTTCGGTGCGCTTGGGATCCGCGGCCCAGTCGTCGATGCGACCGGCGCGCAAGCGGTTGCGCACAAGGCCGGAGTCGGTGTAGAAGTATTCGGCGTCGTGCGTGATGCGGTCCGGGGAAGTGCTCGCTACTTCGATGGCGGCGACACGGTCCAGATCGTTCTTGCACGAGGTGATCGCGCAGAGCATGCAAAGCATGAAGAACAGAAAGACCGAACGGGGAGCACTAGCGCGTGGCATGTGCGGGCCGCATCAATCGATGGGGCGTTTCTTGAACCAGTTCTCGCGGACGTCCGGTGTGATGCTGATGCCCACGAAGAAGGTGGCGAACCGTTCGCGCAAGAGACCATCGCTCACCGTGCCGCGCTCGCCGAACTCACCACCGAAGTTGATGCGGCTACGTGTGATGTTGCTGAGGATCGGGAGCGAAAGCCCCAGCGAAACGGCCTTCTCCTGCAATTGGTCGCCGGCCACCACGAGGTAATCGTTCGTGAACCGCACCCCTGCTCGGTAGATGGTACGCTGCCACAAGTTGCCCCCTGTTTCGTTCGCAGGACGGAAGCTGGTGCCGAGGATCATGGTCAAGTTCGATGCCAGCTCGCTCGGAGGCACGTAGCCATCAACGTTCACCTTCAACTGGCGCCAGTCGCGTTGGCGCACTTCGGCGGATACGGTCCAATGCTGGTCGTACACCGTGAACCCCACACCATACCCCAGTGGCACGTCCAGGCTCCCCTTGGTGCCGTCCGCGAAGAAGCTGGTGTCGATGGGCACTTCCACACCAGCGGAGTTGAAGCCGTAGCTGTTCACCACATCGGTGCGGCGGGCGCTCAGGCTCGCGGGAAGTTCCACCGAAACGCCGGCCAAGAAGTGCAGCCCGTCATCGTTCCGGTCCTTGCGCGCTCGCAGATCTCCTTGGTATTGCAAACCCACTGTGGCCGTAGGATCCCGCACCACCAGCGAAGAATAGACACTGGTATTGTAAAAGCCCACCTGTGTGGGATAAACGGTCTTGCGCGATTCTTCGATGCTGCCGAACACATAACCCAAGTTCGCGCCGACGGAGAACTTGTAGCCGTTCAGCAGCGTGTCGCGCTTCTGGGCCAGCACGTAGGCCGCACCGATCAGCGCTTGGTTCAACCCACCTTCGCCGGTATAGCGGTAGGTCACGTTGCCTTCGCCGCCAGGCAGCACCTTGGTGTCCGTGAGCCGGTAACCCACATTGCTCTGAGGTGCAATGCTGATGCCCAAGCCCCAACGGCCATTGCCGAAGGGGATACCGAAGGTCAGACCGAGAATATCGGTACGGCGCCCGATCCGGTCCTCGGAAGCATTCGCATACTGGCTGGACCGCACGCGTAGGCCGGTCTCGAACACCGTGCTCCGCAGCGATGCGTACGAGGCCGGGTTGATGGTGACGGTGCTCGCTGGGTCCACCACGGCCACGCCCAGGCCGCCCATCATGGCTTGCGAGATCTGCGTGCTGCCGGTGAATTCGCCCAGCCCGTAAGCTGAGTAGGGCGACCCGCTACCCTGTTGCCCTTGGGCCAGTACCCCCGCCGAAACCAGCAGACAGGGTGCCGCCAGTGAGCGAACGGTGATGTTGAAGAAGCGCATGGTAACCTTCCAAGGTGTGCAACGGGAGCGCAAAGATGCCATTTTCCAACCCGCGCGCGATCCGTGGAGCATCTCCGCCGGTGAGCAGGACAGCGAGGTGGGGTCTTCCATGGCGAAAGCGGCGGATGAAGCTTTCCACTTCGCCCAGCAGCCCGTAGTGAACGCCAGCGGCAAGACTCTGTTGTGTGGTGCTGCCGATCAGCCTTGGCTGGGGCTCCGGATCCACCAGGGGCAACCGCGCGCTGTAGGCGTTCATGGCGTGGGAACGCATGTGCAGCCCCGGACTGATGGCCCCACCGGCATACGTACCATCGGCTTCGCAGAGGTCGTAGGTAACGCAGGTGCCAAGGTCGATGGTGAGGCTCGCCCGGCCTGGGAACCGCTGTACTGCCGCCACGGCGTTGGCCAGCCGGTCCGCACCCAAGGTGGGGCGCGTGCCGTAACCGGTCCTGATGGGCGCTTCCGAAGACCCCGTTAGCTCCACCACCGGTGCCATGGTGCGCAAGGCTTCTGAGAATGCTCCGTCGGGCGCTGCAGTAGACCCCAAGGCGATGGCCGCAAGCTCAACACCCGCCACAGCCGCCTGAAGCCCAGCACCATCGCCGTGCCCGACAACACCGTGCGCAACGGCCATCCCACGGCTGAACAAGGCCCATTTCACGCGGGTATTACCCACATCCAATACCAGGTCTTGTTGTTCCGCTAGCATGGTTCGCTGACTTGTCTATATTTGCCGCCCTGTTCACCGAAAACCTTCCAGCGGTGGTGTACAAAGTTCGGTGCCTTAGCTCAGCTGGTAGAGCAATGGATTGAAAATCCATGTGTCCCCAGTTCGATTCTGGGAGGCACCACGAAAAGAACCCTGCCCCACCGGCGGGGTTCTTCCGTTCAAGGCGTACCGATCACTGAAAAGAGACCTTCAAGCGGATGAAATGGCGCCCCCCCAGGATCGGTGATGAAAAGCGGATCACGGATTCCCCAGCAGCCAATCCTTCACCTTCGCTAGGTGCTGCTGCTTCACCGGCTCGCGCGAACGTTTGTTCGTAGCGGTGAAATACTTGTGGCGCTCCAAAAAACGCACCTGCAGTTCGTTCCACTGCCGTTCGGTGCTGAGCACGCCGTAGTGGCGCATCTCTTGGAACAAGGTGCTTCCGATGCGCTCGAAGTCGCCGCGGCCCAAGTAATCCAGGTCGGCATCGCAGAGTATCCGTGCAAGCTTGTTGCGTGGGGTTTGCGGGATCCGTGTGGACATGATCATGTCGCAGATGCGCTCCACTTGCTCGGCACTGAAGCCGAACTCCGGAAGTTTTTCCCTCACAAGACCACACCCCGCGAGTTCGTGATCCAAGTCCTGCACGGTGAATCCACAATCGTGGTACAACGCGGCGATCTTCAACAACGTGAGGCCTTCGCCCGTAACGCCTTCCTGCTCGGCGATGTCCACCACGCTGGCATAAACGTCCAAGGTGTGTTCCAGTGAATGGTAGGTGCGCGCCACTGGAAGCTCCGTGCGGAGCCTCGTGAGGATATAGGTACGTGCGGCCTGCGGATCCATCGGGCTTGGCGGGCAAGATAAGCAGGCTCCCGTTCCCCGTACTTCTACCTTTACAGGCCCATGCCCCGGAACACGCGCCGCACCTATTTGCTCTTCGGGGCGCTTACCCTATACATCCTGCTCCAGTTCTTATGGTGGGCGGTGCTGCTGGTGCGCAAGGAGACGGAAATGGCCCATTTGGCCATGCAGGTGAAGGCTCTTGGCGGAGCCACGGACCATCCGTTGGACGCTTCCCGTGCCATGCGGATGGTGGTGGGCGAAGGCATGGTGTTCTTCGCCCTGTTGCTGGGCATGCTCTTCCTAACGTTCCGCACCATACGCCGCGAATTGGGCCTGGCCCGTGCCCAGCGTAATTTCCTGATGGCAGTGACCCATGAGCTTCGCACGCCCATTGCCGCCATCAAACTGCAACTGCAGACCCTTTCGCGCAAGGGGCTTGCCGAGGACCAACGCGCCATGTTGCACAGCCAGGCTTTGACGGAATCGGATCGTTTGGGGCTGTTGGCAGAAAAAGTGTTGTTGGCCACCAGCGCCGAAGAAGGTGTGTTGGAACTGGACATGCGCCAAGTTGAAGTGATGGAACTGATGCGCACCGTGGTAGAACGTGCCCACATTCAACTCGCGCCGAACCATATGATCACCGTGGATGGACCGGAGCGCTTCACCGCGCTGACCGATACACAAGCCCTGCGCAGCATAGCGGACAACCTGATCGAGAACGCGGCCAAATATGCTCCCGAAGGAAGTCGCATCGCCATCCGGGTGGAAAAAGGACAGGACGGTTGGCGACTACTCGTAAGTGACGAGGGCCCGGGCATCCCACCCGCCGAACAAGCGCGGATCTTCGAGCGGTTCTATCGCGGGGGCAATGAGGAAACGCGCAAAGCAAAAGGCACTGGCCTGGGATTGTACATCGTACAACGCCTTGTCCATCGGCTGGGCGGCACTGTGAACGTCCGGCAGGGCGCGCCGCACGGGGCTATCTTCGTGGCCTCGTTCCCAGACCGCTGATGCACACCCACAAAGTCGTCCTCATCATCATGGATGGATGGGGACTCGGAGCCGGCGACCATACCGATGCCGTAGCCGCTGCCAACACACCCTTCATAGACGAGCTCTACCGCACGGCGCCGCATTCCACGCTGCTTACCGATGGTGACCATGTGGGCCTTCCGCCGGGCCAGATGGGGAACAGTGAAGTGGGACACCTCAACATCGGTGCGGGCCGTATCGTGTACCAGGACCTGATGCGCGTGAACATCGCGGTAGCGGATGGATCACTGGAGAGGAACGAAGTGCTGCAAGCTGCATTCGCCGAAGCGCGGATCCCCGGAAAACGGTTGCACCTGATGGGGTTGCTCTCCGATGGTGGCGTACATGCCATGCGCACCCATGCCGAAGCACTCTGCCACATGGCGCAGCGCGCTGGCGTGAAGGGAACATTCGTGCATGCCTTCACCGATGGGCGCGATGCCGATCCGCGGAGCGGCCTGGGGTACATGGAGAATTTCTTGCGCGGTGTTGCCGGAACCGGAGCCCGCGTTGCCAGTGTGATCGGGCGGTACTACGCCATGGACCGCGACAAACGTTGGGAGCGCGTGGTGCGAGCTTACGATACGCTCGTGCATGGTAAAGGCATCGCCACACGGGATCCGCTATCGGCCTTCACCGAAAGCTATGCTGCTGGAAAAACGGATGAGTTCATCGAGCCGCACGTGATCGTGGATGCGAGCGGTGCTCCAGTGGCCACGATCCGCCCGGGAGATGTGGTGCTTTGTTTCAACTTCCGCACCGACCGTTGCCGCGAGATCACCCAGGCGTTGACGCAGCAAGCCTTTCCAGAGCAAGGGATGGTGCCGCTACCGTTGCACTATGTGACCATGACGCAGTACGACCACACGTACAAGAACGTTGGCGTGCTCTTCCGCAAGGACGATCTGGCGATGACCATTGGCGAGGTGGTAGCGAAGGCCGGCAAGGAACAGATCCGCATCGCCGAGACGGAGAAGTACCCGCACGTCACCTTCTTCTTCAGTGGTGGCCGCGAAGAACCATTCAGCGGTGAGTCTCGCATCATGCTGCCCTCACCCAAAGTGGCCACCTATGATCTGCAGCCGGAGATGAGCGCGCAAGGGATCACCGACGCCATCACCGCCGAGCTGCGCAAGGAAGAGGTGGACTTCGTGGCGCTCAACTTCGCCAACCCGGACATGGTGGGCCACACCGGCGTG
>DLGQ01000106.1:0-5923 GCA_002482775.1 Flavobacteriales bacterium UBA7690 | reverse complement strand
ACGGCTACTCCTTCGTGATCATCGCCGATCATGGCAACGCGGACAAGGCATTGAACGCGGATGGTTCACCCAACACGGCACACAGTACCAATCCTGTACCCATCATCGTGGTGGATGAGCGGCCATGGGCACTTCGCAACGGCATCCTCGCCGATGTGGCACCCACGATCCTCACGCTGCTGGACATGGAAAAGCCCGCCGAGATGACGGGCTCTTCGCTGTTGTCCTTGAGCTAGTTCAGTACTTGCGCAGAATGGTCACGTGGCCAGTCAATGGCTCGGGGCCACGCGAGGTGATCACCTCGTAGAAGTACGTGCCATCAGGCACATCTAGCGCGTTCCACGTGTTCCGGTAGTTCTTCGCTTCGTAGACCACCTGTCCCCAGCGGTTGAAGATCTTCACGGTGTTCTGCGTGCTTGCGATGCCTTCGATGAAGAACCGGTCGTTCTGCCCATCGTTGTTGGGGGTGAACACGTTGGGAACGATGATGTCGCAATCGATCAGCACCGTGGAGGCGGCCGTTGCCGTGCGCCCACAATCATCCGTGGCCGTTACCGTGTAGGTTCCACCGGTCTGCATGGGTACATACGTGACCGAGCCTTCGTCGCCCGTGCTCCAGACAAGATCCAGGCTACCGAAGCCGCCGCTGGCATCCACCATCACGGCAAGGGAATCTTCGCTGCACTCCAAGGCCATGTCAGTGGTATTGAGCACGATCGCCGGTGCATCGTTGATCGTGAGGTTCACCGAGGCCGTAACCGTACGACCGCAAGCATCGGTGTAGCTCGCGGTGATGATCACCGTCTCCCCATCATCTTCAATACCATCTTCCAGCGCATCGAACGGAACGATGGTGTTGAGCAGCCCAGCAGGGATCGTACGGGTCGCGGGCCAGTTGTAATCGCTGCCGTTGGTGGCCGTACCGGTGTAGGTCATGGTCAGCACCACATCACCGGGAACGCCAGTGGGACGGATGATGTTGATGGAGCCGGGATCGCATGCTTCGGTCGTGAGGGGTGATCCTTGCACCGACATGTTAATGGGAGCTGGTGGGGAGAGGCTCACGGTAAAAACAGCCTCCACAGTGGCGTTGCAGGCATCGGTCACCGTGGCCGTGTAGGTGGTAGCTTCCACTGGACCGACCGTTAACGTAGGACCCGTTGATTGATCGTTCCAGACCAAGGCGTAGGGCTCGTACCCTCCGGTGACCGTTGGAGAAAGTACCGTGCTTCCCTGGCACGGGATGGTGGAAGAACCTCCCATGACCGCAAGTGGTGGTGCTCCAGAAATGGAGAATTGATACTGGACCTCGGAGAAGCCACCGTTGCAGATGGAGACATCGCCCAGCACTAGGGTCATCACCTCGAACCCGTCGGCATCCAAGGGGAAGGTGGCCGGAACGACCACGGTACTAACACCCACTGGGAAAATGACCTGGTCAGGTATCCCTACGAAGTCCTCACCTATGATGGCACCGCCGATAGAGGAAATGTACACGGTGTCCTCAAAGGCCGTACCGCCGAAACGTTCGAATACAACGTTCACCTCGAAGCAGCTCTCCTGGACGTTCCCGAACTGAACGGTGGGGCCGTCCTCGATGTAGACGTAGAAAGGATTGGTGGAGGGGTACACCGTTACGGGCACTGTACCGCTTGTCGTGAGGCCGCAGTTATCCGTGACCGTGACCGGATAACTCGTATCGGATAGTGGAGACACCGTTAGCGTTGGCCCTACTTCGCCATTGCCCCAGTCGTAGACATAGGCACCGAACCCACCGGAAGCACCTGAGCTGATCTCCACGGATCCTCCACAGTCAACGAAGAATTCCTGATCTTCCAGCACCAACGGTGGTGCTTCAGCAATGAAGAATGTGAAGACGTTCTCGATCACCTCACCGGTGCAATCCGAGAAGCTCTCCACCGTCATGATCACCGATTCCATCACATCACCGTCCACAGGTGCGCTGAAGGTCACTGGGATGCTGGTCTCCCCGGCACCGAATTCCACTATGGTAGGTAAGGCGGGTACGATATCCACCCCATTGGTGAACTCACCCGTGTAGAGCACCTCGAACGTTGCGGCCTCGGAGGCATCGCCCAAACGAATGAACGAAAGCTCCATGGGGAAACAGCTTTCGAACATCATATTACCCACGATGCCGGGACCCGGTGTAAGGCTGGGAACGAACGGAGAACTGGTGAAACTGCCTGCCTCCAAGAACACGCCGGAATCCAGGATCTCGTCCAAGCCGGAAGGTCCACCTGCATCACCGACCGCCAGTTTAATGTGGTAGGTCTCCCCGCACTGCACCTGGGCCACGGCTTCCATCACCACGGTGAACCCATCATAAGCGATGGTGGTACCCATTTCATTGTCCACATAGAACGCCGGGTTCACTGGCGGGCAATTGGGGTCATCCGGGTCGCCGTTATTGTTCAACCCGTTGTTCACGTTATCGATGGTGACTGGCGTGGTACTGTTCGGTACCAGCGCGATGTTTATCGCTCCGTTGGTGTAGGGTCCGGAAAAACCAGGTCCGCTGAGGAAGAAGCCGAAGGCATCGTTGAACGAGCAGACGTACTCCGGATATTCGTCCGATCCGAAGACGTAGCGGAATTTGATGGAATCGCCAACGGGCACGAAATCGAATTCCAGCACCGCGCGGTCGTTGATGTCCCCATTCGAGATGGCCACCAGATCGGGGTCGCTGCCCGTGCCATTGCCGGTGCTGGCGAAATCCGATGCCGGCCCAGCTGCATCCTGCGCCAATCCGGTGGAAAGGATGATGCCCGCTGGTAGGCCCAAGTTGCCGCCGCTGTTGGTGAAGGAGCCGCTGCCCACTTGTGCCGTGGCCGGGCTGATGACACCGTTGTACTGGACGTTGGACACGGTGACCCCGCTGCCCAGTAGCACGTCCTCAACCAATTGCTGTGGTGTCAGGCTGGTGTTCACCAGTACCTGCGCCCATGCTCCCGTTGCTGCGAACAGGATGCCTGCCAGCAACGCGCCCCCCCGTGTAGTGTTCAAGCTCATCTTCTTAGTCCTGGGTTCCTTTCAACAATGTGACCGAGCCATAGCCTTCCACCGCTGGGAAGTAATGGCCCTTCGCCTTGTACTTGTAAACGTAAACTCCCGTGGTGGCTTCGTCACCACCGTTCACATCGCCCTTCCATGGCATGCCCATGTTATCCGTGTTGTAGATGGCTTCGCCCCAACGGTTGAAGATGATCATTTCGAACTCATCGATGTAGTGCCCCACCGGTCCGAACGTCTCGTTGATCCCATCACCATCCGGGGTGAACGCATTGGGGAAGTAGATGTGCGCCGGTACCTTCAGCTCGATGGAATCGGTGCCCACACAACCGTTGCGGGTGGTGATGGTGAGCGTGACCCAATGATCCTCCAAGTTGAGGTAGCTGTGGTACGCTTCATCGGTCCGGTACAGGGTTCCATCGCCCATGTCCCATTTGTGGGTAAGTGCAGGAGGCACCGTGGCGGCTTTCACATGCCAATCATCCTGTCCGAGGTTCTCCTGTACGATATCCATGTACACGGCTTCTACACCCACGGTGACCTCTTCGGATAACACGGCTCCGCACCGATCGGTAACCGTGACGACATAGGTATCGTCCTCCACCGGGATCACTTTCAAGAGCGGATCGGTCCAGCCGCGGTCCAACCACTCGATGGTATAGTAACCCGACCCTCCATGTACTTCAACCTGTACGTTGGAACTGTCGCCGAAGCAGATCACGTGATCATCATTGGTGGTGATGTAGAACGGATCGTAATTCGGCAGCAGGGTGCGCACCTCGGCATCGCCGGTGTAACCGCATTGGTCTTCGACCGATAACGTGTAGATCTCATCCACAGGTACCGCCACATCCATCGCATCGGCACTGGACAGTACCGCGCCGGTTGAGTTCGTCCACGTGAGCGCGTACACGCCGTTACCACCTGTGATATCCACAACGCTGACCGTAGCTGTGTCGCCTGCGCAGATCACCGTAACGTCCTCACTTAGGGTTATCGCGATCGGATCCAATGGCGCGGTGCTCACCCACACGCTGTCAACTGCGACATCTCCACAGCCTTCGGTCACGGTGACCACGTAGTACAACGGGGCGCCCGCGGGTACCGTGATGGTAGCGGTGTTGCCCGCCGATGTCAACTGCTGCGTCCACGCGTAGGTGTAGACCCCGTTCCCACCAACGGTACTGGTAACGCTGATCTGGTCGGTTCCCAAACAGGGGATCTGAACATCGGGAGATACCTCGATCTCCAATGGATCGTAAACCGGCAGGGTGACCGTGATGGAGCCGGAGATCGGCTCTACGCTGCAACCATCCGTTACCGTGTAATCGTAGGTGGTGGTGGCTTCAGGAGAGACCGTTATGGTGGGAGTTGTGTCACCGGTGCTCCATAAGAAGCCGTAATAACCCACCCCACCCGTGATCTGCGGATCCAGCACGTTCACATCGCCACAGGTGGCATCGATGTTCAGCGGCCCATTGGCCTGCAACGGGAACGGGCTGTCTATGATGAATTCGAACACCGTTTCCACATTGGCGTTGGCACACACGATCAGTTGGCTGACGGTGATGACCAGATCCTCGGGACCGTCGGCATCCAGTGGGATATCCAACTCGAAGGAAACGGTGCTATCCTCCGCAGCGAACGTGAGCTGTGTGGGAAGTGCGGGCGTATAGTCCACGCCGGGGGTGGCTGCACCGCTGATGGCGATATCCACCGTTTCGGCCAACGAGATATCGCCTTGACGCGTGAAAACGAGTTGCACAGGAACACAGCCTTCGTTCATCACATTGCCGATGACACCCGGGCCGGTGACCAATTGCGGGATCACCTGTCCTGAACTCGTGAAACTGCCGGCTTCCAGGAACACAGCAGAGTCATACGCGGTATCACTGTCAAAATCATTGCCTGCATCCCCCACCGCAAGTTTGATATGATAGGTCTCGCCACACTGCACCAAGGCGAAGGCGGTGAGCACTGTGGTGAAACCACCGAAACACACCGTCTCCCCATCGGTATTGTTCACGTAGTACTGGGGGTTCACCGCTGGGCAATCCGGATCATCGGGGTCGTTCCCGTAGCCGCTGTTCACATTGGCGATCGTGACCGGCGTGGTGAGGTCCGGAAGCACGGCGATGTTGATAGCACCTCCCGAGTACGGACCAGCAATGCCCGGACCGCTCAAGAAGAAACCGAACGCATCGTTGAAGCTGCATACGAAACTGGGGTATTCCTCCGATGCGAACACATAGCGGAACTGGAGCGAATCCCCGGTAGGGACGAAATCGAATTCGAGGATGGAGTAATTGGTGATGGGGCCTCCCACGATCGCCTCCAGGTCCGGATCGTTCCCGTTGTTCTCCAAGTCATCCGAGGAGAAATTCGATTCGGGACCAACTGCTGAAGCCGCGAAGCCGGAGGAGAGGATCACACCAGCATCCAGACCCAGATCCCCGGTCTGGGTGAACGAGGCGGCGCCCTGCTCGATGGTATTGGGTACCGCCACACCGTTGAACACGATGTTGCTCACGGACACCCCACCACCCAACAGCACGTTCTGCAGGAGTTCCGCAGGGGTCATGGTCTCGTCCACGGCCAGCTGGGCATGGCTACCGACGGTAAGGAACGAGGCAGCGAGGAAGGATAATGCTCTGAAACGCATCCGGAGAGCGGTAAGTGTGGTGAAACTACGGGTTCGTCGTTATTGTTGACCCCCTGATCGGTGAAATGGTTGCCCGGCGATGGGATCCCTGACCCACCGAAAGGCCCGGCTATCTTTGGCCACCCTAAACCCCGCTTCACCCGTGCAAGCCATCGACTCCTACATCAAGGCCAACGAGGACCGTTTCCTGAACGAACTGCTCGACCTGCTCCGGATACCCAGTGTTAG
>DLGQ01000099.1:99335-116074 GCA_002482775.1 Flavobacteriales bacterium UBA7690 | reverse complement strand
GCAAGAGCCGTGGCAACATCATCCACCTATTCGCTCCGGAGAAGGAAGTGAAGCAGCAGGTGATGGGGATCGTAACGGATAGCACCCCGCTGGAGTCGCCGAAGGACCCCGACAAGGACAACGTTCTCGCGCTCTTCAAGCTCCTTGCTCCCGCCGCAGCGGTGCAGACCATGCGCGAGAACTACCTACGTGGCGGGTATGGTTACGGGCACGCGAAAAAGGAACTGCTCGCCGCGATCCTCGATGGGTTCGCCCAGGAACGACGCACCTTTCAAGAGCTGATGGGCGACCGTACCGTGCTCGACGCCAAACTTCGTATCGGAGCGGAGAAAGCAGCGGCAGTGGCTACGGCTGTATTGGACCGTGTGCGCAGCAAAGTCGGGTATGGGAGGGGTTGAAGTGGCCGTGTCGCAGCATTGGACAGGTCGTCTACTTTTGAAGCGCTCCACTTCCTGCTCCCCCATGGAAAACACATTCCTCGTTTTCGTCCATAGCTTGTTGCGCTATGGCGTCTTGCTCACCGTTGCCGCTGCCGGCCTGCTGCACTTGCGTGGTTGGCTGGCCCAGAAACCCCTGCTCAATGGCGAGCGAACCTTGTCCATCTGGGCCGTGATCTTCTGCCACATCCAGCTCGTAACGGGACTGATCCTCTACCTGCTCAACTGGAACGCTTATGCGAAGATGGGCGGAGCCATGGGGAGGTTCTGGAAAATGGAACATCTCGGGGTCATGATCCTGGCAGTGGCCTTGGTGACCATCGGGCGCATCAGCTCCAAACGGGCAAAGGACGAACGTATCAAACAGAAACGCATCGCCATCTACTACCTCATCGCCTTGGTACTGATCTTGCTGGCCATTCCCTGGCCGTTCCGCGAGGTTGGTCACGGCCGCGGATGGATCTGAACATGACACGACTTCTTCCCTTTGCCCTTCTGGTGTTGCTGATCGCTTGCTCCAGCACGAGCGGATCCGATCCAGAACACCCCATCGCCGCTGACAAGTCCACGGGGCAGTCCGTGTTCAACATGAATTGCTCCTTGTGCCATGGGCGCGATGGAAAGCTCGGGCTCAACGGAGCGAAAGACCTCACCGCATCCACACTTTCGAAAGCGGAGATGCTCGCGATCGTGCGCAGCGGTAAAGGCGCCATGATGCCGTACAAGGATGTGCTAACGGCGAAAGAGATCGACGCGGTGGTGGAACACGTTCGCACATTGGGCAAGCCGAAATGATCGATCCATCCGAGCAGAAGAACAAAGCCGAGAGCGCCGTGCTCATCGGGCTTATCACCGACAAACAAGATGCGGCACAGGTGGCCGAATACTTGGACGAGTTGGAATTCCTGGCCACCACGGCGGACATCACCACGCTGAAGCGCTTCACGCAGAAGATGCAGAAGCCGGATGGGCGCACCTACGTAGGCAGTGGCAAGCTGGCCGAAGTGAAAGCCTGGATGAAGGAGAACGGCGCCGACTCCGTGATCTTCGATGATGAGCTCACGCCGGCACAACAACGCAACCTCGAAAAAGAACTCGGCACTCCCGTGTTGGACAGGCCGCGTTTGATCCTGGACATCTTCGCACGACGCGCACGCACCGCACATGCGAAAACGCAGGTGGAACTCGCGCAATACGAGTACATGTTACCACGCCTCACCAAACTGTGGACGCACTTGGAGCGGCAGCGCGGTGGAACAGGAACGCGCGGTGGTGCGGGTGAAAAGGAGATCGAGACGGACCGCCGCTTGATCCGCGACCGCATCTCGTTGCTCAAGGGGCAACTGAAGTTGATCGACCGGCAGATGGCCACTCAACGTGGGAACCGCGGCAAGTTGGTGCGCGTGGCCGTAGTGGGCTACACCAACGTGGGCAAAAGCACGTTGATGACCTTGATGAGCAAGACCGAGGTCTTCGCTGAGAACAAGCTCTTCGCCACCCTGGATACCACGGTGCGCAAGATCGTATTAGGCAACCTGCCGTTCTTGATGAGCGATACGGTGGGCTTCATCCGCAAGCTGCCCACCCAACTGATCGAGAGTTTCAAGAGCACCTTGGACGAAACGCGCGAAGCCGATCTCCTGCTCCACGTGGTGGACATGAGCCACCACAACTTCGAGGAGCAATATGAAACCGTGCGCCAGACGTTGAACGAGATCGGCGCAGGTGATAAGCCGGTGATCGTGGTATTCAACAAGATCGATGCATACCGACCTGCCGCGCATGACCCGGACGATCTTGCCCCGAAACGGGTGGATCAATTTTCGTTGGATGAACTGAAGGAGACCTGGATGGCGCGTATGAACGGCGAGGAATGCATCTTCATCAGTGCGGCGCAACGCACCAACATCGATGGTCTACGCAAATTGCTCTACGATCGGGTGAAGGCCATCCACACGGCACGTTATCCGTATGAGAGCGACCTGCTCTTCAAGGACAGTTACGAAGAGGAGGCGTGATCGACAGCACTTTGGCACGCACCGGAACACGACGGCGAAGCACCGCTTCCTTGCACTAGTATGGCGGCGAAACGGGCACCGGCGAAGAAGGGGAAGAAGGGCGGCGGAAAACGCATCCCTTGGTTGAAGATCGTGCTCTTCGGTGCCGCCGGTCTGCTCATCTGCTTCTTCGCGTTGATGCAAGCCGTGCGCAGTGGCGTGTACGGAGAACTGCCTTCCGAGGAAGAACTTACCTCCATTCAACACGAGCAAGCCACGCTGGTCCTGGACCGTGATGGCGAACTGATCGGTAAGCTCTTCGCCGAGGACCGCACCAATGTGAAATTCACGGACATACCCAAGCACCTTGTGGATGCGTTGGTCTCCACGGAAGATGCGCGCTTCTTCAGTCACCAAGGTGTGGATGGCCGCAGTTATGTGCGCGTGTTCTTCCGCACACTGCTGGGGCGAGACAAGAGCGGTGGTGGCGGCAGCACCATTTCGCAACAGATCATCAAGAACCTCTACGGCCGCGAGCGTCATGGCCTGCTCACCGTACCGGTGAACAAGATGAAGGAGGCCTTGGTAGCGCAGCGATTGGAGCGCATGCTGAAGAAGGAGGATGTGCTCGTGCTGTACTTCAACTCGGTACCGTTCGGCGAGAATACCTACGGCATCGAAGCGGCGGCGCAACGTTTCTTCGGCAAGCCGGCCAAACGGTTGAACGTGCAGGAAAGCGCGGTGCTGGTAGGCATGCTGAAAGCGAACACGACCTACAACCCTCGGTTGCATCCGGCAGCCTCCAAAGGGCGGCGTGACCAGGTGTTCGAGCAGATGGCCAAGCGCGGGCACTTCAACGAGGTACAACTGGACAGCCTGAAGAAATTGCCTCTTGTACTGAACTACACCGGAGGTGATGCACTGGACCTTTACGGCTACTTCGTGAAACATGTGAACGCTGAAGCGCGCACGATCCTGAAAGACCTCGGCAAGAAGAGCGGCCGCACCTACGACATCGAAAAAGATGGCTTGCGGATCATCACCACGTTGGATGCGGACCTCCAGCGCATGGCGCACGTAGCGGTACACCAGCACCTGGCCGCCATGCAACCGAAGCTTGATTCGGAACTCCGGTCCGCAAAGGCACGAACACGTTGGGAGAAAAGCATGGAGCGCCGATCCAACAAGAAGTGGAAGAAGAACGCGAAGGAGGTGCGCGAACTCTACGACCATGCCGCACGCAGGTTGGACACCTTGACCTACAGGGATAGTCTTTGGCACTACCACAAACTGTTGAACGGGGCCGTGTTGATGATGGAACCTGCCACGGGAGCCGTACGTGCCTGGGTGGGCGGCAACGATCACCGCTACTTACCATACGACCTTGTGAACGCACGCCGACCGATCGCAAGCACGATCAAACCCGTGGTGTACGCAGCGGCGTTGGAGCGCGGACTTCATCCATGTACCTACCTGGACAACGACAAGAAGACCTATGCCGAATTCGATGATTGGGCACCGGACAATTTCGACAAGGACACCACAGGGGGCCAAGTGGCGATGTGGTATGCCCTCGCGAAGAGCATGAACCGCCCTACCGTGGACCTCTACTTCCGCACGGGCGTGGACACTGTCCGCAACACGTTGAAAGCCCTCGGCCTCCCCACGAAAGATGCTGACAAACCTGCCATGGCACTTGGCGGAACGGACATCGCGCTGAAAGAGATCGTTCCCGCTTTCGGAGCCTTCGCCATGCAAGGGCGTGTGGTGATGCCGCAATACATCGTGAGCATCCGCGATGCACAAGGGCGCGAGATCTACAAAGCGAAAAAGCCAACCTCGCGCCAAGCGCTCTCCGCAAATACAGCGGCCGATGTCAGCGCAATGTTGCAACGTGCCGTCGATCAAGGTACCGGTGGACCCTTGCGTTCCCGGTACGGAGTTACCAGTGCATTCGCTGGCAAGACAGGCACCTCGCAAGACTATGGCGATGCGTGGTTCGTAGGCTATACTCCGGGGCTTGTCATAGGCACGTGGGTAGGTGCGTTCGACAACGACGTTCACTTCCATAGTTCGCTAGGCACGGGTGGTCAACTCGCGCTACCTATCGCCGGAAAGGTGTTGAAACAAGTGGAGCAGTCGCCGGAACTGCGCAACCGCTATATCCGATCGTTCACCTGGCCGGAAGATCACCAACCGGACCTGGATTGCAGAAGCCAACGCGAGGCGGATGTGCTGGACCGTCTGATCAACGATGTGTTCGGCGGCGACAAGAACAAGGGCGTGGATACCGTCGGCCCTGAGCGGCGGAACATCTTCGACCGCTTGTTCAAGGGGAACCGGCCTTGAGCGGCACGTTCGGTACGAGGATCTTCCGGGAGAGCCCTTCGCGCAAGGCCATGAAGGGAAGTTCCCAGTAGCGGTAGACCAGCGCAGAAAGCACGATGCACAGGATCCAGTAACCAGCATAGAGAAGCAGGCTCAGCTCCACCGATCTCCCTGGCATCAGCTCCAAATACAGGGCGCGCACGGGCATATGCACGAGGTACAAGGCGAACGAGATACGGCTCATGAAACCCACCACGGCCATCCACCGCCCCCCGTTCTGCCAACCCGCCATCGCAGGCAGTAGGCAGGCCATTGAAGCGCCCGATAGGACTAAGAACGCAGTGCCTTGGTAGGTCAGATCATCCTTGTTGTATTGCCATGCTGCGATGGACCATGTCACTAGACCGATCATGAATAACAACAAGCGCCACCGAACGAGGAGCTGTGGCAGGTAATGGAACAACCAAGCCATGAGCACGCCATAGCCGATGGCATCGAGGCGAAGAACGACCACTCTCCGCACAAGTAGCCCGAGCATGAATGGGGTATCTATGCTCTCCACCGCAGGGTACCGGAGCGCTATGGGAACGGAGATCATCAACACCGTTGCCGCCAAGAAAGTCCATTTCGGCCATCTCCGCCACGCCAGTGCTGCCAGGAGCAGCGGGAACAGCAGGTAGAACCACTCTTCAACCGCCAAGGACCACGACTCCCAGAAAAAGAGATCAAGGGGTACGATCAGATTCTGAAGGAACACGAAATAGGCCAGCACATTCACGTGCAGCGACCCGGGGGCCCACCCCAGGTAAAGTAGCGCCAAGTTGATGATCAGGAACAGGTAGTAGTTAGGCAAGGTCCGCAGCCAGCGTCGCTGCCAGAAGTCGAGGATCCTTCGCCACAGCGGGATCCCCGTCGCTTCGCCTGAACGAATGAGCATTCCTCCGATCAGGAACCCGCTCAAGACGAAGAACAGATCGACACCATCCAACGCTGAAGCGCCCGGATCCCTTGGCCAGTGGGCATCCAGAAGATCATCAGCATGGGAGTACACCACGATCACCGCTGCCAGGGCCCGGAGCAGGTCAAGGCCGAAGATCCGCTGTTGTGGAGCTTCTATCATCGCGGTGAAAGTAGATCGTGGTCTTCGGCCTCAGGATGTGACCCAGGTGTGATCCTTGATGCATTGTCGACCTTGGGCCGATGTGCTCCGGAAGTACGAAGCAAGAGCAGCGAGAGCCGGTCTCGCGATCGCATGAACGGAAGTTCCCATGTGCGATGAACGATGGTGGCCAACACGATACATACCACCCAATAACCTAGATAGGCTGCCACCGAATGATCCTTCACCGCCTTGAAGTAGGGGTAATACACGGGAAGGTGGACCAGGTACAATGCGAAGGAAATACGGCTGATGAACGCAACACCATGCCCCCAACGACCTGTCCGGCGGAAGTACACCAGCAACGGAAGCAACAACGCCATACAGATGGCCGATACCAGGAAGTAGATGTTCGCACTGAACCACACATTGTGCCAGTCCTGCGCGTGGAACAAGGTGACCAGACCAACAATACCCAAAGCGAACAGGAGTTGTCGAGCGCGCAAGGTCGGTGGTGGTGAATGATGCATCAGCCACATGGCAAGGACGCCCCAGGCAATGGCATCCAAGCGATGCACCACGATCATCCCCACGAAGGCATCGAACAAATGGGGTGATGCCAATGTGGCCCCAGCATGGTACCGCGAGACGATGGGGGCCACTAGAAGCACGACCGTCGCCAAGAGGAATCCCCACTTGAACGACCGGCGCCAAGTGAACACCACCACCAGCAAGGGCAACAGGAGGTAGAACCATTCCTCCAACGCCAAGGACCACGACTCGCCGAAGAAAAGGTCCACCGGCACGATCAGGTTCTGGACGAGAACGAAGAAACCAGCCACGTTCATGTTGAGGATGCCGGGCCTGATACCGGTGTAGACCAACCCGATATTGATGAGCAAGAACAAGTAGTAGTTCGGAAGCGTACGCAGCCAACGGCGTTGCCAGAGGTCCAGTACGGTGGACCATATGGGACCATCGCGGGCCTCTAGACGACGGTACGTGATCCCACCCACCAGGAATCCGCTTAGCACGAAGAACAGCCCCACACCATCACGCGCCAGAAAAGCCGGCTCATCGAACCCCGAAGCAGGAAGTTGGCCGGCCGTGTGCCCATAGACCACAAGAACGATGGCCGCAGCACGCATGAGGTCCAACCCGAATATCCGCGACTGCTCACGTGTTCCCACCGCCGTGAAAGTAGATCGTCCGTAGTGAGCACAGCACCACCTTGGCCTGCTCGCTGGGCACGAACCTGCCACGATATACCTTAGGGGACCGCAGCAATGAAGCATGACGCAAGTGACCACAGGACGGATGGCGTTGAACACACTTTGGCTGGTCACGGCCGTCAGTGTTCCGCTCAGCGTGCGGCTCTTCCTTCCCAGTATAGGCACCGAGATCATCTTTCCGGCCGAACCGCTGCTTGGCCTATTGAGCTTGTTCGTGGTGATCAAGTGGCTCCGCAGCCCTGCACCTTGGGATGAGCTACGCTCCACCTTCCGGACCACGGTAGCGCGTTTGGCTTCGGCGTGGGTCCTGATCCACATCTACTCTGCGATCTTCTCCACGGACCCCATGGCCTCGTGGAAAGCCGTGGTGGTCCAGAGCGTTTACGTGATCGCACTCTTGGCAATACCCATAAGTGGTTCCGGAGGACATGCAACGGTGTGGAACGTGCGTTGGAATTGGCATGATGCGGCGTTCCTGCTGGTGGTCACCTCCACGCTGACGGCATCCGCGATCCACGGTCTGGACCGCATGGCCGTGAATTTCGCACCCTTCCCGTTCTACAAGGACCACACGCTCTATGCCGCTGTGTTGAGCTTCGTCCTTTTCCATGTCCTGGCCAAGGTGGATGACGCGTTGAACGAGCGATCCATCCGCATCCGGACCACCACATTGATACTACTGCTCGTAGGCCTTTCTGGCGCTTTGGTGCTGAGCTACGGAAGAGGTGCGTGGATGGGTACGTTCCTCGCCTTGTTGCTGTATGGTGTGTTAGGGCTACCACGGCGCTGGTCGATCCTGCTGGTCTCGACATCGGTCGTCCTTGTTCTGCTCGCCTTGTTCGGCGCCCCACTTGCAGGTCGTCCGCAGTCGCATGCCTCACAATTGCACGGCACCGGACCGTTGCGCACGTTGCGGTCGTTCACCAATACGACCGGCGACTCCAACAACATCGACCGGCTGATCCGCTGGAAGGCCTCCATCCGCATGTTCCGGCACGCTCCGCTCACGGGTCTTGGTGCGGGCACATGGCAGGACCGATTCGAGCACTACATCACACCGGAAGAACGGGGAAGGATCAGCGGCGACTTCGTGTTGGATGATACCAAGTGGGCCCCGGCATTCGGTGTGGGGAGCGCCATCCGTTTACGTGATCACGCAGGCAACATCCCGGGCAATTTCGGTTCCGCACACTCGGAATATCTGCTCGCCTTGTCCGAGACCGGGCTTTTTGGTGGCCTATGGTGGCTGGTGGTCGTGCTACTGGTCGTCCACCACACGTGCAGGGCTTTGCTCCGTGGGCGGCAGGACTTACGCTATACGTTGATCTGGTGCAGCGGCCTCGCTTTGTGCGCATACCTCACGCATGCGTTCTTCAACAACTTCCTGGACGATTGCAAAGCCGCGTTCCTCTTCTGGCCCAGCCTGGCGATCCTATGCAGCGAGACGTTCAGGACACCACCGACTCCCGCCGCTCCACCACCTTCGGCTTGACGTGTCGCTCTTGGCCAGACGAAGGTTGATCGTCTTCGAACGGAGGCTCCTTGGGCCCTTCGAACCAGTCCTGGACCATCTCCCTCACTTCATGCTTGTTCCGGGTCCATGCAAGGCGTGCCACGATGGCGAGGATCAACGCCACTACAACGAAGAGGAGGGTTCGGAACATCCCGGCCCAGAGCGGATCAGGACGGGGATCGGCCATCGCTTCTTGGATCAGGAAGAGGCGAGGCAGATGCTCTTTTCCTGCCATGATGGATGCGCTACGCTGAGCCGAACGCAGCTGCGCCAACTCACCGTTGGCAACGCTCAAACGCGCGCCAACATCCACCATCTCCAGCAGTTTCGAATCTGTGGTTGGAACCTCGCCAGCAGGCAACAACAACTTCGAGAGCAGTTGGCGTTCCCGTTCCACATCAAGCGCCATGTCGCGACCGAGCTTCTCATAAACTCCGGCCACACGTTTGAAGTGCGCCGCAGCGCGTTCTTCCAAATTCGCAGCCAGTGCCCTATGCAGATCAGCAGCTAACCACACGGCCATCTGTTGGTCACGATCGGCGACAGTGATGCTGAGCCCGGTACGATCCTCATACAGCACGGTGATACGACTTCGCAGCTTGGCGATGACGTTGGCTTCGCGATGGGGCAGATCATCCGGCAGTCCGTAATGCACACCCAATCCGTGCTTGTCGGCGAGCCGCTTCAGGGTACTCTGGCTCACCACCTCGTGCCTCAACCGACGCATGCCATCACTCGGCGTCACCCGCAGGTCCGGCACAGCATCCGTCGTACTGAACGCTTCATCCAACGAGACCACCACAGTAGCGGAATGCATCGGTGGATGGTTCAGGTTCACGACCACGCTGATGGCCACGGCGACCACGGCGACCCCGAGCAGGAGAAAGCGTTCATTCCATGACCAACGCAGTATGATCGAACGAACCGAGTTTGGATCCCGCACTGTTGCCATGGAGAGGTTAAGTCGTGAAGATATCAAGATCCGCCATTGTGGGCAGGTCCAAGACACGTTGACAAGGCGTTGTGCTGCCTTGGCCTAGCGCTAGGCGAAGGCTTGCATATCGCACAACCTGCGATACTGCCCGTTCGCATCGAACAGCTGTTGGTGGGTACCCCGTTCGATGATGCGGCCTTGCTGCATCACGCAGATCTCGTCGCAGTGTTGGATCGTGCTCAGGCGATGCGCGATCACCAAACTGGTGCGGCCTTCGAGCATCTTGTACAGGGCCTCCTGGACCAGACGTTCACTTTCCGTATCTAGCGCGCTGGTCGCTTCATCCAGGATCAGTATCGGCGGATTCTTCAACACGGCACGGGCGATGCTGAGGCGTTGTTTCTGCCCACCGCTCAACCGGTTGCCACCGTCACCGATATTGGTCTGATAGCCATCCTCCAATTGCAGGATGAACTCATGCGCATTGGCGATGCGCGCAGCTCGTTCCACATCGGCCATGGCCATACCGGGTGTACCGAACGCGATGTTGTTCGCCACCGTGTCGTTGAACAGGATGCTGTCCTGCGTCACGATGCCCATCAACGCGCGGATATCATTGATCCGCAGATCGCGGAGGTCCTGACCATCCAGCAACACCTTCCCTTCCGTGACATCGAAGAAGCGCGGCAGCAGGCCGGCCATGGTGGTCTTTCCACTTCCGCTGGTGCCAACGAGCGCCACGCTCTTCCCTTTCGGGATGGTCAGTTGGATGTCTTGCAGCACCGCCTTCCGTTCGCGGTTGCTCGTGTCCTTGGGTGGCGCCTCGTAAGCGAAGGTCACGTTCCTGAACTCGATACCCTCGTTGAACCCGCTGATCGCTTGGGCGTCCGGTTTCTCCTTCACCGTGTTCTCCACCGCCAGCAGATCGAACAAGCGTTGCCCGCTGACGGAACCCCGCACGATGGCCGAGTACCCTTGCGAGAATCCTTTGATCGGTGGCAGCAATTGCGAGAAGATGATGATGAAACCGAGGAAGCTATCTCCGGTCAATGTGGCATCCGGCCCCAGCACGTAATAACCACCGAGGTAGGCGATCGCGGCCATCACCGCAGCACCCAGCGTTTCGCTCAACGGGGAAGCGATGTCCTGGCGGTTGAGCATGGCGATGCTGCTGCGCGTGAGCATGTCGTTCTCGCGTGCGAAACGTCGGCGCATATCGACTTCACCATTGAAGGCCTTGATCACGCGGATCCCGGTCAGTGTCTCTTCCACACGGGCGAGCAGATCGGCGTTCTTCTCTTGCACACGGGTGCTCTTGCGCTTCAAACTTTTGCTGATGCGTGCGATCAACAGGCCGCTCACAGGTAAAAGCACCAACGCGATCAAGGTGAGTTGGGGCGCAATGGTGATCATCGTTCCAAGGAACAGCAGGATCGCGATCGGTTCCCGGAAGACCATCTCGATGTAGAACATCACCGAGTATTCCATCACGTGCATGTCGTTCGTGATCAGCGCAAGCAGGTCTCCTTTGCGTTCACCGCTGTGGTAACGCAAGGGGAGTTCCAGCATCTTGTCATACACCGCTGCACGGATATCGCGAACGATGTAGTTGCGGAAGTTGCAGATCGCCACCACGGCGAGGTAGCGGAACAGGTTCTTGATCAGGAAGATCACTACCACGGCGATGCTGATGGTTAGCAAGGCGCCCATCTCCCCGTTCCTTTCGATCAGCTGGGTAAGGCCCCAGTTGAACGTGCCTTCGAACCCCTCCCTGGACCATAGGTCGGCTGGTCGCACGTACACCGGCTTCACCTGGCCCAACAACAAGCGCAGGAAGGGGATGAAAAGCAGGAGCGAAGCCAAATGGAACACCGTGGCCAGCAGGTTGAAGACCACGTTGAGCGCCGCAAAACGGCGATAAGCCTTGCCGTAGCGGAGTATCCGGAAGAAGTTGCGCATCGTGCGGCTGGCGAAGGTAGGGCCGTCCGCAGGTACCGCCCTACCTTCGCCGCTGAAATGGACAGCGTAAGACAGAACAAGGTGAACAGCCTGCTCCAAAAGGAGTTGGCCGCCATCTTCCTGGTGGAAGGCCGCAATTTCCTTCCCGGCGGCATCATCACCGTATCCGCCGTGCGGACCAGCCCTGACCTCGGCATCGCCAAAGTGTTCCTCAGCCTTTTCCCGGTGAAGGACAAGAAAGCGGTGATCGACGCGATCAAGGAACGCACGCACAAACTTCGTGGGCAACTGGGCGGGCGTATCGGCAAGCAGATGCGCGTGGTACCCGAGCTCTTGTTCTACGTGGACGATTCCCTCGACCGCGCGGAGGAGATCACCAAACTGTTGAAGGGGTAGGCATGCAATACGATCCCGTGAAGCGCCGGTTGGGTGTCGTTTTCAACCGCACGCCGTTCCTGCGAAAGGTCTTCTACAAGTTACTGGACCTACTGCTCTTGCGTTGCTGGCACATCCAGCGCGAACTGCGGAAGTGGATCCTGCAACGCGATAGCGGCGGCAACCCGGTGCAAGCGATCTACGATGCCGGTGCGGGCTTCGGCCAATACACGTACTGGCTCAGCGGCAAACTTCCGAAAGCGACCATCACCGCTATTGACGTGAAGGATGAGCAAGTGGCGGACTGCAACGCGTTCTTCCAGAGGATCGGTCGGCCACAGGTGAATTTCGAAGTGGGAGATGTGACGAAATTCCAACGGCCCAACGCATTCGATCTGGTCGTCTGTGTGGACGTGATGGAACACATCTTGGAAGACGAAGCCGCGCTACGTTGTTACAGCACCTCGCTCAAGGCAGGTGGCATGCTCATCATCAGCACACCCAGCGACCAGGGCGGAAGCGATGTGCATGAGGAGGGTGATGGATCCTTCATCGAAGAGCACGTGCGTGACGGTTACAACATCGACGACATCCGTGCGAAGTGCTTGCGCAATGGTTTCACCAAAGTGGAAGCGCGGTACAGCTATGGCGCACCGGGCAAGATCAGCTGGAAACTGAGCATGAAGTGGCCCTTGCTGATGTTGCAGGCGAGTAAGCTCTTCTTCATCGTGCTACCGTTCTACTACCTCATCGCCTACCCCATCGCTTTCGTGCTGAACATGGCGGATGTGCGGATGACCCACCCCACCGGGACAGGGTTGGTGGTGAAGGCGTGGAAGTGACGCCCTAGGAGTTAGAAGACCAGTCCGGCACTGATCCGTAGTGCATTGAAACGCACCCCGTAGGCCCGCTGAATGGGACCTCGGCTGGAATCCTCAAAGTTCAATTCATACCTGAGCATCTTATGATCGTACGCGACGGAGAATTGGAAACCGACTTCATCCGATAGCTTGGACAACAGCCCCAGACCGCCGACGAGCTCCCCCCCGTTCAATGGAACGGGCTGCGCTAACAAGACCGTTGTACTAGAAACGCTAGTGCGCGGTATATTGAATGGCTGAATACTGAACGAGTGACCTGCCTGCAGTAGAAGGAACGGGCAGGTCTTGCGCCTTGACCCATAGATCCTAAGGTCGAAGAACAAAGGCAGTTGCGCATAGGTTCCGGATGAAACAGGCGATGCGCCGAGTTCAGAACCCGGATAAAGTTCCCATCCGATCCCCAAGCCAAGGGTAACGGTACCGTCCTTCACCCACCATCCGAAAACGGTTTCCACCCGTTTGTTATCATCCTCGTTCCGGACGGAATTCTCTCCAAAGTAACCCGGCACAGTGAAGGTATACTTGCCCATCGCAGAGCCTAATGCGACCGAGGACACATTAGCGAAGCCGCTACGATCCTGCGCGGAAGCAGTGAAAAAGGCTAGCAAGAAAGGCGCTGCGAATAGTATACTGCACCCCCTGCGTGGCATATCGGTCCCATTTTCGCCGCTCTACGGCACCCCCAAGATAGTCAAGTGGTCCAATGCACATGGTATTCAACATGATCGTCTCCACATGGATGGGGGCATCGATCTCTCCTGTGGAAACCGCAACTTCGTGCCCGTCCATCTAGGCATGAACCTCCCGCTCCTTTTCGCCCGTCGCTACCTCTTCGCCAAGAGGAACACCAACGCCATCAACATCATCACGGGCATCAGCATCGCGGTGATCGCGGTGGTGACGGCAGCGATGGTGGTGGTGCTGAGCACGTTGAACGGCATCTCCGATCTGGTGGACACGATCTACAGCCCGTTCGATCAGGACATCACCATAACGGCTGCGGAAGGCAAGACCTTCGAGCGCGACACGCTGGATCTGGAACGCGTGCTCGCGATGCCCGAGGTGAGGAACAGCAGCTGGGTGATCGAGGAGAACGTCTTGTTGCGCAGCGGTGATCAGCGCCGGGTAGCCACCTTGAAGGGGGTGGAACCGCAATACCTGGCGATGAGCCACATGGACAAGTACATGTACGACGGGCGACCCAGCTTCGAGGGGATCAATGGACCCGCCGCGCTCCTGGGCATCGGCCTGAAGATGGAGCTTGGCGTTCCGCTGGACGACGGTGTCTTTCAAGCATTGGAGATCAGCGCACCGATCCGTGGCCGCAAACTGAGCAAGTACCAGCAGCGCGCCTTCGAAACCGTGGCGATCGCCGTGCGCGGTGCCTTCACCATGAACCTCGACTTCGATTCGAAATATGCGTTGGTGCCATTGAGCACCGCAGCGGATCTGCTTCAATACGACAGTTCCGTGACGGCCTTGGAGATCGAGCTAACGGACAAGAAGAGCATGGATCGTGTAGCCGGAATATTGCGCGCGCAGCTCGGCCCGGCCTTCACGGTGAAGACGCGCTACCAGAAGAACGCGCTGATGTACAGCACCAACGCCTCGGAGAAGCTCTTCACCTTCATCGTGCTTTCGTTCATCGGCCTCATCGGCGCGTTCAACATCATCGCCTCGCTCACGATGATGATGATCGAGAAACGCCGTGACATGAGCACCCTCGCCGCCATGGGTGCCACACCTTCCGTGGTACGCGGGATCTTCTTCAGCGAAGGCTTGTTGATCGTGGTGGTGGGTGTGATCAGCGGGTTGTTGCTGGGCCTCGGCATCTGCTTCGCACAGCAGCGTTCCGGTTTCGTACAGCTAAGCGATTCGGTGGTGGAAGCCTACCCGGTGCATGTGATGGGTACGGATCTCGTGATCATCGCCATCGCCGTCTTCACCATCGGTCTTGTAGCATCGTGGATCCCGCTGCGCATGCTGAGCAAGCGGTTCTTGGTGAATACCAACTGAATGCGTTTAGCTGATGCGGGGAATTAGCTCTTTAGCTAATTGATCACGCCACCGCCAGCGCGTACATCCCCTTCACCTCGTCCAGGATCTCCTCCAATATCACGGGGTCCTTCTCGGTACACAGGCGCAACCGCACTTCCTTCACGTTGGGTAGGCCGCGCAAGTAGTTGCCGTAGTGGCGACGCATCTCCACAACACCTTCCCATGCGCCTTTCCACGCCAGCGAACTGCGGAGATGTTCACGTGCGGCTTCTACGCGGTCGGAAACCGATGGTGGTGCCAAGTGTTCACCTGTAGCGATGAAATGCTTGATCTCGTTGAAAATGAACGGATGCCCGATGGTGGCGCGTCCGATCATCACCCCATCCACACCGTAGCGGTTCCGGTATTCCACGGCTTTCTCCGGTGAATCGATGTCGCCATTGCCGAAAATAGGGATGTGGATGCGCGGGTTGTTCTTCACCTCACCGATCAAGGTCCAATCCGCAGGGCCTTTGTAGAGCTGCGCACGGGTGCGACCGTGGATGCTCAGCGCTTGGATGCCGACATCCTGCAAGCGCTCGGCCACTTCCATGATGTTCTTGGTGGCATCGTTCCAACCCAGGCGCGTCTTCACCGTCACGGGCAGCTTCACCGCCTTTACCACCTTTTCAGTAAGGCGCACCATCTTGTCCACGTCCTGCAACAGGCAGGCACCGGCACCCTTGCTCACCACCTTGTGTACCGGGCAGCCATAGTTGATGTCGATCAGATCGGGCTTGGCCGCTTCGGCGATGCGTGCCGCCTCTTCCATGGCATCCTCGCTCCCACCGAACAGCTGGATGCCCACCGGCCGCTCGTACTCGAAGATGTCCAGCTTCTTCAACCCTTTCGCCGCCTGGCGGATCAACCCTTCGCTGCTGATGAACTCGGTGTACATCAGGTCGGCTCCGTGCTTTTTGCACAGCGCCCGGAACGGCGGATCGCTCACATCCTCCATGGGCGCGAGCAGGAGCGGGAATTCCGGGAGTTCGATGGAGCCGATGCGGGGCATGGGTGGAAGTTGCAAAGTTATGGGAAGGGGCGGGGCCAACTGAGTAACAGGAGATTCGAGAAAAGCCTTTCACTTCCTGAGTAGATTCAGGCCCTCAAGTCCGGCTAACTCCGCTCATGAAGATCTATCTCAACGACCAAAGGCCCCAGCTTGCAGCACATCTTGAGGACTTGAAGCGCAAGCGGGTCATGTACTACGATCGCGCCCGCTTGAAGGAAAAAACAACGATCATCTCGCTCAACGCAGCAAGCCCCTTCAATGGAGAAATCCTGCGATCGCTTTTCGCCTACCGGATCTTCCCCGAGCACATCCTGACCTTCCTTACCCAATGGGATCTAGAGAAGCGGTCCATGAGGGTGGGGGACACAATTGCGCAGCAGGTCTATCTACCACCGATCCCTCGCTTCTCCAAGAAGATCATTTTCGGTGTGAGGATCTCTGAGGTCATCGACGAAACGCACCGGAAAGGATTCAGCTACGAGACCTTGGAGGGGCACGTGGAACGCGGGATCTCCACGTTCACGATCGAGCACCATGAACACCGCGTGATCTTCAAGATCCAGACCTATTCAACGCCGGGGAACTTGCTGACACGGCTGGTGGGGCCGATCTTCTCCGTCCCATACCAGACTTATTGCACAAAGGCGGCGCTGGAGCAGGTGAAGAGGCAGGTTGAGGCTGTGACATCATAAGGAAGTAGGGGTCGCGAGGCTGGCTCCCAACAGGGAATTGCCATCGGAACGGCAATCCCTAAAGGTGGGAATGCGAAAGGACCACTCGCTTCTCGAGTCGGTCCACTGTCCTTGTCCGATTCTGCGATCGCAACGCTACCAAGAACACCGAACCCCGCTATCGCGGGGTCCTTTGGCGGAGAGAGAGGGATTCGAACCCCCGTTACCCTTTCAGGTAAACACACTTTCCAGGCGTGCGCCTTC
>DLGQ01000099.1:96450-99321 GCA_002482775.1 Flavobacteriales bacterium UBA7690 | reverse complement strand
CTTCAACCACTCGGCCATCTCTCCAGATGGGCCCACCCTTCGGCGGACAGGGCGGCGAAAGTACAAAAGGTGGTGGACCTAGGGTACGGTAACCTCCCCGGACCGCGAACTCCCGAAAGCAGTGGCCAATTCCGTGCCCCCCATCCCCTGCCCCAGCAGGAACATCAGCTTGGTCACGGCGGCTTCCACCGTCATGTCCCCGGCACTAAGCACGCCCATGTCCACAAAGGCCTGGCTGGTGGTGTAGCGGCCTTGCTCCACGCGACCGCCAAAGCATTGGGTGGCGTTCACCAAGGTGATGCCGCGTTCCCGTGCCTCGCGCAGTGCGCTGATGAAGGTGGGGTCCGTGGGGCCATTGCCGCTGCCGAAGGTGGTGAGGA
Source organism: Flavobacteriales bacterium UBA7690 (assembly GCA_002482775.1). Lineage (GTDB taxonomy): Bacteria > Bacteroidota > Bacteroidia > Flavobacteriales_F > PHOS-HE28 > PHOS-HE28. The sequence goes on along the minus strand of DLGQ01000099.1, from coordinate 98,941 downwards.
CCACCGCTTTCAGGCCCGGTGTGGCAAGCGCATGGCGCACCCATTCCGCCCGGATCCCGGGGAACAGGCGGATGACACCCACGTTATCATCCATCCGCTCGTGGACTTTCAATGTTCCATCCCGAAACGNNNNAAGTATCGCTGAGCGATCATACTTCAGGTGAACGCCGGCTTCGGCCAGGTGCGGGTAGTTCGGAGAGCGGAAGGCCTCGAACCGTTCGGCATGCACCTTCACCGTGCGGTTGCCGCGGTAGAGGCTGTACTCGAAATACACGGCCACTTCAGGCACGCTGGCCTTTCCGTGTTCATCGCAGGCTGCGGCGACTTCGATCGCGGTGATCAGGTTCTCCTTCGCATCGGTGCGGATGGTGCCGATGGGCAGCTGCGAGCCGGTAAGGATCACCGGTTTGTTCAATCCTTCCAACAGGAAACTGAGCGCGCTGGCGGTGTACGCCATGGTATCGCTGCCGTGCAACACCACGAACCCATCGTACGCCTCGTAGTTCGTGCCGATGATCTTCGCGATGCGCAACCAATCGCTCGGGCGCATGTCGCTGCTGTCGATCGGTGTCTCGAAGGATTCGGAACCCAGCCGCACGTTCATGCGATCCAGCTCGGGTACCTGTTCTTCGAGATGTGCTAGATCCATAGGACGCAACGCACCGGTGCGCGGGTCGGCGAGCATGCCGATGGTGCCTCCGGTGTAGATGATCAGGACGGAGCGTTGGCTCATCGGCGGAAGAGGCGTTCGGCGTTGTTGGTGGTGATGGAGGCGATCTCGGCTACACTTCGGCCCGTGGCAAGGGCGAGTCTCTCCGCGACGAAGGGGATGTAGCTGCTCTCGTTGCGTTTACCGCGATGGGGCACGGGCGACAAGTAGGGCGCATCGGTCTCCAGCACACAATGCTCCGGGCCTACGACTTGCATGGTCTCGAACAAACCGCCTTTCGGATAGGTGATCACACCGCCGATGCCGAGCACGAAGCCCCCGAGGGCGATCACACGTTCAGCCTCTTCAGGGGTTCCGGTGAAACAGTGGAACACGCCGTGCAGCCCTTCGGTGTTCTCCTCTTCCACAATGGCGATGGTCTCGGCGAAACTGTTGCGGCAATGGATGGCGATAGGCAGGTCCAACTCCTTCGCCCAACGCACATGTTGGCGGAAAACGTCCTGCTGTTGCACGAGCCAGGTCTTGTCCCAATAGAGGTCGATGCCGATCTCGCCGACAGCGCAATAGCGACGGGTGCGCAACAAGCGTTCCACCTCCTGCATGGCCGCATCGTTCTGTTCGCCCACCGAACACGGGTGCAGCCCCATCATCGCGAAACAACTTTCGGGGTGCGCTGCGGCCAAGGCATCCATGCCCTCGATACTGTCGTGATCCACGTTGGGTAGGAAAAGCTTCTTCACGCCGGCATCCAACGCGCGTTGGAGCATGGCTTCGCGGTCGCCAGCGAACTGCTGGTGGTAGAGGTGGGCGTGGGTATCGATGAACACGGCGGCGAAGGTAGAGGGAGGGGACATGTGCTCATGCGGTCATGTGAGCATGTGCCCATGAATGCGATCCTTGATGGTAGGCTGGACGACATGAACATGCCGAAACACGCTCAGGTGGGAATGAAATCAGCAGGCGCACCCATATGCCGCTACTTTTGGACACTGCCATCGCATGCTAGTGGGTTCCATGTCCACATGAGCAAATGGTCACAAGCCCACATGAAGATCCTCGTCCTCCGGTTCTCTTCCATCGGCGACATCGTGCTTACGAGCCCGGTGCTGCGCTGCGTGAAGCAACAGGTGAAGGATGTGGAACTGCATGTGGCCACGAAAGCGGTCTTCGCCGATCTGGTCCGGTTCAACCCGCATGTGGACCTGGTACACGAACTGAAGGATGATCTGGACGGCCTGATCGCGGAACTGAAGAAGCAGAAGTTCGATGCGGTCATCGATCTGCACCACAACCTGCGCACCACGCGTGTGAAGCGCGCTCTGGGTGTGAAGGCCTACAGCTTCCCGAAACTGAACATCGAGAAGTGGCTGATGGTGAACTTCAAGATGGACCGGCTGCCCAAGCAGCACATCGTGGATCGATACTTGAGCACGGTGCAAGAGCTTGGGGTGAAGAATGATGGACAAGGCTTGGACCTCTTCATTCCCGAGGAACGCGAAGTGGATCTGAAGTCGCTTCCGGAGAACCATCGGACGGGCTACACGGCATTGGCCATCGGCGCGGCGCACGCCACCAAACGGCTGACTCCGCACAAGTTGATCGAACTGGCCGCGTTGATCAAAGGACCCATCGTGCTCATCGGCGGAAAGGAGGATCAGGTGGTTGCCCGGTCGATCGTTTCCGCCACGGGTGGGCGTGTGTTCGATGCCACGGGGAAATACGATATCCTAGGCAGTGCGTCGTTGATCAAGTGGGCCACCCGGGTGATCGCGCACGACAGCGGGGCCATGCACATCGCCTGTGCGTTCAAGCGGCCGTTGT
>DLGQ01000099.1:84837-96429 GCA_002482775.1 Flavobacteriales bacterium UBA7690 | reverse complement strand
TATGGGGTAATACGATCCCCGAGTTCGGCATGGGGCCTTACATGCCTACGCATCCGGAGCGCGCCCGCATCGCACAAGTGGATGTGGGGTGCCGCCCGTGCAGCAAGATCGGTTTTGATCATTGCCCTGATGGTCATTTCCGGTGCATGGAGCAACAGGATCTCGCGGCGATCGCCACCTTCGCATCCGAATGAGCTGGGACATCTTCATCCAAGACCTGCCGAACGTACCGTCCATCAACGACGTTCCGGCCACGCACCGGCCCAAGCCGATCGGCGAGCGCGCTACCATCATCGCCAAGATCAAAGAAGCTGTTCCCTTCGCGGAAGAGCAGGACGATTGGGTGTTCATCCGGCAACCGGGCATGGACATCAGCCTTCAGTTGCACATGGAGAACGCGGAACTGGTGCGCTACGTGGTGGCCCATGTACACAGCGGCGACCAGAGCGCGGCATGTGTTGCGGCCATCCTTCGGGCCCTTGGCCTACGCGCGCACGACACCGCCACCGGTGAACTGTTCGACGGCAACAGTTTGGACGAAAGTCTTTAGATCACTCGAACAAGGCGCGTAGCTCGTTCGCATCGGCGGCCTTCATCTTACCGCTCAGGATCAAGCGAAGCTGGCGACGACGCAGCGCACCATCGTATCGTTTCTGCTGTTCTTCGTCCTGCGGGATCACATCCGGCACGGAGCACGAACGCCCGGCTTGGTCGATGGCCACGAAGGTGTAGATGGCGCTGTTGGCGAGGATCTTCTCCCCGGTCAGTTGGTCTTCCACCCACACATCGGACCACACCTCCATGCTGGTGCTGAAGCCGCGGCTCACATGGCTTTTGATGGTGACGAAATCGCCCAGCTTGATCGGCCGATCGAAGCCTACATGGTTCACCGCTACGGTGACCACCAGCCGTTTGCAATGCCGGTGCGCACTGATCGCGCAGCTGATGTCAAGCCATTTCAGCAGTTGTCCTCCGAAGAGATTCCCCATGGTATTGGTGTCGTTGGGTAGCACCAGGTGGGTGGTCTCGGCATAACTATCGGTGGTGGGGCGAGCGGTCTTCGTCATCGGAGCGCGAAGGTAGAGCGCCAACGGTCCGCTATCTTTGAGAGGACACCATGCACCCGACCATCACCGAGATCCCCACCCTGCTGAAAGCGCTGCACCTGTTCGCGCTCATCGTCTACTTCGCGGGCACCTTCCACATCGTGCGCTTGTTGGTAGCGCATCGCGAGGCCATGGCGAAGTGGGAGCCGGACCGCAAGATCCTGCTGGATCAGTTCAACGGCATGGAACGCAAAGCGCTCTACTTCGTGATCTGGCCAGCGCTGATCGCCTTCGTGGTGTTGGGCTGTTGGATCATCTATATCCGGCCGGAGCTCTTGAAACAGTCCTTCGTGCACGTTCTGTTGGGCTATATGGCGATGTTGCTGGCGTACCACTTGAGCGTGCATCGCATGCATTCCCGGTTGAAGAGCGGCGAAGTGAAATGGTCGGCGTTCCAGTTGATGTTGTGGTCACAAGGGGCCACGCTCTTCCTTTTCGTGCTTGTGGTGCTGTTGCTCTTCCGCGAACGCATGGGCTGGGTGTGGGGCGCGATCGGGCTGCTCGCTGTGGGTGCCGTCGTCATGCTCGTGGTGAATGGTATGCGCGGAAAGACCGTACCGGAAAAGGAACACCATGCTTGAAGTCGGAACACCAGCGCCGGACTTTGAACTACTGGATCAGGACGGCGTTTCCGTGCGCTTGAGCGCGTTCAGGGGCCAGAGCAACGTGGTGATCTTCTTCTACCCGAAGGATAACACCCTCGTCTGCACCTTGGAGGTGTGCGCCTTCCGCGATGCGCACCCCACGCTGATGGATCAGGACGCTGTGGTGCTCGGCATCAGCAATGATCCAGTGGGCTCGCACCATGCCTTCTCGCACAAGTGGAACCTGCCCTACCAATTGTTATCAGACCCGGATGGCGCTGTGCGGAAAGCCTTCGATGTACACCGCACCTTCGGACTGTTCGCCGGACGTGTCACGTACATCATCGACCGGGAAGGCTTCATCCGCGGAGCGGTGAACGATCCTTGGCGCGCCTCGCATCATGTGCGCGAAGCGTTGGATGTGCTGAAGGTTCAGAGCACGTCGTAGAACAGCACGCGGCCGTCATCGGTGCCGATGAGCAGCTGGTCCTCCCACAGCAGCAGCGGTGCGAGGTGGTGCTGATCCTTGTTCTCCGGGAAGCTGATCGTGCGTATCACTTTCCCATCGGTGCCTACGAATTCCACGATGCCCTTCTTGCCAGCACGCACGGTGCTCTCGCCGACCTTCACCTCCTTCTGCTGGTAGAAACGATCGAAGGCGGAGTTGGACATCTCCAGTCCCATTGCCTTCACTTGGCGCGGGTCGGGTATCCAGCGGTGGGTATTGATCACCTTCTCCTGATGGCCATCGGCGGCGCTCCACACGGTGCGTTTTCCGCTGGGGCCGATCAACACCACGAGCTCACCATTCTCGTTGAAGCCAACGTGATAGACGGCCGTTGCGCCATCTTCACCATAGGGGTAGGCGAACACCTTCTTGCCACTCTCGATCTCGTGCAGCACGGCGCCGTTGTTGGTCCCTACCAGCACACGATCACCTTTCGGTGCTATGCCCAGCGCGGTCACCTCGGCCTTGCCGGTCTTGATGGTGCGGGATGGTGTTTCGGAAACGGTCTGCGCAGCAAGCAGCTGCACCACGCCAGCCGTAGCGGCCAGCAACAGTGAACGGAAATTCATGATCACGCTTGTTCTACGAGGTGATGTTGCTTGTTCAGCCAAGCGAGCGCTGTCTCTTGGTCGGGGAACATCTGGATGGGACGGTGCGGTTTGTTATGGCGCACGAACACGTTGGCGGCGAGCTGGTGGCCGAAGTCGCGCACCACGATGGCATCCGCTGCGATGTACCTGCACGACTCTTCCGAAGAAGCATGAGCACGGGCCTCACCCGTCATACTGGTATCCTCTCCAACGGAAACCATCAACAAGGCCTTCCGACCTTGGCGTTCCTGCTCGATCACATCGAACATCGCCTGCACCTCCTCCGGCTGGACCATATGATGATCCTTGAAGTGGGTATGCACGATGTCCCCATCCAAGAAGGCCACCGTACAGGCCTCGAGTTCCACGACATGCATCGTCTCCATCGTATTCAGGTACGAAGTTAAGACCATCGCAGGCCGAAGAGGTCACGCGGGGAGAACCTTAACGTACCAGCAGCCACGCCTGGCCTGCCCCTTCCTGGCGGATGGCGGCCAAGGCCTGCAAGGCTTCCTGGCGATCCGCATAGCTTCCGAACGCCACCGGATGCAACTCGCCATACCGGGCGAGGCGTTGTGCGGCGTAGCCCTTGTCCTTCAATTCCTTCAGCAGGCGATCCGCGTTCTCGGGTTGCGCGAAACAGCCGCCCACCACATGGAAACGCATGCGCATGGTGCTCTTCGCGGGGATCGCCACAGCGGTGGTGTCCGCCGGAGCAGCGCCCAGATCCACGTTCAAGGAAACGCTGTCGTTGTCCGTGAGCGGCAAGGTCTGTACGCCGAAGACCCCTTCGGGCAAGGAGAACATGGAAGCGCGCGCCATGAGGGGCGCAACGGGTTCGGCACTGGCGCGATAGATGGAAGCCGGGCGCGGGCCGAAAGCGAAGGAGTCCGCANNGACGTACGTTCCCGCAGCACCCACCGCAAGCAATAACGCTACACCAGCCGCAGCGGCCCAATTGAATGAGCGCTTTTCAGCAGAGACTTCCACACGTTCCTGAAGCGGGATCACGCGCGGTCCGGGCGCAACGGTGCGGGCGATGGGCGCTGCCGCCACGGGTCGCAGTCCGAATGCTTCCTTCAGGAAATTGGCCCGGTCATCCGGATCGAACTGGAGGTTGCGCTGGGCATCGCGGTAGAAGATGCCGATGCGCGGAAGTTCTAGCCGCCCTTTGGCGTCCAGTTCCGCACGCCATGCCAGCACCTCCCGTTCGATGATGCCATTGGCCGTAGCGAAACCCAGGTCGTCGCGTTTGGCCAGGTGGTCGGTCAGCAAGCCATCGTTACGCAGCAGGTGGCGGTTGAAGCCGACCTCTTTGCTGGGCGGGTGGATCACGTTCCGCGCCTCGTCCATGCGGGCAGACCGGTACTGTGCCAAGAAGCCGCCCCAACCGGGCACGATCACACAATCGTGCTCGAAAAGGAGGTCGTGGAGGTCGCGTTCGAGGCCCATGATCGGCGTGCAAGATATCCTTCGGCAGCCTATCGCAACGCCAGCCGTCGGGCTTCCTCCAGATCCGCTGGGGTATCCACACAGAACGAGGGATGCGCCGTGAGGCCGACCCGCACCTTGAAGCCGTTCTCCAGCCACCGCAGTTGTTCTAGGGACTCAGCCAGTTCCAAGGGCGAAGGCTTCAGGGCCACCAACTTGGCGAGCACGCCGGTACGGTAGGCATAGAGGCCGATGTGTTTCAGGTAGCGGAACGCCTCATGCCGTGGCCCGTTCGTGTGGTTGCGCAGGACCGGGATCGCCGCACGGCTGAAGTACAACGCATCGTCGTGGATGTCCGTGGTGATCTTCACTTTTCCGGGATCGTCCAGGTCGCGGTCGTCAGTAAGGTGGTGCGCCAGTGTGGCCAACCCGCTGGAAGAAGCGGCGAGCGTGGCGCAGAGATCATCGATCTGTGCCGGTACCAGGAAGGGCTCATCACCTTGGATGTTCACCACGGCATCGAACCGATCGGCACCAACGTTCGCCAAGGCTTCGTAACAGCGATCCGTACCGCTCGGGTGATCGGCAGCGGTCATCACCACCTTGCCACCGATGTCCACGACATGGTCGAAAATGCGCTGGTCGTCGGTGGCCACCACCACTTGGCTTAGCGCACTGGCCTGGTTGGCGCGTTCCAACACACGTTGGATCATGGTCTTGCCGGCGATATCGGCCAAGGGCTTGGCTGGCAGCCGCGTGCTGGCGTAGCGGGCGGGAATGATACCGAGGATGCGCAGGCTCATGGGTGCGAAGGAACAACGTCAGAGGTGTACGCTCAACTGCACCTGGAAGCTGCGTGGTGCTTCGATGGCCAATGGCCGCATGGAATAGGATCGGTTGCCGATGTTGTTCACGATCAGCGCGGCACGGAATTGATCGGTCAGTTCAATGCCGAAACGACCGTCCACGATCACATCGCCTGTGGTGTGGTCCTCCATCCACTTGCGCACGCCGGTGTCCAAGATGCCGTTCAGGTCATCCAATGCCACGAAGGCCAGATCGATGTTGCGCACGTGGCTGTTGTAACGCACGCTGCCACCGACGAAGATGCGCTTGTAGTCCACTTGCACATCGGCGCGGAAGAGCTGCCGGATGCGGAACTTCAACACGTTGTCCGTGGTGTCGTAGCTGGTGTTGGTGTATGTGGATGGCGCGAAGAAGGAACCTGTTGACGAGTTCGCATACTGCTGATGTGGCGTGGTGCTGATGGGCAAGGTGTTGGTGAACCCCATCAACGCAGCGATACCCACGGCACCGATCTTCCCTTTGCCGGTGAGCTCCAGTTCGTAACCGGTGACACGTGCGCCGCCGGTGTTCACGCTTTTGAAGCCGAGCGAATTCGCTCCGGCGCTGGTGGGACCCCACTGCCCGAAGGTGAACTCCACATAATCCTCGAATTCTTGTTGGAACACCACGGCATCCACATACCCCATGAACTCGCCGATCTTGAAACCTTGCTTGACGCCACCTTCTACGTTCCAGCTTTTCTCCGGTGAAAGATCAGGGTTGGGGAACACCTTCAACGCGCCCACGCTGGTGCTGATGAAACGCTCGCCGATGGTGGGGAAACGGAAGCCTTGTCCGTAGCTGGCCCGCAGGTAAGTGGCCTTCATCACTTGGTAGGTAGCCCCGGCGCGGAAAACGGGTTGCGCTGCTTCATCGTCGTTCACCACGAACCGTTCGTAGCGCACCCCGGCGGATAGCGCGAGCTTATTGAAGAGCTTCTTGTCCACCTGCAGGTAACCAGCGGTGTTCGTCGCTTCGTTCAGGCCGTCGCCGTTCTCGCCGCCGCTGTAGAGTTCCGCTTCACTTGAAACGTTGCGCCACACCACACCCGCGGTCAACATCGTTTCGCCGAAGAGGTTCAACTTCTGTTGCACCTGGTATTCGCCGTGTAAGGTGCTGTTGCTGTTCCCTTGTCCGTTGTTGTTGTCGAACACCTGGCGGTGGTAACGGCCGCGCAGGCTGTGGCGCGTGCCCGCTTTCGAGAGGTAGTCCACGAACGGGTCGATGTAGTACTGCGTGCCCCGTGTGCGTGTCACCGTACCGGATTTGGGACGGTAGAGCCCGTCTTCGATATCGTTCCAGATGAACACACTGGTGCTACGGCTCTTCATCGCATTCGCGTTTATCCCATAGCTCAAGCCCTTCACCTTGCCGTTGCGCCAGCGCGTACCGATGTTGAAACGGATGCGGTTTTCGTAACCACCGCTGCCGGTGCGCAACGTGTCCAGTGCGATGGAATCCGCAGCGATCGGTTCCGGGCCTATGTAGCCATTGTCCGAGAACGCATTGCCACCGAGCACCAGATCGAACTTGCCGTATTTCTGTGCATGGGAGAAGTTGGCACCGCCCATGAGCGGACTGTTGTCTCCCCACCAGCGTGCCTTGGGGTTGGCCGGTGAATCGTACATGCCAGCGAAGACCGTGGCTCGTGTCATCGGCTTGTCGCGCGGGTAGGCCGTGCGCACGTTGATCACACCACTGAGCGCGGCACTTCCATATAACACGCTGGATGCCCCCTTGATCACTTCCACTTGTTCCAGGTTCTCGATCGGCAGGAAGGTCCAATTGGGACGGCCGATATCCCCGCTCAGGATCGGCACACCATCCACCAACACCTGCACACGGCTGCCTGCGCCGTAGCTGAAACCACTGCCCGCCCGGATCTGGGGTTCCTCATCCACGATCACCACGCCGGGCACCTGGTCCAACGCATCGCTCAGCGTTACGATGTTCTTGTTGCGGATCAGGTCGGGCCGCAGCACGCTCAGCGATTGGGTCACCTCACCCACACGTTGTTCGAACTTGCCCGCGCTGATCACCACCATGTCCAGTTGCGCCGCAGAAGGCTTCAGCCCCACATCCAAGGTCAGCGAATTCCCTTCGGGTATGAACACGCGGCGGGTCAAGGTGGTGTAGCCCACGGAAGAGAACGTGATCGTGTATTCACCCACCGGAAGTGGCATGCTGTATGCACCGGATGGATCGGTAGCCGCACCCTTCCCCGGCGCGTACACCACGCTAACACCGAAAAGGGGCTCGCGGCTGAGGCTGTCCCGTACCACACCCTTCAACAGGGTGTTCTGCGCGTGGGCCAATAATGCTCCCGAAAGTGCTAGCAGGATAGTCGCGAACCTCAACATGGTGCGACTATATTCGTGAACTCTCCCATTCCGTTGTGCAGCCATTGGGCTGTGGTAAATGTAGAAAAAGGCCCTTCTGGCCATGGGAGAACAAGAACTCATCCACCGCATAGCGCTGTCCATGCTCAAAGGCATCGGACCGGTCAACGCCCGCAACCTGGTGGCCTACTGTGGTGGCGTGGAACCCATCTTCACGGATAAGAAGTTGAAGAACACGTTGGAGAAAGTGCCCGGCATAGGGCCGAAACTCATCGCCAGCATCACCGACAAGAAGGTGATCCCCGCCGCCGAGAAAGAGGTCGAGTACATCCGCAAGCACAAGTTGCGTGCGCTGTTCTACCTGGATGCGGACTACCCGCGCCGGTTGAAGCAAGCCGAGGATGCACCGGTGATCCTCTTCGTGAACGGCAACGTTGAATTCGATACCGCACACATGGTGAGCATCGTGGGCACACGTACACCAACGGAACAAGGAAAGCGCCTCTGCGTGGAACTGGTCGAAGGCCTGAAAGAATGCAAAGCCACCATCGTGAGCGGCTTGGCCTACGGTATCGACATCGTGGCACACCGCACAGCGTTGAAGAACGACATGCCTACGATCGGCTGTGTGGCGCACGGCTTGGACAAGCTCTACCCCGGGGAACATGCGGCCACCGCGAAGGAAATGGTGAAGCACGGCGCGTTGGTGAGCGAACTCACGAGCGGCTCGCCCTTCGCACCCGGCAACTTCCCCGCGCGCAACCGGGTGATCGCCGGTCTCAGCGATTGCACCATCGTGGTGGAGAGCGGCCCGAAAGGTGGCAGCCTCATCACCACCGACATCGCCAGCAGTTATGACCGCGAGGTGTTCGCCTTCCCAGGAAGACCGACTGATCCGCGCAGCGAGGGTTGCAACAAACTGATCCAACAGAACAAAGCCGCACTGGTGAACAACGCGAAGGATGTGATCACTTTGATGGAGTGGTTGCCGAAAAAGAAGAAAGTACCCGTGCAAGCGGCGCTCTTCGCAGAACTAATGCCGGAAGAGCAGTCGTTGGTGGACATCATAAGGACAAGTGGCAGCATACACATCGATGAACTGTGCGCGCAGAGCAAGTGGGCGCAAGGCAAAGTGGCCGGCCTACTATTGAACATGGAATTCAACGGCGTGGTAAGGAGCTTGCCAGGGAAGGTGTATCAGTTGAATTGAGGAGCGTTCACCTAGGAGACCACAGATGCTCATTCAGCCCCCCCCGCAAAAGCCTCGCGATCATGGCCGCTTGCTCATTCATTGTTGAAGCTTGGGCTTTCATGAATTCGAAAAGCTTCTCCTCCCGCTCGTCGGTCGCTCGCAGGAATGCCCCCATCATATCCTGGGGAACGTTCGGTACGTGTGCCGTTCCTACATCGGTGCGCTTCGTGCCTAGTTCCAGCGGGGCGGTGGTGAAGAACACCTCCGGACTGACTTGGAAAAGCGCGGCGGCTCTCAGCACCAAGTGGTTGGGCACCGGGCTTCCGCCCTTTTCATATTCGCAGTACGTGCTCTTGGGCACGTGCAGCGTTGCCGCTACATATTCTTGGGTAAAATTGAAATGCACGCGGAACTGCCGCAGCTTCTCTCCCAGCTTGAATGGATCCTGCATCGATGGTGTTGTAGGTTGCACATGATGTTTTGGAGCATTACGGGGAGAGGACGTTACGAATGTATCCGGATATCCCGGATTATCTTCGGTGTGGCCGAACCGGTTTTGCACCGACTTGCCAACACGTTTGTGCAACCCGCTCAATGAAGGGTGGGGGAAACATTAAGCACATGGCGTATCTTCCCATCACCATTATCACGTTAGCATTTCTAGCCGGATCCAGTGCGCAAGCTCAACAGGCGACATGCGACGAGCCGCCTTGTGGCCCGGCACAGTTCAGGGGTAACGACAAGTACGGAACCGCTCTCATACGATGCATGGCAAATAATCCTTACCCGTGCATTGTAAGCGCTGGTGGCGGTGTAAAGAATCTAAAAGTCGGAAGCGGCGGTATTCTTGATGTTCTAGACGATCAAGGCCGACCAACTGGCACTTACACGTATGATTCGTATTTGGGTCAAGAGACCGTTGATGGAGCGGTGGAATTGCGCTTCAAGAACCTTCAAAAGAAATAGGCCATGAAAAACTTCATACTAACCACTGTGGTCATACTGACAGCTTCACTGAACGGACTTGCCCAGTCTCAAGGCGGCGGCGACGCATGTCATGAACCATGTGGACCCGGTAAGTTCAAAGGCTATGATCAACACGGCGGAGCTATTATCCAATGCATGAACGCCAACAACTCTCCGTGCGTGCGGCTGGCTGATCTCCGCACACTTTCCGAGCTCAAGTCCACCTCGCAGGGGCGTGTCGAAGTCATTGGCGAGAGTGGCCAGACTGTCCATACCATTGACTTCATCGGGTATGGAGGATGGTGGAAGGATGGCCGAGAATCCATCATTAAGTTCATAGAGAAGAAATAGGTAGGTTGAGCATGGGCGGAAGTTCCGCCCATGCCTAATAATTGAACCGGAAATGCGTGCGTACACCTTACTGAGTCTTCTCATTACCTTTGCTACCTCAGCACAATATGACACCTTATTCGCCTATGTGAATACTGGGCAGTGTGCAAGCCACTCCGCCGGATTGGCTGCCCTACGGTCAGTTCCTCCAGAGCTATCCGTTCAGATCAACTTCTCACGGAACGATTCTTCGATACACCAAGCAGTTCTGAAGCGTCTTGTTGGCGATCCAATTCCCAGGAACATCTCCATCGGGTTCAGGAGTGAACAAGAGATGCGTAAATCATATGCGGCATACGGCGCATCATCATATAGCTATGTTAGTCTGGACCGCAGCACGCATCATGGTGCCTTGGATGACCTTCCAGCCAACTTGGATCTCATCATAAACGCTTGGGAGAGTCTTCGCGCACAACCCGACTCCATCAGCATCTCGATACCCCTCAGCGCCTCCACTCACTCCTGGTCCAACAATCGCTATACTGCACTGTACGACGAGTTTCTGGTGGGTCTCTACCTCGTCGATCGAAAGCCACGTTCCAAGAACGACCCTGCGCCAAGCACTGAGCTTACTTCAACCCTACTTGCACAACTCGGTGGGCTCATTAATGACACTTGGTTTGAAACAGAACGCGCGTCCATACCCGGCACATTGATCATAAAGAATCTCCTTGACCTGCATTTTACTGATGCAGAATCGAGCTCCTTCAATTGTGTGGTTCAGATCCGAAAGGATGTGACGAGCAAGGACATTTTCGTGGAATACGCCGATGGCTTCTTCAGGATACCCCGCAAGATGCCAAGCCTTCCAGCATCCTATGCTGGTTATACGCAGGTGGCACCCGAATCATCAAGTCTGACTGATATGGGTCTATACAGCTCCTTCAGTCCGATGGATGAATCTGAACCTTGGGACAAGAGATTCTTTCTACGCTTCATACTCACCAAGGAATCTGTCGATCTCGACGAATCCTATGACGGATGCGTTTACCCGAAGGCTCTTGAGGCGAGAGGATTTGGCTCATTTCTAGCAGCCGGATCCATGGCCGGACCCTACTTCATTTGCGGGATCGTTCCAGCTCTCATTAACATGAGTACTTGCCAAGAGACCGACTTTACCGAAGTACTTTCACTTGCATCAAGGGATATAGGTATGCACCCAGAGGCATATTATACCCAATGCCTCCATGTAGTCAACGAGCACCTGAATCTGGTCTACTCCTGGAAGGGCAAACTACACCTGGCTCGTTTCGAAACACTCACTATGCGCCTAATTGACAACAGGCCATTGGATATCAATGGGGTGAACTGGAGTTCGCTGTCCATGGATGATACTGGCCGGGTCGTCGCATTGAACGATGAGAGGACGGCCCTTATAGTCACATCCCAATCTCGTTCGACCCCATGATCTTGAGCATCTATTACGTAGATGACCTGCTCATGTTAATAACGCTTATGTAGCGCCACTTCGCATGCAATGTGAATGGCCATCCTCATTGCTTCAGCTAAGCGCAAAACCCCTCCTCAGACTCTGCGCACTTTGTTCCATACTTACCAACCATACTAGCGCAGTATGTGCAACTCCAGAACTTCCTAAACCACCCGCGCGTCAATCCCTTTACACCTCCCCCCCCCCCCCC
>DLGQ01000099.1:0-84775 GCA_002482775.1 Flavobacteriales bacterium UBA7690 | reverse complement strand
AGAAGCTTTGCGATCATGGCCGATTGCTCATTCATTGTTGAAGCCTGGGCTTTCATGAATTCGAAGAGTTTCTCCTCCCGCTCCTCGGTCGCTCGCAGGAACGCCCCCATCATGTCCTGGGGAACGTTCGCAACATGTGCCGCTCCTGCTTCGGTGCGCTTCGTGCCGAGTTCCAGCGGGGCGGTGGTGAAGAACACCTCTGGACTGACTTTGAAAAGCGTGGCGGCTTTCACCACCAAATGGGTAGGCACCGGCCGCGAGCCCTTCTCGTATTCGCAGTACGTGCTCTTGGATACACCAAGCTGCGCAGCTACATACTCCTGCGTAACGTTCTCATGCACGCGGAACTGCCGCAGCTTCTCTCCCAGGGTGAATGGATCCTGCATCGAAGGCTCTGTAGGTTGAACATGATGTGATGGAGCATTCTTGGGAGAGGACGTTACGAATGTATCCGGATATCCCGGATTATCTTCGGTGTGGCCGAACCGGTTTTGCACCGACTTGCCAACAAGTTTGTGCAACCCGCTCAATGAAGGGTGGGGGGAAATACGAAGAACTCATGAAAACAACGGTCCTTTGCATTTGCATGCTCGCAACAGTATCCGCAGCGTTGGCGAATACCTCCACGCTTGGGAGCGAATCCGGTCCCAAACAGGGACGCTCTTCAGTCGACAACACCTCATCATCACTAGCATGGGTAACAATACGGGGAGAGCGCAGAATGACGACGGACCCGGACACGGGCTCACCGGCACCCGAATGCAGAGGTACCGAGGGAACCTGTCTACGCTACCGTATAGTGAACCAGAACAAAATGGGGGGAAGTGGAGAAGCTGAGATGTTCGAGAATGAACGCATCGTCGAGAAATGGATCTTCGACGGTATTAAGGTCACCACTTCTGGCAACGATACTAAAGTGATCCTCTACGGTGGGAAGAAGCTCTGACCACCGCACCGATCGGGACCAGCACGGGTTACCATATTGGCTGACCCGTGCTGGACAATTCTCTTACCCGGCGGCGCTTTCAATCTTCTTGATTGCTTTCGGCCTCCGTCTACACGCCAATAAGCCCCAACTAGTCCTATACCTCACAGGAGCTGACTGCAACAGGCATCTTCAAGCTTGTAGTTCGGTGAATCAACTGGACCCGAGTATTGATCTGTGCATAGTCCTCCGATCCATAGATCATCCGATCAGGACGCGTCTCGTCAAAACGTTAGGCATCAATACCGAGCACCAGATCTCCTACCTGATCAACGATTCTTTACCCAGACTGGATGGAATCAGTACTTCGAGTGTCGCATTCTACGATGAGGATAAACTGATCACCTGGGTACCGATCGAAGACATAGCAACATGTGTCAAGGTGGCCAATCTCTTTCAGGTTGGTCGCCGAAACCGCCAGTCATTCCCACTCAATGACAGTACACCAATGTCCAGTGATCTGCTCATTGAGACACTGAACGGAATCGTGTTCATCGTTGACCGAAGGCTGAACCTGCTCAAGACAGCGTCGATGCGAACGACCAAAGCCACTACCCTCGTGGAGCTAGACACTCTTTTGAATAGTTGGTACTGGCAGCAAGAAGAGAAGGCGCGACCGAGCAATCCAGCGTGGGGTACACCACAGCGTAGAGCCCCACTAGTAACGATAGCTAGCTCAGGGGTTTCTCGTGATTCCGTGTACATCCTCGCATCGTACCTGCTCGAACCCCAGGTCGGGGATGGTGCTTACGGTGGTGTTCTCGTGATGTTCGGCAAAGATGGCGGCAGTCACATTCGGCGCATTCAGGATCTGGAAAATCCCATCCTTCAAGGTCACTCCGTCGTCGCGCGGTCGGGCCTACTCCAGGTCGGCCAAGAGCTGATCTTTAATATCGCGACGGATAGCTGTTCATCTCGCTCAGCCTACTTCGCACGATGCTCGAACATTGGCGACCACATGACCCTCAAAGGTTTTGTCCCTCCCGATGTTCCTCTAATGCCTCTTGCGCCGCAAGCCTCCTGCTACGACTTCAAAGAGGTTCTCATGAAGCAGGGATATGCTATGATGCGCCACTACCCGATCCTTCTACAAATCGGAGACACCACAACGCATGACCTAGAGGCGTTGTTCAAAGAAAATGACAAGCCCTTCCTCCCGATCATCGAACGCGCGATCTACTACACATCGGATTTCGACCTCATCGATGAGAATACTCTCGCGATCATATATCGGTACGACAAATCCAAGTGGTTGGCTGTGATCGACCTGGCGCAGGGGAAATTCGTTTTCGACCACCGAATACCTGCCGATCCTACGGGTCAACACAAGTTCATCCTTCACGAGAACGGAGTATTGAGCGTAGGTGGCGATGGCACACTGCTCATCCAGAATTAAACGGGGGCTGATCCGGGGTGTGCAGTTCGCATGCTACTTGTATCCCTTGATGCCCAAAGCGCAGTCGGTTTCTACTACTACACGTTCTGAACTCTACACCTCCCTCTCCTCCTCCTACTCCACCAGCTCCAACTGGCAGGGGCAAGACCTGCGCAACTTCTCGTTCCTTGGCAACGTGCTCTACAAGCACAACGTGCAGGACAGCACCCGAAGCCACGCCCACCAAGTGCTGGCCGATCTGGGCTACCTCAAGTTCGTGGATAGTTTGTGGGTGAAGAGCGTGGACCGGTTGCAAGTGAACCTGCTGTGGGCTTCGCAGAACAAGCGCTTCGACCACTCGTACAGCATCCTGCTCAACACCCAGTTCTTGGCGAACACGACCTGGACCTTCGATGTGGAACAGCAGCGCACGACCCGCACGAGCGTGGGCGGCTTCATGCGCCCCTTCAGCCTAGAAGCCGGTTATGGTGCCGTGCTCCGTTTCTGGAACACCAGCAGCATCAACTTCGCCTTCGCCACCTTGAAGCTGAGCGGCTACCCCAAGGAATTGACCGCGCCGCAGTTCAGTGATGCAACACTCATGCAAAGCCAGGCAATGAACTACTACATGAGCTATGGCTTGGGTGTGATCACCGCCATCAACAAACCCATCGGCCAGCGGTTGCAGTGGATCAACAACAGCCGTGCGTTCTGCAACGGTTTCGACAAGGACCATGTGAACTTCGAGGCGAGCAACATGCTCATCGTGAAGCTGTGGAAATACATCCAGTTCCGGTTCGACACGCGTGTTGCGTACAACCCGATGCTGAACTACCAAGTGCAGTTCCGGCAAGAAGCGCTGATCGGGTTCTTCTACGAGCGGAATACGTGAGTGCGCCTCAAGCCAGGGGCTAGGTTCCACCGACCGGTCATCCACCTTCCGGTGTTGCCCGTCCCGAACCCCCATCTACATTTGCGCCTGCTTTCAACCAAAAGCACCAAAACACCCCCGAATGGCAAAGTCGAACAAGGCCGTTGATGCCTTCATGGAAGAAGTGAAGAAGCGCAACGGCAGCGAGCCGGAATTCCTCCAGGCCGTTCACGAAGTGGCCGAAATGGTGATCCCCTTCATCGAGGCGAACCCAAAATACAAAGGCAAGATGCTCCTGGAGCGCATGGTGGAGCCCGAACGCACCATCATCTTCCGTGTGCCGTGGGTGGACGACAAAGGCAACACGCACGTGAACCGCGGCTTCCGCATCGAGTTCAACAGCGCCATCGGACCGTACAAAGGCGGTTTGCGTTTCCACCCCAGCGTGAACCTCAGCATCCTGAAGTTCCTGGGCTTCGAGCAGACGTTCAAGAACAGCCTCACCACACTTCCGATGGGAGGTGGTAAGGGTGGTTCGGACTTCGACCCCAAAGGCAAGAGCGACCTGGAAGTGATGCGTTTCTGCCAGAGCTTCATGACGGAGCTGTGGCGCCACGTGGGCCAGTTCACGGATGTGCCTGCGGGTGACATCGGTGTGGGCGGGCGCGAGATCGGCTTCATGTTCGGCCAGGACAAGCGCCTGCGCAACGAATTCACCGGTGTGTTCACCGGCAAGGGCCGCACCTGGGGCGGTTCGTTGATGCGTCCGGAAGCGACCGGCTACGGTTGCGTGTACTTCGCGGAGGAAATGATGAAGCACAACAAGACCAGCTTCAAAGGCAAGGTGGTGGCGGTGAGCGGCAGTGGTAACGTGGCTCAGTACGCCATCGAGAAAGCCACGCAGCTCGGCGCGAAGGTGGTGACCTGCTCCGATAGCGACGGCAGCATCTACGATCCGAACGGCATCGATGGTGTGAAGCTGAAGTTCATCATGGAACTGAAGAACGTGAAGCGTGGTCGCATCGAGGAGTACGCCAAGAAGTTCAAAGGCAGCACCTACAAGAAAGGTGCTCGTGTGTGGGACGTGGTGGCCAAGTGCGATGTGGCACTGCCCTGCGCTACGCAGAACGAACTCGACGGCAAGAACGCGAAGGACCTGGTGAAGAAAGGCGTGAAGTACGTGGCCGAAGGGGCCAACATGCCTACCACACCGGAAGGCATCGCGGTATTCGAAGCTGCCAAGGTGGCCTTCGCTCCGGGTAAGGCCAGCAACGCCGGTGGTGTTGCTACCAGCGGCTTGGAGATGAGCCAGAACAGCCTGCGCCTGAGCTGGACCGCCGAGGAGGTGGACAAGCGTTTGCACGACATCATGAAGAACATCCACGCCGCTTGCGTGAAGTACGGCGCTGACGGTAAGAGCGTGAACTACGTGAAAGGCGCGAACATCGCCGGCTTCGTGAAAGTGGCCGACGCGATGTTGGACCAGGGCGTGGTGTAAGCGAACATCTATGCGAACAGCAAGGGCCGTCTCGGATCGAGGCGGCCCTTCTCATTTCGCGAATTCCGGATCACGGAAGCGATGAGCTGAATGAATGCCATCCGGTTCGACACACCACATGGCACATGAGACCTGAATGCAGCTGGCTTCAACGCACTACAGCTCTTCGCGCAGCCCCGCCCGCATAGCCATACGTGTACACCCCCGGCGCTAGATCCGAAACATCGACACCGACTAACGCACTGGCCATGGGCACGCGTTGTTCCTTCACCAGTCGGCCTTGCGCGTCGCGCAGTTGCACGGTCCTGGCCTCAGCCACTTCCATCAGCGGAATGAAGAGCACCTCATCCGCCGGTACCGGGAACGCTTGGCCCACCTGCGCCGTGCGTATGTGAGGCACAGCCGTCACGCCGCCTGAAGCAGGAACAATATGTGCCTGCCATACGACACCACCTTCTTCGCGCACGAAGGCGACCACGCTCAGGTCGCTGATCTCCCATTCGTCGGGAACAGTGAACGTGTAGGTCCGCTGCACCAGATCGCTCTGCTGCGCGAGGGCAACAGGGTCTCCTGCCAATGGCGTGATATGATCGCGCAGCACGTGCCGGTGGTCGTAAGCCGGTTGGGCGCCGTTGGAATAATCTTGTTGATACCCGATGATGTGATCCTGCAACAGCACAATGGAGATCCGGTCCTCTGCCGTACGGTCAGCAGTGTAATAGAGTTCCAGGTCAACAGTGAGTTCGCGTGTTCCAGAATTGAACGTGGTAGCAGCTCCGAGGTTCACCGGCGACTGTTGTTCCACTATGTTCGCAACGGCGGTGGCCCATTGCGAAGCCGCGGAGAGGCCCCCGCGATTCACCGTGCCCTGGGGTTGATAGAGCACGCTCAGTTCACTCCACAGCGCAGAACCATCCGCCGTGCGGAAGTCGGGCTGCGAACCAGTGGGGTATGCCAAGCTACCGCCGTGGACACCGATCACGACGAGATCACCAGGATAAGCCGCGACCAACGTGTTCGCTACGGTGTGCGCGGCGGGGCAGTTGCCGCAGCCCATGGCGGTGAACTCCTCCAGCAACGCGCTTCGGTTGCCGGGTGTGGTGCTCACGAGGTCTTGCGCGGCACACCAGTGGAACAAAAGGACAGCAGCGAGCAGCGTGGTGAAGCGTGGCATGGGCAGGGTTCTAGGCATTGGTCGTCCTCACGTTCTATTCCTGACAACACGAAGCCCCGGCGTCTCGACCGGGGCTTCTGAAAAAGGAAGGTGTGTGTCTTAGCAGAACTCGTCGTAGGCCATCATCAGGTTGTCGGCGATCATCTCGGCGCTGCGGCCTTCGATGTGGTGGCGCTCCAGGAAGTGAACGAGCTTGCCATCTTTGAACAGTGCCATGGCCGGGCTGCTAGGAGGGTACGGCAGGAAATGTTTGCGCGCCTGGTTCGTGGCATCGGTATCCACACCGGCGAAAACGGTCACCAGATGATCCGGACGCTTGGCACCGGAGAGGCTGTGTTTGGCACCCGGACGTGCTGCACCGGCGGCGCAACCGCATACACTGTTCACCACGCAGAGCACGGTGCCCGGCTGGGTCAGCGCCTTGTCCACTTGATCGGGGGTCTGCAATTGTTCGAAACCGGCGGAGACCAGATCGGTCTTCATCGGGGCTACGAGTTCAGGAGGGTACATGGTTCGAAGTATTCCCGGCGATGATGTTAGGCCCGGAGAACGGTACAAAGATACTTCCCATGGGGAGGATCGGGGGGCAGTAGGCAGTACCAGGGGAACGGGCAGGATGCGCATTGCCGCCCTACTGCTACCAACCGCCTCTTGAGCTTAAAGTGCTCGCTTCCGTTTGAAGAACGCCTTCAGCAGATCGGCACACTCCGCTTCCAGCACACCACCGGTCACTTGGGTCTTGGGATGCAGCAAGGATCCACCGATGCGGCGATAGCCGGCCTTCTCGTCGAACGCTCCGAACACCACGCGGCCGACCTGGGCCCAATGCATGGCACCGGCGCACATCACACAGGGCTCCAACGTCACGTACAGCACACAATCGCGCAGATACTTGCCACCGATCTGTTCCGCAGCGGCGGTGATGGACTGCATCTCGGCATGCGCGGTAACATCGTTCAGGCGCTCGGTGAGGTTGTGCCCCCGTGCGATGATGCGGTCCTTCCATACGATCACCACACCAACGGGAACCTCATCCGCCTTGAACGCTTGTTCGGCCTCTTTCAAAGCCTGACGCATGAAATGTTCGTCGCTCGTCTGGATGATCATGCCGTGGTGGTGGCGCGAAGATCGGGTTCATTCACCAGCACGCCCTTCACTTCGGACTTCAGGTCCTTGATGTTGAGTTGCAATGTTCGCCGTCCGTTCCACTCGTTCTCTTCCAACGTATAGAGCACACTGAAAGGTTCACCGCTCTTCACGCGTTCGAAATGGGCGCCCATGCGGAACCCGATCGCATCGAAGGTCGGGCTTGGGGAGCCGGCCATGCGAAGCGTCATCTTCAAGTGATCATCGCCCACGATGCGTGCGCTGCCGGTATCCACCACGTTACGTGTGAGGAAGACGGGTTTCATGTTGCCCGGCCCGTATGGCGCCATGTGGTGCAGGATGCGTGCAAGACGATCGTCCAGATCGGTGAAGCGCACCTCGGCATCCACTTCTTCTTCGGGAATGCGCAACGCGGGGTCTATCGTGGCGCGCACCACGTCATCGAACCGCTTGCGGAATTCCGGCACGTTCTCCAAGGGCATGGTGAGGCCCGCCGCGTACATGTGCCCACCGAACTGTTCCAACAGATCGCTACAGGCGTTAATGGCTTCATACACATCGAAACCCTTCACGCTGCGCGCACTTCCAACGGCTTTGCCTTGGCTTTCGGTAAGCACGATCGTAGGTCGGTAGTACTGTTCTATCAGGCGCGAGGCCACGATGCCGATCACGCCTTTGTGCCATGCCTCGTTGTAGACCACGGTGCTCCATGCGTCGCGGATGAAAGCATCCTCTTCGATCGTATCCAACGCGGATCGTGTGATGTCCTTGTCCAGTTCCTGGCGCGCCGTATTGTTCCCGTCCACACGCAGACCGATGTGTTCCGCTTGGGCCTGATCCTTGGCCAACAGCAATTCCACCGCTTGCCTTCCATGCTCGATACGGCCAGCGGCGTTGATGCGTGGCCCGATGGTGAAGACCAGCTCGGACACCCCGAGCTTCTTCTTCACATTGGCCATTTGCATCATCGTCTTGATGCCCGGACGCGGCTCCAGGTTGACACGCTTCAACCCATAGTGGGTAAGCACCCGGTTCTCACCCGTTACCGGCACGATGTCGCAGGCAGTGCTCACGGCCACGAGGTCCAGCAAGGGTTCCAGCTCGTTCAAGGCGATACCGTTGCGCTGCGCGATGCCTTGGACCAATTTGAAGCCGATACCACAGCCGCTCAACTCCTTGTAGGGATAGGGGCAATCGTCGCGTTTGGGATCAAGGACGGCCACGGCCTCGGGCAAGGTATCACCCGGCCGGTGGTGGTCGCAGATGATCATATCGATGCCCTGTTCCGCAGCGTAGTCCACCTTGTCGATGGATTTGATACCGCAATCCAGTGCGATGATGAGGCCCACCTTTTCGTTTGCCGCATGGTCGATCCCTTGGAAGGAAATGCCATAGCCTTCGGAATACCGATCGGGGATGTAGAAGGTGATATTGCCCGTGAACCTTTGCAGGAAAGAATACACAAGAGCCACTGCGGTGGTGCCATCCACATCATAATCACCGTAGACCATGATGCGCTCGTTATCACCCAACGCGCGTTCGATGCGTTCCACGGCTGCGAGCATGTCGGCCATCAAGAACGGGTCGTGCAGCTGTTCCAGCGAAGGCCTGAAGAACACCGAAGCTGTTGCGGGATCGTTCATCCCCCGTTGCACCAGGAACCCAGCTGCTACTTCGGAGCAGCGCTCATTCACCAACCCCGCCACGGCCGTTGGGTCGGGGGCGGACTTCAACCGCCATCGTTTCGCTCGCACTTCACGCATGGTGTGAAGGTAAGTGCGCTTCCCTGGATCACTCCTTCTGCAACAGCTCGCGGGCTTCCGCAAGTGCGTCCTTCACCTTCTTGGGCACCACGGGCATGCGCAAGGGTAGCGCTTCCAACTGCTGGCGAACGATGCGCCCTACGATGGCCCGGCTCTCCCACTGGTCGTCCGCGGGCACGATGAACCATGGTGCGTGTGGCGCGGCCGTAGCGCCGATGGCATCGGCATAGGCTTGCTGGTAATCATCCCAGTGGCCGCGCTCCTTCACATCTCCAGTATTGAACTTCCAGTTCTTCTTCGGATCGTCGATACGCTCCAGGAAACGCTCCTTTTGCACAGCCTTGCTCATGTGCAAATAGAACTTCAAAATGGTGACCCCTTGAGCAGCGAGGTGCGCCTCGAAGTTGCGGATGGACGCATACCGTTGCTCCCAGAACGCCCTATCGACTTTCGCAGGATCAACACCAGGGATGTGTTGGGCCCCGAGATATTCAGGATGCACCTTCACGACGAGCACCTCTTCGTAGTGGCTGCGGTTATGGATACCGATCATGCCGCGCGCAGGTGTGGCTTTGGCGTGGCGCCAGAGGAAGTCGTGCGCTAGCTCCTCAGTGCTGGGCGCCTTGAAGGAGGTCACATGACAGCCTTGTGGGTTCACCCCGCTGAGCACATGTTCTATACAACTGTCCTTGCCGGCCGCATCCATGGCTTGGAATATGATGAGCACCGCGTACTCTCCCTGCGCGAACATGGTCTCTTGCAGTTCTACGATCCGCTCACGGTCGGTCTCCAGCGCGGCTTTCAGCTCCTTTTTCCCACCAACTCCGGTAAGGTCCGTATGGAAGGCTTTCAGGTTGATCGGTGCGGCTTTCGATACGCGGAAAGCGACCAGGTCGATGGTGTCGGGCATTGCAGGGATGTTCCGGAACAAGATAGGGTTCGCGGTCTTTTCTCATCTTGGTCCCATGGTAAGACCTTTCCCCCTTGTCCTCCTCTCCTGTGCTTTGGCATTCTCGGGCTGTGCTTCCATCATCAGTGGTAGCGATCCCGGCATGGAAGTGCTTTCGGAACCGGGAGAAGGCACCGTTTTCGTGAACGGGAACCAACGTGGCACCACACCGTTCCGCTACGCTTACGACCCGTCAGACGGCACAGAGGTCAACTTCGAAGTCCGGAAGACGGGTTATGTACCCAAGACTTTCACGGTGAGGCCACGCATGAACAACGGGGTGCTTTTCGCCGATGCCATGCTGCTGGGCATTCCGTACATCGTGGATAGCAAGAGCCCTGCGTTGTACAAGATGCCGACCGGCAGCTACATGGCCAACCTCTACAAGGAGGTTCCGGCGGATGTACAACGGCAGATGGTACCGGTGCAGGCCATGGACATGGGGCTGGGTGATCGCCCCGACCTGGGCAAAGCCGATGGTACGAAGATCACCATGGGGAGCGATGGTTTCTTTCGCGAACTAGGTTATCCGGAATCGTTGACCCAATCCTTGGTCACTGGTCTAAAGGACTCTTGGATGGATGCCAAGATGGTACGCACAGGTACCCAGAAGGGTGATGAGATGGTACAGCGAGCCAAGGTCATCCTCTCCCCCAAGTTGGAGCGTGTCTATGCCGACCTGAACGGGCAGCGCAAGAAGTGCTACGGACCTATCGAGGTGGTGATGCGCTGGCAATTCAAGAGCGCGTTGGATAAGGATAGTGTCCTATTCGAGAAGGTGACCACGACAACGTACCACTCGCCTGGTGATCAGGCCGATCAGGCGTTAAGCGATGCCATCCGGCATGCGGCACACCGCTTCAGTGAGCAGGAAGAGCTACAAGACATCGTGCGTGCGGCCTATGGTTCCGGGCTGGCCCGTTCCAAAGGTGCGGTGCTGGAGATCGGGCGACCCAAACCCATCGCATACAATGGCCGCAAGGAGATGCTCGCCGCGTTGGTGAAAGCCGTGGTGACGGTGCAGACAGAGGACGGCCATGGCAGTGGGTTCCTGGTCACCAACGATGGCTACCTCATCACCAACCAACACGTGGTGGGCGATGAGAGCATGGTGAAAGTGAAGTTCGAACAAGGCTTCACCTTGGACGCACAGGTGATGAAGGTGAACAAGGACTTCGATGTGGCACTGCTGAAAGTGCAAGCCACCGACCTGCCAGCGCTCACCATCGGCGACGACAAAGCACTGATGCTGGGCGAGGAGATCTTCGCTATCGGCACACCCATGGAGACATCACTGGGCCAAAGTGTTTCACGTGGCATCCTGAGCGGTCGCAGGGACATCGAAGGGCGAAGCCTGATCCAAACGGATGTGAGCATCAACCCCGGCAACAGCGGCGGTCCGTTGCTCGATGAGAACGGACTGGTGATCGGTGTGGCCACGTTGAAGATCAGCGGTAAAGGCCTGGAAGGATTAGGCTTCGGCGTGCCCATCTCCGTGGCGTTGGAAATGCTCAACCTCTCCTTCGCCCAATGAGATCCACGGTAAAGGTTCAGCTTCTGCTGTTCATCGCTGGTCTGTTATACTCGGACACGGCTTTAGCGCAAATGGGCATCCGATATGGCATCCAGCACGAGAAACCGACACAAGCTAAACAGGGGTCGGACTGGAACATGATGTTGGGCTGGGACTTCGACCACAACGAGCGGCTCAGTGGTGGGTTGGACTTTACTTCTGACGTGAACTTCGGCAGTGAGTTCAACATGCCAAGTTCCAATACGAGCGGTCCTACCTTTTATGAGAAAGTGAAAGTTCTAGGTGTGCAGTATCGCTCCCAGTTCCACTTTGCTGATAACGACGGAGGCAATTCGTTCTACCTCGGCCCCACCATCGGGCTGCGTTCGGTGAAACACAAGATCAACTACTACCAGGAAACGAACAACGGCTGGACCTATTCCAGCAACTTGTTGGAGACCGAAGAGACCGCGATGATCTTTCCTGTGGGCATAAGGGTTGGAGTTCGTGGCCCGTTGGACGGTGGATACGGAGACCTCTTCTTCGCCCTCGGCACCAATATCGGCAGTGGGGATGTACCGGTCAATGATGTGAGGGTCCTTACGGGCGAAGCGATGCCCAACAAGGTGTTCTTCCAAGCCGGTGTTTGCTACGGCGTTGGTTGGTAGGGGCACCACGTAACGAAGCCCCGCACTTTCGTGGGGGCTCCGTTACCTGAGGGCTTCAGCCTTCAGCAGGGCGAACGCGACAGTTGTTCTACCGGTATCCGTTGATGTATGCATTGGCGATGATCTCACTTTCGCGGATCAGCCCTTGCACGATCTCTCGGATCACGTCGTTCAACTGTTGGTCCGTGTACCGTTCCAGGTTGTTGTACACGTGCGTTTTGCGCTTGCTGCTTTTGATGAAGGCTATCTTATCCTTCTTCGTCATGGAGCCTTCTACGCGAACGCCGGAAAAAAGATCCCCAATGGCGCGAAATAGCCCTGAAAGCCTTGGTGGACGGGGCTCCCTGTTGGCCGCTGAACGAACGAGCGGCAAACGAACGTCCCGGATCGGGATCATCCACTTGCCGATCGTAGGCGGGTAGGTAGGTGAACGGTCAAACCAAAGCTCGGCGCTGGGCCAAGCGCAACTCGTTCAACATGCGCAATGTGTTCATATAGCGTTCCACATCACCGGTCAACATCTGGCGCATGGCTTCGCGTTTCAGCTTGAGGTATTGTTTGATGGAGGTGTTCATGGCGATGGTAGTTCGTTCTGCTATCTAACAGCCAAGTGGCGTGCCAAAGTATCCAGGGTCGTATAAAACACTGGTATTCAGCACGAGACCAAGCCCACCTCGGAAAGTATGTCCCACCAAGTCCACACAAGAGTGGCAGCGTAGCCCTGCTTAGCCTATTTTCGCGTCCGATGCACCGCGGCGCCTACCTCGTTGGAGTGGCAGGAGGAAGTGGGTCTGGAAAGACCACACTGGTGCGTTCGCTTCGGCAAGCGTTGCCCGAAGGCATGGTTTGCCAGATCTCCCAGGACGATTATTACCGGCCTATCGAAGACCAGCAGCTGGATGCCAACGGCAAGGTGAACTTCGACCTGCCCGGCGGTGTGGATATGGACGGCTTGGCTCGCGACCTGCGCACGTTGGTGGCAGGCGACCCGATCTTCAAGAAGGAATACACCTTCAACCAGACCGGCAAGGAGCCCACGTTGATCGAGCTGCGACCCGCACCGGTGATCCTGGTGGAAGGCCTGTTCGTTCTGCACCACGAAGAAGTGCGCGACCTGTTCGATCTGCGCATCTTCATCGATGCTAGCGAGGGTGCCCAGTTGGACCGCCGCCTGAAGCGCGATGCCAAAGAGCGCGGCTACGGCACCGAGGAGGTCCTGTACCAATGGCAGCACCACGTTCTGCCCGCCTACCGCAACTACCTGCTACCCTACCGGCATTTGTGCGACCTGCATGTGGTTAACGAAAGCGGATTCGACCGCGCGGTGCATGTGCTACGCGACCACCTGATGCAGAGCGCTGGCGTGGTGGAGCCGATCGATCTTCAGGGATTGTAGAGCCGATGCTGCCGGATGTAGGTGAGCACCGTTGGTGCGATCCGGTCCTCAACGGGACGCCAACTCTTGATATCCGCACGGATCGCCGTTGACGAGACCGGTAACAAGGGAGCGTCGGCCACCAGTTTCACCCGGGGATGTCCATGGTAGATGGTCGCCGCCAAGTGGTCCTTCACCCCATCACGCGGATAGACCAACAGGGCGTGGTGTTCCAAGATGTCCTCGGGATCCTTCCACGTATGGAACTTGGCCAAGTTGTCGCTTCCGATGATCAATGAAAAGTCATGATCAGGCCAGCGGTGGCGCATGAAGCGCAGGCTGTCCGCCGTGTAGTTGGGTTTGGGAAGGTCGATCTCGAAACCATTTGCTGCAAGTCCTTCCTTACCCTGCACCGCGAGGCGCACCATGGCCAACCGGTTCGTGTCCGGACTTAGCGCACGGTCCATCTTGAACGGGTTGAGCGGGGTGACCACCAGCCACACCTCGTCCAGCCCACAGGTAGTGCGCATGTGCTCTGCCAAGGCCACGTGGCCATTGTGCGGTGGATCGAACGTTCCGAAAAGGCAACCGATACGCATGGGTCAGTCTAGGAATCGTTTCACCCGGTCGTGGGCTTCTTCACAAGCGTGCTCCAACGTGTCGTTCACCACGATGGCGTCGAACTCCGGAGCGAAGGTCATTTCGTGGGCCGCTTTATCCACCCGCTTCTTCAAGCTTTCGGGTGTTTCCGTACCGCGGGAGCGCAGCCGGTGTTCAAGCACTTCAACGGATGGCGGGCTCACGAACAGGGCCAGCGCTTGTTGGCCGAAGATCTTCTTCAGATGCAGGCCACCGACCACATCCACATCGAAGATGGCGCAGTTGCCCTGAGCCCATATCCGCTCGATCTCTGCGCGCAAGGTGCCGTAATACTGGCCGGGGTACACCTCTTCCCATTCCACGAACTCATCCCGCGCGATGCGTTGTTTGAATTCCTCGGCGGAAATGAAGAAGTAATCCTGTCCGTCCACCTCGAAGCTGCGTTTGGCACGGCTGGTGGCGCTAACGGAGAAGGCCAAGCGTAACCCTTTCGCGAGCAGGCTGCGCACGATGGTGGTCTTGCCCGCCCCGCTGGGTGCGGAGATGATGACGCATTTGCCGTTCCCCTGCATGCTCCTTCTACAACACGTTCAACACCTGCTCCTTCACCTTTTCAAGCTCATCTTTCATCATCACCACCACCTGCTGGATGGACGCATCGTTCGCTTTGGAACCTAGGGTGTTGATCTCGCGCCCCATCTCCTGTGCGATGAAGCCGAGCTTGCGCCCTTGCGCTTCATCCTGCGCCATGGTCTCGATGAAATAGGTGCAATGGGAGCGCAGGCGCACTTTCTCTTCGGTGATGTCCAATTTCTCCAGGTAGAAGATCAGTTCCTGCTCGAACCGGTCCTTATCCACCTTGCCTTGCAGCTCGGCGAGTTTGGTCTGGAGCCTTTCGCGGGTACGCTCTGCCCGGCCACTGTCCGCGGCTTCCACCTCGTTCAACAACGTCCCGATGCGATGAACACGTGCGGTGAGTTCCGTTGAGAGACGCTGGCCTTCAGAGGAGCGGAAGGCATCATAAGCATCCACCGCATTGACGATCAGTGTGCGGGCGGCATCCCATTCCTCTTCGCTGAAGCGATCGGTGGTGGTGTTGGCCACATCGGGCATGCGCAATACATGTGCGAAGAGGTCGGTGGTGGCCTCCGGGGCAACGGCATCGCGGATGGCAAGGAGCTCCTCGTGATAAGCGCGCACGAGGTCCACATCGAAGGAGGTGCGTTTGGCGGCGTACAAAGCATCGCTTCCGATGAACACCTCGGCTTTTCCGCGCACGATACGCTCGCCTACAAGCTGCCGTATCTCCACCTCGTGCTCCTTCAGCGCAGCAGGCACCTTCAAGAAAAGGTCCAGCTGTTTGCTGTTGAGCGAACGCACCTCCACGTTCACCTTCCGGTCTTTCACAACGCCTTCGGCACGGCCAAAGCCGGTCATGGAACGGATCATGGATGGTGTTCGGTGGTGGCCAAAGGTAGACGCGTTCAGCGAACGCGCTCCGGCTTGCTCACCAGATACACACCCGCGAAGATCGCAGCAGCACAAACCAGCTGGGTAACATCCAATGATGCATCGTATTGGCCAGGTATGCCGATGCGGTCCGCGCCCAGCCGAACGAACAACCACGTGAACGAGGCCGCCAGCACGGGTTGCAGGTAGATATACGTACCTACCACCGTAGGGCTCACCTTGGCCAATGCCCAGGTGTTGAGCAGGTAGGCCACGAAGGTGACCATCACCACCACGAAGAGCAGCGCGGCCCAATGCGCTCCCGGAAGTGTGTGCCAACCAACGGCCCCCAGTTCCGACCAGCCGAACGGAGCCACCATGGGTAGCGCGAAGAGGAAACACCATGCCATCACGGTGATAGCGGAGTACTTGCGCATCAGCGGTTTCACGATCACCAGGAACACGGCGTAGGAAGCCGCATTGATGAGGATGATGAGATCGCCGAGCGCTGTGGCCCCTGAATGACCATGGGCTGGTTTAAGCAGGATCAGCGTAAGCGCCCCACAAGCACCGAGCAGAACACCACCCACACGCGTCCACGTGGTGCGTTCCTTCAGCACTATGCTCGCCATCACCAACACGAGGATGGGCGTGGCCACCATGATGATGCTGGCGTTCAGCGGCGAGGTGCGCATGAGGCCGTGGAAGAACATGAGCTGGTTGAGGGCAACCCCGAAGAATGCGCACAGGAACAGTCGGCCGATATCCACCCCGCTCACCCGTTCCGCATGGAAAGCGCGCAAGAGCCAGAAAAGCGACCCTGCCCCCAGCACGCGCAACAAGATGAAACCCGACGGCCCGATGATGCCGGGCATGAGGCCTTTCGCCACCACGTAGTTCACACCGTAGAGGAAATTGACGGTGAACAGGGCCAGGTGGGCCAGCGTGCGTTCGGGAGGTTTCATGTTCCGGGGGCGAAAGTAGCCGGGCGGTACAGCACGCTCCTGCTACCTTCGTCGCCGATCACCACAAGACCGCACTATCCATGAAATTCGGCACCAAAGCCATCCACGCAGGTGTGGAACCAGATCCTACCACAGGCGCTATCATGACGCCGATCTACCAGACCAGCACCTACGTGCAAGCAGCTCCTGGCGACCACAAGGGATACGAGTACAGCCGCACGCACAACCCTACACGCACGGCATTGCAGAATGCACTGGCGGTATTGGAGAACGGGAAGCACGGCCTCTGTTTCTCCAGTGGCATGGCCAGCATCGATGCCATCGTGAAGCTGTTGAAGCCGGGCGACGAAGTGGTGAGCACCAACGACCTGTATGGCGGCACCTACCGCCTGTTCACGAAGATCTTCGAAGGCTTCGGCGTGAAGTTCCATTTCGTGGACATGGGTGATCTGAAGAACGTGGAGGCCAAAGTGAACGCCAACACGAAGCTGATCTGGGCCGAAACACCCACGAATCCGATGCTGCGTATCATCGACATCGCTGGGCTATCGGCCATCGCGAAGAAGAACGGATGCCTGCTTGGCGTGGACAACACCTTCGCGAGCCCGTACCTGCAAACGCCGATCGATCTGGGTGCGGACATCGTGATGCACAGCGTGACCAAGTACCTCGGCGGCCACAGCGATGTGGTGATGGGCGCCTTGATCGTGAAGGACGATGCCTTGGCCGAGCGCTTGGCATTCATCCAGAACAGCACCGGAGCGACGCCGGGACCACAGGATTGTTTCCTGGTGCTACGTGGGTTGAAAACACTTCACCTGCGCATGCAACGCCATTGCGAGAACGGGAAAGTGATCGCGGAATGGTTGGTGAAGCATCCGAAAGTGGAGAAGGTGTACTGGCCTGGTTTCCCAACCCATGCGAACCACGCTGTGGCCGCGAAGCAGATGCGCGGATTCGGGGGTATGATGAGCTTCACCTTGAAAGGAGACAACATGGCCGATGCCACCCGAGTGCTCTCTAGCACGAAATTGTTCTGCCTGGCCGAATCGCTAGGTGGTGTGGAATCCCTCTTGGGGCATCCGGCCAGCATGACGCATGCGAGCATCCCCCGCGAGGAACGGTTGCGCAGCGGATTGGCCGATACGTTGATCCGGTTGAGCGTGGGGTTGGAGGACTCGGAAGACCTGATAGCAGACCTGGAGCAAGCCCTCCGCTGACCGTTGGCATGTCACGGGATCGCAATTCGCACCCCTGCCTCCCCTGTCAGGATCCCACGGGAAGCGGAAGATGCGCAACAGCT
This sequence comes from Flavobacteriales bacterium UBA7690, assembly GCA_002482775.1. Lineage (GTDB taxonomy): Bacteria > Bacteroidota > Bacteroidia > Flavobacteriales_F > PHOS-HE28 > PHOS-HE28. Next base: position 67,180 of record DLGQ01000099.1, on the reverse strand, counting down.
ATCCGCCTCACATTCAGGCATACATCACAAGGAACGGTCATCCTCATCGAAGGAAAGGGTTGATCGGACGGTAGCCCATGAGCTAGGGCTTGATGAACCGAAGAGCTGCCTTGTACGTTGAGTTCTCAAACGACAACACCGGAAGGTGGGCATCTGTGGTCCGTGGTTTGGTGGTCCCGGTCTATTTTCGGCCCCCTTCCGGTGATCGTTCACCGGGTACCCCTCACCTATGCGACTACTCAGCTTACTCTCAGCACTACTCCTCGGTCTTCAGACCATGGCACAGAATGATGTGCCTTTCCACTGCGGCACTGGTGAATTACATCGGGTCGACCCATCACTAACGCAGCAACCGGACTTTGCTGCACGGGTGGAGCAGACGGATGCTGAGTTGGAAGCGTTCACACAAGCTTTCGCACAGGAAATTGAACGCGGTGGTGGTAGCTACGTGATCCCCGTCGTGTTCCACATCGTCCATAACAACGGTCCAGAGAACATCTCTGACGCACAGATCCATGATGCCATGCGCATCCTGAACCAGGATTTCAACCGTGAGAATGCCGACTGGGATAATGTTCGTCCGGAATTCTTGGACATCGTCGCCGACATCGGGATCGAGTTCCGTTTGGCAGCGAAGGATCCCAGTGGCAACTGCACCAATGGGATCACCCGTACGGTCTCCTCGCTCACCAATGAGGGGGCTTCACAGATGAAATCGCTCATCTCTTGGCCCCGGAACAAGTACATGCAGGTGTGGGTAGCTGCTTCCGCGGACGGGGCGGCCGGTTACACGTTCCGGCCGGGTTCTGCGCAATGGATGCCGGAAGAAGATGGCATCGTGATGCAGCACCTCTACACGGGTTCCATTGGTACGAGCACCGTGAACCGATCACGCGCATTGACCCACGAGGTGGGCCATTGGTTGAATCTCGCACACACCTGGGGCAACAGCAATGATCCCGGCGTATCGGAGAACTGCAGCGATGACGACGGCGTGAGCGACACCCCGAACACGATAGGTTGGACGAGCTGCACACTGGGAGGCTCCAGCTGTGGTTCCGCACTGGACAACGTGGAGAATTACATGGAATACTCCTACTGCAGCAAGATGTTCACCGAAGGTCAGAAAGAACGGATGATCGCGGCACTCAACTCCAGCACGGCACAGCGCAGCCAGCTTTGGCAATTGAGCAATTTGATCAATACGGGGACCAACGGGAATGGTGCGTTGTGCGCAGCCCAGTTCAGTGTGAGCACCCAGCAGATATGTGCAGGCACCACCATCCAGTTCACCGATGAGAGCTACCACAACGTGACCAGCCGCAGCTGGACCTTCCCCGGTGGCACACCCGAAAGCTCCACGGACCCGAACCCATCGGTCACCTACACCGAAAGTGGATCTTTCCCGGTGACGTTGACCGTGAGCAATGGGAGCAGCACGCTGTCCAACACCACCAACAGCCTTATCGTTGTTTCTGCCAACCCCGGGACCGCCCCACCGGTCAGTGAGGGTTTCGAGGGAGCTGCGCAGTTGAGCGATCTGGGCTGGACCGTTACCAACCCGAACAGCGACAACGGATTCACGATCCACAGCCCAACAGCCTTCACCGGCTCGAAAAGTGTCCGGATCGCGAACACAGTGGCCATGGACGGCCGCTTGGATGGTATTCTTCTTCCCACGTTCGACATGAGCGAAGCAACCGATATCACGGTCTCGTTCCGGTATGCGTTCGCACGCCGGATCACGACCAATGATGACCGTCTGCGTGTGTTCGCGAGCAACGATTGTGGCGAGACCTGGAGCCTGCGGAAGCAATTGTTCGGAAGTTCCACCTTGAGCACGGCACCACCGACCACCGCAGGCTTCACTCCTGCCGATGCGAGCCAATGGGGGTTCACGGAGATCACCTCCATCAACGAGACGTACCACGTATCCGACTTCCGCTTGCGTTTCGAGTTCGAGAGTGATGGCGGGAATAACCTGTACATCGACGACATCAACATCAACGGCGCACCTGTTGGGCTGGAAGAGAACATGATGAACGAGGGGACCACCCTGACCGTTGTGCCGAACCCAGCTACGGCGAACACCCAAGCCGTAGTGATCATGCCTTCTGGTGGGCGTGCCACTTTGGATCTGGTGGACGTTGTGGGCCGTACCGTGGTTCAATTACACTCGGGCATGCTCACTTCAGGTGTGCAACGGGTGAATGTTCCTGTGAGCGGGCTTCCATCAGGCCTGTACTTCGTGCGCTTGCAGCGCGAAGGCAGCAGCGAAGCCGTTAGGTTCGTAGTGCCGTGATGCTGCGCCCTTTGTTGGCCTTGGTGGTGGTAACGCTCTTCTCCGGGTGTAACTGGGCAGAAGACCGCACCAAACGTGTCCTGAACAAGGGAGGCGAGTTGGCCGGCAGTGCAGCCACGGAAGTGATCGAAGGCGTGACCACCGGCGTAGAACGGTCGTGGGATGTCCGCGTGGAACTTTCACCGGAACTGGCCGGTCGTGGTCTTGCTGTGGGCAAGACCACATTAGAAGCCGATAGCACCGGTCGTTACAACAGGATCGTGGTCTATCTCTCTGCTGCGCAAGAATTCACCGATACGCTCACGGCGATCGCCATGGACCAGAACGCCCTCGAGATGGGTCGCACACGTGTCCCGGTGAGCCGTGGTGCGGATTCCGGTGATCACATCCTCATCCAATTCCAGCAGTACACCGATCTGGAACGGAAGAGCCGCGTGGTCCTTCGATGAATCAACCCTAGAACAAAGGCCCCGGTGTTGCCGGGGCCTTTGTTCATATCGTATCAAGGGAGGGATCACTCCTTGAAGCCCACCATGATGGCGACACATCCGACATGCACCATTGTGGTGCCCGATTTGTTGGGTACCCAGACGACCACCTTCACCGGCACAGTACTGGCGGCCTTGAGGTCGAAATGATGCTTCGGTTCATCAGCCAGGCTCTCGAATATGATCTTGTTGTTCTCGTCCACCAGCTTCCAGTTCACCTCTCCCAGGATGGGGTGCGTGCATACCATAACACGGTACTCTTGGCCACTGTAGAATGTCAGGTTCACTTCCGCCTCTTCACCGGGTGCGAGCTGGGCTGCATTGAACGTTTCATTGAACTTGTAGGGCGCCAGCTCGGGCACGCATTTGTTCTTGGCGAAACTGCGGCACTGCGCCTGTGCCATGGTGGCCACGGCAAGGAAAGCACCGGCCAACAAGGTCTTCGCGAGGATCGTACGAACGTTGGGCATGGCAGCGATCAGTTGATGTAGGTATTGCGGATAGCCGCCGCTTTATCGCGGATCGCCACCAGTTGGGCATCGGTGAGCGTTGCGGGAGCGCCGCCGCCGCCGATCACCGTAGTACCATTTTCCTCGCTCACCTCGCTCCCGCCTGTTGCCGAGGCTACTTCCGCGAACAAGACTTTCAGGCCCTTCAGGTCTTCTTTCACACCGGTCAGGCGAGCATCATCCACGGAGTACGACTCGATCAGCGCGATGAGGTCGTTCAGCGAGAGCTTCTGCTCGGCTATGCGTTGGCGCAGCTCGGGAGAATCGTTCGATGCGGACACCTGGGTGGCGATGTACAATCCTTCCACCCATCCACCGGCGATCATCAATGCGCTGATGTTGTCACGGCCGTTCTCCTTCAAGTAAGCATCCACGTTCCAATAGGTCTCACTGATGATATCCAGCAAGGCATCCCTATCGTTCATGCTGGACTGCATCAGTTCCAGCGTACTGTCGTTGAACGCATTGATCACGCCAAGCCGGTCAGCAAGCTTGCGCGAACAGGACGTATAGAACATGCTCTCCTGGGTGTGGTTGAACACGCTGGCGTAGCTAAGGTCGGCGCCATACACGCCCAGATTCAACGCCTGCTGGCTTGCGGCCGTGTACTTGTCGACGTTCTTCACGTCGTTCAGGATCTTACTGTTGTATTGCGCCCCGGCCTTCTTCAAGAGGGCAGCCGTTTCCATGGGCGAAGGGATGTTGTAGAAGATCTTCTTGGTCTTCGCCATGCGCTCGGCCTTCGCCGCGCTGTCCTGGGCAGTATCCACGTTCAGCGTGTCCTGGGCAGGAGGCTCACCACCACAAGCCGAGAGCACTGCGGCGACCACAAATACGGCCACCAAGGGATTCAAACGCATCGCGATCATGGGGATCTAGGTAGAGTCGGCGGTAAAGGTGCCGTTAGCCCGTGGTCCGATCAGTGCGCATCGAGCCAGTTTTTCCCCATGCCCATGTCAACAACAAGCGGAACGGAGAGGGTCATGGCGCCCTCCATGCGTTCGCGGACGAGGTTCTTGAGTTCCTCGGCTTCTGTATGGTGGACGTCGAACACGAGTTCGTCATGTACCTGGAGGAGGAGGCGGCTTTTCAGGCGGCGTTGCGTAAGCTCACGATGGATGTTGACCATGGCCACCTTGATGATGTCCGCTGCGGAACCCTGCATGGGGGCGTTGATGGCGATGCGTTCAGCTTGGGCACGCACGGTGTTGTTCGCACTGGTGATGTCCGGCAGGTAGCGGCGGCGGCCCATCAAAGTCTTGATGTAACCGTTGGTACGGCAGAAGCCTATCATCTCATCCATGTAGTTGCGCACGCCGGGGAACTGTGCGAAGTAGTCGTCGATGATCTGTTTGGCTTCCGCGCGCGGGATGCCCAGGTTCTGAGAAAGTCCGAAGGCCCCTTGACCGTAAGCGATGCCGAAGTTGACGGCCTTGGCGCGGCTGCGCTGCTCGCGTGTAACGGCTGCGATGTCCACATTGAACACTTTTGCGGCGGTGGCCGCGTGGATGTCAAGCCCGTGACGGAAGGCTTCCTGCATGTTGTGGTCACCGCTCATGTGGGCGATGATGCGCAGTTCGATCTGTGAGTAGTCGGCGCTGAGGAGCTGGTGATCCGCATCGCGCGGTACGAAGGCCTTGCGGATCTCGCGGCCTTTCTCCGTGCGGATGGGGATGTTCTGCAAGTTGGGATCATTGCTCGCCAAGCGGCCGGTGGCTGCCACCGTTTGCAGGTAGCTGGTGTGAACGCGGTGGGTTACGGGATCGGCGGCTTCGGGGAGCGTATCCACGTAGGTGCCTTTCAATTTGCGTAGGCTGCGATAGTCGAGGATGAGCGGAATGGCCGGATGTGCGTTGCTCAGTTCTTGCAGAATGTCCTCACTCGTCTGGTATTGGCCGGTCTTCGCGGTCTTCTTCACCTTGTCGCCGCCGATCTTCAAGGTTTCGAAGAGCACGTCGCCGAGCTGTTTCGGGCTGTCGATGTTGAAGGGCACGCCGCACGCCGCGTGTATCTCGTCCTGCAAGCGCAACAGGTCAGCGCCGAGCTCCTCACTGAACTGTTTGAGCGCGGGGATGTCGATGCGGATGCCTTCGGTTTCCATGTCGGCCAGCACATGCACCAGCGGCATCTCCACCTCGTTGAAGAGTGAAGTCACCTCATCGGCTGCCAGCAGTGGCGCGAACTTTTCGCTGAGTTGCCAGGTGATGTCGGCGTCCTCTGCGGCGTATTCCTTCACCGCGTTCAGGTCGGCGTCGCGCATGCTCTTCTGCGTCTTGCCGCGCTCCTTCTGCCCGATGAGCGTTTCGATGCTCACGGGTTTGTAGCTCAGGTACACCTCGCTCAAGTAGTCCATGCCGTGTTTCTGTTGGTCGGGCTTCAGCAGGTAGTGGGCCACCATGGTGTCGAAGAGCGGGCCCTTCACCTCCACGCCGTATTTGGCCAGCACACGGATGTCGTACTTCGCGTTCTGTGCGACCTTGCCGATGGCCTCGTTCTCCAGCATCGGCTTGTAGATGTCCACGATGCGTTGCGCCCCGGCGCGATCGGCGGGAACCGGCACGTAGTACCCCTCGTTAGCCTTGAAGCTGAAGGCGAGACCCACGAGCTCGGCGGTGCGCTCTTCGGTTCCCGTGGTCTCGGTATCGAAGCAGAAACGCGGCTGCTTCTTCAGTTGGGCAGCGAGCATGTACATCTTCTCATCCGTGTCCTCCAGCAAGTAGCGGTGAGGCACCGTGTCGATGTTCGCGAATTCCTTCAGCTCTAAGTTGCCTTCTTCATCCACCGATGTCCCGAACAGGTCGACCTGTCCTGATGTGGCGCGCGGTGCCGACTTCTTCGTGCCCTTCACTTCGGGGGAGCTCGTTCCATTGGCATCACCTCCGAGCACACGGTTCGTCAGGTTCTTGAACTCCAGCTCGCTGAACACCTCCAGCACTTTCGCCGCATCGGGCGGATCGAGGTGCAGCGCCTCGTGGTTCAACTCCACCGGTGCATCGATGATGATGGTGGCGAGCATCTTGCTCATACGGCCCTGTTCGGCGAAGGCGATCACGTTCTCCTTCTGTTTACCTTTCAACTGATCCACGTTCGCGATCACGCCCTCGAGGCTTCCGAATTGCTGCACAAGCTTGATCGCCGTCTTCTCCCCGATCCCGGGAATGCCGGGTATGTTGTCCACGGCATCGCCCATCAAGCCGAGGATGTCCTTGACCTGTTCCGTGCTCTCCAGTCCCCAGCGCGCACAGATCTCCTTGGGGCCGAGCTTCTCGGGCGGATCGCCACCGCGGCCCGGTTTGTACATGATGATCCTGTCCGTTACGAGCTGCCCGAAGTCCTTGTCCGGCGTAACCATATAGGTGATATAGCCTTCGGCTTCAGCCTTCTTCGCCAGCGTGCCGATCACATCATCCGCCTCGTAGCCGTCGCTCTCCAGCACGGGTATGTTCATCGCCTCGATGATGCGGCGGATGTAGGGAACGTTGCTGCGGATGTCGTCCGGCATCTCCTCGCGATTGGCCTTGTAGTCCAGCAGTGTCACATGGCGCTCGGTGGGCGCGGCGGTGTCGAAGACCACGGCCAGGTGCGTAGGTTTCTCGCGCTTTATCAGGTCCAACAACGTGGTGGTGAACCCGAAGGCCGCGCTGGTATTGAACCCCTTGCTGTTCACCCGCGGGGCACGGATGAAACTGAAGTACGCACGGTAGATCAGGGCATACGCGTCGAGGAGGAAGAGGCGACGGTCATCAGTGGGCATTTCGGACATGATCCATGCGCGGTAGCCCCTGTGGGCCCAGCGAGCGGGAAAGTTAGCCTTCGGACACCGCTCGCACGTTCAACCCGAGATGACCCTCGACGTTGAAAAAGCAGTCTTCGACCCATCCAGGCCCCACTTCGTCAATGCTCGGGATCCGGAAGCAGGATCACAACGAAGCCACAGCTACATTTGGATGTCAGTTCCGCTTCTCTTCACTGGATCAGACCAGACACCGGAACATACATGGCGTGCGTCATAACAACCGAACTCGATCCGAAACATTGCTTCCATGAGGTCACTTTTCACGTTGTTCTTACTGGTCGTAACCACCGCAGCGTTCGGCCAGAACAGCTGTAGCACAGCATTGACCATCACACCCGGAACCTATACGGTATCGGGTATTGACGGTCCGGAGGCCACCACCCCGATCTGCATTGCCACTGGCGTTGCATCGGCTGCGGAGTGGTACAAATACACGCCTGCCCAGGACACTGCGATCACCATCACCACGGATCTGGGTAGTGGCACGGACACGCGGATCCAGATCTACACGGGCGCCTGCGGATCCTTGGTCTGTGCCGGCGGGGACGACGACTCGGGTACCGCGTATTCCCTAGCCTCCGTTGCCACCCTTAACGTGGAGGCGAACGTGACCTATCGGATCGCCTTCGACAACAGGTGGTCTTCTGATGGATTCACCTTCAGGCTGTCGGAGCAAGCTCCTGTGGTCCCTGTGGAAGGCATGGTCACCTTCTCCACATCCACCATTCCTGGACTTTCTGGAGGCGATTGTGTGGTTGATATGAACGGTGATGACCTGGATGATCTTGTTCGTGCGAGCACAAGCAACATCAACGTTCAATACCAGATCGCAGGCGGAGGTTTCCAGGGAGTGAACATACCCACGACTGCTGCGGACCACAGTCCATCTTGGAGCATCGTAGCAGGCGACTTGGATGGGAACGGCTATACGGACCTGATGTACGGAGGAGGTCAAGGAGCAACTTTCATGATGGCCAATGCCACTGGAACTGCCTTCACCGAAGTATCAGGCTTCCCCTACATCTTCTGTCAGCGTACTAATATGGTCGACATCAACAACGATGGGCACTTGGACGCCTTCTCGTGCCACGATGTGGATGCCAACGTGAAGTTCTTGAACGATGGCAACGGCAACCTGATCTATAGCCAAGGTGGCTTGGGTGAAGTGTGCGGGAACTATGGATCCGTATGGGTGGACTACGATGACGATGGTGATGTGGACTGCTTCGTGGCGAAATGCGGATGTAACCCGAATGATCTGTTGATGCGCAACGATGGCAACGGGGTTTTCACGGATGTGGCACCCGAACTCGGCCTCTCGGACAACCACCAGTCGTGGTCTAGTGCTTGGGGCGACTTTGATAATGATGGGGACCAGGACATGCTGATCGGCTCCAGTTCTAGCAACTACCACAAGTTGATGATGAACAATGGGAACGGAACGTTCACCAACGTGACCGCTGGTTCCGGTTTTGACACCTTCGGAGGCCAATCCATTGAATGGTGCACGCATGATTTCAACAACGATGGCTACCTGGATATCCTGGGCGGAGGCGCGATGATGTATGGCGATGGTGCCCTGCACTTCACCAAGGACGACACCGCGCCGGGCAATAGTGGGGTAGGCGACTTCAATGCCGACGGTTTCTTGGACATCGCGAGTTGGTCCGGTGCGTTCATCAACGATGGCAACGACAACAACTGGGTGAAGGTCAACACCATCGGGACGGTTTCGAACAAGGACGGTATCGGTGCGAAAGTGTATATCACAAGTGCGTTGGGCAGGCAAATGCGGCAGGTGAAGAGTGGCGATGCCTTCAGCACGATGAGTAGTTTGAACTCCTACTTCGGCCTTGGCCAGAACGCGGTGATCGACGAGATCGAGGTGCGTTGGCCTTCGGGTATCGTGGACCTGCTCACTGGAATTCCAGTGAATAGCGTGGTGACGATCGTGGAAGGCTTGAGCACAGGGATCGCCCAACCGGTTCTTGGAGAACTCCGGATCTATCCGAACCCCGTGGCAGACCTCTTACAGGTTGAGGTCCCTATGGGAAACGGGACCCGTATTTGGGAACTGACCGATGCAGCGGGAAAGGTCGTGAGCGTGCCAACGGTGCTCGGAGGCCAGCTTGATGTAAGCGGTCTTGGAAGTGGTTTCTACGTGCTCCACTTGGAGCAGGGCGGGATCAACTACCAACGCTCGTTCACGAAGTTCTAACGCGGTGGAAAATAGGAACGGCCGCTAGGAGGACCCTAGCGGCCGTTCCTATTCCGCGGGTGCTCGCCGGCACAACCCGGGCAGGCCAAATACGTCTCCAATAGGCAGGAAGGCGTGCGAAACAAGTGAATTGTACCTATATTTCGACTAGTTATCAACGACTTGACGAGGATGACCTCGATGATCCAGCGAATGAATAGGGCGTTCGCGTGGTGCATTATTGCGCTAATGGTCACCTTTTGCGGTACAGCAAGAGGCGCGCACATCGCAGGTGCCAACATCTCGTACACGTGTACTGGTGGCAATTTCTACAATATCAGTTTGGATATCTACGCAAGCTGCGCAACAGCGGCTTTCGTCGGCACTCAATCGCTGAGATTGCATAACTCCTGCGGGGTTTTCTTCCAAATAAGCGGCATCCCACAAGCAGTGGTTGAGGAGGTATCACCGGTTTGTCCCAGCCAATTGCCCAACACCACCTGCCAGACAGGCGGTACGCTTCCCGGTTATCGTCACTTCAGGTTCACCACCACCAACGTTTACCTGTCTGCCTGTGACTATTGGACCATCCAATGGACCACCTGTTGCCGTGACGAAACGGAGAATATCCAGAACACCCCAGGCATCCATGCAGAGGCCACGTTGAACAATGCCACCGGTGTATGCGACAACTCACCGGTTTTCGCGGACAATGGTGTCCCATTCGTTTGTTTGGGCGCTCCAGTATCGTACAACCCCGGCGTTTCGGACCCGAATGGCAACGTGTTGAATTTTTCCTTGATCGCGGCACGTTTCGATTCGATATCACCTGTGTTGTACGATCCCGGCTTCAGCGGGAACTCCCCGATACCGGGGGTCAGTATCAACAGCACCACTGGGCAGCTCTTGTTCACCCCTGTTGTCTCCGGACGCTATGTGCTCGTGGTCCGTGTGAATTCCTACGATATTTCCACCGGACAGTTGATCGGAACGGTCATGCGTGATCTGATGTTCTTCGTCACCGTCTGCGATGGGTCACCACCAATACCCGCGCCATCCATTACGGTTACCGGCTCGGTTGCGGCAGTAGGCCCGAGCAGTGTGGCCCTGTGCAACGGACAATCCTTTTGTGTCAACCTCGTCGTTTCAGACCCCAATGTTGGCACCATCTTGCAAATGACCTCGAACGCATCCACCATACTTCCCGGGTCCACGTTCACGGTAACTGGCACTAATCCGGCAACGGGCCGTCTCTGTTGGACCGCCAACACGACGATCCTTCCGGCCAATGTGTACATCAACATCTCCGATGGCGCCTGTCCGGTGGAGAATACCGCATCGCGCTCCATTTTCGTTGGGAATTGCGCCTTGCTTCCCGTGGAACTGCTGGGGTTCTCTGCCAAGGTTGAAGGCTCCACCGTCGCGTTGCGTTGGTCCACTGCTTCGGAGTCCAACAGTGATCACTACCTGGTGGAACGCAGTGAAGACGGTACCGTGTTCTTCGACATAGGCCGGGTCGGCGCTGCAGGGACCACCAATACGACGATGGACTACAAGTTCCTGGATCCGCAACCGATACATGGAACGAGCTACTACAGGATCCGCCAGGTCGACACTGATGAGCGTTTCACTTTCAGTCCAACGGTTCCTGTGGAATACGGGATCAAGAACAATGTGCTCGCTATCAGGCAAGAAGCACGCGGCTGGAACATCGTTGGTCTTGATGCCAACGCTTCTTGGCAGGTGCTTGACGCACTAGGTCGTGAAGTGAACGTTGCAACACCACAGGCAACGAGTGATGGGCTCTGGGTGGAAACAGGATATGACCAGGATCAGTTGCTGATCTTCACCGTGACCACGGGTGGTCGGCGTATCACCTTCCGTTTACCACCGACGGCGAAGGATGGTGCAGTGATCGGTGGCTTGGGTCTCTGACCGCACTAGCGCTCCTTCCACACCACTTCCAGCACGGTCTGGCCCACGGCTTTCAACGTTGCGGGGTCGATCACCTCCAAGTTATCATCGTGCGTATGCCAGTACGGCCCGAATGCTGCTGTTGAAGGATCGTATTCGATGATGTCGATGGTCGGGATCCTCAAGGTCTTGTTGATGGGGATGTGATCATCGATGCCCACGAAATGCGCGGTCTCTTGCACGAACCTGTCCCCATATCCGATGGACGCTGCGGTCTTCCACACCTTCCTCACGATCGCAGAAGCATACTGCATGCTTAACCCCTCTTGGTAGAAACGCGCATCGCGAGCGCCAGCCATATCCAGCAGGATCCCGAAACGAGCCGTGTAGTTGGGCACATGCAGGTTCTTCACCCAATACTGCGAGCCTAGGCACCACGTATCGACGCTGCTGTCGTCCTGGGTCATCGCACCGCTGGGTTTGCCGTGGTCTTCCACATCGGTAAAGAGGATATCGATACCGGGTCCGTGTTCCTTCGAAGAGAGGTGGCGCGCGATCTCCAGCAGGATACCTACGCCACTACCTCCATCGTTCGCACCATCGATCGGTTGGTTGGTGCGTTCATCGTCCTTGTCCGCGAAGGGGCGTGTATCCCAGTGTGCGAGCAACAGGATGCGCTCCTTACGCTCCGGATGGAACTGGCCGATGATGTTGCGCAATGGCAAGCGCTCGTTGTTGAAGCTCATCACCGTGCCCGTTTGTTCGATCACGTTCGCGCCTGCGGACTTGAGGCGTTGCACCATCCAATCGCCACATGCAATGTGCGACTTGGTGCCGGGCACGCGCGGACCGAACCCGACCTGCTCGGCCACGAAGGCATAGGCACTATCGGCGTCGAACGCGGGTGTAGCGGAGATCGCCGGTTGCGCAGGCGCGGTTGGTGTTGGTGGAGTATCGGGCGCATCCGGTTCGCAGGAGGTGATGAAGAGCGCGACCGCACCGAGCAGGATCGGCCGTGTGAAGTGGTTCTTTACGCGCGTGCCCATGTGGTACCTTCCTTGGTGTCCTTCAACGAAATGCCCAATGCCAACAAACGATCACGTATCGCGTCGCTCGCTGCGAAATCCTTGCGGGCCTTGGCTTCTGCCCGCAAACGGATGAACTCTTGGACGAGGCCGTCCATCGCGTGGTCATCCCCCACGGCTTGTTGTTCCTGCTTCAAACCGAGAACGTCGAAGACCATGCTGTTCATCAACGTGGAAAGGTGATCGATACCACCAGCGGTAAGTGGGAGCTTCCCGTCGTTGACCGAGTTGATGATCCGCGCACCATCGAACAACTCACCGATCATGACCGGCGTGTTGATGTCATCGTTCATGGCATCGTAGCACCGTTGCTCCAGTGCGGCGATATCCGCACCATCGCTGGCCCCGGGTTTCAAGTTCGCCAGAAGGTCCATGGCGTTCATCAAGCGCTCCAGCCCTTTCTCCGCAGCTTGCATCGCAGCATTGCTGAAGTCCAACGTGCTGGCATAGTGGCTCTGTAGCATGAAGAAGCGCACCGTCATGGCGCTATACCCTTTCTCCAGCAGCTTGTGGTTCCCGGTGAGCAGCTCTTCCGGTGTGAAACCGTTGCCTTCGCTCTTGGCCATCTTGCGGCCGTTCACGGTAAGCATGTTGCCGTGCATCCAGTAGCGCACCGGTGCGATGCCATCGGCTGCCACGCTCTGGGCGATCTCGCATTCGTGATGCGGGAACTTCAGGTCCATGCCACCACCGTGGATGTCGAACGTGCCGCCGAGGTACTTCGTGCTCATTGCGCTGCACTCCAAGTGCCACCCTGGGAAACCTTCGCCCCAGGGGCTAGGCCATTTCATCAAATGTTGTGGTTCGGCCTTTTTCCAGATCGCGAAATCCAACGGGCTGCGCTTTTCGTCCTGGCCTTCGGTATCGCGGGTATTGCTCAACAGCTCGTCGATCTTGCGACCGCTCAATTCCCCGTACGCATGCTTCCCGGCGAACTTGGGCACATCGAAGTAGACGCTTCCGTTCGCTTCATACCCATAGCCGCTCTTGATGATACGTTCCACCATGCCGATCTGTTCGATCAAGTGGCCGGTGGCGGTGGGTTCGATGCTTGGTGACAGGATGTTGAACAAGCGCATCACATCATGGAACCCGTTCGTGTACTTCTGCACGATCTCCATCGGTTCCAACTGCTCAAGGCGCGCGCGCTTCGCGATCTTATCCTCCCCTTCATCGATATCGCCAACGAGGTGCCCGACATCGGTGATGTTACGCACGTAGCGGACCTTGTAGCCGATGAACGTGAGCCAGCGATAAAGCATATCGAAGCTTAGGAAGGTGCGCACATTGCCCAAGTGGACATCGCTGTACACCGTGGGACCACAGACGTACAAGCCAACGTGGGGTGGACGTAGCGGCACGAACTCCTCTTTCTGGCGGGAGAGCGTGTTCGTGATGTGGAGCGGGCCTTTCTTCAGGTCGGACATGGGCATTCGGTAGCGCGTGCGAAGGTATAGGCCGCGCGGAAGCCCTGATCTACTGGCTACTGCCGATCCTCGTCCGTGATCACGGCATCACCGGCATAGCGGCCTTGTTTGAAGATCTGGATCCGCTGCAGGATCCCGTTCTTGTCGTAGGCGTACCGCTTGCCATCCCACAGGCGACCTTGCTTGAAATTCCCTTGCTGGGACAGGCGTAGCTGGCGATCGTAGAGGGTGTTGTAGCCATTCTCCCGGAAGGTGATGGCATTGGTGGTCTCCTCGGGGGTAACGGCCGGAGCGGGAGCGGCCTTGGGATCGGCCTTCACATCGGCGGCCTTCGGAACGGCTTTGATGTATTTGCTGTTCGCTGCGTTGATCACGCCATCGTTGAATTCCGCCACTTGCTGCAATTGGCCATCGGCGGTGTAGCGTTTCAGCGAGCCATCTTCCTTGCCTTGCTCGATCTCCACTTCCACGGCGAGCTGCCCGTTCTCGTGGTAGTACTTCTGGTCGCCATCGCGCACGCCATCCGAGGTGAACGTGAAATCCTGCGCTAGTTGTCCGTTCGGATGCCAGCGCTGGAACTTCCCGGTGTTGCGGTCCAGGTCCCAGTTGCCCTGCTCCTCCACTTTGCCGGTAGGATAGAACGTCTTATACGCCCCGCGCGGGCGACCCATCTGGTAGGTGATCTCGCTCATCACCTTTCCGTTGGGCCAGTAGCGCTTCCATGTGCCAACACGCTTGCTGTTGGTATAGCGCCCTTCTTCGATCAGTTGGCCATCGGTGTAGCCCGGTTTGTCGGCAAGGGGTGCGGTCACCTTCCAGAAACCCTGTTTACGGCCCATCTCATCGGACCGGTTGAGGGTATCCAATGCGGAGCTACCGGCCTGTGCGAAAGAGCATTGAACCGAAAGGACGATGCAGGTAACGACTGTGAAGAGCGTGAATCGGCGAAGAGAGGCCATGACGGTCGGTGCGGTATTGATCGCACGCGATACGCGAACGCGACCCGAAAAGTTTCGCCGACCTACTTCAGCGTGGCTTTCAAGTGGAGCATCATATCGTCCACCATGCCCTTGAGGTCGTACTGCGGCTTCCAACCCCAATCGGTACGCGCGACACTATCATCGATGCTGCGCGGCCAGCTATCAGCAATGGCTTGGCGGTGATCCGGGGCGTAACCCATCTTGAAGCCCGGTATGTGCCGCTCCACCTGGGCAGCGATCTCCTCCGGGTTGAAGCTGAAACCTGCCAGATTATATCCGCCCCTTTCCTTCACCTGTGCCGCCGGAGCTTCCATCAGGTCGATCGTAGCGCGGATGGCATCGGGCATGTACATCATGGGCAAAGTCGTCTTCGGCCCGAGGAAGCTGGTGTAACTGCCGTTCTTGATGGCCTCGTGGAAGATATGGACGGCATAATCCGTGGTGCCCCCGCCAGGCGCGCTCTTCCAACCGATGAGACCCGGATAGCGGATACTGCGCACATCCACGCCGTAGCGCTTGTTGTAATACTCGCACCAGCGTTCGCCTGCCTGTTTGCTGATGCCATAGACGGTACTTGGTTCCGCAACGGTGTGTTGGGGCGTATCATCTTTGGGCGTAGTAGGACCAAAAACAGCGATACTGCTTGGCCAATAGACGCGTTGCAACTTCCCTTCCCGCGCCAGTTCCAGCACGATGAAGAGGCTCTCCATGTTCAACTTCCAAGCGAAAGCGGGGTCCTTCTCAGCCGTAGCGCTCAGCAAGGCGGCCAGGAGGTACACCTCGGTAATAGCATACTTGTCTATGATCCGCTCGATACCACGACGGTCCATGGCATCCACCATGGCGAAGGGGCCGTCCTGGGCCACTTGGGGTTGTTTGATGTCGCTGGCCACCACGTTCTCGTTGCCGAAACGTTCGCGTAGGCCTTCAACGAGTTCTGTACCGATCTGGCCGGAGGAGCCGATGACGAGGATCTTTTTCATGGGGGTTGAGAGGGCACCAAAGTAACGCGCGGCGGGATCGCCAAAAAAAGGCGCAGCTTCCACTACAGCTTCACCAATCTCAGCGTTCGCACTTTCGCGGTGGAAGAGATCACCAACGTATAAAGACCTGTACCGGACCCGGCCAGATCAAGTTGCATGGTGAACACGGGTCCCGATGGCAGCTCCTTCCACACACGCACTTTGACCCCCCGCGCATCGTACAGGTCCATGTGCAATGGACCACCGCTCTCCACCTCGCAGGTGATCCATGTTGTATTCGCGAAGGGATGCGGAAAAGCGAAGGCACCCGGTCCATCCCCAAGGGATGCGGGAACACCGGTCCATTGTGGACCACCGTGCAGCCTTGCGATACCAAGGTCCGTCTCTTGCCCCGTGGTGGACCGACCAGCGATGAGCACTTCATCTTGTGCAGTGATGGCCATTCCCGCGCACTTCACCTCGCTCGAACCAGTGTCGAACACGAAGCGTATCGCACCATAGATCCACGGCTCACCATCCCCGAAGCTGGGATCCTCAACGCCATCAGGCGTACACCGGATGGCCCAACACCCTTGGGCGCCGCCGCTATCATTGGCATAGTGATCACCGGCCACGATGACCGAACCAGTGCTCTGGAACCCGATCGCGGATGCCCTGTCATGCCCAGCGTTCATGGACCTCCGGAAAACACCACCCACTCCGAACGTGGGAACACGAGAACCTTGCGCATCGTAACGGACAACAACCATGTCCTCAGAGCCGGTGAGACCGCCCCACACATATCCCGCGACAAGGAGATCCCCGTTATCCATCAGGGTGATGGCCCGCGCTGCACATCCCAAATCGAACTCCTGCAGGTCGATCACGGAGCCCTCATCACCAAAGGCCTGATCCAGGCTTCCATCGGCTGCCAAACGGCTCAAAGCGAAGAACTGCGAGGAATAGCCGACAAGGACAACCGCATTATCCGGGGTGACCGCCATGGCAAGCGCACCGATCGGTATCTCACCGGTATCGGATAACCCATCCTGTGAGAAGGATCCGTCCAACGTGCCATCAGCATGGAGCCGCCCACAGCGCTGCTCATCCAAAGTGGTGACCAGGACCGTGATGGAACCATTCTGAACGTTCATCGCGACCACACGATCATCCCCGTTGGAGACAGGAACGACCACCCTTCCGTCCTGTCCGAAACCACTGTCGGGCACACCCGCGTCAGAGAGGCGAAAAATGGCCAGGTCCAAGTCGTCCCCATCGACCACGGCCGCCGCAATAAGGTATGATCCATCAGGCAGGATCGCCGTGCCGACCGGTCCTTGAGCGTCCATCAACAGCACGCCCTGATCCCCGAAGGTCTCGTCCAACAGACCGGTTTGATGATAGCGCGCCACGAAGACCCCGGTGTCAAATGCTGTGTAGCTCCCTGTGACCAGAACCTTCCCGTCCGCCAAGGCATGCACTGTACTAGCGTTCTCGGCCCCACCAGAAAAGTCGGCAGTTAAACGTCCGTCATCGTTCCATGTGGGATCCAACCCCACCGACTGGGCATTGCAAAAGGCGATACTGAAGACCACCACAAGTCCTGCCAAAATCCGTGAACGATATTTCATAGTTGGGACTGGATGGATCGTGAAGATATCGCTCAATATGCTTGGTCCGATGTTCCCGAGATCGGGACCACCTCACGAACTCCCGAGGAATTAGGCCGACCCACACGCCGCAGCACCCCTCCTATCTTTGCGCCGATGGACACCCACCACCTGCGCAACCTGCTTCACCCCGACCTGCTCCGGCAGCGTTTGGAAACGGAAGGGGTCCCGCGCACGACGCTCTCCTTCTACCGGTACGTCCGCCTCACCGACGCCGAAACGCTCCGCCACACCCTCTACCAGGAATGGGAAGCACTGGGCGTGCTGGGCCGCATCTACCTCTCGCAGGAAGGCATCAATGCGCAAGTGAGTTTGCCCACAGCCAATCTCGACACCTTCCGCGCCAATCTCAACACCCGCGAAGCCTTCAAGGAAGTGCCGTGGAAGATCGCCGTGGAGGACGATGGCAAGAGCTTCCTGAAGCTCATCATCAAGGTGAAGAAGAAGATCGTGGCCGATGGCCTGGCCGACGATGCTTTCGATGTGACCAACGTGGGCACACACCTGGATGCGAAGACCTTCAACCAGAAAATGGAAGAAGGCGCCGTGGTGATCGACATGCGCAACAACTACGAGTGCCTCATCGGGCATTTCGAAGGCGCGTACCTACCGAAGGCCGACAATTTCCGCGGGGCCATCGACGAGGTTACAGAAATGCTGCGCGCAAAGGAAGGGCAGACGGATGATCACGGCGCCCGTAGCGTCGACCCACTGGGTCGACCCGTTGCTGCGCCCGAAATTCTATTGTACTGCACCGGCGGCATCCGCTGCGAGAAGGCCAGCGCCTACCTCAAGCACCAAGGCTTCACTAACGTGGCACAGCTGCACGGCGGCATCATCGACTATGCGCGCCAACTGAAGGCCGAAGGCTTGAAAAGCAAATACCTCGGCCAGAACTTCGTGTTCGATGAGCGCTTGGCCGAACGCATCACCGACGATGTGGTGAGCACCTGCATGCAGTGCGGCACCAAGAGCGACCGCATCGGCAACTGCCACGAGGCAACGTGCAACATGTTGCTCGTGCAGTGCGAGGCTTGCGCTGAGAAATACGCCGATTGCTGCTCGCCGAGCTGCCGCGAGATCCACCAACTACCGATCGAAGCACAACGCGTTTGGCGCAAAGGCCGCAGCACCCGCAGCACGAAGACCAAAGCCATCAACGATCCAGAAGGCTTAAGGCAGCGGATCCGGGAGGAGGAAGAATTGCTCGCGCTGAACGGCACGTTGCATCCGGAACTGACATCCATCAATCCGCACCCTGTCCTGAACGGATAGTCTTACGCCAACAACCCGAACGACACAGCGGACAAGGAGCTATCTGCGCACATCAGCAAGATCCGCGTCATCTGCCTTCCAATCTTCGCCCATGCCCTTCTACCACGCCCTCGGCAACATCCCGCACAAGCGGCACACCATCCACAAGAGCCCGGAGGGCAACCACTATTACGAGCAGCTCTTCGGTACCGTCGGCTTCGATGGCATGAGCTCCCTGCTCTACCACGTACATCGCCCCACGCAAGTAAAGGAGATCGTTGGCGCGAAGGACGTGGCGCCCAAGATCGCGATCGAGAAGAACATGCGCTCGTTGCGTTTGCATGGCTTCAACGTGGCGCCGGTGGCCGATCACCTCGAAAGCCGCAAGGCGATCCTCGTCAACAGCGACCTGCAAATCATCCTCTCCGCGCCCACCGCGAAGACCGTCGACTACTTCTACAAGAACGCCGACTGCGATGAGATGATCTTCATCCACAAAGGCACCGGCAAACTGCGCACCTTCCTGGGTAGCATCGACTTCGCGTACGGCGACTACCTCGTGATCCCGCGCGGCATGATCTACCAGCTGGAATTCGACAGCGCGGATAACCGCCACTTCATTGTCGAAAGCCACCACCCACTCTACACGCCGAAGCGCTACCGCAACTGGTTCGGTCAGCTGTTGGAGCACAGTCCGTTCTGCGAGCGTGACATCCGCAGGCCGCAGAACTTGGAAACGCACGATGAGAAGGGCGACTTTCGCATGCTGATCAAGAAGCAGGGCATGCTGCACGAGATGATCTACGCCACGCATCCCTTCGACGTGGTGGGCTGGGATGGCTACAACTACCCGTACGCCTTCAGCATCCACGATTTCGAGCCGATCACCGGCCGCGTACATCAGCCGCCACCCGTACACCAGACCTTCGAGACCAAGGCCTTCGTGGTGTGCAGCTTCTGCCCGCGCCTCTACGACTATCACCCGCTGAGCATCCCCGCGCCGTACAACCACAGCAACATCGACAGCGACGAGGTGCTCTATTACGTGGATGGCGATTTCATGAGCCGCAACGACGTGGCCGCCGGGCACATCAGCTTGCACCCCGCCGGCATTCCTCATGGCCCGCACCCCGGCGCCATGGAGCGCAGCATCGGCAAGACCCAGACGGACGAGCTTGCGGTGATGGTGGACACCTTCAAGCCGCTGCAGGTTACTGAAGAGGCGCTGAAGATCGACGATGGGAAGTACTATAAGTCGTGGTTGGAGTGAGCACACGCGTTGGCAAGCCGGGCCTGCTTGCAGCATTCTGTGCAGTAGTGATCACCTCCGCATTACATGCGCAGGAAACGATCGTTGGGAATTGCGACTATCCGGATCAGATGGTCATGAACGAACCTTACGTGTTCGTACTATCGACGGATTCGATTGAACAACAATCAACTGTGATCGCAGTCGGCGACAGAAAGTTGACGTACGAGTTCCTGGTCAGTCGCAAAGACCAGAACCTCGCATCCGGTAGTCTAGATGAGCGCGTTACAGGTATTGCGCTCTGGGCTGGGTGCTTTGGAGGTGTGAGCAATGATGGTATGCTTCATCCCGATAGTTGGGAATACCGCAGCAATGATGGGTTAATGACCATTACTCTCTTCGGCGAGTACGTGACGCACATTTCATTGACTATTGCTCCTATTCACTTGGAGCCGATTCCGAGGGTTGGCTACAAGGATGAGTGAGCCAGCTCGCGACCGGTGACTTTTCACCAGAGTTGAAAAAGCGGTCAACTATTTTTAAGTTTGTAGTCGATTAGTTAAAAAGCCCTGGGCGCTTTTTAAGAAATCGCACAACCTCCTGGCCATGAATTCCTTCCGTGCTGGCCGAGCCACCCCCACCACTGCTGGCTACAAAGCTTTCCACCCGGAGCCGATCAACCGGCCTTTCCGACTGGACGACATGGAGTTACAAGGCCTACTGGAACAGGCTACGCTGAAGCTGGGGGAACTGAACGCCTTCGGTGAGCTGGTCCCGAACATCGGGCACTTCATCCGGATGCACGTGTACAAGGAGGCAACCGTGAGCAGCAAGATCGAGGGCACCCAGACCAACATGGAGGAGGCGCTCCTGGATGAGCGGGCCGTTTCCCCAGAACGCCGGGACGACCGCCGCGAGGTGAACAACTACGTGAAGGCGATGCAGCACTGCTTGGCGAGCATGGACAAGCTGCCTTTGTCCTCGCGAATGTTGCGCGAGGCGCATGGGACCTTGCTCCAAGGTGTGCGCGGCGAGCACAAGATGCCCGGTGAGTTCCGCCGCAGCCAGAATTGGATCGGTGGCGCGAGCCTGGCCGATGCCGCCTTCATTCCGCCGACCTGGGAAGAAGTGGGGCCGTTGATGAGCGACCTGGAGAACGTGTTCCACAACGATCGCACCGGCCTGCCCCATGTGCTCAAAGCCGCGTTGGCGCATTACCAGTTCGAAACCATCCACCCCTTTCTCGACGGCAACGGCCGGATCGGTCGTTTGATGATCACGCTCTACTTCGTACACGCCGGTGTGCTGAAGCAGCCTGTGCTCTATCTGTCCGATTTCTTCGAGCGCAACCGCAGCGCCTACTACGACAATCTCACGCGTGTGCGGAGCCAGAACGACATCCGCCAATGGTTCCGTTTCTTCCTGGTGGGGGTGATCGAAACGGCGAACAAGGCCACCAACGGATTGCGCGAGATCCTGCGCTTGAAGCAGGAATGCCTCGAAGTACGGATCCCCCGCATCGGCCGGCAAACACAGGCTGCCCCGAAACTGTTGAACCACCTGTTCCAGCAGCCGATCGTGTGGGCCGATGAAGTGATGAAGGCCACCGGCCAGAGTTCACCCTCCGCCTACAAGATCATGAGCGACTTCGAGCGCATCGGCATCCTGCGCGAGATCACCGGCAACAAGTGGGGGCGCATCTACCGGTTCGAAGAGTACTTCAAGGTGTTTGAGTCATGAGAGTGCGAATGTTCGGGCGTGCCCCCGGCCCAAATGCGTCCGGGGTCGGGCTATCCGCAGTAGTCCTCGCTGCGCTGCGGGCTACCTGCTCCTATCCCTCACGCGAAACCTACATTGGTGTCATGAAGAAGCCATTGCTCTGGGCTTTTGT
This sequence comes from Flavobacteriales bacterium UBA7690, assembly GCA_002482775.1. Taxonomy (GTDB): domain Bacteria; phylum Bacteroidota; class Bacteroidia; order Flavobacteriales_F; family PHOS-HE28; genus PHOS-HE28. Next base: position 45,456 of record DLGQ01000099.1, on the reverse strand, counting down.
AATCGCCGCGGTAATCATGGGATGCGATGAATCTCCATCGCCCAACGGGGAACAATCAGGAGATTCGAAGAATGCTCAGTTGCCGCTTCGTTACGTCATGCTCAACAAGGAACAATGCGACCTGAAGGGAGATGCGCGGGAGACCACAACCGAGGATATCACCGGCATCTGGGTGGATTCCCTACTCTGGAAGAATCGGAGACCAGATACCTGTTGGTATGGGGTGAAATCCTTGGACCGGCATATTCGGCTTGAGCTAAAGAAATCCAAGGTCTTCATCTGGACTGAGAAGTACGCAGACGCAACACATGATCGAACGGATAAGGGGGAGTTCTTCCTGAGCAACGACAGTTCGAGTACGACCCTGATGATTGCTCGCAACAAGTCGATTGACACGCTCTTTGCGCAAGGGGACACTATGAACGGCAAAGAGTTCAAGCTTTACTGGACTGGCGAGAAGCGCCTCTTGTTGGTCCCTTCCCGAACTGGTGTAGAAGATGACGACTACGAAGTCTACGAGATGGTCAGGGGGCTATTGCACTAGACAGGTACATCATCGCATCTACCTTCCCTCAAGATTCGCTGAAAATGGAGTGGTTTAAGTTGGTCAGTATTGCGGCAACGGTGTCAGCACTAGTAGCTGGCATTGTTAGCTTCTTGTTCAAGCAGTGGATTGCCCACGAAAGAGATGCGGCTCTCGAAAGGATGAAGAGCGGGCTCTCCAAGCTAGATCATGAGCACCGAACCCGTTTCACGAAGTTGCACGAGGACAGGGCCGAGATAATCAAGCGGCTCTATGCCCAAATCCACAAGTTCTTCTTTATCCGGAAGGATATTTCCGCAATTCTCTCCGGACTACCGGGAGCCAGTAAGGAGCCCATGCCACATCTTAAGTCCAGAATGTCCGAAACGCGCGATGCATTCGACTTTGAGTACCGCACGAACAGAATCTTCTTCACGCCCCAGCAAAACGATCTCATGGATGAAGTACTGAGCGGGATGACTCAGTATGAGTTGGCATTATTTTCTGCCATCGAAAATGGCAGCCATAACTCCAAAGAGTTCACCACCAAGAGCAACGACATCATTCGTTCCAAATTCGGACCTGCGCAACGAATGCTTGAAAAAGAATTCCGCTCAATGCTTGGGGTAGAAGTGTCCGACGAACCCTAGTTTGACTGCATTGCGCGTGAGGGATAGAAGCGGAAAGCCCGGAGCCTTCTTAGGCGAGGACTTGCAGCGGATAGCCCGACCCGAGGCGCATTTGGCCGAGGGGCACGCCCTACTGATCGTCGTCACGCACACGCTGGAGAAATCACCGAACTTTGGAGCACGAAAAATCCACGACCATGGCCATTGAAAGCGCAACCCCGGACCTGAAGAAGATCGTTGACGGAGCCGCCGACTTCCTGCCGCTCCTCGGCACCGACTATGTTGAACTGTATGTGGGCAATGCCAAGCAGGCGGCGCACTTCTACAAGACGGCCTTCGGGTTCCAGAGCTTGGCGTACGCGGGTCTGGAGACGGGCGTGAAGGACCGCACGAGCTATGTGCTGGTGCAGGACAAGATCCGCCTCGTGCTGACCACGCCGCTGACGAAGGAGAACCCGATCAACGACCACTTGCGCCAACACGGCGATGGTGTGAAGGTGATCGCGCTGTGGGTGGACGATGCGCGCAAGGCGTGGGAAGAGACCACGAAGCGCGGCGCGGTGAGCTATTTCGAGCCGATGACGGAGAAGGACGCCGACGGCGAGGTGGTGAAGAGCGGCATCAAGCTGTACGGCGACACGGTCCACATCTTCATTGAGCGCAAGAACTACCACGGCACCTTCCTGCCCGGTTTCCGCGCGTGGAAGAGCGCTTACAACCCGCCACCGGCCGGCCTGAAATACGTGGACCACATGGTGGCGAACGTGGGCTGGAACCAGATGAACAAGTGGGTGGATTTCTACGCGAACGTGATGGGCTTCGCGAACGTGCTGAGCTTCGATGACAAGGACATTAGCACTGAGTACAGCGCACTGATGAGCAAGGTGATGAGCAACGGCAATGGCCGCATCAAGTTCCCGATCAACGAACCCGCCGAGGGCAAGAAGAAGAGCCAGGTGGAGGAGTACCTCGATTTCTACAACGGCGAAGGCGTGCAGCACATCGCGATCGCCACGGACGATATCGTGAAGACCATCCGCGACCTGATGAGCCGTGGTGTGGAGTTCTTGAAAGTGCCTTCCTCCTACTACGTTGGTTTGCTCGATCGCGTGGGCCCCATCGATGAGGATCTGGCGCCACTGAGCGAACTGGGCATCCTGGTGGATCGCGACGACGAGGGATATCTGTTGCAGCTCTTCACCAAGCCGCTGCAGGACCGCCCCACACTGTTCGTGGAGATCATCCAGCGCAAGGGGGCGAAGAGTTTCGGCAAGGGGAACTTCAAGGCGCTGTTCGAGGCGATCGAGCGGGAGCAGGAGAGCAGGGGGACGTTGTAGAGCGCAACTTCGAGTGTAGACAAGAACGCCGGAGCTCTGCTCCGGCGTTCTTGTACCGGATCATGCTGGGATCACCAACTTGCGTGGAGCCACTTTCACCTGCCGACGAAGGGCGTACACCACCAATGCTGCGATCGCCAACAAGGCCTCGATGCCGATCCATTGGTTCCCGAAGTCGCCGAGTGGTCCGTCCATGGCGATGGTGAGGGCACGGCACAGCGCGTAGTTGCCCCAGAACAGAGCGAGGAACCCGACCGCGGTGGTGCGATCGCGGCGGAACACCCATACCAGCACGACAGCCAGCGTGATGCCAACGCCGCCGAAGACACCACGGATGGAACTGTACGCATCGGTATTATCCAGCGGCGTATGCACCAAGGCCATCACACCCTTCGGATCAAGCAGGGCCATGAGGCTGACGGAAAGCGTACCGAAAGCGGAAATGGCCACGATGATCCACGTGGCCGCTTCTAGGAATTTGTTGGTCTTCATGACGTTCGAGTTTGATGGCGCGAACGTACCGGGACATCCGAGGAGTGGCACTTGACGCAGATCAAGAAGTGAAAGGCTTGGCCGATCACGACATACCCTCCCGTTGCTTGCGCGCCAAAGCGGTGTACGTATCCCTGATCCGATCAAGCTCATGATCGTCCATTTCCTCCAGGTCCAGCAGCGAGTTGTTGGCCGTCTCCATGGCTCGGATCAATTCATCGAGCTTGATCTGCAAGGCTTCCGTGTCGCGGTTCTGCGTATTCTGGATCAGGAACACCATGAGGAACGTGATGATGGTGGTACTGGTGTTGATCACCAGTTGCCAAGTGTCGCTAAAACCGAACATGGGGCCAGTGACCGCCCATACCACGATGACGAGCACCGCAAGGATGAACGTAGCCGGACGCCCGGTAAGGGTGGAGGTCCGTTTAGCGAACCGGGTAAAGGGCGAATTGATGTTGGCGGGCATAGCGGTTGAATGTTCCGCCAAGGTACCGCCATCACATCACCGCGACTTTCCGGACGAAGCGGTCGTTCTCACGGATGATCTCCACGAGATAAGCTCCCGGGGCAAGGCCTTCGAGCGCCAATGAAGAACCATCCCACCTACGGCGGATCACGGCCCGGCCTTGCGCATCGCTCACCACCAGATCCACGGCTGGTCCGTGTTGACGCCATTCGATGAAGGGAAGGCCATCCACCGTTCGTATGACGATCGGATCCACGCTGGGACCATCACCGATCCCATTGCCAAGCGTACACGCACTCACCATCTGCTCGAACTCCACGGTCGACATGCTTTGCTCTTGTGGCTCGTCTATCCAGCCCACCACACGGTTGTTCTCGAAGTCCAGCGAGTACACGCCGCAACCGCTGATCATGTAGTCTTCGGGCTGTTCGAGGTTCGCCGGATACTCCGGGTTCTGGATGGTATTACCGGCAAGGTCCGTGCGATCCAACCCAAGGATCAACGTATCGCCTTCTGCCCACCCGGTGTACAGCCTACAGAGCGCGCCATTGTCACCCCAAACACGCACAGTGTCGTTGTTCATCTCCCCTTGGAAGATCTGCACGATCACCACATCGATGCCGTAATAGTGTTGTTGAAGTGGAATGGCCATCACCACGGCATCCGGTATCCACCATTCAGGCTCCTCGTAGGGCGGGTTCAAAACACCGCAAAAGGTATTGGGTCCGAAACACGAACACGCCATTGCGAACGATGCCGAAAGGATCACGGTTAGCAGGGTCAACAGTCGTTGCATGAGACTAGGGTTTGTGATGTAGACGCTCACCCCTAGCGCAGCGCTGCCCACTGGTGATGGATAGTTCAGACCAAGGAGGGCCACGCCGACTAATTTCGCGGTCATGATCCGAACATCGCTCGCCATATTCATCACCGCAATGGCCGTGTTGCTATGCGGATGTCTCCGTGATGAGGAGGCTGAGCCCAAGAAGAACCCGACCATCGCATTCAAGACCGGCGCGGGCTATACGTTCGCCAACGACACCGTACCCCAGAACGACACGCTCCTGATCGGGGCGGTCATGGAACGTGGCGACGACCGTCTCGTGCTGTTCAAATTACTCTCCCGCTTCGACAACAACCCAGCATCGACCGCGGACAGCCTAGCGGACCCTGGCAGCTCCTTTACGTTCGACAGGACCATTCTTACACGTAGCCAGCCCGGAACCGAAGTGTGGACCTTCTGGTTGCAGGAGAACGATGGGGACATCATCCGGCGCTCCATCACCCTTACCGTGCAGTAGTGCGGCCTCCGGTCCGTTAGTTCCGGTATTTTCGCGCTCGCTCCGCACGCAGGTCCAATGGCCGTGCGGATCAGCACACCGCATGTACCGCACGCACACCTGTGGCGAACTCCGCCTCGCCGACGCTGGAAAGACCGTTACACTCTCGGGATGGGTCCAGCGCACCCGTGACCTGGGTGGCATGACCTTCGTGGATCTGCGGGATCGGTATGGCATCACACAACTCGCCTTCAACCCAGGCAGTGAGGTACAACAAGCTTTGGTGGCACAAGCACGCACGCTGGGTCGCGAATTCGTGGTCCAGACTTCGGGGGTGGTGACGGAGCGCGAGAGCAAGAACAAGAACATCGCCACGGGTGAAGTGGAGATCGTAGTGCAGGAGTTGAACATCCTGAACGAAGCGGAACTTCCGCCCTTCACCATTGAAGATGAGACCGACGGCGGCGATGAAGTGCGCGCGAAATACCGCTACCTCGACCTTCGCCGACCCACGGTACGCAGCAACTTCGAGCTACGGCACCGCATGGCGATGGAAGTGCGGAACTACCTGAGCGCACAGCGTTTCCTGGAGGTGGAAACGCCGGTGCTGATCAAAAGCACACCGGAAGGCGCGCGCGATTTCGTGGTGCCCAGCCGCATGAACCAAGGTGAGTTCTACGCGCTTCCGCAAAGCCCGCAGACCTTCAAGCAACTGTTGATGGTGGCCGGTTTCGACCGCTACTTCCAGATCGTGAAATGCTTCCGCGACGAGGACCTGCGCGCCGATCGCCAGCCGGAATTCACGCAGATCGATTGCGAGATGGCCTTCGTGGAACGTGAAGATGTGTTGAACACCTTCGAGGGTCTGGCCAAGCACCTCTTCAGCAGCATCCTCAAGAAGGAATTCAGCGCACCGTTCCAGCGCATGGAATACGATGATGCGATGGGCCTTTACGGTAGCGACAAGCCCGACCTACGCTTCGGCATGCCCTTCGTTGATCTCACGCAACCCTCACAGGGTAAGGGTTTCAAAGTATTCGATGAAGCTGAGCTTATTGTGGGGATCAAGGCGGAAGGCATCGCCGGATGGAGCCGCAAACAGACCGATGCACTGATCGACTTCGTGAAGCGCCCGCAGATCGGATCCAGCGGGATCGTCTTCGTGCGTTGGGGTGAAGAAGGACTGAAAAGCACGGTGGACAAGTTCTATTCGCCGGATGATCTGCAGCGGTGGGCCGATGCTGCTACCATGCAGAAAGGCGACCTCCTGTGCATCCTCGCCGGTGAGCAACACAAGACGCGCAAGCAGATGAACGAACTGCGCCTGCACCTCGGCGACCTGCTCGGCCTACGCGATCCGTGGAACTTCAAACCCCTGTGGGTATTGAACTTCCCGTTGTTGGAGAAGGACGAAGAAAGCGGTCGTTGGCACGCCATGCACCATCCGTTCACGTCGCCCATTCCAGAACACGCACACCTCCTGGAGAGCGATCCCGGCGCGGTGAAAGCGAACGCCTATGACCTGGTGATCAACGGCACGGAGATCGGCGGCGGAAGCATCCGCATCCATGATCGCAGCATGCAGGAAGCCATGTTCCGTGTGCTGGGTTTCACCGATGAAGACGCGCGCTACAAATTCGGTTTCCTGCTGGATGCCTTTGAATACGGCGCTCCTCCGCACGGTGGTGCAGCCTTCGGTTTCGATCGTTGGGTCTCGCTTTTCGGTGGGCGCAGCGACATCCGCGAGTTCATCGCGTTCCCGAAGAACAACGCTGGCCGCGATACCATGATCGATGCGCCGAGCCGGATCGATGATGTGCAGCTGAAGGAATTGGGGATCGACGTTACCGTGAACACCAAGTGACCATGAACGACGAACACTACTTACGGGAAGCCATCCGCGCCGCAAGGGAAGGCATGAACAGCGGCGAGGGCGGCCCCTTCGGTTGTGTGATCGTGAAGGATGGCGTGATCGTTGGGCGCGGCAACAACCGTGTGACGAGCAGCAACGACCCCACGGCACATGCCGAAGTGGTCGCGATCCGTGATGCGTGCAAGAACCTGAACGATTTCCAGCTGAACGGTTGTGTGCTGTACACCAGCTGCGAGCCGTGCCCCATGTGCCTCGGTGCCATCTACTGGGCCCGTCCGGACCGCGTCGTTTTCGCCTGCACGCGTGAAGATGCCGCCGATGCTGGATTCGATGATCAGCTGATCTACGATGAGTTGCCTCTGCCCTATCCGGAGCGACGCATCTCGACAGAACACAAACTGCGTGACGAAGCGCAAGTCGTGTTCACGGAGTGGAAACAGAAGCAGGATAAGATCCGGTATTGAATGCAGCACACGGATGAACTGCGCGCCCTGCGGTTGCTGCATGGTGCACTGTGCATGGGTTGTATCATGTTCATCCTGGTGCTCATCTACCTGGACCGAACGAACGGGCCGAGCGGCGACAGGGAACCGGGGGTCCTGGTCGTGGCTGGTCTTTCATCGCTCCTGCTGATCCCGGTCTCGTTCATGGTATTCCGCGGACGGATCGGTCAACTCCAACAGGGATCGGCTGAGCCGTTCAATGCGCTCCGTGCGGCGCTGATCATCCATTGGGCCTTGATCGAAGCCGCGTTCTTCTTCAATGCTGTCGTGTTCTTGGTCTCCGGGTCCTGGTTCGTCTTAGGCGCATCGGCCCTGGCCTTGGCCGTGCTCGCTTCACGCGCACCAACGGAAGCTCGGATCATCGATTGGATCAGTGGGCAGGGCTGATGATCGCTCGAGCTTTTGCGTTCCTCACCGTTGTAGGCGGGCCACTCGCGCTCTGGGTGCTTTGGGCCGCGCGCAGCTCTGGCGTGTGGACGAAGAAGATCCCCCTGAATGCGCAAGAGAAGCGTGTTCTTTCCAAGTATGCCCTGTACTACCAACAGCTCAATGCACCTCAACAACAGGCCTTCGAAGACAAGGTCTCGCTCTTCGTGAACGAGAAGACGTGGATCGGGGCTGGCACGGCCATCACCTCAGAGATGAAGGTGATGATCAGCGCGTGTGCCGCGCAGCTGCTTCAGGGTTTTCCGGATGTTGAACTGAAGCACTTCGACCGCATCGTGGTCTATCCGGAGAGCTACCGATCTCACCGCAGTGGAAGGCTTCACCAAGGCGAAGTGCGGCCCAAAGTGGGCATGATCATCATCTCTTGGGAAGATTTCGTGCACGGATACGCGCACAGCCGCGATGCGCACAATGTCGGCCTCCACGAAATGGCCCACGCGCTGTGGTTCGAGAACAGCATCATCAACGGTGAGGACCATTTCTTGCGGCCGGATGTTCTCGAACGTTGGGGTCAGCTAGCGCGCGAAGAGATCCAACGTATCCAGCGCGGAGAGGTCCGTTACTTCCGGGACTATGCGGGCACCAACCAGGCGGAGTTCTTCNNGCGGTGGCGGTGGAGTATTTCTATGAACAACCGGTCGTTTTCCAGGCTGCACTGCCGGAGATCCACGCGTGCTTGAGCGAACTGATCAGGCAAGATCCCAGGGTGGCCTGATCGAATGGAGGTGATCGGGACACGGATGTGAGTGTCCATTCACGTCCCTCTGTGACTATCCGAACCAAAAAGACCCGCATTCGTGGGGATTTCCTGTTGACCGACCAAGGTTTCCCGCATCTCCGCCAGGCTGCGTGCGGCATGGACCTAGCGCCCGGCGCTTGCAGCGCCATCCGTATGCGCTTTGCGCACACGGATAGGTCGGTCAACAAAAAACCCCGCATTCGCGGGGCTTTCCTGTTGACCGACCAGGGCTCGAACCTGGACTCTTCTGAACCAAAATCAGACGTGTTGCCAGTTACACCATCGGTCAGTTCCGCTTTAGCTGGCACCAAAGCGCGGCAAAAGTAAACGATCGGGGCTAGTCGCCCAAACGTTGTGGGTCTCCCGCACGGGACTTTCGGTATTTTCGCCACCGCTCACCAAAGCCTTCCGGCTGAAGGTGTGGCCCTTACCGCATCCCGACCCCCGCCCGAAATGAACTATAAGAAGCTGAACATCATCACCGGTTGGCTGGTGTTCCTTGTTGCTACGTGGACGTACATCGTCACCCTGGAACCCACGGCCAGCTTCTGGGATTGCGGTGAATTCCTGGCCACGGCGAACAAATTGGAGGTGGGTCACCCGCCTGGAGCGCCGTTGTTCATGATCATCGCGCGGGTATTCAGCGCGTTCGTTTCGCCGGAGAACGTCCCTATCGCGATCAACACGCTCAGCGCGCTCTGTAGTTCGTTCAGCATCCTGTTCCTCTTCTGGAGCATCACGCACATGGCCCACAAGCTGGCCACACGCGGAGGTCAGGTGCTCACCAGCGGCAGCCTCATCGCCGTACTGGGCAGCGGTATCATTGGCGCATTGGCCTACACGTGGAGCGACAGCTTCTGGTTCAGCGCTGTGGAAGCCGAGGTCTACAGTATGTCCTCGTTCTTCACGGCGATCACGTTCTGGGCCATCCTGAAATGGGAAAGTGTGGCGCACGAGTCGCACAGTACACGTTGGCTCATCCTGATCTGTTACCTGCTCGGCCTCGGTATCGGCGTACAGCTCTTGGCGTTGTTGTGCATCCCGCCGATCGCCATGGTTTACTACTTCAAGCGTTACGAGACCACACCGAAGGGCATGATCACCGCGTTCGTGATCAGTGCTATCATCCTGGGGACGATCCAAGCGGTCATCATTCCGGGTGTAGCGAAGCTGGCCGGCAAGTTCGAGCTCGCCTTCGTGAACGGGATGGGACTTCCCTTCAACACGGGTAACCTGATCTACTTCCTCGTGGTGCTCGGCCTTGTGGTGATGGGCTTGCGTTGGACACAGCGCACGGGTCGCGTGGTGGCCAATACGGTGATCCTTGGTGTGACCGTGATCCTCGTGGGCTACAGTACGTATGCCATGACGGTGATCCGCAGCTTGGCGAACCCGCCGATCGATGAGAACAACCCGGAGAACGTGTTCAACCTGGTGAGCTACCTGAACCGTGAACAGTACGGCGATCGTCCCTTGCTCATCGGCCAGTTCTGGGATTCACCCTACTCCAACGAGCGGGAGGACGGCAACCCGGTGTACACGGCGACCTACCTGGTCCAGAAGAACGACCGTACCGTGAAGCAGTTCTACGATGGTTGGAGCGCGGAACATTTCGTGGAACAGAACGCAGGGCATACCATCAAACACGAGTACATCATCACAGACGCGCGGAAAGGCAGCGAGCCGGTGTACCAGCAGGAGTTCACCATGCTATTCCCGCGCATGTACAGCTCGCAACGCAGCCATGTGGATGCCTACAAGGATTGGAGCGACTTCCAAGGCCGCCCGATGCGCACTACGGATCGCGAAGGCAAACCCACCATCATCTACAAGCCCACCTTCGGCGAGAACCTGACCTTCTTCACCAACTACCAGTTCAATTGGATGTACTGGCGCTACTTCATGTGGAATTTCGCGGGCCGCCAGAACGATCTGCAGGGCCATGGGAACATCCTCGACGGCAACTGGCTCTCGGGCATCAAGACCATCGACGCGCAACACCTCGGCAACCAGGACAACCTGCCGAGCAGTATGACGAGCAACAAAGCCTTCAACAAGTTCTTGCTGCTACCGTTGCTTTTGGGCGTGATCGGTCTCGTGTACCAACTTGTACGCCACACCAAGGATTGGACGGTGGTGATGTTGTTGTTCTTCTTCACCGGCGTTGCGATCGTGATCTACCTGAACCAGACACCGTACCAACCGCGCGAACGTGACTATGCCTACGTGGGTTCGTTCTATGCCTTCGCGATCTGGATCGGGTTGGGTGTGATGGCGTTGTATGATGCGGCCCGCACGCTCACGCAAAAAGAACTCGGCACCGTGGTAGGATCCGCCGTGGGTCTGGGTGTATTGAAATATGTGGTGGAATGGGACGGCGACCACACTATCTCCTACTCCATCTTCTACATGGCCATTCTCGGAGGCGCCGCCGTAGGACTCTTCTTCTTACTGGGTAGGGTGTTGAAGAACGATACGGTGCATGGTGTGCTTGCCACGCTACTCTGCTTGGCCGTGCCAGGGATCATGGTCGCCGAGGGCTGGGATGACCACGACCGCAGCACCCGGATGCCTGCTCGCGATCTCGCCAGCGACTACCTCGAAAGTTGCGCGCCGAACGCGATCCTCTTCACCAATGGTGACAACGACACGTTCCCGCTGTGGTACGCCCAAGAGGTGGAAGGTATCCGCACCGACGTGCGCGTGGTGAACCTGAGCCTGCTCAACACCGATTGGTACATCGACCAAATGCGCCGCAAGGCCTACGAGAGCGAACCAGTACCGTTCGCTATGGCCCCCGAGAAGTACAGGCAAGGAACGCGCGATGTGGTGGCCCTTCTCCCGCAAGACAAGAACTACCGCGACCTGCGCGAGATGATGGCCTTCGTCACCAACGACCGCAATATGCAGGTACTGTTCCAACGCGGGGTGAAGGACGCCTACTTCCCCACGGACCTTTTCAGCCTTGCAGCGGACAGCGCAGCGGTCTTCGGCTCGGGCACATTGCAGCCGGGTGATACGAGCTGGGTGCCGCGCGTGAACTGGAAGATCGATCGCCAAGTGTTGCTGAAGAACCACCTGATGGTCCTCGACCTCTTGGCCAACAACAACTGGAAGCGCCCGATCTACTTCGCGGTCACCACCGGTCCCGACAGCTACATCAACCTACAGGACTACTTCCAGCTGGAAGGCCTCACCTACCGTGTGGTACCGGTGTACACACCGAACAGCCCGAACCCGAACCAACAGGGACGGGTGGCTACGGACATCATGTACCACAACGTGATGGACAAGTTCAAGTGGGGCAACATGGAGACCGAGGGCGATATCTACCTCGACGAGAACATCCTGCGCATGACCACCAACCTTCGCCTACAGATGAGCAGCTTGGCCGAGGCCTTGATCGCCGAAGGCCGCAAAGAAGAGGCAGGCAAGATCCTGGATCTCTCCCTGGCCAAGATGCCCGAGCGCAACGTGCCGTTCGATCGGATCCTGCTACCCACGGTGGAAGCGTACTACGCCATCGGCGAGAAGGACAAGGCGAACGTGATCAGCGAGCGCCTCTTTACGATCATGGAAGAGAACCTGAACCACTTCATGAGCTTGGAGCCGAAGTTCGCCAGCCGCTTGTTGGATGACATGGCCATCACACACGCGGTGATGGGTCGTCTCGCCAGTTCCACTTCACGTGCTGACACCGCTTTCGGGGCCTCCATGCAGGAGCGTTTCGATGCGATGGAAGAGCAGTACCGCGGCAAGTTGATGGAGCTCGAAGGACGTCGCACCACGCGCATGAAGTTCTAAGGTCAGGGCCATGTACCCCACCCGCATCCCGCGGATCCTGCGTCTATTGATGCCCGGGTTCCGGTGGAGCGTGGATACGCAGGAGAAGGAACTCTACCTCACCTTCGATGACGGGCCGATACCCGAGGTGACACCTTGGGTGTTGGATCAACTGGCCACGTACAACGCCAAGGCCACGTTCTTCTGCATCGGTCGGAACTGCGCTGCCAACCCGGAACTGCTGCAGCGCATCCGGCACGAAGGACACACCATCGGAAACCATACGTGGGACCATCCCCGCGGGCGACGTACCGGAACATTCAGCTATCTGCGCAGTGTGCTCCGTTGCCAAGCATTGACGGGTTCGCGCTTCTTCCGTCCCCCGTATGGCAGCATCACGAAGCGGCAATCATCTGCGATGCGAGAACGCTTCGATGTGGTAATGTGGGATGTCCTCAGTGCCGACTTCGACACCAGGCTGGATGGCGAATCCTGTCTGCAGAACGTGATCGGTCATGCCAGACCAGGCTCGATCGTCGTCTTCCACGACAGCCTCAAAGCAGAGGATCGATTGCGTTACGCCTTGCCGCGCACGCTCGCGCATTTCAGCGCACAGGAGTACGTTTTCAAAGCCCTTTAGGGGAGGATCTCGAGCACGGTGAACTCCACCCGGCGGTTCTCCGCATGTTCCTCTTCGGTGCAGGAAATACCGGGAGCACAGTGGTTCTTCAGGCGTGAGAAGCCATAGCCCTTCGCGGTGATCCGATCACGCTTCACGGCACGGGTGACGAGGTAGTCCACGATCGCTTCTGCGCGGCGTTGATCCAAGCGGGCGGCATCTGCCCCATCGCGGGCATCGCTGTGTACACCGATCTCCACCTTCAGTGCGGAATTCACGTTAAGGCGATCGGCGAAGGCATCCAGTTCGGTGCGCGCGATCGGGTCCAGTTTCACTTCGCCCTTGGGCCAACGCACGTATTTGAACGGCAAGGGTGAACCGAGATCGATGGGCTCGAAACTGAGTTCTCTTGCTTCTCCAAGATCGATCAGGCCGGCCTTCATTCCGATGGTGGATACCGGCACGCTGATGCTGTAGTAGCCTTCCTTCTCCAGGAGCACTTCGAACTCCTCGTTGCTCTGCAGGCGCATATTGAAGTCGCCGCTCTCTCCGGTGGAGGAGCTTTCGGAGAAGAAGCTGCTCATGTTCACCACGGTGATCTTCACACCCGCCAAGAACCCTGGTCTATCCTTGTAGCGTGTGGTCCCACGCAGCCAGATACCGGCATCGGGCACCATGTGGATGTCGCGGGTGACGATCTGTTGTTCTTCGATCCGTTCGGTGCTCAAGTGTTGGATGCCTGGGTAGCGCCCCTTCATTTCCACCTTCAACTTGTACTCCTTGTTCTTCTCAACTGGGAAGGAATACTCACCACGCGCATCGGTGGTGGTGGTACCCACGAGGGAGCCATCCTTGTTCAACAGGCGTACCTCGAGATCGATCAATGGCGATCCGTTATCCTCGTCGATCACGAGTCCCGTTACGAGGAAGCGTTGCTCCAACGGTCCGGTCATCTCGAAGGTGTAGATGTCATCATCGCCAACACCACCGGGGCGGTCCCTGGAGAAATATCCGCGTTTGCCGCTCTTGTCGATGATGAAGGCGAAATCGTCCAACGTTCCGTTCACCGGAGCACCAACGTTCATGGGCGATCCATACTCATCCAGTCCGAGATATTTGGCTGCATGGATGTCCAACCCGCCAAGACCGGGATGACCATTGCTGGAGAAGTAGAGCGTATTGTCCGTACCCACGAACGGGAACACTTCGTTCTGCGCGGTGTTGATCGCGGATCCGAGGTTCACCGGCTCGCCCCACTGGCCTCCTTGATCCAAGCACATGTAGATGTCCGTGCCGCCGTATCCCCCGGGCATATCGCTCACGAAGAAGATGCGCTTCCCATCCGGCGCAAGAGCAGGGTGGCCCACGGAGATCTCGCTGTTGTTGTAGAGGAACTGTTCCACATCGCCCCAGCTTCCGCCCTTGTCGTACGCCTTGTAGATGGCTAATCGATTGATGCCTGTCGTGCTCTTTTGTGTACGGCCATTGAAGTACCCGTTACGGGTGAACCAGATCACACTACCATCCGCGCTAGCCGTAGCGGGTCCTTCGTGCAACTTCGAATTCACCTGGCCAGAGAGCGGGCGCACGTTGGTGAGATCCCCGGCCGGACCAGCGTTCGCCACGAACATGTCCAAGAACGGTTGATCGTTCCACGCTGCTCTGCGTTCCACACCAACTGTCGCGTTACGCGCAGAAGAGAAGACCACTTTGTCATCCCCCAACCAAGTAGCACCGAAGTCGGAGAACGGGGTATTGATGCCAACGGAGCGCACTGTGAAGCGATCCATGTCGGCTGTGAACTTGCGTGCGAAGCCGCTGATGTTGCTACGTGCCTTCTCCCCTCCGTCGTTCAGGGTGGCGAGGTAGCGGTCCATCCACTCCTCGGCCTCGGCGTATTTGCCATTGCTCTTGAGGGCTTCGGCGTAATAGAAGAGGTCCTTGGGTTCACGGTTCAAGAACTTCACCACCATGGCGTACCACTTCTCGGCCTCATCGCTCCTGCCCAACCGCATATAGCATTCGGCCAGGCGTTTCGTCACGTGCTCGTTCACAGCACCAAGCTCCGTAGCGGTGGTATAGCCTTCGATGGCGCGTGCATAGGCCATCTGCTGGAAATGGCGGTCGGCTTCGTTGATGTATGCGTCGGCGTTGCCCTGGGCCATCGCCAGAACGCTTATGAAAAGCGGCAGCAGTAAGCTGATGATGCGGCGTACCATGGCTTAGAAATAGCGGGGTGAAATGGTACGGCCCTTCAGGAAGCGGAAGTCATAGCTCAGCATGATCTCGTGCGTACCCGCGTTGTAGGCACCCATGCGTGTGGTGGTGAGGTCGAACGCATAACCGGCGCGCAACTGATCGTTCAATTGGTACTGCGCCATCACGCCGAACGCGTTACCCAAGCGGTACATGGCGCCGAACCAGATGCGTTCGCGCAGGAGGAAATTCGCATTCACATCCAACGAGAGGGGCGCCCCTTCCACCGTGCGGAACATGAACGAAGGCTTGAATTTGATATCGCGCGAAAGGTCCATCACGTAACCTGCGATCAGGAAGTAGTGGCGCGCTTCGGAAGACTGTACCACGGCCGTAGCGTTCACGGCATCGAACTCGTTCTCCAAGAGTTTGGGGGCTGAAACACCGACATAATAGCGCGGGCTGTGCCAGTAGAGACCGAAGCCGAAGTTGGGCAGCAGCTGGCTCGCGGTGTTCACGTTGGAAGGATCCACTTCCACGGTGCTGAGCTTGGCCAGATCCGCTTGGTACATGTTGATGCCACCCTTCAATCCGAAGGAAAGGCGTGTATCCTCTCCCGTACGGATGCGATAGGCGAAGTCGGCATAGGCGGCGGTCTGGCGCGACGGGCCGATCTTGTCGTTGATCGCCGAGAAGCCAAGTGCGAGGTTCTGTGCTTTCAGCGGCGAATGTGCTAACACGGTCTGCGTGGCCGGTGCGCCATCGAAGCCCACCCATTGGTGTCGGGACAAGGCCATTACGGTGAAGACATCCGCGCTACCGGCATACGCTGGATTGAACGCCAGCGTGTTGAACATGTACTGGCTGTACAACGGATCCTGCTGGGCCCAGGTGCGACCCGTGACCAGCAAGGTGGCTGCTAAGAGCAAGCCTGCTATGGTGGTGTTGCGGATCATCGTACCAATTGAATGAAACCTGTGAGCGGTTCTGCGGAAGTACCCAGTTCCAACACGTAGAAGTAGGTGCCTGTGGCGGCGCTACCGGGCAGCAGTGCATCCGGTGAGGAGCCATCCCAGACCACGCTGTTGTTGTCGTACCCGGCGGCATCGTACACCTGGGCACCCCAGCGGTTGAAAATGGTGATCGTGTTGTTGGGGAACCCTTCTATTCCCGGGATCCGGAAGGTCTCGTTCACCCCATCACCGTTGGGCGAGAAGGACTCGGGCACGAACACCTCGTTATCGAACGAGCATGGGCTGGTGGTTTCCACCCGGAACTCGCCGCATGCGTTCGCATCACGCACCATGGCCACAAAAGGTTGGCTCACCACCACGGGATCGGTCGTGAAGATGTAAGGAGCGTTGTCGCTAAGCGTGCCAGTTGCACCCACCACTTCATACGTGGCTTGATCGCCGCCTTGGATGGTGAATGTGACCACATAGGTGCGGTCCTGTTCGTTGCACACCGTGGAGATGTCCACCGCTTCAGGCGCGGAAACCACTTCCACCTTCAACAGGGACGATGCATCCGCGCAGCCTTCAGCGCTCACCACATACCGGAAGTCATGCTCCCCGGGTTCAATGCCGGTCGTGTTCAGTACAGCACCGCTCAGGCCACCGGCACCGTTCACATCGGTCCACACGCCGCTCGCGTCGGGCGTACCGTTCAGACCGGTGATCAGCGGATAGGCCGTGAGCGTATCGCACAGTACCACCTGTCCGTTCGCACCAGCGTTGGGCGGATCATTCACCGTGATCTGGAACACAGCAGAGGAGTCCGAGCAGAAATCATTCCCAGTGATGCTGTAAGCATAGAAACCATCGGCACCGGAAGCCGGATCGAACGTTCCATCGAAGACCCCAGCGGGCCCTTCCCAGATCCCTCCTGCTTGTGGGGTTCCACCGAGCTGAGCGAACATGTCGATGGGCTCATCGGAAGAACAGACCACCAACGGCGCGGCGGTGCCCGGGTCGGGATACGCCACGGTGGTGATCAGCACGGTGGCTTGCACATTGCCACAGCCGGCATCTTCCACGGTATAAACGAACGCCGATTGCCCGCCGACCGGGAGAATGCTCGCATCGATCGTGGTATCACCGGGCAGCAACGCACCTGTCCCTGCCAGGTCGGTCCATGTGCCGCCTACGTCGGGATCGCCAGCAAGTGCATTGAGCAAGCGGTAATTGGTTTCGCCACCACAGATGGTAAGCGTATTGTCTTCACCCGCACTGGCACCGGACCCCACGTTGACCGTGATGAAACTGACCGCATTGGTACACGGCGCGGTGGCTAGAATGGCATATTGGAAGTCCCACGTACCGTTCCCGGCTACTGACGGGTTAAACACATCACCGGTCAACGCGCCGGACATGTCGAGGTCAGTCCATACCCCACCGGTCTGAGCTCCATCGCCCAAAGCGGCGAAAAGAGCCACTGCGGTCTGTGTCGCACAAGCTTCGATGGTGGCATCTTCACCCGCGTTCGGCGCTGCGAACAAGTTCACGGTGAGGTAGGCCGTATCGTTGGCACAAGGCGTGGCGCCCGTGATCAGGTAACGGTAATCGCCTTCCACATCCACCGCGGGGTCGAAGGTCTGCCCGTGCGCTGCCCCTCCAGGGGCGGACCATGCACCCCCTTGTTGGGGCAATCCACCGAGCAGGTCGCGCATGTTGAACGGCGTTGCATCGGAGCACACATCCACACTGGCGGATGTACCTGCTTCAGCTGCGAGCGGCTCGGTGACGGTGATGAAGGCGAAGTCGGCAGAGCACGGGGCTTGTCCGTTCACGCGGTAACGATACTGTCCCGGTGCATCCACTGCCGGGTTGTAGATCCCCGAGAACGGCAAGTCGTTACGCGACCAAGTACCTCCTGTTTGAGCGTTGGGCCCAAGGAATGTGAAGAGATCCACGGGAGCATCGGTGGAGCAGATGGAGACCTGGGCATCTTGTCCGGCGTTGGCGGGTTCGCGCACCTGCACGGTAACGAAAGCCGTGTCCGACGGGCAACTGCCGATGGCAGGCACCACGTAGCGGTAAACTCCTTCGATGTCCGTTGCTGGGACGAATGTTCCTGAGTGCGGTGCACCGATCGGATTGAACCAACTTCCGTTCCCGTCGGGATCACAGCTCAACGAGCCGATCAATTGGTCCGGGGGATCGTTCAAGCAGAAACCGGCGAACCCATCACATCCGGCGAACGGTCCTGTTTGAACTTGCACGGTAACGGTGGCGGTATCGCTTTCGCACGAACCAAGCGCCGGCAACACGTAATCGAAGTTCCAGGTTGAATTGTCCGGCACCTGCGGACCGTTGAACACGCCGCCGATCAAAGCACCGCTACCGTCGCGGTCTATCCAGGAACCACCCGGCTGTGGTGTTCCTCCCAAACGCGGGAAAAGTGCGAAGACCTCGTTCTCGCACACCGTGATACTGTTGTCCTCGCCAGCATCCAGATCCGCTGCGATCGCCACGGTGACCACGGCCGTAGTCGTGGGACAGGGGCCGGAACCAGCCACTGTATAGGTGAATTCATAAGAGCCGGGCGCTAGGGAAGTGCCATTCAATATTCCACCGGATAGCGCTCCTGTATTGTCATCATCCGTCCAAGTGCCGCCAGCGGTCCACGTACCAACAAGGCCGCTCGCAAGTTGAACGGCAGGGTCACCGATACACGCAGCGATGCTTCCATTGCTACCGGCGCTTGGCGCTGCCACCAAGGTGATCTGCACTTGGGATACGGCGTTCACACAGGGCGATGTGCCGACCGCCGTGTACACGTAGGGACCACTGATATCCGTAAGCGGATCGAATTGTGGACCATGGGTGTTACCACCGAAAGACCAGGCGCCTGTGGTGCCGGGCGTACCACCGAGCAACGACAACAGATCAACCGGTCCGGAAGACGAACAGATCTGCGCAACGGTACTGATCCCTGCATTCGGTGCAGGGTTGACGAACACGGTTACCGTGGCGGAATCCGAAGCGCACGGGGCAGCACCTTGAATGCGGTATTGGTAGGTGCCCGGTTGTGATGTTGCAGGATCGAAGATGTTACCCACTGGGCCGCTTGGTCCGGTCCATGAACCGCCCGCGTCAGGGTTGTTCGTCAACCTGCTGAACAAAGAGAACGGCGGGTTATTGCTGCACACCGATGCTACGCCGTTCTCACCGGCGTATGGCCTTTCGTTCTGGAACACCGTTACCTGTGCTTGAGCATTGGGGCAGGGGGCCGCACCAAGGACGGTGTAGGTATACACACCAGCTTGGTTGGTGCCAGGAACGAATATCCCCGTATGCGCCGCCGGTGTCGGATCGGTCCATGTGCCGTTCAACTGCGGCGATCCGTTCAACACGTTCACCAGTTGGAATGCCGTGTTGTCATCGCACACCGTGATCAGCCCGTTGAAGCCTGCGTTCGGCGCTTGGTTCAGCGTGACCGAGACCAACGCCTGATCGCTCACGCATCCCGGCCTACCGGGAACCATGTAAACGTAGACGCCGGAAACATCGCTGTTGGGCAGGAAGGAGCTTCCGTGGCTTGCTCCGGTGGCTTGCACGGTCCAGACGCCACCGGTCTGTGCCTGTGGGCCCAACAACAAGAACATGTCCTGTGCGCCACCGCTGCTGCACACGCTCAGGTTGGCATCGTTGCCAGCGTTGGCACGCTGGTTCACCGTAACGGTAACTGTGGCCACCGCGTTGGCACATGGCGCAGTGCCCGGCACGGTGTAGGTGTAGATACCAGGCACACTGGTGAGCGGATTGAACACCCCGCTCGTTGGTCCAACGGGTGGCGGGGTGGTCCACGTTCCGTTCAACATCGGCGTGCCGCCCAAGCTATCCACCAGGGCGAACGCTGCTGCACTACTGCATGCGATGATCGACCGGCTCGTTCCTGCGTTCGGTGGTGTGCTAAGCGAAACGGTGACCGTTGCTGTCGCGTTCGGGCAAGGTGCTGTACCCTGAACAGTATAGGTATAGGTTCCCGGGGTGGTAGTGCCTGGGATGAACACGCCGTTGAAAGCAGCGGTGCTCGGCGCTGGGCCAGTCCAAGATCCCGTGGGACTCGGTGTTCCACCCAATGCGGTGATCAAGTTCACACTAGATCCATTGGAGCACACAACGAGCGGAGCACTGATGCCAGCGTTGGGCACATCACTTTCGGACACCGTTACCACGGCTACATCCGTTGCACACGGTGACAGGCCTGTTACGGTGTAGAAATAATCGCCCGGTGTATCGCTCGTGGGTTCGTAGAAGCCGGTGTGTGGGCCGCCCGGACCGGTCCATACACCACCAGGCTGCGCACCGCCGGAAAGCAGGCTGAACAAAGAGAAGGACTGGCCGTTAGCGCACACCGTGGTATCCGCGTTCGCCCCAGCGTTGGGAGCGTTGTTCACGTTCACGGTAAGTGTGGCGATCGCCGATCCACAAGGAGAGATGCCTAAGACCGTGTAGACATAAACCCCAGGAAGGTCGACACCTGGAGTGAAAAGGTTGCTGTGCGGGTTCCCGCCGAAAGACCAACTGCCGGGTTGTGGGGATCCTCCCAAGCGCAGGGTCATGTTGAACGTGCCATCATTGCTGCACACCGTGGTGGAGGCGCTATTCCCTGCGATCGGGGCAGCCACTTCGGCCACGGTCACCGTAGCGGTGGCGTTGGGGCACGGCGTTGTTCCGGTGAGGGTGTAGGTGAACACACCCGGGTTGTTCGTCGAAGGGTCGTACTGTCCGGTGCCCGGGCTCCATGTGCCACCCGGTTGTGGGTTACCACCCAACAAGGGGAAGAGGTTGAAGGAACCACTGTTGCTGCACACGGTGGTACTGCCGTTGGTCCCGGGTCTTCGTTGGGCCACCACCGTGACGTTCACCTGGGCATTGTCGGCCATGCAGGAGGCGGATCCGCTCAGATCGTAGCGGAACGAATAAGTACCCGCTGGGACAAGTGTAGCATTGAAGAACTGTCCTGTAAGTGCACCGGTACCGGAGAGTTCGGACCATGCCCCGCCGGGCTGTGGTGTACCGCCCAATCCCGTGAAGAGGTCCACCAGGTTGTTGGAACCACACACCGTAAGTGTGCCATTGGTCCCGGCATCGAGGGCAGCCACGATGGTCACGCGCACCGTGGCGCTCGCATCTCCACATTGGCCGTTGCCGGTAACCGTGTAGGTGAAATCGTAATCACCTGCGGGAAGACCAGTTGGAGTGAAGATACCAGCGCTCAGCTGACCGGTGGCATCATCGTCCGTCCATGTCCCACCAGCATCCGGTGTACCGTCAAGTGCAGCGAACAGATTCACCGGGGTGGCATCCGGGCAAATGGATACCGTGGCATCATCACCGGCATCGGGTGCTTGGTTCACCGTGGCGGTGACCGTGGCGGATGCCGAAGTACACGGTGCTGTTGCCGCTAGCGTGTATGTATATATGCCTTGGACGCTCGTCCCGGGCAAGAACACGCCGGAAACGGTGGCGCCACCGGGGGCTGTCCAAACTCCACCGCCGTCGGGGGTACCACCGAGCTCATCGAACAGATCCACCGGGCCATCCGTGGTACAGCTGGAGAAGCTTCCGTTGGACCCCGCCACCGGCTGCCGTTGTTCGGTGATGGCCACCACGGCGCTCGCCGCCAGACAAGGAGACACACCTGCGACCGTGTACGTGTATGCGCCAGGGGCGGAAGTGCCGGGCGTGTAGGTACCGGCAAAAGCCAAGCCATCAGGGCCTGTCCATGTGCCTCCGGCATTCGGTGTTCCACCGAGGCGAGAGATGAGGGTGAAGGCAGCTTGGTTACTACAAACGGTGACGGTAGCGTTGCTGCCTGCGTTGGGCGCTTGGTTCACGATCACGGTAACGAACGCCGTGTCATTCACGCAAGGCGTGGTGCCGAGGACGATGTACTTGTACGTCCCAGCTGCGGTCGTTCCTGGTGTGAAGGTGCCATTGAAAGCCGCGTTGGTCGGCGTTCGCCAAGTACCGCTCCCGCTCGGTGTGCCACCCAGCACCGTGAACAGTTGGAAGGGCGCCATGGTGCTGCACACGGTGATGCTGCCATCCGTCCCGGCGTTCGGCGCGGTGACCTTCGCTACTTGTACCGTGCTGGACGCGGCACTGCAAGGTGCTGTACCGGCCACGGTATAGGTGTAGGTCCCTGCGGGATCCGTTGCGGGATCCAACGACCCGGTGTGCGCTGTTCCGTTCGGCCTTGTCCACGTTCCACCGGCGGCGGGTGAACCACCGAGCAGGGTGAACAGGTTCACCGTAGGACCGTTGCTACAGACGGTGGTGCTACCATTTGTACCGGGGTTCGGTGGCGCAACAACAGAAACCGTGACGGTCGCCGTGGCGTTCGCGCAGGGAGCAGTGCCTGTTACTGTGTAAGTATAAGCACCGGGCGCAGAGGTGCCGGGCGTGAAAGTGCCATTGCTGACGCCACCACCGGGTGCGGTCCACGTACCACCAGCATCGGGCGTTCCACCCAATGAATTGAACAAGGTGAACGGAGCATCCGTGGCACATGTTGAACGTGTACCATTCGTGCCTGCGTTCGGTGCTTGGGTGATGTTCACGGTCACCACAGCGGTTGCATTGGCGCACGGCGCTGTACCGATAACGGTATAGGTGTAGGCCCCGGGCGTGCTCGTACCTGGGGTGAAGGTGCCATTGCTCGCACCGGAAGGACCTACCCATGTACCACCGGGGGCTGGCGTTCCACCGAGCTGTGCGAAGAGGTTGAATGCTGCGTTATTCGAACACCGGCTCACCGTGGCATTGGTACCCGCGTTGGGCGCTGTGTTCACCGAGACCGTGACGGTAGCGGTGGCATTGGCGCACGGTGCGGTACCGGCCACCGTGTAGGTGTACACGCCGGGTGCGCTAGTTCCCGGAATGAAGGTTCCAGGAAAAGCAGCACCACCTGGAGCGGTCCACGTCCCACCGCCATCCGGTGTTCCTCCCAAGAGCCCGAAGAGCAGGAAGTTCGCATCGGTACTACAAACGGTCGTACTTCCGTTGGTACCCGCGTTCGGGGCGGTTTGCACCGCGATGGACAAGGTTGCGCTTGCTGCGGTACACGGTGCGGATCCGGATACCGTGTAAACATAGTTGCCGGCCACATCGGTTCCAGGCACGAACGTGGGGCCATGCGCACCAGCGGGGCCTACCCATGTGCCGCCGGCTTGTGGCGTGCCACCGAGACGCGTTATCATGCTGAACGATGCGCTATTGCTACAAGCGCTCGTAATTGCATTCGTACCGGGGTTCGGCGCGGCCACCACCGTTACCGTTACAGTGGCCGCAGCGTTGGCGCAGGGTGGTGTGCCCAGGACGGTGTACGTATACACACCTTGCGGTGAAGTACCGGGGGTGAAGGTGGAGGTGACGGGTGTACCAGCGGGACCTGTCCATGCACCACCACCAGCAGGGGAACCACCCAGTGCGGCGAAAAGGTCGAACGGTGCAGCCGAACTACAAACGCTTCGTGTACTGTTGCTACCAGCGTTCGGTGGTGCTATGACAGCGACAGTGACCGTGGCGGATGCATCAACGCACGGTGCAACGGCCGCGATGGTATAGGTGTACACCCCTGCCGCAGAAACACCCGGTGTGAACGTCCCGCTAGTAGGCGCGCCACCGAATGACCATGTGCCACCCGCTTCGGGCGACCCGGTAAGCAAGGTGAATAGATTGAAAGCCGCCGCATTGGCACACACGGTGGTCGTCCCGTTCCCACCAGCATCTGGACCCGTTGTGATGGTAGCCGCCCAACCGCCGCCTGTCAAGAGCAGGTCACTGGTCCAAACGAACGTGAGGCATCCACTTGGACCGGAGGCCATGAAGGATTGCCCTTGCAAAGAATTGAGGGCCGATCCCGTTGCCAGTACAGGAGAAGCCGCTGTCGGGCCATCATGGATCACCAAGTTGTCCAACAGACCGGTCAGGTCCACGTTCCATGAAACGAACTCAATGCTGGACATAGGCCCAGAGCCTGCGCCACCCGGGGGGCACAGGGTAGCGGTCATGTTCTCGCTATTTCCATAATTGCCCCCGGCACCGCCGCTATCGTAAAAGGTTCCGGAACAGGTTTCCCAGTTGGCTCCGTCAGCCATCAGAAAGGTCTGCGCGTGCGAAATGTTGCCCATACAGGCCAACACCAACATGAGGGCTACCCCAAAGGAAAGCCGTAGTCTGCGAACGAAAAGTGGTAAAGTCACGTCGATAGGGTGCCCCGGTAAGAGGGACGGCAATTTACACCGCTTAGGGCTCTTTCGGTCAACACCGCAAAGGGCTCCCGCACAAATGATCGACAGCCGTAGGTGTTCCATCGACCAAATTCGACGCTAAGGGTCGAAATGGTCACTTTCCGCTAACCATCAATGCCCGCGAACTACGGTGTTACTGCCGTCGCGGCCGTGCGTGGAGGCTTGGCCAGCGTGATCGCCAACATCACCTCATGGGTGCCCGTGCTGTAGTTGCGAAGGTTGGAAGTGATGATGTCGTAGGAGTAACCGAACTGGAAGGTCTTCTTCAACCAATAACCCACCATGGCACTGTACGCATCGTTGGTGCGGTATCCGGCGCCCAGCCAGAACGTGTCTTTGTAACGCACCGTTGCGGTAAAGTCCAGTTTCAATGGAACAGGCGTGGTGTACTTCACCAGGAACGACGGCTCCACGCGCCAATCCGCGCCAATGGGGAAGCGGTATCCACCCATCACGTAGTAGTGATCCTCCATGCGGCTGAGCGTCGCTGAAGTTTCATCCAGGAAGTACACCTTGTTGCGCAACAGTTGGGGTGCTGTAGCGCCGAACCAGAAACGCTCACCGTACAGGTAGAATCCGAATTTGGCATCGGGCAGCAGATCTCCGCGCAGTTGATCATCCATCACGGGATCCCCGGGATCGTGGAACTGGATCTTCGAGCCATANNATAAGCCATCGATGAGGAACTGGAGCATACCTGCGGAAACGGCCAAAGAGAGCTTGATGTCCTGCGTCAGCTTCAGGTGGTACGCGTACGAGAACTGCACGCCGGTCCGCCGTGTAGGACCAACGATATCGGTGAAGAGGTAACCGCCCAGGCCCATCTTCTCGCCCACCGGAGTGGAGCCGCTGAAGGTGAACGTACGCGGTGCATCCTGTATACCGACCCATTGGTAGCGGTGGGCGGTACGCAGCTCGAAGAACGGGCGACTACCGGCGACAGCGGGGTTCACCACGTAATCGTTGAACTGGTACTGCGTCAACTGCGGCAGCTGCTGGGCACTGGCCTGCAGAGCCGTTGCGGCCAGGAGCAGGTGGAATATGCGGCGCATGTTGATCATGTGTTCAGCGGATCACGGTAAGCGGGCCGGTGTACGGTTCTGGGAAACGCTCGTCGTTGAGCTCGATCACGTAGTAATAGGTACCTACCGGCACGTAGCCATCGCGGTACCTTCCATCCCACTGCTGTCTATAGCCAACGCTGCGGAAGAGCTGTTCGCCCCAGCGGTTGTACACCTCCACTTCACAATCGGGGAAGAGTTCGATGAAGTCGATGATCCACGTATCGTTCTTTCCATCGGCGTTCGGTGTGAAGCCGTTCGGGATCACCACCGTTGGCACCACCGTGACCAACGCCGAGTCCGTTGCCGTACAGCCGTTCGGTGCGGTCACCGTGAGCGTATACCAGGTTGTGACCGTAGGGCTGGTGGTGGGGTTGGATACCGCACCATCACTGACAAGTGTATCGGGGCTCCACACGAAGGTGGATCCGATCGGTCCGCTTGGTGATCCACCGAGTTGTGCTGTTCCTGCGAGGAAGATCGTTTGGTCCGGCCCTGCGTTCGCGATCGGCAACGCGAGCATGGTGATCAACACTTCATCCGTAGAAGAACACGGCCCATCGGTGATCGTCAATGTGAAGAAGTTCTCGCCATCCGGCAACCCGGCCAATGTGATCACGGGAGTGTTCCCCACTTCGGCACCTTGTGCATCACGCCACGAGAAAGTGACACCACCCACGCTCGCGGATCCATCCAAGGTGACATCGGTACCGGAGCACGCTTGTTGATCCGCGCCAGCTGCGGCGAGCAAGGTGCTCAGTGCGTTCACGGTGATGATGGTATCGAGCGTACAGCTGTTCGCATCGGCCAGCGTGAGGCTGTACGCGCCGGGTCGCAGGGTTGCGATATCCTCCGTGGAAGCGGAGAAGCCATCGGGACCGCTCCACGCGAAAGTGTATGGTGGAATGCCACCTGTTGCCGTTGTGGCGATCGCTCCGTCCAACGCATCTGCGCAACTCGCATCGGTCACCGCATCAACGGTCAATAGCAGCGCCAACGGCTCGGTGATGGTGTAGCTGAAGGAACTGTCGCAACCGGCCGCATCGGTGATCACCAACACGTGTTCACCAGGGCACAGACCAGTGGCCGATGCATTGCCTTGGCCGTTCGAAGGTTCAGGTGTCCACAAGTACGTCAACGTGCCGATACCACCCGCTGCTGCTGTCACCACGGAACCATCGCACGCACTG
Source organism: Flavobacteriales bacterium UBA7690 (assembly GCA_002482775.1). Taxonomy (GTDB): domain Bacteria; phylum Bacteroidota; class Bacteroidia; order Flavobacteriales_F; family PHOS-HE28; genus PHOS-HE28. The sequence continues at coordinate 19,053 of DLGQ01000099.1, read as the reverse complement.
TTGCAGCGCACATCGCTGATCGTCGCGTTATCGGTTATCGGAGTGTAGGGAAGCAGTGTGAACGCGTAGGTGGTATCGCAACCCAAGGCATCGGTGATGGTGACCTCGTAGTTGCCTGCACACAGTCCGGTGATCTGTTCGGTGCCTTGACCCGCAGCCGGTGCTGGCGACCACAGGATCGTGTACGGCCCTGTTCCACCCGTAGGTGACACGCCGGCAGTTCCATCGCACGGGCCAGCGCAGGTTTCGCCGGTGAAGACCAGTGCGGCTTCAATGGGTGTTCCTTCGGTGATGGAGAACGGCACGATGAGTTCGCATCCGTTCGCATCCGTGATGGTCGCACTGTAGTCCCCTGCACAAAGCGCATTCACTTCCGTTGTATCGGTAGCGAACACCGAACCGTTCGCGTCCGCCCAAACGATCGCATGATCCGGCACTCCGCCGGAGATCACCAGCGAAGCTGTTCCCGCACACTCACCGAAGCATGCATTATCGGTGGTGGTAAGATCAGCGGCAAGTACCGGTGGGTCCGTCAGCGTGATGGTGATGGCGGTATCACAACCGTTGGCATCCACGACCACTACCGTCCAATCGTCCGCACAAAGACCGGTCGCAGAATTACCGCCTTGCCCGTTCGGAGGTACAGGTGTCCATGTGAAGGTGTATCCCGCCGTACCCCCTTGCGGAGTAACCACGATGCTTCCATCGCAAGCGCCGTTGCATGTTATCGGCAATACGTCCACATCGGCGGTCAGCAGATCGGGCGACAGGATCAAGATGGGAACTTCGATGCTGCATCCGGCCGCATCGGTGATGGTCACTTCGTTCACACCCGCGCACAGCCCTTCCGCTTGCGGTGTTCCTTGGCCCACGAGTGGAGCAGGATCCCACACGTATTGATAGGGCGCCACACCACCGGTCGGTCCTACCGTCGCTGTGCCATCACAATCGCCGAAGCAGGTGACCGGTGTCGTGCTGAGGTTGGCGATGATCGGATCGGGAGAAGCCACCGTTGCCGTATCGATGGAAACACAACCGAGCCCATTGGTGACCATGACGAGGTAATCCCCCGCACACAAGGCGGACATCGTATTCGTGTTCTGGTTGAGGTCAGTGCCGAACGCATCGTACCACGCGATGGAACATGCTGGTTCGCCGCAGTTGAACACCACCTCCACATTACCGTCGCAGATACCGGGACAGCTGACGGTATCGCCAGCAACTGCCAGCACTTCACCGTTCAAGTCCTGCACGGGGACCAGGAGCGAATCAGCGCATCCGGAAGCATCCGTCACGAGGACATCGTAAAGTCCTGCACAAAGTGCGCTCAAGCTATCAGCGGTCCCGAAGATCCCACCATTCTGTGTCCAGAGGTAGGAGTATGGAGCTGTTCCACCGGTCGCTTGTACGAACGCTTCGCCATTGCACACGCCGCATTCGCTGCTGATGCTTCCGCCAGCAAGCACGAGCGCTGCCGGCTCAGCTACCGTCCAGGTGCGCTCCAATGTGCAACCGTTGGCATCGGTGATGAGCAACACATGATCCCCGGCACAGAGGTCGAAAGCACCATTGCTTCCTTGTCCGTTGGGTGGTACGGGTGTCCACAAGAACGTGTACGGTCCAGTGCCCCCGCTCGGTGTGACCACGATGCTGCCATCGCAACTGCTGTTGCAGGACACGTCGGTGATGGTGGCTTGTTGGTCCAGCGGCGTCGGCTCCAGGATCAATACGGAAACGGTGGTATCACATCCGGAAGCATCGGCGATCAACACGGTGTACACCCCGGCACACAGACCCGTTACTTGTGGTGTGTCTTGGCCACCCGGGCTCCACGCGTAGGTGTAAGGTGCCACACCGCCCACAGGGCCTACGGTGGCCGTACCATCACAAACACCGGCACAGGACGCGGGCGTAGTGCTCAGGTTGGGAACGATGGAGGTGGAAGGTGTCACCACCGCATCCGCAAGGCTTACGCATCCGTTCGCGTTGGTCACCTGCACGGTATAGGTACCCGGGCACAGGTTGTTCAAAACGTTGGTGTTCTGCGCCAGTACGTTACCATCCACATCCGTCCATTCGGTGGTACACTGCGGCAGGCTGCACGTGAAGTCCACCGAGACGCTTCCATCGCAGATGTTCGCGCACAACGTTGTGCCATCAACAGGGACCAACACTTCGGCATTACTATCCTGGATCTGCACGACCGCTTGTTCTGAACAACCGAAATCGTCGCGTACTGTTAGTTGATAGACACCGCCACATAATCCTGTAGGTGCTTGGTCCGTGCTCACTTCCGCACCGCCAAGCAACCAGCTGAACGTGTAGGGCGCCGTTCCCCCCGTTACAGTGGCTGAAGCCGTGCCATCGCAATTCGGGCACGTGCTCTGTGTGGTGCTGGTGCTTACCAGAAGTGGTTGTGGTTCGGTTATGGTGAACGTGCGATCGATGGAGCAGCCGTTCGCATCCGAAATGGTGACGGACACGTTGCCCGCGCAGAAGCCGAACGCAGCAGATGCGCCTTGACCACTCTGTGGCGCTGGCGACCACACGTAGCTGTATGGACCAACACCACCTGCAACGAGCAACGTGACATTGCCTTGGCACGTACCCGCACAGGAGGTTTCGATCACGATCGCCGAGAAGAGCACCAGTGGTGGTGGCTCTGTGATCAACACTTGCGCGGTGGTCTCGCAACCACCACCATCGCCTACGGTCACCGTGTAGACCCCCGCGCACAATCCGGAAACGGAAGGAGTGCCTTGGCCTGTCGGGGGCGCTGGATCCCACGTGAAGGTGAACGGCGGAGTGCCCCCCACGACGCCGACGGTCGCTGTACCATCACACTGGCCAGCGCAGGAGACGGGTGTTGAACTCGTGTTCAGGGTGAGGACGACAGGAGCCACGACTGTTGCCGTGTCTATGCTGATACAACCGGAAGCATTGGTGACCGACACGTAATGATCTCCAGGACAAAGCGCACTGATCGTCTCTGTTGAAACACCGAGATCGATGCCTGCAGCATCCGTCCAAGTGATGGTACAGGGTGCATCACTGCACGTGAATGCGACACTTACCTCACCATCGCAGGTGTTGGGGCAAGTCGTAGTTCCGTCGGTAGTAGTCAGGTCCTCGCCGTTGGAATCCGTGATGGGCACGGCTTGTTGGAGCACGCATCCGTTCTCATCGCGGAGTGTTACGGTGTAGATCCCAGCGCACAGGTCGGTGATCGTCGGGGTGGTCCCTACCACCGCGTTCAACGGATTCCGCCATTCAATTTCGAGAACGCCTGTTCCACCCCCAACGACCGCTGTTGCCGTTCCGATGCACACTTGGCATTGGCTCGGCGAAGCTGTGGTGGAAAGCGTAAGAGGTGCTGGTTCGATGATGGTATGCGAAGATGAAGCCGTACAACCCGCAGCATCGGTGATGGTCACGTTCCATGTCCCTGCGCAAAGGCCGGTGATGGTGTTCGTTCCCTGTCCGATAGCCGGAGCAGGAGACCAGCTATAGGTGTAAGGTCCGGTACCGCCTGCCGTATTCAACACGATGGTGCCATTGCAAACACCAGCGCACAGCGGGTCGGTGATGGTGGCGTTCGCCAGGATCGGTAGTGGTTCCGTGATCAGTAGTTCGGCCACGATGCTGCAACCCGAAGCATCGGTGATGGTGACATCCCACGTACCTGCACAAAGACCGCTCGCACTGGGTGTGCCCTGACCAACGGGCGGCGGTGGAGACCATACGTACGTATAGGGTGGTGTGCCGCCAGTGGGGCCAACGGTGGCTGTTCCATCGCAAGCGCCGTTACAGGAAACAGGCGTGCTGCTGATGTTCGGAGTTATCGTCGCGCTCGGGTCGATGGTGAAGGTGACCGTGGTGTCGCAGCCGTTATCATCGGTGAGCGTGACCTGGTAATTCGTGCCTGCGCAAAGACCTGTCGCGTTCAATGTTCCTTGGCCCCCACCGGGAGCGGGCTGCCAATCCACGACGATGGTCCCTGTGCCACCGATGGGTGCTACGGAAGCCGTGCCCGTGCAAGGCCCTGCACACGTTTCAAGTGTGGTCACCAGTCCTGGAACGATCGGGTCCGGGGCCAGAATGGTGAAGGTGATCGTAGTGTCGCAGCCAGCAGCATCGGAGACGGTCACATCATAGTCACCGGGACAAAGTCCTTCTACATGAGGAGTGCCTTGTCCTGCGGGTGGTGCTGGAGACCAGTTGTAAGCCAGCGGTAAAGTGCCACCGGTGGTGATCACATCCACGATACCATCGCACGCACCCGCGCAGGTAGCATTCGTCACCGTCACGCTCGCACCGATGGGAAGTGGTTCGAGGATGGTGATCGTGATCGTCGTATCGCATCCACCCGAAGTGATCGTCACGCTCCAATCTCCGGCGCAAAGTCCGCCAGCGTTCGGTGTCGCCTGGCCGATGGGTGGTGTTGGCACCCAGTTGTAGGTATACGTGCCTGTGCCACCTGTTGGAGCGAGTACGATGGTGCCGTTGCAATCGCCTGCGCAGGTAACATCGGTCTGCGAGGGGTTGGGCACGATCGGCGGCGGTGCGGTAATGGTGAAGGAGATCGTCGTGTCGCATCCCACGGCATCGGCGATGGTGAGGCTATAGGCTTGTGGGCAAAGGCCCGTTACGTTCGCCGTGCCTTGACCAGCACCGGGAAGCGGCGACCAATCGTAGGTGTAAGGTGCAACGCCGTCAGATACGATCACACCGGCCGTTCCATCGCACACGTTCACGCACGAAGCCGGGGTCAGTTGCAAGGAGATCTGGATGGGAACCGCATCGAGAATGGTGAACGACTGCGTGATCGTACATCCGTTATCATCGGTGATGAGCACACTGTGGATCCCCGCGCACAAGCCAGTGGCATCGGACGTGCCTTGTCCGCCGGAAGGTGCAGGAGTCCACAGGTAGGTGTAGTCCGGAGTACCGCCTGTGACGGTCACGGAAGCCGTGCCGTCGCAGAGAGAACCACACGTTACGTTGGTCTGCGCGGGTGTAACGATGAGCGCAGGGGGCTCGTTGATGATGAAGCTGATCTGCGTATCGCACCCGTTCGCATCGGTCACGGTAAGGGTATGCGGACCTGCACACAGGCCAGTGACATCCGTGGTGCCTTGCCCGGTAACAGGTACGGGTGCCCACAGGTAGGTATATGGTCCCACACCACCGGTGACCGTAGCGGTCGCCGTGCCATCGCATACACCCGCACAGGACACATCGGTTGTGATCACGCTCGCATCCAACGGAAGTGGTTCCGTTAGGGTGATCGTGATCGTCGTATCGCAGCCACCGGACGTGATCGTTACGGACCAATCGCCTGCGCACAAGCCCGAAGCGTTCGCTGTGCCTTGGCCGACCAGTGGTTGTGGCACCCAGTTGTACGTGAAGACCCCGGTACCACCCGTTGGTGCAACACTGATGGTGCCATCGCAATCACCGGTGCAGGTCACATCGGTCTGCGTCGGGTTGGGGATGATCGGTGGTGGGGCCGTTATAGTGAAGGCGATGGTGGAATCGCAGCCCACGGCATCGGTTATCGTGAGGGTGTAGGCTTGTGCGCAAAGGCCTGTGGCATTCGCTGTGCCTTGTCCACCGCCGGGAGTTGGAGCCCAGACGTAGGTGTACGGGATCACACCGCCGGTGACGATCACGCCGGCTTCGCCATCGCACACATCTGCACACGTTGCTGGTGTCAGTTGCAACGAGATGGTGATGGGTACGGCATCCAGTATGGTGAAGGTGACCGTGGTATCGCAGCCATTACCGTCGGTGATCAGCACGTTGTAAATACCAGCACAAAGGCCAGTGGCATCGGGCGTTCCCTGTCCTCCGCCGGGTGCTGGCGACCACACGAAGGTGTAGCCCGGCGTACCTCCTGTTACGGGAGAAGATGCTGTTGCGTCGCACAACGAACCGCAGGTAACGTTGGTCTGCGTCGGCGCAACAACGAGCGGTGTTGGTTCGGAGATGATGAAGTTCAGCGTTGTATCGCATCCGTTCGCATCCATCACTGTAACGCTGTGCGGTCCGGCGCAAAGGCCAGTAATGCTTGGTGTGCCTTGCCCTGAAGGTGGAACGGGAGCCCAGGTATAGGTGTAGGGTGAAGTTCCGCCGGAAACGACCATGATCGCCGTGCCATCACACTCACCGGAGCAGGTTGCATCGGTGGTGGTCAGTTGTGCATCCAACGGTGGTGGTGCCAGTACGTTGAAGGTGATGGTGGTATCGCAACCGGCCACGTCCGCGATACTGACCTGATAAGGCCCGGGGCAAAGACCAGAGACGTTCGCTGTGCCCTGCCCTGCTGCCGGGACCGGCGACCAGAGGAAGGTGTAGCCCGGTGTTGCTCCGGAAACGATCAGGGTGACGGAACCATCGCACGTGTTGGAGCAGGAAGCATCCACCACGGTCCCTTGCACATTGAATGGTGGTGGTTCAGGAACGGTGATGGTGATGAGCGTATCGCAACCTGTGGGTATATCCGTAACAAGCACGGTATATGCTCCGCCACAAAGTCCTGTTGCGGCATTGGTGTTCTGCCCACCTCCAGGAGCGGGCGACCATGTATACGAGAACGGACCGGCTGTACCGCTCGCGCTCACTGTTGCGCTGCCATCGCAGGTTGAAGCACATGAAGCACCGGTGAGCGTGGAACTCACGACAATGGCCGGTGGAGCCGTGATGACGAAGGTGACGGTGCTGTCGCAGTTATTGCCGTCGCGAACGTTCACGCTATAGTTCCCGGCGCAGAGGTTGGTGAGCGTAGAAGCTCCTTGGTTGGAAGGGACGGGTGTCCACGTTATCGTGTAGGTGCCCGTTCCGCCCACAGGCGCCACGGTGGCCGTTCCATCACAGTCGCCGAAGCAGTTCGCCGGGGTGAAGGTGAGATTGGGCGCGATGGGCGCGATGTTGAAGATGAAGGTGGTGTCGCGGATGCATCCATTGGCATCGGTGATGCGCAAGGTGTTCGTACCTGCACAGAGGTTGGCGAAGGATGAACTGGTTCCCGCACCGTTGTTCCAGTTATACGTATGTGGCGTTACACCGCCGATGGCCAAAGCACTGCGCGTCCCGTTGCACGCATCGGCACAAGTGGGTGGAGTTCCTTGTCCGAAGAAGATCACACCCAAGGGAGCCGGTTCAGTAACGTTCACCTGTGCCGGACAAGAAATGCCTTGCACATTGTCCGTCACGATCACGAGTTGCGGTCCGCCGCATGCGTTCGTCCACGATGCCGTTGGTGGACCATTGCCCAACCACTGGAACGAGAAATTCCCGCTGCCTCCGGTAACCGTTGCTGTTACCGTTGCGCCACAACCACCGCGGCATCGCACACCATAGCCGTTGAAGTTCGTGATCAACTGGGCGTTCACCGTGAATGGTGTTTGCCCAGCCCCGGTGCCGCATATGTTGATGTCGCGATCCTCTTGCATCGCCACGGCGGGAAGCCCCCAGGACACAAGAGCCCCGTTCACGACCAAGCTGGAAGAGGCGGGATCCACCACATCGCGGATCACGTTCGGGTCGGGAGCTTCGTTCAGCGACACCACGGAACTACCTGCGAGGAAGCGTTTGCTACCGTTGCCTTCCACGGATATACGATCGGCGGAAAGCTGTGTGCCGTTGGCCATCAACGTCCCTTGCCGCAGACGCACCTGTCCCGTTGTGCGCAGATCACTGATCAACGACCAGGAGCCGGAGCCATCGAAAACCACATCTCCGGCGATGGGTAGGCCGCGCGTATCCACTTCCACCCCATCGCGGCGCACACCGAGCCTTACCGCGCCTTGTGCGTTCCATTGCACATCCCCGCGCATGGACCACGCACCTTCGATGTTCATACCAACCCGCGCAGGTCCCTCTATCCGGAGCGTTCCGTTGGTCGCATCGATCCGCAAAGCGCGGCATGCTGCGGGGTGCACCAAATCGATGCGTACCGCGTTGGACACGGCGATGAACACATCGTCGCTCGCGCGCGGCACTCCTGCCCCGCCGGGTCCATCGGCCACAGCGCTCCAGTGGGCGGCATCGCTCCAACTTCCGCTTCCACCCACCCAATGGCGGGTCTGTGCCAGCACGGTGCTGCCCACTAGCGAAAGCAGGAACAGCAACAGGAACTTGACCGGGGTATGGGTTCTATTCACGGGTGTTCTCTAATCGAAGGCGGGGCAACTGATCATGCGTTTGCTGGCATCCTCGGCACGGCACGGCGTTATCGCGAGGATCACTTCGTGCGTGTTGGAACTGGCCACGCGCAACTTGGAGGTGGTGATGTCGTAGCTATAACCGAGCTGGAAGAATTTGAGGAAGCCGATCTTCATCATGGCCACGAAGGCGTCGCCATTGCGGTAGCCCAGCCCGATCCCGTAGATGCGGTTCCACTCCACCATGCCGTTCACATCGAATGCGAGCGGCGCACCACCGGCGAACTTCAACAGGCCACTAGGCACGAAGGCGGTCTTGCGGCCGATGCGGTAACGGTAGCCACCACTTAGCATCAAGTGGCGCGCGAAACGCGAATCCTCACCGATGTCGCCGATACGGTTGCCCAGTGCTTGGTGCATGGAGATCCCTGCCCAACCGGTCTTGCTGTAGGCGAACACCCCCGGAGTGATCTCAGGCATCACCAACGCTGCGGCCTGGCTGTTAGCTACGGGATCGTTGTATGTGCCCAGTGTCATATCCCCTACGGCCAACTTCACCTGGCGCAAACCACCGAAAAGCCCCATGGACACGTGGAAGTTGCGCGACATCTGCATATGGTAGGCGTAGGCCAGCAGGAACGTCGTGTATCCATAATTCCCGGCATCGTCAGCCTCCACGAAGACACCGACACCGTGTTTGTTGGCTTGGAAAGGCTTGCCTTTGGCGCGGATCACTCCGTGCATGCTCACCCAACCGGTAACGGGTGCTCCCTCCAACCCCACCCATTGCTGGCGGTATCCTAAGCGCATGTCCAAACAATCCTTGCTACCTGCAACGGCGGGATTGACGCTGAACTGGTTGAAGACGTACTGTGAATACTGGGCCAATTGTTGGGCGCTACCCAACAAGCAGATCGCGACGAAGAGGAGCGTATGGAATATCCTCATCGCACGATGGTGACAAAGCCCGTGTATGGCGGAGAACGCCCTTCGAGCTGGTTCAACTGGATGTGGTAGTAGTAGGTACCCACGCTGAGCTTGCGGCCATTGTGCGTGCCATCCCACGGTTCGCGGTAACCATTGGATCGGAACACGATCTGGCCCCAGCGGTCATGGATCAGCACTTCGGCACCGGGATAATCAGCGATACCGGGGATATCCCAGATATCATTGAACCCATCCTCGTTCGGGGTGAAGGTGTTCGGCGGGTTGACCAGGCGTATCACGCTCACCATCACATCATCGGTGAACGTGCATCCGTTGATGCTTGATGTCAGGGTATAGATCGTGGTACCCTCGGGTGCGGCGATCGGATCAGGGATCGTATTCCCGCTCAACCCTGCTGTGGGAGACCATTCGAAGCTGGCCCCGCCGATGCCTTGGAGCTGTGTGCTTTCTCCAGAGCCGATCTCGACATCCTCCCCAGCGCTCATGTCCACCCCCACGATCTCGGCGCCAGGACCGGAAAGCGTCAACGCGAAGTTGCACTGTGCCGGGGTAAGGGCACCGTTATTCACCGCACCGGAGACAAGCACCCAGTATTGCGTGAGCGGCAATAGACCGGGAGCGGTGATACTGAAGTCGACCGAATCGAGTCCGCAGGTAGAGGCAGCACCGAATTCATCCAACACACAGGATCCATCACCGGTGAGGACCACCGCGCTGATCTCATTGTCCACCCCTGGCACGGCCACACATTCGACGCCACTGAGGGCCACGGTCACGTCTCCTCCTTCGGAATTGGTGGTGAAGGTGTACCATACCATGGCATCCGTTGCGGGGCAGAACCCCGGCATTTCGTCGGCATCGTTATTCGTTCCTGCCAACGGCTGTCCGGCGCACAGCAATGCGGCGTTGGCGCAATCCGCGTTCGCTGGTTGGGCGAATGTTCTCGGTGCTATCAAAGCAAAGAGGAAGAGTATGAACGCGATGCGCATGTACACGACCAACAAGACCGCACAAGGATGCACGCACGGCCGAGCCGAAGGTAGACGGCGGTGTTCCGGTGCCCGGGAGAGCATGATGCGCACTTTCACACAAGGTACTGTTGAGTTTATCGGTTCGCTCCCCCTTGTGCTGGGAATGTCCACGTCCGTAAAGCCCTGGAGGCCGATTCAGGGTCCATGCTTTGCCAGCGGTACGTTATGTGCACACGTTAAACGAAAGCCGGGAGCGTACGCCGTGCAACGGACCATCCGGGTACACCACAAAGCCACCAAAAGCGTAGGACGCAGACAGGTGTAAAGGTCAACCTTCGGCCAATCGTTCCAGGCGAGCCTTGTCCACGATGCGGATGCTGCGGCCTTGCGTGTCGATCAGCTTGTCCTCTTTCAGATCGGTGAGGCAGCGGATCAATGATTCCGTGGCGGTACCTACGATGGTAGCAAGGTCCTCGCGGCTCATGTGCAGGCCCAGATCGGTATCATCCCCAGAACCATAGCGCGCATGTACGCGCAACAAGGCTTGTGCGACACGTTGGCGCACGCTTGAGTAGGCCAGTTGTAGCAGGTGCTCCTCCTTGTCACGTACATCGCCGGCGAGCATCTTGATGAAGCGGATGCTCACATCGCGGTCTTTGTAGAGGAGCGCGAGCAGATCCTCACGCGGTACCATGGCCACTTCCACATCCTCCAAGGCTTCGGCGGTCTCCATGGCACGCCCGTTCTCGAGCAGTCCCATGTACCCCACCAGGTCACCTATGCCGTGCAGGCCGGTCACGAACTCCTTGCCGTCGTTGTTGATCTTGAAGGTGCGCACCTTGCCCTTCACCACGAAGGGGATCTGGCGCAGTTCGTCGCCCTCGTGAAAGAGGTTCTCCTTCTTCTTCAGCGCGCGCACTTTACGGTCGCGGCCCAGGTCCTTCAGCGGATCGAGGGTGCGGGCCTGGTCCAGGAATTTGGTGAAGCCTTCGAAATCCTTGTCGAACCCCTTCCGGAACAGGTCACTGCGCCTGATGCGGCCTTCAATGGCATTCAGCAGTTCACTCTCCTCGAACGGTTTGGTGAGGTAATCATCGGCACCGAGTTCCATGCCTTTGCGGACATCACCGCGCTCGGCCTTCGCGCTCAGGAAGATGAAAGGCACTTCTGCAGTTACGGGGTCGCGCCCAAGCAGGTGCAACACCCCATAACCATCGAGTTCCGGCATCATGATATCGCACAACACCAGGTCGGGCACCTCTTTCCGGGCGGCTTCCACACCCCGTCTTCCGTTCTCGGCTTTGACCACACGGTAGTTCGCCAGCTCGAGGATCTCTGCGGTGTTCTCGCGCATGTCAGCATCATCCTCGATCAACAAGATGGTCTTCATGGTAGTGGCAGGTGTTGGGGGAGTTCAACATGGAAACTGGTAGCGCCGGGTCCGCTGGAGAACGCGACCGTACCGTGCATCAGATCAAGGTAACGCTTCACCAGGTTCAAGCCGAGGCCGGTGCCTTGGATGGTGGTGGCATTGCTTCCGCGGAAGAACCGTTCGAAGAGATGGGGCTGGTCCTCTGCTGGAATACCCATGCCCTCATCGGCAACGGTGATCCTCAATCTTCCCGCGGTCATCGTGGTGCGCAGCGCGATGCTTTTCCCCTCGGGCGAATACTTCACCGCGTTGGTGACCAGGTTGGTGATCACGTTGCTCAGCATTTGGCGGTCCAGTGTCACGCTGCGCTCCGGGCCATCATGATCGTAAGTGATGGTCTGTCCGTTCTTGGTGAGCGCACGTAACTCCTCGATCAGCTCGATGCAGAGGTGCACCATGTCGATCGCGATCGGTTGGCAGACCACCTCACCCTGCTCGATACGCTCCAAGGAAAGGAATTCGTTGAGCATGGCTGTCATCTCGCGCACCTTGCCACGGATGCGCGCCACATGCTTGTTCACCCGCTCATCCGCGCTCGTTTCGGAATACCTCGCAATGAGGTCCACACTGCTCATGATGGTACTGAGCGGGGTGCGGAATTCATGACTGGCCATGGCCACGAAGCGGCTCTTCAGCGTATGCAGTTCACGTTCCTTCTCCAAGGCCTCACGCACACTTAGTTCCGCTTCGCGCAGCTGTGCCGTTCGTTGCTCCACACGATCTTCCAGTTCCTGGTTCGTCCGTTGCAGTTCCATTTCAGCGCTATGGCGCAAGGTGATGTCGGTGACCAGTCCCATCACGTAGGGTTGCCCATCCACCGCGAAGTGGTTCAGGCTTATCTCCACGGGGAAGACACTTGCATCCTTTCGCTTTCCGCGCAGGTCCAAGCCGATGCCCATGGAGCGTTGCACCGGCTTCTTGTCATAGGCCCCACGATGTTGCACGTGCCGATCCCGCAACGTATCCGGCAGCAATACTTCCACGGCGCTTCCTACGAGTTCACCTTGCCCGTAGCCGAACATGGCACTTAAGCGGGGGTTGTGCATCAGGATGACACCTGCGGGATCCACCACGACGAGCCCTTCTGCCGCTGTGGTGAACAGCATCTCGCAAATTCGTGCTACATCCTTCGGTTTGAAGGGGCGATCGGTCGCTTCGGACATGGCGGCAAGGTAGTTCGCACGCATCACCAACGATCAACGCGGTGGTCCGGCATCCTGCATCCGTACCGCACCGGTGCCCTCGTCGTACACCCTCCACTTGCTCATGGGTGGTACGTAGAGGTTCAGTGTGATGGAACGTCCCGGGCCTGGAGCGGTGAACCGATGGATGGAATCCTCACGTGTGAGCGACCCCAGCGTACCGGTGACAAGCACGGTGGTGTTCTCCACAACGAGGTTCCCATCGTCCATCTTCTGGAACCGCTCCTCGATCACCTCTCCCATCAACGGATGGATCCACGCCATCTCGCTATCATAGTCATGGATGCTCGTGCGTTGGCCCGGCTCGAAACAGACCACGAGCAACTCGAATCGATCATTGCGTACCACACAGGTGCGTGTGTAGTGCCGTTGGCTCCACCGCAAATAAGGCAGCAGGTCGTGACTTGGGAAAGCGAACCGGGCGAGGATGGGGCCGAAGCGCTGTGCATCCGGTTCGCGTAAGAGTTCGCGAACGAGTTCACCAACGCTCAACAATTGAGCTTGGCTCGCAGAGGCACGTTCCGGGGACATGATCCACAAACCTACCGGGGTGCATCCCGCTGCATCCTGACGATCGTCAGTCCTGAGCCACATGGGCGCTCCGTGTCGCCAACCATGCTCCACCCGAGGCTAGGGTCCCACCAGGCAGGGCGTGATACCTCAGCGCACTTCGCTACCGGTAGGCAAGGCGGTACTTGGCTTCACGAAGTGAAGCTTCCCATCGGCATCTTCGGCCATCAGCACCATGCCCTGGCTCTCCACACCGCGCATCTTCCGTGGTTCCAAGTTGGCGAGGAACAAGACCTGTTGACCGGGCAATGTCGCCGGATCGAAGTGCAAGGCGATGCCGCTCACCACGGTGCGCGCAGACGCCTCTCCAATGTCGATAATGAGCTTCAGCAGCTTGTCCGCCTTTTCGACCTTCTCCGCCGTTACGATGGTACCGATGCGGAGATCCAGCTTCGCGAAATCATCGAACGCGATATTGGGCTTCGCGGGTCCGACCACCTTGCTCTCGACCTCCTTCACCGAAGCGATCGGCGCTGGCTGCATCGCATGTAGACGGTCCACTTCAGCTTTGATCGCTTCATCGTCGATCGGTTTGAAGAGGTGTTCCGGCTTGCCCAGCGGTGCACCAGGAACGATTAGGCCAGGCTTTAACGCATCGTCCCACTTCAACACACCAACACCCAACATCCGCCGCAATTTCTCGGTGGTGAACGGCAGGAAGGGTTCCAGCAGCACGCTCAAAGCAGCTGTGATCCGTAGGCTGTTGAAGAGGATGGTGCGCACGCGGGCGGGATCCGTCTTCTCCAACTTCCAAGGCTCGGTCTCCGTTAGGTACTTGTTGCCTAGGCGAGCCGCTTGCATCGCGCTGGCCATGGCATCGCGGAAACGGAAACGATCCACTTCGTCCGCCACCTTCGCAGGCAACGCGTTCAACTCGGCGAAGAGCAGCACATCTTGTTCGTTGCCATCCACGGGGTCGGGCACCTTGCCATCATAATACTTGTGGCACAGCACGAACACACGTTGCACGAAGTTGCCCAGGATGCTTACCAATTCGTTGTTGTTCTTGTCCTGGAAGTCCTTCCACGTGAACTCGCTGTCCTTGAATTCGGGGAGGATGCTGGCCAGTGCGTAGCGCAGTTCATCCTGCCGGTCCGGCCAACGCTCGATGTACTCGTGCAACCACACCGCCCAGTTGCGACTGGTGCTCAGCTTCTGCCCTTCCAGGTTGAGGAACTCGTTCGCCGGCACGTTCTGCGGAAGAATGAACCCGCCATGCATCTTCAGCAGGATGGGGAAGATGATGCAGTGGAAAACGATGTTGTCCTTGCCGATGAAGTGGAGCAGGCGCGTGTCTTCACCCTTCCACCATTTCTCCCATTCCACACCCCTGTCCTTGGCCCACTGTTTCGTTGCGGTGATGTAGCCGATCGGGGCATCCAACCATACGTAGAGCACTTTGCCTTCGGCGTTCGGCAGCGGAACGGGCACGCCCCAATCGAGGTCGCGCGTCATCGCCCGTGGACGTAATCCGTCCTTCAACCAACTGTTGCACTGGCCCAACACTTGTGGCTTCCATTCGGATGGATCGTGTTGTTGAACGCCATCCAACACACCCGTATTGATCCATTGGTCCACCCACTGCTGGCTGCGTTCCATGGGAAGGTACCAGTGTTTGGTAGGCTTCAGCACCGGCGCGCTTCCGCTGAGCGTGCTGCGCACATCCTTCAGTTCTTTCGGGCTTAGTGCGGTGCCGCATTTCTCGCACTGGTCGCCGTATGCTTCGGTGTTGCCACACACGGGGCAGGTGCCTTTGATGTACCTGTCGGCGAGGAATTGCTTGGCCTCCTCATCGTAGTACTGCATCTCCTCCTGCTCGGTGAAGGCGCCGTTCTTGTGCAGTTGAAGGAAGAAATCCTGGCTGGTCTCTTTGTGCAGTTCGGCGCTCGTGCGGTGGTAGATATCGAAGTGGATCCCGAAGTCTTTGAAAGCCTGGCCCATCATCGCGTGGTACTTGTCCACGATGGCCTTCGGCGTGGTGCCGTCCTTCATGGCGCGGATGGTGATGGCGGCACCATGTTCATCGCTTCCACAGACGAACAGCACTTCCTTGGTGCGGGCGCGCAGGCAACGCACATAGATATCGGAAGGCAGATAGGCCCCGGCGATATGGCCGATGTGCAAGGGGCCGTTGGCGTAGGGCAGCGCGGCGGTAACGGTAGTGCGGACGGGTTCCTTCACGGTAGCTGTGCTTCAGCGGCGAAAGTACCGAAGCGGCCGTTGCTTCGCGCTTGGCACGCCAATTGGGAAGCCGATGTAACAATTCGACGGTTCGTCCGTCCCACCTACCAAATCAACCTCTCCCTGTATGTTCCACCATTCGTACCGCCTTCCGGCCTTCACCATCGCCGCGCTCCTGCTCGGTTCCTTCCAAGCCAACGCCCAAGCCTTTCCCGAAGGGTCCAACTCCATTTCGGTGGGTTATGGCGGCGTCACACTGCTTGGCTCCATCAGCAAGAACTTCGATTCGTACACGGATGTGAACTACTCCGGCATGGGACCGATCTACTTCAAGTACGAGCATGCCATGACGGACAACCTCGGCCTGGGTGTTAACGTGGCGTATGCCCAGAACGAATGGTCCTACAAGTATTCGGACACCGACGCGAACAACAATTCGGTGACCTACACGGAGACCACCAGCCGCTCCACCTACAGCATTTTGGCCCGCCTGAACTACCACATCGGCTCCGACGACAAGTTCGATCCGTACTTGGGTATAGGTCTTGGCTACCGCGACGCCACGTGGAAATATGATACCACCAACCCGGACGGCACCACCAATGTGGATATCAGTGGGTTGATGCCCTTCGGTATGGATCTCACCTTGGGAATGCGCTATTTCTTCACCGAGAACATCGGCCTCTATGCTGAATTCGGCGCTGCCAAGAGCGTTCTGCAGGGCGGCCTCGCGGTGAAGTTCTAACGCCGTTTGGGCCGAAGGTCGCAGCGGGCGATCTTCGGCCCATGTCCGCACGCCTTCCGCTTCCGTTACATCCGGGTGATACCATCGCCATCGTCCCCACGGCCCGCGCGATCGAAGCGCAGGAGTTGGAGGGGGGCATAGCGCTCGCGGAAAGCTGGGGATCACGGGTGCGCCTCGGGGCTGGAGTAGGCCGCAAACACTTCCAACAAGCCGGCACCGCTGCCGAACGCCAAGCCGATCTGCAAGCCGCCATCGACGACCCCTCCGTGCGTGCCATCTGGTGCGCACGCGGCGGTTATGGCACGGTACACCTGATGACCGGCTTGGACCTTTCGCCCTTGAAGCGGGATCCGAAATGGATCGTGGGCTTCAGCGACATCACCGTACTGCACAATGCACTGCACCGGATCGGGGTGGCCTCGCTGCATGCGCAAATGCCGTTCAACATCGCGGGAAAGAGTGAAGCGAGCAAAGAGACCTTGCGCAAAGCCTTGTTCGGCGAAGCGTATGAAGTGATCAGCAGCGAGCGGCAAGCTGGGAGTGTCCCCACCGAAGCCGCAGCTGACAACCCACTCCTCGCCGCCAACCGCATAGGCGAGTGCGAAGGCGTGCTCATAGGCGGGAACCTGAGCCTGCTCTACGCCTTGCGCGGCACCCCTTACGACATCGATCCGCGTGGCAAGATCCTCTTCCTCGAAGACCTGGATGAACTGCTCTACCACATGGACCGCATGGTGATGAACCTGCGACTGGCAGGCTGGTTCCAAGGGTTGGCAGGGCTGGTCGTGGGTGGCATGACGGACATGCACGACAAGAACCCGTTGGATCCGTTCGGTCGGTCGGCGGAAGAGATCATCCGATCAGCCACCGAAGGCACGACCTACCCCATCTGCTTCGGTTTTCCCGCAGGCCACATCGATGACAACCGCGCCTTGGTCATGGGCCAAAAGGCGAAGCTCAGTGTCACCGCGAACGGGGCGACACTGAGTTTCGGGAATGCTGTGGGATGAAGCCGGAACGGATCCGCGTTCTACTCGCGATCAGTTCCGTTCGAACTTGTTGAAGCCGGCAGGGATCTCGAACAGGGTAGGCTTCTGCGCTTCTTTGGTCACCTTCTTCACTTCCAGGCGGCTCACTTCAGCACCGTCGGTCTTCTGTTCAATGCCAAGAAGCGGGAACACGCCTTTGTTGTCCTTGATCTCCAAGAAGAACACGGCTTGCTCGTCTTTGCGGTTCAGCGTTTCCAGCAGCGGCACGAAGAAGTTGAACTCATCGGCGGCCACCCAATAGGTGAGCACACGATCCTCCGGACCGCTCTTCACGATCCATTTCTCGCACTTGTAACCTGCCATCTCCTTCATGTCGGAGGTCTTCTGTACGGTGGTCTCCACGTCCTTGGGCAGGCGCATGTTGGGCACATCCATGTAGAGCTTCCGCTCGGGGCTGATGGCGGTCACGGTCTTGTCCCGGGTATCCACGAGCATGATGCCCTGGACCTCACCACGCGCGCTGATCTCTTCGATCCGCACCCGATCGCCCTTCACGTAGTATTTATAGCTGGTCACCACAGGACCGGTGGTCTTGGTGAACTCGAGGATGCCTTCGAACGGCTGAGCGGTCGCGGCGGTGGCGCAGAGCCCGATGGAGAGCCCGGCGACGAGGAATTGGCGAAGGATGGCGTGCATGTTTGATCTCTGTTCCAGCCTTGCTTCCGTGGAGAAGCGTCGCAAGGGTTCTAGGGTCGGCGGAAGTTTCCTCAATTTTAGGCCTTCAACGGCGTGCCTCGGCATTGGTTACGCTCTGGTTTTCCACGTATGGCTGAACACAACGAAATAGGCGCCCTCGGAGAGCAATACGCATGCCGCTTCTTGGAGGAGCTCGGCTTGGAGGTGCTGGAGCGCAATTGGCGGTTCGGCAAGGACGAGCTGGACATCATAGCCCGCACGGCCCGCGAGCTGGTGATAGCCGAGGTGAAGACCCGCAGCAGCGACCAACATGGCCAGCCCGAAGAAGCCGTGAAGAAAGGCAAACGCAGCACCATGATCCGGGGTGCCAACAGGTACATCCAGGAGACCGGCTGCGAGCTGGCCGTGCGCTTCGATATCGTGAGCGTGATCCTTCACCCTACGGGCAAACCCTACATTCACCACGTTCCCGACGCTTTCTACCCAACCGTACATGAACGACCGTTCAAATAGTCGCCGTCCTTCCAAAGGCCGCTCTTCCCGCCCATCCGGCTCAGGTTCAAGACCTTCCACCGGCGACCGCCGCAGCTCCAGTAGCGGCCCACGAGACCGCAGCGACCGTGCCGGGGACGGCGAAGAGCGCCCGCGTCGCGCCAGTGGCCCACGAGATGAGCGTGCAGGAGGCGCTGCTGGTCGCCCCGGCGGTGGCAGCCGCCCCACAGGCCGGCCAAGCGGAGCAGGTGCTGGCAGAAGCGGTGGATCGCGCGATGGTGATGAACTCCCCCGCCGCAGTGCTGGCCCACGGGACGAACGATCCAGTGGATATGGCTCTAGCCCCCCAAGCGGTGGCCGCCCCGAAAGCCGATCGGCTCGCCCGGGTGCTGGAAGAAGCGCCCGCGATGGCGATGAGCGCCCCCGTTCCGCTGGCTCGCGCGAAGAACGAACAGGTGGCGGCGCGTACCGCTCTGCTGGAAGCCGATCCGACAGTGGTTCTGCTCGGCCAAGCGGTGGAAGGCCCGAACGCACCAACGACCGCGAAGCAAGCCCACGTGGCGAACGGCCGCGGCGTCCCGGACAAGGTGGACGCCCACAACGGCCCGCTGCCGCGAAGGGCCGCCCGGTCCGCGACACGGAAGAGAGGGCAGAACGCCCAG
>DLGQ01000042.1:226-45675 GCA_002482775.1 Flavobacteriales bacterium UBA7690 | reverse complement strand
AAGCCGTTCCGTTGACGACACCAGTGCAATCGGTGCAACCTGCGTTGGGTGTGATGCCTGTTGTTCCGCCTGCGCAAGTTCCGCAAGCATCAACAGAAGCCGTTCCGTTCACCACGCCTGCGCAATCGGTGCAAGCCGCGTTAGGTGTGATGCCGGTCGTTCCGCCTGCGCAAGTTCCGCACGCGTCAAGTGAAGCCGTTCCGTTGATCACGCCTGCGCAATCGGTGCAGGCCGCGTTAGGTGTGATGCCTGTTGTTCCGCCTGCGCAAGTTCCGCAAGCATCAACAGAAGCTGTGCCGTTGACGATGCCCGCGCAATCAACCGGTGAACCGGCGCAAGTGCAATCAGCGGAGTACACATCATTGTCTGTTGCGGCATTGTTGTCGTCACACGGCGCTCCCGGCACCACGTTCGCGCCGATGGGGCATGGATCGATACAATCCGCCACGCCATCACCATCGCTGTCCGTATCGACCACTCCGCAGCCACACGCACCCGCAAGTACTTTGTTCGGATCGTTCGCACAATCATCGCCATTGGTGGTCACATGACCAGCGATCGGTGTGCAGGAAAGTGTGCTCGGCCCTGCCCCCACATTGTCGCCATCTGCATCGGCATACCATGCTATCGCAACCACTTCGTTCACCACCACTTCGGCAGAGACGGTCGCACAGGGTCCGCTGGAGGCGATGGTGTACGAGTAGGTGCCGGGTGCCGCGAGCGATGGGTCGTATAGACCAGCTGAGAGCGCGGTAGGTCCTGTCCACACGCCGCCATTGTCCGGGGTTCCACCAAGCACGGTGAAGAGATCCACCGGTGTATCAAGTGAACAGATGGTTATCGAGGCGTCTTCACCTGCGTCATTCGTCTGGTCAACGGTAACAGTAACGGAGATGGTTCCAGGTGGACAAGCTGCCCCTGTGCTCACGGTGTAGTTGTATGTAGTGGTCGCCGTAGGGGAAGCCGTTCCCGAGAGAGCTACGCCACCTGCATCGTACCATGTGCCACCGGGTGTTTCACCGACCAGCAGATCGTTCAGTACAACGGAACCTCCCGTACAGATGGTCGCTGGTTGTCCGCTACCTGCCGTCGGGCGCGCGAGGTAGGTCAAGGTGAAGAGGGAACTATCTGCTGGACAAGCAAGACCACCTTGTACCACGTAGCGGTAGCTGTGTGTGCCGGTGCCGTAGAAGCTCGGGTCCACGGTGCCATTGAACACGGTGTTGACTTGTTTCTTCCATGCGCCACCAGGTGAAGCGCCACGACGAAGACCGTTCAGGTCGAAGGCGATGCTATTGGAGCAGAGGGTGAGCGTACTGTCCAAACCTGCATTGGCGGGTGCAACGATGTTGAAGGACGTATTCGTCTGGACTTGCGGACAAGCACCTGCCGCTGCGAGCGTGTAGGTGACCACATGGTTGCCTATGCTGCTCTGGCCCAGGTCGATGGTGCCTGTATTGTCGTCGAGGATCAAGCCTGCTGTTCCCGAATAGGTGCCTCCTGCGCTGCCTGAGCGAGTCACCGGAACGGATCCGATCGCACACTGTGTTGAATTCGGATAGGTGATGGCTGCCGCAGGAAGGGTGCTTTCAGAAACGGTCACCGTGGACGATGCACTCGCGCAACCGGGTCCCGCTGCGACATTGTACGTGTAGATGCCTGGCTGGTCTATTGAAGGGTCATAGATGCCGCTGTGTGCTGCGTTGGAGGGGTTGGTCCAGGTTCCGCTTAGACTTGGTGTGCCAGTGAGCGAAGAGTAGAGACCAGAAGGTGCATCACTGCTGCAGATGGAACGTGTGCCGCTGATACCAGCCCACGGTGCATTGGAGATCTGGATGGAAGTGCTGGAACTCACACTGCTGCACCCGTTCGCAGCGGGTACGGTGTAGGTGATCGTGTAGGTGGTTCCTGCAGAAGCGGCATTGGTGGATCCCGCATCGATCGTTCCAGTGGCCGTATGCAATGCAAGGCCGGACGGCGTCGCTGAGAATGAACCTCCCGTAGGTCCTGTGATCACTGGACTTTGCTGACCCATGTTCGTGCAGAACGGGCCTGTCGGATAGCTTAGGCCTACTGAAGGAAGCGCACTGATCACCAATGCTGTTGTACTGGTAGCTGTAGGACAACTGGCCGTGGCAGGAACGTTGAATGTCACGGTATGCATACCAGTGCTGCTCAGTGCAAGGTCCACGGATCCGGATGTCGGATCGATGACCAACCCAGGCGTTCCACTGTAGGTGCCGGCAACGCTGCTCGTATTTGAAACTGTCGCAAGACCAGTGTTGCAATAGGGACTACCGGGATAGCTGATAAAGGCTTGCTCGGGTGCTTCGATCGTGACCACATCCGTCGCTAGTGTGTTGCAAGTACCGGGGACGATGTACGATATGGTGTAGGAACCCGGTGCGCTGCTCGTTGGGTCGATAGCACCCGAAGTAGCATCGATGGAAAGGCCGGGTGGCGTTGCGGTGAACGTGCCGCTCGGCGTTGATGGTGTGACCGGCAGGAGTGGAGCAGAACTACTGCAAATACTGTTGATGGCATAGTCCAGGACCGGTGTTGTGCCAATGACCACGACATCGAACGCGCACTGTGCCGTGGACGTTCCGTCAGTAGCGGTGGCGATCACGGTCGTGGTGCCGATGGGGAACGTGCTGCCCGAAGCCTGGGTGTAGGAAATGGAAGCAGCACTACAATTGTCCATTGCTGTTGCAGCGAACGTTATCGCGGCACCACATTCACCGAACAAGGTGTTCGCGGTGATGGTGGCCGGACATTGCACCGTTGGAGCCTCAGCGTCCACCACGGTCACATCGAATTCACAGGTCGTTGAGTCGTTCGTGTTGGCGATCAAGTAGGTCACTTGCGTTTGGCCAACGGGAATGGCGCTCCAATCCGCAGGACCGTTCTGGATGGTCCAAGCTTCGCACGCATCCAGGCCTGACGAACTGTCCAGAACGGGTTGCGTTACTGAAGCGGTACATGTTCCGGCGTTGGCATTCACCGTGATGTCCACTGGACAGTCGACAGCCGGTGCCTGGTCGATGATTGTGACGAGGAACGAGCACATCTCCGACGTGTTGGTGCCATCGGTCGCTGAGCCGGTCACGGTGTGTACACCAACAGGCCACATGGTTCCGGGTGTGTGGGACCATGTCAATGTCGGGTTGCTAACGCAGTTGTCCACTGCGTTGCTGCTGAATGTTACGAGTGCTTCGCAGTCTCCTGCCGGCGTGGCCAAGAACAGATCATCCGGGCAGGCGAAAGCCGGTGGCATCGTGTCGATCACGGTGACGGTGAAATCGCATTGCGCCACGTTGGTACCATCGGTAGTGCTGATGTGTACTACGGTCGATCCAGTAGGGAACAGGGTGCCCGATGGGTGTGACCAGGTAAGAGCAGGGCTCGAAGCGCAGTTGTCAGAAGCCGATGTGATGAAATGAACAGGCGTGGCGCAGGCGGAGGCCGTAGCATAGGCCGTTAGCGATGTAGGGCAAATAAGCTCCGGGACCTGGTCGTCTTTCACCACCACCAAGAACTGGCTTGTGGTGATGTTCCCGTGGATGTCCTCGGCAATGCACTCCACCGAGGTCTGGCCAACAGGGAAGCTGCTTCCGCTCGGCGGTGTGGTGGAAGATGCTGCAATAGCGCAGTTGTCAGCGAAGGCCACGTTGAAGACCACCACGGCATCGCATGCATCGGTGTCCGTGTTCATTTCAATGGTCGCAGGCACTAGGATCGTAGGCGCGATGGTGTCGATCACCGTTACGTCCCACATGCACGTGTCGCTGTTCCCTGCTGGGTCGCTGTGTATGGCGCGGAACCGGTGCGATCCCGGAGCGAGCGCATGTTGCGCAGTGCCGCTGAGGTCTTGCCAGGTGGTGTTGCCATCTTCCAAAAGGAACAAGCGCTGGTCTATCTGCGCAGGCGATGCACAACTATCGATACTGGTGATCGCCGGCAACGTGTAGAGGTGCCCACAGGTTGTCGTTGTTGAATAGTAGGTCGCTGCCACTGGTGGATCCGTGATGTGCGGGGCTGACACATCCTGCACGGTCACGGTGAAGGAGCATGGCGCGCTGCTGTTCGTTCCGTCCGAAGAAGAAACGGTGACCACGGTGGTTCCGATCGGGAATACCGATCCCGGTGGATGGGACCACGTATGGTTCAGCGATGCAGCACAACCGTCCGTGGCTGGTGCCGCATAGGTCACCACGGCGTCACAGGATCCGGGTGCAGCATCCACCACCATGTTCAATGGGCAACTCATCACGGGAGCTTCGGCATCGACAACAGTAACAGTGAAGGAGCAGGTCGTGGAAACATTCGTTCCATCGGTCGCGAACACGGAAACGGTGGTGCTGCCTAATGGGAAGGAGCTTCCGGGTGCATGGCTCCAGACAAGGCCAGGTGCGGCGTCGCAGTTGTCCGTTGGGGCGGTCGAGAAGGAGACCGGCGCAGCACAGGTGCCAGCAATGGCGTTCACGACCTGTGCCCCAGGGCAACTCATGGTGGGGCTTTCCGCATCGTTGACGGTAACGGTGAACGTACACGGTGAACTCGTGTTGATGCCGTCGGTCGCACGTACGGTAACGGTTGTGCTACCCGTGGGGAAGTGGGTGCCCGG
This sequence comes from Flavobacteriales bacterium UBA7690, assembly GCA_002482775.1. Taxonomy (GTDB): domain Bacteria; phylum Bacteroidota; class Bacteroidia; order Flavobacteriales_F; family PHOS-HE28; genus PHOS-HE28. The sequence goes on along the minus strand of DLGQ01000042.1, from coordinate 41,048 downwards.
GGCGTGGGACCAGACCAAGGTCGGTGTACCACCGCAGTTGTCGATCGCCGTCACGGCATAGGTTGCAATGGCTCCGCATTCACCGGGATCGGTATCCACGGAGATATTGGCCGGGCAGTTGATGATCACGGGTGCTTGATCGTCGATCACCGTTACCGTGAATGAACAAGCCGGGCTTTGTTGTATCCCGTCCGAAGCACGGACCGTGACCAAAGTGCTGCCGACCGGGAACACACTGTTCGGGGCGTGGGACCAGATCAAGGTTGGTGCGGTCAGGCAGTTGTCGAATGCGGTTGCTGCGTAGCCCACCATTGCGGCGCAACCACCACTGGCCGCTTGTGCCGTCACATTGCCGGGGCATGTAAGTGTTGGAGCGCTTTGGTCAAGTACCTCTACGGTGAAGGAGCAGGTTGCCGTGTTCCCATCCGCATCGGAAACTTGATAGGTGTTGGTGGTGGTGCCCTCCGGGAAGACGCTGCCGCTCGCCAGACCACCGGTACGGGTCATGTTCGCTCCCGGACAGTTGTCAGTGAACAACGGAGCGGGGTATGCCACCACCATTCCACAGGTCGCGGAGGTGATGGCCACCTGTTGCGAAGGCGGGCATGTGATCTCCGGTGGCGTGTTCGCTGCAATGGAAATAGTGGCTGGGAATGACAGCGCATCATACGCGATCCACATATCATCGCCGGAAGAATTCGGGGCCGTCAACATCACGCCCAAACGACGACCGATGGCCGGGGTATGGTCGATGGTCCCGAAATCGAACGTTTCTGCCATCCAGGTGGCGGGTACCGCATGCCAAATGGCCCGTTGTATGTTCGCTGTGGCGATCACGGTACGGTCGGATCCGTCGGCCATGAGATCCACCAGGTAGGCTCGAAGGTGCCCGCCCTTACTCGGGTCCATGTCCTTCAAGGCGGTCCAAAGAGATAGCGAAGCAGGGCCGTTCAGCCTTGTTGTGGTGGCAGGGAACAGCCAGATCTGGTAGCGTCGGTCGTCGTTCTCGTTCACGTTCCCAGTGCCCCTTTTCAACATGTGTCCCGCATCACTATCCGCACCGGGGTCGTAGTTCCCGAGAGCAGCGCGTGTGGGTGCCGTATTGCGCAAGCGGCCTACCGGGATGTGCGATCCATCGGTATTCCCTTCCAAGTAAAGGCTCGCGATGCAGTTGTTGGCTACCACGGTAACAGTGGTGTTGCAACTATCCCTGTTTCCGCTCGCATCGGCCACGATGAAGCGCACGTTGAACACGCCGGTAGTGGTGAACGTGTCCGGTTCTACCCACATCGTAGTGATCGCGCAGTTGTCTGAGGATCCTGCGTTGATATGCACGGGCCATACCGTGGCCACCCCGTTCGCGTTCAGCCCTATCGTGTCGGCCTTGCAGAGCGCTGTTGGTCGCTGTGTATCGATCACCTGTACCACGAAGGAGCTGGAGGTGTCATTCCCGGCCGCATCGATCGCCGTGTACGTGATGGTGGTAGCGCCCAGCGGGAATGCGCTTCCGCTGCTCGGTCCATCGATTCGGCTGATGGAGGCACCTCCACAATTGTCCGTTACCGTGGGCGCTGTCCATGTTGCTGGTGCTGTGCAGTTCGCTCCGGCGTTCAACACGATCGTGGTCGGGGTGTTGAGGATCACCGGAGGTTCATGGTCGATCACCGAAACGGTGAACCGGCAGGTGCTCGTGTTGCCTGAGCGGTCAGTTGCCGAGTAGCGCACGGTATCCGTTCCAACGGGAATTACGGAACCGCTCGCTGGGCCATTGATGAGCTGTGGCACGATGATGGGCAGATCGTCGATCTCCACGATCCAATTGAAGTTCGTAGTGCCCGGTGCATCATCCCAACCGGGTGTGTTGCCCATGTTCATGTACACGTGGTCAGCACCCCCACTGTCATCGGGTTGTACGCTTGCCCAGTGTGTGAAGCTTAGTGGATCACCGTTGGCCCAAACGAAATTCCCCTCGCTAAGGGCATCGTTCAATCCCGTCCAGAACGGGGCATGGGTTCCGGTCTGGGTCTGGATCACCGAGTTCAACCAGTCCTCTTCTGCGGCGGAGTTCACACTGATCAAGTGACCGTTGGGTATGGATGTCGCCGCCGTGTTCGCGGCAGACCAACCACCAGCAGCCCACGAGCGGAAGTAGGTGTGCCCTTGGAATGTGCCGAGGTAGGTGTGCTGGGCCAGGTCGAAGGGTGCCGAGCCGTTGCAGTTATCGGTGACAACGGGCGCACTGTAGAGTATCGTGGCGGTGCAAGATCCTGCGGTCACGGGCACGGTGATGCTCCCCGGGCAAGTGATCACGGGCGGTTGGTTGTCCACCACGTTCACCGTTCCAATGCCCGAGTAGGCTTGGCCGCAGGTGCCGCCGGACAGTACTGCGCGGTAGGTTCGTGATGCGTCAAGGTTTGCGAATGCGAGTGTCTGTGTCGTGTTCGCGATGGTCTCTACCGTTGCGAAATTGTTCGTTGAGGATTCCCACCGGACCACCGGCGCCGCAGTGCCTGAAAGTGTGAGCGATCCATGATTGTTGCCGGGGCAGGTCGCGGCATCTTGTACTACCGTTATCGAACCGGGTACGGGCGCTTGTTGAATAGCCACGCTGGCGGTGTGCTGCCTGTTGCAACTACCCGGTGTGGTGTGCGTAATGGAAGCGCTCGTCGCCGTTGTGCCCGGGTTGAAGGTGGAGCCGGAAACGTTCGTTCCGCTCCATGTACCGCCGGTGGTAGTGCCGACCCTATAGGCCACCCCGTCCAAGTCTATACTGCCGCCGTTGGTCAAGGCCGTTAGTCTGATGTACCGCGCAGGTGCGGTCAAGGTCACCACGGTGATCAGGTAGTTCGTGCGGGTAGTGGTGGTGGTTCCGGCTGCCCAGTTCGTTCCGTCCACGGAAGTCTCGTAGCGCAGTGTGGGTGCGTTGGCACTACCGGGTGTGCGGCGCCAGCGGATGTGTATACCTTCAGTTGCGGGTACGATGGTGCCCAGGTCCAAGGACAACGTGCCACTGCCGCCTTGCAGCAAGGCTCTGTTGTTATCCCAAGCGAGCGTGGCATTGGTCGGTGCAGTGGTATTGGTGGAAGTGGTCACTGCGGTGGCGGTGCCAGCAGCGTTCGGGACCCTCCACGTGGACAGGTCTACTGCTGTTCCGGAGCACAAGGCCGTGGGTGCTACGAAGAGCGCCGGGTTGGTCGCATCGGGCTCCCGATCGCCCAGTTGTGCGAATCCGATGAAGGCGTTCTCGTTGCTTGATGGACCGGATAGTGCATACCCGGGAATGTTCACTTCATCTTCGTAACTACCGGCGATGATGACACCTCCGTAGGCATCCGCAGCTATACTGCTGAGGTACTGTTCATCATCGCTGTTGATGGCGGTAAGACGTTTGAACGTACCATCGGTCCCCACCGTCAATACGAAGAGGTCCGATCCACTGGCCGAGCTGATGGTGGATGTACCATACGTGGCTGTTCCATTGTAAGTGCCCCCGATGTGGATCAACCCGTTCTTGCCTGTGGCGATGTCGCGCGGGTTGAAACGGTCCGCCGAATTGGCCGCGGTGCCTATGCGGACCCAATCCATCACACCGGAGGCCGGCCTCAAGCGCATGTAGTAGGCCAATGCATTGGTGCCGGCGATGGTGGTACTGGAGAATGTGCTACCGCCGCCTACCGAGCCGGCAACGTAGACCCCATCACAAGTGGTTACCAGATTGGGGTATCCCATCACACTGTTGGAAGGGTCGTTGATGCTCATTCCCCATGCCCAGGTACCGTTCACGTTGAACGCAACGATCACATGGTCCGCCCGTGTTTGCGTGGAGCTGTTCAGCTGGGCGTTGCTGGTGTTATACCACCGCAGGTTCGTATTGCCAGCCACCAAGCCCACATAGATCCGCATTCCGTCGGAAGCGATCGTCGCGGGCTGGTCGTCACTGCTCGTGCCCCCGTTCACCATCCACTGCAAGGTTCCGTTCAGGTCGAATCGGATCAAGAAGATGCTGTTCGTTGTCGTGCTTAACGACCCCGATGAACTGTTGCCGCTGATGGAAAGCGTGTTCCTGTGATATCCCGTCAACGCGATCCCCGTGGCGTCCGCAGCGATATCTGGGGCACCCTCATCATTGCCATTCCCGAATTGGCGCGCCCAGAGAAAGGTGCCCGAAGGGGAGAACGCCGCCACGTAGATGTCATTGGATCCACTGAACGAAGTGAGCTGGTGAGCCACAACGGACGAACCTGCATTGTAGAAGTAGCACGAGCCGGAGAAGGCACCTGTCACGTAAACGTTCCCGTTCGGTGCTACGGCGATGTTCTCGGCCGTCTCCTGGTCCGATCCACCGATGGGGGCATACCAAACGATGTTGCCCCACTGGTCGAACTTGATGAGCATGCCCTGGTCCTGATCCAATAGGTTGATGGGACCAATGGAAATGCCTGTGTTCTCCGCATCGCCTACCACGTAGATGGAGCCTTCGGCATCGTCCACCCCCAAAGCGCGGAAATGCTCCGGATCACCGGAGGCAAGACCGAAGGACCAGCGCCAACTTGGGGTTTGGGCAGAACCTTGTGCGACAACGAGCAAGGCACAACAGGCCAAGCCGAACACACGTAGGTTGGTGAAGAGGATATGGATGGAGCGGTCCAAATCAGTACAGAGTGCGCCGTTCTACGCAACATCTGGCCTGTGGGTTGCCGAGGAGAAGGTATTCGGGGTCGACGAAAGTTCAGTGGTCGTCGACAAATGGTTCTATCGGCTTGGTGTGGCCAATAGTGGAACGCTGACCGGACTGCGCACCATTTCGATGGGCATCACCTGGATGTCGTGACCATGGAACAGCCAGATCAACAGGTCGGTGTCGCGCATCAGTACATCTTGCTCTTGACGGTCGGGGTTGAAATAGCCCACGAACCAGCGACCATCCGCCGCAGTGCGCATCCGGTACAAGTGGTCGCCGAAATGGTTGAACATGGGTTCCTCAAGCGCAGGCTTGATCGAGTTGCTCAGGGTCAACTCGTTGGTCACCGAATCTTTGGCCAAGGGGCTCATGCGGATCACGTAGACCTTGCCGGGCAGATATTCGGTACTGCCCTGGGCCATCGCCTCGGAGCCATTGAACAACAAGGTGGATACTAGAACTGCGAGTGCAGCCCCGATCCACCGGCAGTGGTGGGTTGATGCATGCATTGAGAAGGGGAGTTTCTAATGCTTTGTAAAAGTGGTATTTATTCTTGGAAGGTCATCCACGTGTTTTTCACCTGTCACCTCCCGTATTTTTCCCTCGTGCACGTTCGCTGGAGGAGGTAGCGTTACCCTTTCGGTACTCTTGCATTCAGCCTTCACGGCAATGACCCCACCGGACAGCNNCATCACAGCGGCAAAAGCCGACCCTGCCCGGTTCGCTCCGCTGTACGAGCGCTACTTCGGGGACATCTTCCGCTTCATACTCCGGCGCACCAGCCACCGGGACCTCACCGCGGATCTTACGCAACAGACCTTCCTCAAAGCAATGCTCGCCTTAGGGAAATACGAGCCACGGGGCTTGCCTTTCCGGGCATGGCTCTATCGCATAGCGCTCAACGAGGTGCGCATGCACTGGCGCAAGAAGAAAGAAGTGCTCATCGACATGAGCTATGCCGATGTGCGCGGGCTATCGGAGGAAATGGGCCTTCAACTGGACGAGACCGAAATGCAACGCTTGGGCACCGCCATGGGGAAGCTGGACGAGGAGCGTGCCCGGTTGATCGAACTACGCTACATGGATGGATTGAGTTTCGCCGAGCTTGGCCAGGTGCTCGGTGTGGGGGAGGATGCCGCCAAGATGCGCACCCACCGGGTTCTGGGGCTGTTACGCACATACCTTGTTCCACGGTCATGAAACGCCGGTACCGCATAACGCCAGAGGGCCAGGGCCAACAGCCCACGGATGCCGAGCTCGCGCGCTACCGCGACCCGAAAAGGCTGATCTATAACTACACCAACGCCGTGCAACGCCCCAAACGGCCGTTGTACCGTGATCCCAAGGCGTTCCTCTTCCTGGTGCTCATCGTGCTCTTCGCCATCTACATCAGCGAACGTCTGGAGCATCGGAAGCAAGACCTTCCTGTTGATCCTGCGGAACAAGAAGCCGTGCAGCCAAGCCAGGATTGAACAGGGGGTGAACGGTCGGTCACAGGACCGATGATCGGCACCGAGAACCCATCTTTGCGCAAACCCTCGACCATGCGCTTCCTCTTTTCCTTGTTCGTGTTGTTCAGCTTCCACGTGCGTGCCCACGAAGGCATGTGGGTGCCCACGCTCCTCAAGAGCATCGAAAGCGACATGCAGAGCGCTGGCCTCAAGCTCAGCGCAGAGGACATCTACAGCATCAACAACGGAAGCATCAAGGATGCCATCGTCTTGTTCGGTGGCGGTTGCACGGCCGAGGTGATCAGCAAGCAAGGGCTCATCCTCACCAACCACCATTGTGGCTTCAGCGCCATCCAGGAACAGAGCAGCCTGGAGCATGATTATTTGAAGGATGGTTTCTGGGCGAAGGACCGCGCGACGGAGCTGAAGAACGCCGGGCTCACCGCTACGTTCATCATCCGCATGGAAGATGTTACCGATCGGATCCTGTCGCAGATCACCGCTGAAGTCAACGCCAACGAAGCACAACGTCGCGAACTTGTGGGCAGGTTGGGTGAAGCCATCGCGAAGGAAGCCATAGCGGGCACCCACTACCAAGCCGTGGTACGTCCGTTCAACTACGGCAACTCGTACTTCCTCATCGTCACCGAAACGTTCCGCGATGTACGGCTCGTGGGAGCACCACCCAGCAGCATCGGCAAATACGGGGGCGATACGGACAACTGGATGTGGCCTCGGCACAATGCCGACTTCAGCCTGTTCCGCATCTACGCCGGTGCGGACAACAAACCCGCCGAGGCTTCCGAAGCCAACGTGCCGTTCGTTCCACGCCATTCACTGCCCATCAGTGTGGAAGGGGTGAAGGAGGGCGACTTCGCCATGATCTTCGGTTTCCCCGGCAGCACCCAACGCTACCTCAGCTCCTATGCGGTGGACTACGTGATGAACACCGCCGATCCATTGCGGATCAAGATGCGTGCGGCAAGTTTGGACGTGATCGATGCCGCCATGCGCAACAGCGACAAGACAAGGATCCAGTACGCCGACAAACAATCGAGCATCAGCAATGCCTACAAGAAATGGATCGGTGAAGTGCGCGGGCTGAAAGAACTACGCACCTTGGACAAGAAGCGCACACAGGAAGCTGCCTATCAGGCCAAGGCCAAGGAACTCGGGCGCGCGGACCTGGAAGCCGTGCTACCGGCCATGAAGGATCTCTACGGGCAATACGTCCCGCTCGCCACTGCGCGCGACCTCTTCGTGGAAATGGTGTACTACGGCCCGGAGGTGTTGCGCTTCGCGGATGGCTTCCGTGAGCTCACCGAAGAGCACCAACGCTTGGTGACCGAGAACAAGTTCGGCGCGAAGGCGGAAGAGCGCGTCAGTGTATTGCCGGGATATTTCAAGGATTACGATGTGGAGGTGGACAAGCGCGTGTTCAAAGCGCTGTTGCCCATCTACCGTGCGAATGTTCCCCTCACTTCCCAGCCCGATATCCTGAAGGAGATCGACACGAAGTTCAAAGGGGATACCGACGCATGGGTGGAGGATCTCTATGCACGCAGCGTGCTCGTGGATCAGGCCAAGCTCACCGCAGCGTTGAAGCTGAAGCCGAAGAAGTACGTGAAGCTGATGAACAACGATCCAGCGTATCGGGCTTCGCGCAGTTTCTTCAAGAGCTTCCTGGAACAGGTCCGCCCGCAACACAGTGCCTTGGGTGATCGCATCGAGACCAACATGCGGACCTACGTCAAGGGCATGATGGAGATGGAACCCACTCGCACGTTCTGGCCCGATGCCAACAGCACCATGCGTCTTTCCTACGGTAAAGTGGAGGGCAGCTTGCCGCGTGATGGTGTGGTGTACGATGCCTTCAGTACACTGGATGGCGTGGTGGAGAAGTACGTGCCCGGCGATGTGGAGTTCGATCTGCCCAAGCGCTTGCTGGAACTGCACGCCGCGAAGGATTACGGCGAATACGGCGTTGATGGCACCATGCCCGTCTGCTTCACCTCTTCGCTGCACACCACGGGAGGCAACAGCGGTAGTCCGGTGTTGAACGGCCGTGGCGAGCTCATCGGCCTCAACTTCGATCGCACCTGGGAAAGCACCATGAGCGATATCCAGTTCGACCCGGACAAGTGCCGCAACATCTGCGTGGATGCGCGCTACGTGCTCTTCATCATCGACAAGTTCGCCGGGGCGAAACATTTGGTGGAAGAGATGCAGCTCGTGCGAAACACCGCTCCGGACATGATCCAACTCCCCATACACCGATGAGCGCAACAGCATGGACCATCGTTGAAGGCAAGCTATGCCGCACCTTCAAGTTCAAGGACTTCAGCGAGGCGTTCGCCTTCATGACGCGTGTGGGCTTCCTCGCCGAGAAGCAGAACCACCACCCGGATTGGAGCAACGTTTACAACAGCGTTCACATCGCCTTGAACACGCACGATGCCGGTGGTGCGGTCACCGAGAAGGATCACAAGCTGGCCGCAGCGATCGATAAGTTGCTCGTAGGCTAACTGTGCCGATCACCGCAACAGCGTGATCGATCCCGCCACTTGTTTGTGCTGCTGGTAGGGCAACGTGTACCCAACGCGATAGGCATACACACCGGGCGGCGTGGGCTTACCGGCATAGGTGCCATCCCACGCTTTGTCAGGGTCGGTGGAAGCGAAGATCAATTCTCCGAACCGGTCGAAGATGGTCATGCTGAAGTTCTTCGGATCGCAGTTCCCCTGCCAGGTCCACGCCTCGTTCACATCATCACCATTCGGGGTGAAAGCGGAAGGGATGTACACGTTGCAGCGCTGGGAGCAATCTTCCAATTCGATCGTGCGTAGGATCTCCACCACACCGCAGCTCAAGGTGGCTTGTAAGGTCACCACTACGCTTTCACCAGCGGCGAATTCCACCATGGGGTGAATGGCCGAAGAGGCAACAGCAGAACCACCGAAGTCCCAATGGACGCCAAGTATGGTTGAATCAGCAAGCAAGGTGAACTGAACGGGGTCCTGCACACACTGGGCATCATGGGCGAAGTCCGCCACACATTCACAATCGATCAGCGAAAGGGTAGCTGTGGCTTCACCGGTGCATCCGTTCTCATCCACCAGCACGATCACGTATTCACCGGCTTCGCTAACACCTGTGGGGTCGCTCACCGGGTCATTGTTGAACGTGTAGGATACGTTCGCACCACTGGTGTTGAAGGTCGTGGTCAGATCCACCGTCTGCCAAGGACAAAGCGTGATCGTCGCGTCAGCACCCGGCACGGGAAGCGGGTTCGCGGTGAAGGAGACCACCGCCTCATCCGTGCAACCTGCGGCATTGGCGACTTCCAACACGTATTGTCCGGTCAATGTAACTGCTGCTGGATCCGCCACGATGGTACCACTGCGCGTCCATACAGCGCTGAGCCCAGCGGTATCGTATAGGCTTGTAAGGTCGAATGGTGTACCCGCACACACGGAAGCATCTTGGTCAGCGCCTAACTGTGGTGCGGTCTCCAAGGTGAGCGTTACCGCTGCCGAAGCTGAACACCCCGAAGCATTGGTGCTGGTGAGCGTATAGGCACCTGCCTCAGAAGCGCCGTATGGATCGTCGATGATGGCTCCTGCGAAGGTCCATGCGTTCACGTTCGAGCCAGTGGAGTAGAGGGCGGTAAGATCAACGGAGGTCCCTTCGCAAGCGGTGATGTCCTGATCATCACCGATCACCGGTGGCATGTCTACCGAAAGGTCCACGAAAGCCGTATCGGAACAACCATCCCCGTTGGTGGCGATCACACGGTAGAGACCATCTTCTGTCGCTGCGCCCGCATCGGGTACGGTTACCCCGGCCAGCGTCCATGCCGTGGTAACGTTCACGAAGTTGAAATAGCTCACCAGGTCCTCCCCTTCGCCTTGGCATACCGAAGCGTACATGTCCGGTGCGAGTTGCGGGCTCATCATCAATTCCGCGTTCACGAAGGCCGTATCCGTACACATGGTGCCATACGAGACCACCAGCCGGTAGGTGCCGCCGTTCATGATCGCAGTGGGGTCGGCCACAGTAGCGCCAAGCCTTGTCCACTCGGCATCGAGACCGGTGGTGTTGTAAAGCGGAGAAAGGTCGAAGGTGGTGTTGCTGCAGAATTGCACGGTCATATCGGCACCGATGAACGGTTGTACATCACTGTTCACGGTCACCACCGCGCTATCCACGCAACCGGCATTGGTGTTGGCCACCAAGAGATACTGCCCCTCGGATCCTGCGCTGGTCGGGGTGTTCAATACGTTACCACCGAAATACCAGGTGGTGGATAGTCCTCCTGTGAGGTAGAACGATGTAAGATCCACCGTGGAACCTGCGCAGATACTGGCCGTCACATCGGCACCAAGGTTCGGTTGCGTTGCCGCGCTAAGGAGCACCTGCGCAGCGTCGGAGCAGTTGCCTGCACCGGCCATAACGATGTATGTGCCAGGCGTTGTTGCCGCGGTGGGGGTAGGTATCACTGCGTTGTTGAAGTACCAGGTGGTAGCGAAACCACCGGGATCGAACAGGGCGGTGAGGTCCACATTGGAACCGCCACAAACTACAGCCGACTGATCCGGTCCCAGAGCAGGTTGGGCGCTTACGTTCAGTGTTACGCTGGCTTCATCGGTACAACCCTCACTAGAACTGGCTTGCAGGGTATAGGTTCCAGCGACGGATGCAACCGCAGGTGTGTTGAACGGCACGCCGCCATAGCTCCAACTCGACAACAGCCCGGTCGTATTGAAGAGCGTGGAAAGATCAGCACTTCCGCCTTGGCAAATGCTCAAGGTCTGATCCAAGCCCAGATCAGGGCTGGTAGGGAAGGTGACGGCCACGTACGCGGTATCGCTGCATCCTGTGCCATAACCTCCTACAACGCGGTAGCTGCCCGGGAGCGAAACAGCGGTGGAAGCACCATTGCTGATCGGCGTTGCATCGTGCCACCAAGCAGCCGTTCCAAGAGGGATGGTGAACAGGGCGGATAAGTTGACGGGACCATCACCACTGCACTGTTCCACCGTCTGGTCTGGTCCCAGGTCTATCTGCGGCGCCCCGATCACTTCGAAGGTCGCGCTATACCAGCAGCCTTCCCACGGATCGTACGCATCCACGGAATAAGTTCCAGGTTCGCTCACTGCCGTGTAGTCGGGCACGGGGTTACCCCAGGGTGTTATGGTGTATTCGTACCACGACATCTGGCTGGTGTAATAACCGAGGATGTCCACCGTCTGCCCCGGACATATCGTCTCTTGGCCCCAAGGAATGCCGCCCATGCAGGGTGGTGGCCCGCTGGAGAAGCCGAAGGCGAAGCCGCCGTTGCCCCCACTTCCATCGAACCAGCCAGGTGTCCAATTCCCGCCGGGGCCTATGCCGCCGTTGGCACAAGCGGTGTCCACCACCGAAATGGTCCATGTACCATCCGCGTACTCGTTGTTGAAAATGCTGAACGATCCACCTTGCGGCGCCCACGTCGTACCCGTGAACGGGGCGGTCCCGGTGGTGATCGGCGTCCACCCGTCGTAGATGAAAGTGGTACCGGTGTAGTTCTGCCCACCTGCACCGTTGAAGGCAGAGAGCACCAAGGTGGTGCCCTCTGGCGAGGTTAGCGAGATGCTCAGAGTTTGCGGGTGATCCGATGTGATATTGATGGTGAGCGACTCGAGCCAGGATGACCATGGGGTCCAAGGACTACCGAGCCACCCCACACCGCTCACGTTGGCGGTGAACGTGCTCGAATCACACAACGGGATAGGGCCGCTGGTAAAGGGGATCGATTGAGCTACACCGCTGCACACCGAACCCGCTGCGAAGAATAGCGTCAAGATCCGTCGTGCGACGGCTGATGTGATCACAGGGGTCAAAGTTCTTGGACCGTTGCTTGTCCATAAGGATGACGCAATGTGGAACGGCCAGTTGCCCAAGGATGGGGACGTATTCAGCACCGGTGGTCGTGGAAAAGAGAAAGCCGCCCATCAGGGCGGCTTTCGATCGTGCTTCGTAGAACGAGGATCAGCCCACTTTCTGCACGTTCGCGGTGATGCGGAGCGTGGTTTCCTTGGGTTCGGTGTTCGCGATCACCGTTACGGTCTTCGTTTGGGCGTTCTCCTGCTTGCCAGGCTTGTATTCCACCTCGATGTCGCCAGTGCCACCAGGAGGGATAGGTGCCTTCGGGTAGTTCGGCACGGTGCAACCGCAGGAGCCGTTGGCCGTCTCGATGATCAACGGTTCAGTACCGGTATTGGTGAACTTGAACACGTATTTGTTCTCGCTGTCTTGCTTGATGTTCCCGAAATCGTGCTCGTATTCGGCGAAGTTGATCGTTGTTTTAGGTGTGTTGTCCACCGGTGCGGCATTGGCCAACGGATCGAACGTATCGGCCGGTTTGGTCGGGTCGATCGTGGCAGCCACATTGTTCGAGGCGGCTACGGTGTTGCTCCCACCTTCGCTTTTGCCACTGAATTGGGATACTGCGAGGGCCACCAAGGCGATGGCGATCACACTTAGCAACGCGATCTGGATCTTGTCTTTCATTGGTGTTCGGGGGTCGATTTGTGGCGCGAATTTAGCACAACCTGCGGCTTTGGGCAGGGCCTTAACAGGCCATTAACAGGTGGCACGGGGGCAGGCTGGCTTAATACTTGGCCATCCCGAGTTTCTGGAAGGTGTCGTTGTTCAAACTTTCCAACGCCCGTTGAAAGCTGCGGTCCACCGGATTCCCCGCATTGATCACCTGCCAATAGGCCGAGGTGTTCCACAGGTCGCGGGCGATCAATGCCTTGAGGCGCAGATCTATCAGCTCTTCCGACCGGATCTGGCCAACGGGGTCGGGTTCGATGCCGTCGGCTTTGGCCGCAACTTGTAGCGCTTTCCGCAATTCATCGGTCACCAGGAACTTGGTGTTGAACACGTCAGGAGCGGTGTAGGCAGCGGCCAACTCGGCACGATGCTCATCCACATAGGCCAGGGCGAAGGTGTTGAGCACCCCTTTCCGCACCAGCTGCCCGAAGTATTCACTGCTTTGGGTGGTGTCGATGGGCACGAACACATCCGGCATGATCCCGCCACCGCCGTACACCACACGTTTGTTCATGGTGAAATATTTCACGGTATCACTGGCGTGTATGCTGTCCGCCGAGGTGAGCTCGCCTTTGGACAAGCGCTCCGATTTCTCGCGCTGGTACGCTTCCACACCTTCTTCGTATGATTTCTGGATGGAGCGCCCCGAAGGGGTGTAGTAGCGGGAAACGGTAAGGCGCACGGCAGACCCATCGCTCAACATCACCGGCCGTTGAACCAGACCTTTGCCGAAGCTCCTGCGGCCCACCACCAAGCCACGGTCCCAATCCTGGATGGCACCGCTCACGATCTCGCTGGCGCTGGCGGATCCTTCGTCCACGAGCACCACTAGACGGCCTTTCTCGAACAAGCCATCCTTGGTGGAGTAGGTGTCCTCGCGAGGAGAGGTTCGTCCTTCGGTATAGACCACCAACTTGCGATCACCGAGGAATTCATCGGCCATTTCGATCGCCGTGCGCAGGTAGCCGCCACCGTTGCCTTGCAGGTCCAGGATCAGGTCCTTCATGCCGGCGGTCTTCAACTCGGTCAGCTTCTCGCGGAATTCCTTCATGGTGGTGGCGCTGAACCGGCTCACCTTGATGTAACCCACACCGGGTTCAGCCATGTAGGAGGCTTCAACACTGTAGATGGGGATCTTGTCGCGTGTAATGGTGAAGTCCAGCGCTTGGGGTTCGCCTTTGCGGAGGATGGCCACGTCCACCTTGGTGCCTTTCTTTCCCCGCAGCCGTTTCATCACATCGCTGTTCTTGAAGCTGACACCGGCCACGTTCTCTTTCTCGATGCTGATGATGCGGTCGCCAGCGCGGATGCCGATGCGTTCGGAAGGTCCACCGGGTATCGCATCCACCACATAGATGGTGTCGCGAATGATGTTGAACTGGATACCGACCCCTTCGAAGTTGCCCTTCAACGGTTCGTTCACCTCTTCCAAGTCCTCTTTGGGGATATAGATGGAATGCGGGTCCAATTCTTCCAGCATGCTCACGATGGCAGCATCTACCAACTTGTCCTTGTCCACATCGTCCACATACATGCGGTCGATGTGGTAGAGCAGGGAGCCGAGCTTTCCCGTGGTAAGCGGGTCGTTGTCCTGTTGGGCCTGGGCTTCCGTTTGTGTTACGGGCAGTGCAAGGACCAGGAGGAGGGGTAGGTAGCGCAAGTGCATAGGAGATCGTAGCGTAGAACGCGCCAAAGGCGTGCCGGGTTGCCTTATGGGGAGTGAAAGTTCGTGAAAGGTCGTTAACGTGGTCCCAACGTGCGGGTGCGTTTCAGCTTGTCCTTCTTGTATTTCTCAGTGCGCACAGGGATCTCGCCTTGGAAATACTTCCATTTCCCATGCTTCAGCCCTTTTTTGTACTGCCCTACTATGCCATCCTTCTTGAATGCCCAGGTGCCGTCGCGCAAACCGCTGCGGTACTGTCCTTTCAGGCTGATGGCGCCAGCCACATCGTACTCGGTCCAATCGCCATGCGGACTGTCCCATCCGTACACGGCGAATATGAGCGGGCGACCATCGGGATAGTAGGCGCGGTACACACCGGAGGCATGGCCGCGCTTGTAGTCCATGCTCACCGCCACTTTGCTGGTGTCGGCAGTGAATTTTCCTATGCGCTTGTACTGGGGATCCGGGCGCACGGGCTCGTACACCACGGCATGTGGAACCACGGCCCCGCTTGTTGGGATCCAAAGCGTATCCGGCTGCGCGAGAAGTAGGGAAGGGATGGAAACGAGGAGCGCGGTGAGGGTCGACTTCATTCGGTGGTGTGGCCGGCGGTACCTCGGGTGCAATGGAAACAGGAGGAAAGCGTTCGGCCCTGCTGGTCGGTCAAAGTTAGCTGGTGTGTTCCCTGTTGAAGGTCCACGGGCAAGCGGTGGTCACCAACGGTGCGGCCGATGAAGCTGCCATCGAGATCCCAGTTGATGCTTGAATGCGGATCACGGTGGGCGGCGTGCAACACCACCTGCGTGTGCGAGCCGTCCAGTTGCACAGGAATGAAGAGGTGCGCACCCGGCTCCGGATAGATCAACCCCATGGGCGCGTCAACACCATCCGATGCAGTGGCGGGCATGGAGCGGTAGTTGGGATGCGAAGCGGCGTAATAGTGCTCCATCGCGGGCGGTAGCGCGAACCAGTGTACCCAATGGCCATCGGCTCCGGGCGGCACCTGTTGGTCTTCTTCCGCATTCACGAACAGGCGATGGTGATAGGTGCACGGTGCGGTGCGAAGTGCTTCGCGGATGATCGGCAGCGTATCCACCGGCAAACAATCCCGACCTGCACGGAAGCCACTGCTTCTGCAAACGGACATGCGCTCCAGGTCATCGAACGGCGGATCGAAACCATGCCCATCCGGCAACTGGCCGAAGATCTCGAACAACATGGGTGCTGCTGCCAAGGTACCGGTGAGGCCGGGCCTACCTTCTCCATCGGCGTTCCCTGTCCAAACACCCACGGTGAACAGATCGGTGACGCCGATGGCCCACGCATCACGGTGCCCGAAACTGGTGCCTGTCTTCCACGCGATGCGCTCCTGCCCCGCGAAAAACTGCCAACCAGCCTCCATCTCCGGCCTATTCAACTGCTGCAAGGCAAGGAAGGTGTGGTGAATGGCCGAGGCCTTCAAGGCGGTGGAAGGAGCAGTGGATGCGATCGCTTCTTCTACGCGTACGGCTACTGGCGGATGGATGGCGTTCGGTTCCTTCAGAAGTATCCGGGCCATGGACGCATACGCGCCGGTCAATTCCCACAGCGTGCTCTCTGCTCCGCCCACCACCAGTGAAAGCCCATAGTCGCCAGCCGAACGGTCGATGTGTGCAAGGCCCATGCTCCGCAAGGTGCGGAGCGTGCGCTCGATGCCATGGTGGTGCAAGGCGCGAACAGCGGGAATGTTCAACGAACGCGCGAGCGCGAGCGAAGCGGGAACGGCACCATCGTACCGCTCGTCGAAATTGCGCGGCGCGAAGCCTTCATAATGGGTGGGCAGATCGGCAACGAGTTGATCCGGCATCAGCTCACCGCTTTGCAACATGTCCGCATAGAGGAAGGGTTTTAGCAAACTCCCTGCGCTGCGCCGTGCATGGATGATGTCCACCGCGCCGGCATGTGCCACATCCGCAGAGGGCAGGTTGCCGAGGTAGGCCAGCACTTCGCCAGACCGTGTATCGAGGACCAGCACCGCAGCATTGTGGACCTCATTCGCACGCAGGGCTTGTGCATGTCGTTCGGCGATAGCGGCAACCCGATGTTGCATGCCGGCATCCACGGTGCTGCGGATGCGTTCGCCGCGAAGGCCTTGTTGCTCCAGTGTGGTGAGCAGGTGTGGGGCATGGCGTGGTAAGGGCAAGGGCCTATCGGGCAACGGTTCGCTCTTGGCGAGTGCGCACGAGAGGCTGTCCAGCGTACCGTTGTCGCGCAAGTAGGAGAGGAGGCGATCGCGTTTCTGCAGTAGGGCATCGCGTTGGCGTCCCAGATGGATGCGCGCTGGAGCGTTGGGCAACACGGCGAGCGTTGCGCTTTCGGCCCAGCCGAGTTGGTGTGGAGCACGACCGAACCAGCGCCATGCGGCCGCATCCAGGCCCACCACGTTACCGCCGAACGGTGCGTTGGCAGCATACAGTGCCAGGATCGCATCCTTCGGGTAGCGTACCTCAAGCCGCAGCGCGATCAGGGTTTCCACCAGTTTGTTCCACCACGTGCGTGGCTTGTCCCCTCGGGCCATACGCGCCACTTGCATGGTGATGGTGCTTCCACCGCTCACCACATGCCCAGCTTTCCGGTTCTGTTGTGCCGCGCGGATGAGTGATGGGATGTGTACACCGAAGTGCGAACGGAAATGTCGGTCTTCGAACGCGATCAAGCATTGCTGGAACCGGATCGGGATGGAGTCTCCAGCGGGCATCCGCCATTGCCCGTCACGGGCCACAGTGGCCGCAAGCGTCCCGCCCTCACGATCCAACAGCACCGTGCTCCGCGGCGCCGTGAACAGTGGATCCATCGGTCCCCAGCGTGCCCATGCGAGCACGAAAGCGCATGCTGCGGATGCGATCAGCAGGCGTTTTCGCCAACGCTTCATGCTTCGCGCGCGCGTGTCACTTCCGGACGGTTTCGGATCCACCGGCGGGCACCACTTCCACCCAACGGCCCATGCTTCGTGCATTCACCGTGTGGTCGTACATGGCTTCGCAAGAGGCGCCCGGCAGGTAGTAACGTCCGGTATAGGAAGCGTTCAGCATCACGCGGTAGGTCACCGTGTTCCCGCGCCACAGGTCGAAGTAGGTCATCACCCGATCATCGCGTACATCCTGGTAGGTGAAGGCGGACATCGGCACGGCACCTTCACTGCCTTCCATCCGGCTGTTGCGGATCTCCCAACCGGAAGGGAACACTTGTGTGAGCGCCAATTGCTGATAACCATCCACCACACCGGGATGGGTGAGCTTCACCACCGCGACGAAGTCCGTGCCTTGTTCAATGCGGCCCGGATCGATCGCCTTGCCATCCATGGTCGTGTACACCACGTTCATGTTCAACCCGCGGGCACTGGCGCTTTCTTCACCAGCGAGCGGCACACCAGTGCGCACATAACGCACATACAGCCCTGTCTTCCCCGTGTTCGCGATGGCTGCGTTGCCTTTGCCGTTCGGCGTGGGCAGGTCCAGGCGGCTGATGGCTTTCTCGGTGAACTTGTCCTTGGCCTTACCATCCACCGTGAGTTCGTAACTGATGCCTTTGCCCAGCTTGTCCTGTTGCGAGAAGTGCGCGGTCGCCATCAATCCGAAAGCCGTGGTCTGTGTGCTGTACCACCCTTCGCTGCTCAGGTTCTTGGCGATGCGCTGGATAACGCCAGCGGCTTTCGCGGTCTCGCCCATGTTCATCAACGCCTCAGCGATCATCGCCTCGTCGCGCAGATCACTGCCGTAGGTGTAGCCTTGTTGGGTATACGCTTGGATCGCATCCGGAACACCGTCCACGAGCTTTTTCGCGGCGTCTTTCTGCCCAACGTACGCATAGCTCGCCGCCAACATCCAGCGTGCCATGATGGAGAGGTCGCGTTGTTCGCGCAAGCGGTTCATTGCGGCCAGTTCGGGATGTTTGGCGAGCGCCAAGGTGTACAAGCGGTACGCCTGTGTAAGCTGTGTGGCTTCGCGCGACCAACCGGTAGGAATGGTGCCTTGCCACTCGCGTGCGGCTTTGCGTTGGAAGGAGAGCCAGTTGGCCAACGTGTTGCCTGCGGGTTTGAACCCTTCGCGTTGTGCTTCCACCATGAAGTGGCCAGCGTAGATCGATGTCCAATCGTCGTAGTAGTCGCCATTCCCGGGCCAGTAGTTGAAGCCGCCATCGGCACGTTGGAACTGGCTCATCTTGCGCAGCCCTGCCTCCACGTTGGCACGCATGCTCTGCTCGGTGCGCGTGGGCAGGTCCATCACTTTCGCGATGAAGAGCTGGGGGAAGGCCTTGGATGTGGTCTGCTCCAAACACCCGTGCGGGTAATCGATCAGGTACTGCAACCGACGGCCGAAGTCCACCGGCGGAATGGTGCTCACTTCCACGTATGCGCTGTTGGTGCCAGCTATGCCGATTGGTTCAGGTGTTTCCTGCCAGCTCTTGCCGGGTTCCAGGTAGACTTCCGTCACATCCGTCACCGGCAGGTTAGGTTGTCGCACTTGCAACTCGATGGACTCCGAAGCGCTTTCTCCCGCACCGCTCACGCTCACCTTCACCTTGGCCACCCCGATGGCTTCTTTCACACGCACGTTGAACCGCACCACTTGATCACCCACGCTGTTGAATCGGATGGTCTTTTCGGCCGGGCCTTCCAGGATGAGGAAGCTGTTCGGTTCAAGTTTCACCTTCACCTCCTTCACCTTCGCGTCCATGGCGAAAACGGTCACGGGCAGATCGGCCGTTTCACCGGGTGAAAGCACACGCGGCAAGGTAGCGAGCACCATCAACGGTTTCTTCACCGGCACGGCTTTCTCCGCATTGCCGTAGGCTTTTTCGCCATCGGTGGCGACCACCATCACACGCACGGATCCAACATAATTGCTGATGGTGAAACTGTGTTTCGCTTTCTTTCCACGTTCCAGTTTGAACGGCCCCACGTACTTCACAACGGGCTTGAAGCGGTTGGCCTTCGCGTTCTCCGCAGGACCGGCATCATCACTTCCACCAAGTGCCAACACGCGTGCGATCTGCCTTCCGAACGCACCGATCACCTGGTCGTACACATCCCACGTACGCACACCCAACGCTTCGCGCGCATAGAAGTGTTTCCATGGATCGGGTGTCTTGAAGCGCGTGAGATCCAGGAGACCTTCATCCACGATGGCCAGTGTGTACGTCATGGCATCGCCGTCCTGTTCGCTCACCTCCACCTCGAACGGCGCATCGGTCTTGATCTCCTTGGCCATGGTGATCACCGGTTGCAGGTGTGTCATCGCATCTTCCACCAGGATGGGGATCACACCGTAAAGCCTGATGGGCATATCGTTCAACGTCTTCGCATGCGGTTGCACCACGGTCACGTGCGCATACACGTTCGGTGCCATGTCGGCGGTCACCGGGAACGTGTAGCGTGTTTCTTTTTCCTTCAGGTCCACCCACACGGCATCGATGGTGCGGCTGCCGGTCTCCAAGCTCACCAACGCGCGGCCACTGCCAGCACTGGGGATGATGAGGGTAGCTTGATCACCGACGTTGTAGGTGTCCTTGTCACTGTTGAAGCTGAGCATCGCGGCTTGTTCCGGCTCCTCGCGGCGCGAGCGACCTTCCCAACCGGGCCAGTCCAAGTAGAACTGGAGCGCGCTGCTATGGCCGCTAACGGGATCGGTCACACGTACGGTGAAGCGCCCCCAATCCGGACGGCTCACGCGGAACTTCAACGTTGTGCGGCCTTTCGCGTCGGTCTTCAGGTCGAACTCCTCGCGCAGTTCCACGCTTGGTGAACTGATGTAGTTGGCCGCCCCATCAAGGTCGCCATCCCACCACCAATTGCGCTGCATCTTGTACACCTGTGCTTTCAAGGCGTGACCGGCCAATGGCTTTCCATTCGCATCCAACGCCACCACCGGCAGCGCATAGCTCGTATCGGTGACCAGGCTTCCCCACGCGTTGAAGGCTTCCGGTGCGCGGATACCCGTGTACGCGGAGTAGGGGTAATAGTCCACGGAAGTGCGGTCCATACTGGCATCGCCGCCAGCTTCGAACACGCGCGTCACGATGTTGGTCCGCACCATGGCAGGGGCGCTACGTCCCGCTTGCAGTTCCAGTGGGAAGGTGGTCTCGCCCTGCTCATCCAAGGTCCCGTCGAAGGCGACTTGTTCCTCTTCGGGAACGAATGTGCGCAGGTCGTCAAAGGTGAAGTGCTCGTATCCTTTGAAGTTGGCTGCACCAGCATCCATGGTCACGGTAACGCGGCTCTTTAAACCGCGAGCGGGAGCACCATGCAGCCAATTGGCCTTCAATGCGACGCGTTGTTCGCCGGCCCCAGTGATGCGTTCGCCCACATCGAGGTGGATCTTCAAGCGGTTCGGCTTCACCGTTTCGATACGGATGCTTTTGTGGAAGGACGTTCCACCCACCACCACGCGTGCGTTCCAGAAGCCTGTTGGTGCATCGGTAGCGGTGGCACAGCGGAAGGCGTACACCCCGTTCACGGAAGTGGTGCGCACATGTTTCTGATCCAGTCGACCACGTGGGTCGGTGAGTTCCAACACCACAGGATGATCCTTCGGCAGTTTGTTCTGCGCATCCTGCAACATGAAGGCGAGGTAGAGCGAATCACCCGGGCGCCACACCCCGCGTTCGCCGTAGAGGAAACCTTTCAAGCCACGTTGGATCGCTTCCCCCTGTACATCGAATTCACTCACGGATAGCGCGTTGCCATCACCCAAGGGAAGGTAGCCGCGTTGTGTGTCTTTGGAAGCGACGAGCAGGAATGGCTTGTGTTTGCTTGCAGGTAAGGTGGCCAGTCCTTCCCGGTCGGTCACCACTTGGCCCAAGCTCTTGCGTTGCAGGTCCAGCACATCCAGTTTCACACCGGACATGGGGTCCGTGGTGCGCAGGTCGCTCACGGCGATCAACAGCGAACCATCGTTGCCGCCTTTCACGATGAGGCCCAGATCGGAAGCCAGGATGTTGCGTGCCACCGACGTGTTGCGCATGTAGTACGATGGCGTGCAGGGATCCTCGCGTTCTTCGTGCTCGTAGTCGTCGTAGTAGTAATCATCGTAATACCAGTAGTCCTGGTATTGATCGTACTGCGCCTGTTCCTCCTCCCACGTGCGTTCCACTTCGGGCTCTTCGGCAGTTCCATCATCGCTGCAGGGATACACGGAGTATTTGCGCGAGAAGGAGAGTTCCACACGGTAGATGGCACCGGGCTCGGCTTTGATGTGTTGTTCCAGGTCCAGGTAGAAGCGGTTCCAGCGTCCGAGGTCGGGTGCATCGGCTGTCTTCAACGGGATCGTTTTCTTGGTGATCAGGCGCCCCACGCGGGCCAGTTCGCGATCGCCATCCAACATGTTCACCTGCAGGAATTGCGCTACGTTGCTCTCGTGGATCTTCACCACACGCACGTCCACCGCTTTCAAGTTCACGGCTTCGAAGGGCATCACGAGCCCATCCGAGGAAGGAAGGATGGAACCCTTGCCCACCATGCGGATCGCGGGTTTCAGTTCCTCGAAGGTGAGGTCCACGGTGATGTCGTGGCCTAGCGGACGTTCGTTCACGTTGCGTACACCGGCGGCAACATAGGCTTGGTGATCGCCGCTGAGCCGGTCGGCAGGGTAGAGGATGAGCTTGTTGCTTTCCACGGAAACGCGCACGTTCTCCGCGCCCATGATCCCCACCAGTCCGTTCATGTCCTGGTCGGCATCGAGCGGATCGCTGAAGAGTAGCGTTGCACTCTGTTCACCGTCGGAATCCGTGGACGATGAGATGAGCGCTAGATCGCCGATAGCGGGCACGTTGAACGGCAGTGTGCCGCCATCTTCGGATCCGATCTTATCTCCATCCCAAACGATCTCCACGGAGGACGCACTTTCGGCGCGCATCACGCTATCCACGGTGAAGCGGTGGTAGAGGCCGTTGGGTTCGTGCTCCCACGTGAGCGATAGTTTCCGTCCTTGTTGTGTGGCGTTGAAACAGCCCTCCAGGTCTTGGCCGGTCGCATCATCGCCGGTCTGCACCGCCACTATCAAGCGCTGCCACGTCAGGTCGGTGGGCGAGAGGGATTGCATATCGCTCACGCGCGCGTCGATCCCTTGGCGTACCGTGGTCACTTGGAATTTGAAGGTCTCCAAGCCACTTGGCACGCTGATCAGCTCGCCGAGCTTGAAGTTCACGGTGTAGGTCTTCTCCTGCGCCAAGCGTTCTGCCGGTTGGAACGCGAGCGTCTGCTGATCATGCCAGCGTACCGTGCCGTCAACATCCGGGTCCAGGTCGAAGAGTTCTTGGATAGCGGTGGCTGAGGAGTCCTTCCAGGTCTGCCCTTCGGCGATCCGGACAAGGATGGGCGCACGCGCGCTGATGTGCCCTGCGGTGAAGGCTGGTATGTAGGGTGTGAACGCTGCATCAGGCGCGAACGGCGCGTCCTGCGAGCGGCAACCAGCGAGAAGGACAAGCGCGACCAACGCAGCGTGGAGCATCACGCGCGCACGACGAAGCAAGCGGTACATGGGTGGTGGGGAAAGGTCTGGAAAGGTAGTGGGCGTAAGCTCAACGCATGGCCATTTCGCGCTATTGCGAAGGAACTCACATTTCAACTACGGAACGTGGACTTGCCTTACGGCTGCTTCATCAGTTGATCGGCCTCATCCGCGGGGATGATGTAGCCGTTCATATCGCCCACGACGAAGGCATCGGCAAAGCCTTTCTTCACCACCGCGGCCTTGGCATCATCAGCTTCTTTGCGGCTGGTGAACTGGCCGTAGTAGTAACGGACGGCATCGGGGCTGGTGATCGGACGGATATCACCCATCTCGATCAGCTTGCCCATGGTCTCCATGGGGATGTTGCCCACGAACGTACCTACCTGCACGCGGTAACGGAGCTTGCTCTTGTCGATGCTTCCGCTGGGTGCGTTGCGGAGGTCTTCGGGTCCGGTGAGCTTGGCACCGGCCTCTTTCATGCCGATACGTTTGCCATCGCGGAAGGCCACGAGGAAGGCCCCGTCGAAGCCGCGCAGGAGCATTTGCACCTTGTGCGCAGCAGCAGGGTTCACCTCCTTGAAGGAGCCGGTGTAGTAGCGCGTCAATCCATCATCGCCTTTGAGGATCACCAGATCGTCTATACCATCGAAGATGTTCTTGGAAAGCGGATTGCGGAAAGCGCCCAGCTGCACCCGGACGATTATCTCACCCGTGGGTGTTGCTGTTGTTTGCGTAGAACCGCCGGACATCTTGGCGCGCTCGGCATTCACTTCATCTGTCACGTCGATCAAGCGTCCGTTCTCTTCGGCCATCACTCGGCCTTCCACCTTGATGCCGTTCAGCTCCAGTTCGCGGCGCAGTGCTTCGGGGATGGACTCGTAGTTACCCACGACATAGAACGTGGTATCGCCCTGTTCGATGGCGCGGATATCCGGTATGCTCAGCAGTTTCTGGATCAGGTCTTCGCTGATGCTCTCCACCTGCTCGCCCACCTTCACCACGTACACACGCTTCACCTTCTGCACGGCGGGTTTCATCGGGCCGAAGGACTCCACGCGGGAAGCCACGATGTTCACGTTGCCGGAATCCTTGTAGGCGAGCCATGCGTTGAGCAGGTCCTCGTCGGAGATGGTGACCCCGCGAGCATTCACGGCAGCACCCGGAGCGCTGTTCAGTTCATCATCGTCATGGTCGGGTACACCATCACTATCGCCATCCAGCGGGCAGCCGAACGCATCCACCTTGGCACCGGCAGGTGTGTATGGGCACTTATCGTTGATGTCCTGCACGCCATCAGCATCCTCATCGCCCAACCAGGCGAGCTCGTCGATCTGATCACTGTTCAGCGGCGTCAGTTTCGCTTTCTTCTTCGGCGCCTTCATCGGCAGGGTGTAGCCGATGGAGAAGGAAGAGAACAAGAACCGATCGTTGCGTGCATCACCGGCGCGGTCTTCACGGCTTTGATCCGTTACACCATCCACCAGATCCGAGAGGTTGAAGTGCATGGTGGTGCCCATGCGGAAGTCGAATCCATGACCGATGTCCATGCGAGCACCGATACCAACGGGCACGGCCCATGTACGTTCGAGGTATTTCCCGAAACCATCCAAGTTGGATTCGCGCACGTCACTTTCGTAGGAATAGTCACGCTGTAGCTCCACCGCTTGCCCAGCGTTCGCTGCGCCCTCGTCGATATCGCGGATGGTGCCATCGCTCCAGTAGTGGTAGGGGAGCCCATTGGCATCGCGCAGATCCGTCTTCGTCAGGAATTCCACCGACTCGAACCCCGCTGTGATGTAGGGCTCCACCACGCGCTTCGGGTTCAGCAGTTGCAGGAAGTTGTACCGGAACTGGATGCCACCGGTCGTGATCCGTGACTCGAAGTTGAGGTTGCGCGTGAGGCTGCGCTCGTTCACACCAAGGCGACCGTGAAGAGCGTATGCACCCACTTCCAGCCAAGGTGTGATGGGCGTTGTTGCGCGTAGTTCGTAGCCCACACGGGTAACCAACGGGCTGTACGTCCCATGGTTGTTGCCCACATCGCCATAGAACGCGAACATGCCCGGGCCGATGCCGAAGGTCGGTTTCAGCTTGATGACATCATCCTCCACTACAGGAGCAACGATGCCAACAGGAAGTGCTGTACTATCCGTTTGTGCGGATGTGGGAAAGGCAAGCAGGGCAACGAAGGCGGTGCCGAATACAGAACGGAGGATGCGAAGGGGAGAGCCGTTGTTATCGGGCATGCGGTCCGTTCTGGTTCAGGCGCTCTACTGCACCCACTTCTGGCTGCTCAACAGGAGCGCCTCTTGTACGGTGATGCGGTCGCCGTTGTTATAGGCTGTTACGAAAGGGCCGGGGAAGTTGTGCCCTGCGGTGTTGTAGGTGACGCGCTGGTCACGGGCTTCGGCGTAGGAGCCGAAGCGACCTGTCACGTACTTTATCCAGCCTTGGTGGCGTTCCACACTGAACGCTCCGGTGTAGCGGTGTCGGCTGCTGAAGTAGCTCTTGCCCACTTCGCGGTGGCCAGCACAGATCTGCACTTTGTACACCACACCGTTCTCGGGAGCGGGAATGGTGGTGACCTTCTTGGGCTGTTCCGCGGGTTTGGTGTTCTGGTTGGCGGCCGTCGCTTGTTCCTTGGCTAAGCGATCCGCTTCTGCTTTTCGAGCTGCTGCGCTGGCCGCTTGGGCCTCTTTCGATGCTGCTGCTTGCTTCTGGGCGAGATCGGCTTGGCGCTTGGCCTCTTCCTCGGCTTGGCGTTTGGCCAGGTCCGCATCGGGGTTGGCCATCGGTTCCATGTTGCTGGCCTGGTTGGCAAGTGCTTCAAGAGCTTTGGGCCCGATGAAGAACTTGGATGTTCCGAGCACGGCTTTCTGGGTCTCGTCGTTCAGCAGGTAGCCGAATTCACCGTCGATGCTGTATTCGCCCTCTGGGCGTTCGTTAGCGCGCAGCTTGTACACCACCTTGATCTCTTCACTGGCGGGCAGGTTGAGCCAAACGAATTTCGCGATGCGGTCCTGCGCGGTGAAGATGGCTTCGCTGCTTGTCTTCTCCAGTGCGGTGAAGCCTGGAGGAATGGTCTCTTGGAGTTTGCCGAAGCCGCGGATATCGCCCTTCTTCACGATCACTTCCACCAGCATCTCATTCTCCGTTACGGGCGTGATGGTGCGTGTGGCGGTAACACCACCGGCCCCTTGGATCGGCGCTACACCGGAGGCGTTGTCGATCACGGCCATCATGGTGCTCCCTGCAGGTGCACCGGCACCAGCGGAGACCAGATCCTGAGCCGAAGGTTCTTCCGTGGTTGTGGTTTGGGCCACTTGAACGGCTCCACCAGCACCAAAGTCGATGGTAGAGGTGGGAAGGTCGAACGTCTTGCGCTCGTTGTCTTCGATGTAAGACAGGCGGCCTTGGATGGCGAGGTTCCCGCTCACGGTAGCGTCGGCCGTTAGTGTGTAGGTCACCTTGAAAGTCGGTGTGCTCGGCAGCGCCATCCAGATGAACTTGGCTTTCTGGTCAGCGAAGGTGAAGGAGGCTCCTTTGGTCTCGATGGCCGTGGCGGTAAGCCCTGGTGGCAGATCGAGTTGGAGTTTGGCGAAACCGCCGAGTTCAGCCTTGTTCACCGTAACCGTCACGCGGACCTCGCTCCCTGGGGTCATCGTGGTGGGTATGTTCTGGGTGATGCTGATATCCGCGAGGAATAGCGGGTCTATCAGCAGGAGCCCGATGAAATTGATGAGCAGTACCAGTTGGTTCATGGTCGGTGTTCGCTAGGGTGCGCTACCCCTGATGCGTCCAAAAGTATCTGGACGCCACCCGGCGGCAGCGACTGCGAACTTAGCGATACCAACAGAAACCTGTTGACGAGAAGCACCTTTGTGGGATATGGCGCTTCTTGGATCGGTGGCTCGGGGCCACGAGCAGCCTAGAAGTTGGGCTTCAACATGTACTTGCTGTAGAAGCTATTGATCGCTCCCACGGCCTCTTCTGGGCTGTCCACGATGCTGATCAGGTCCAGATCCACCGTGTTGATGTAGGCGTACTGGTCGCCCATGGTGCTGCGTACCCAATCCATCAGGCCTTTCCAGTATTTAGTGCCCACGAGGATGATGGGGAAACGCCCGATCTTCTGTGTTTGGATCAGGGTGAGGGCCTCGAACAGTTCATCCAGCGTTCCGAAGCCACCCGGCAGCACGATGAATCCTTGGCTGTATTTGATGAACATCACCTTCCGCACGAAGAAGTAATCGAAGTTGATGCTCTTCTCCTTGTCGATGTAAGGATTGGGCTGTTGCTCGAACGGCAGTTCGATGTTGAGGCCCACACTGGTACCCCCGCCACGTTGGGCGCCCTTGTTGGCGGCTTCCATGATGCCTGGACCACCACCGGTGATCACGCCGTATCCACTTCCGGTGAGCAGGAATGCGATGTTCTCCGCCAGCTGGTATTCCGGTGCCTCGGGCTTGGTGCGAGCGCTGCCGAAGATGCTCACGCATGGGCGGATGCGTTGCATGGCCTCAAAGCCTTCAACGAATTCGCTCATGATCTTGAAGATGGCCCAGCTATCATTGGCCTTCACTTCGCTCCAGCCTTTGCGTTTGAAGGCTTTCTTGATCCGGCGTTCGCTCTCTTGGTCGGCTTGTGGTGTCCTTGCCATGGTGGTGGTGTATTGGTGTTGGCGCGCGTACTCGCGACAGAACGATCAGTTCAGTTCTTGCTGTAGGTAAGGGAAAGTATGTCCACGGCCCATGAGGACCACCTCTTCGGGTGTTCCGCGCGCGACCACCTGGCCACCGCCTCCTCCGCCCTCGGGTCCCATATCGATCACGTGATCGGCCACTTTGATGATGTCCATGTTGTGCTCGATCACCAGCACGGTGTTGCCATGGTCCACCAAGCGATCCAATACGTTGATCAGTTGCTGCACATCCTCGAAGTGAAGGCCCGTGGTGGGTTCATCCAGGATGTAGAACGTGCTACCGGTATCGCGTTTGCTGAGTTCGGTGGCCAGTTTGATGCGTTGCGCTTCACCGCCACTGAGGGTGGTACTGCTTTGCCCTAGCGTTACGTACCCGAGGCCCACATCCAACAAGGTCTTCAGTTTGATGGCCAGTTGGGGGATCTCCGAGAAATGCTGCATGGCTTCTTCCACGGGCATGGCGAGCACGTCGGCGATGCTCTTGCCCTTGTAGCGTACTTCCAGCGTTTCGCGATCGAAGCGTTTGCCACGGCAGGTCTGGCAGGGCACGCTCACATCGGGCAGGAAGTTCATTTCGATCACGCGCACCCCGGCACCCTTGCAGGTCTCGCACCGGCCACCGGCGGTGTTGAAGCTGAAACGACCGGCCTTGTATCCCCGGATCTTCGCACTGGGCAGTTGTGCGTACAGTTCGCGGATATGATCGAACAAGCCGGTGTAGGTGGCCGGGTTGCTACGTGGGGTGCGGCCGATCGGACTTTGATCCACCTCGATCACCTTGTCGATGTGTTCCAATCCTTTGATGGAGGTGTACGTGAGCGGATGGGCATCGCTGCGGTAGAAGTGCTTGCTGAGGATCGGGTACAACGTATCGCCGATCAGCGTGCTCTTGCCACTACCGCTCACCCCGGTAACGCAGATGAACTTGCCCAGCGGGAAATCCACGTCCACGTTCTTCAGGTTGTTGCCGGCTGCACCACGCAGGAAGAGGCGTTCGCCATTGCCTTTACGGCGTTGCTTGGGAACGGGGATCCGCAGTTCGTTGCGCAAATACTTCGCCGTGGTGCTGTCGCCGGCCGCAAGGTCTTTCGGATGCCCTTGTGCCACGATGCGTCCACCGTGCGCCCCTGCTCCGGGACCGATGTCGATCAAGTGGTCGGCGCTCAGCATCATCTCTTTGTCGTGCTCCACCACCAATACGCTGTTGCCACCATCGCGTAGGTTGCGCAGGCTGTTGATCAAGCGTTGGTCGTCCCGCTGGTGCAGTCCGATACTGGGCTCATCCAAGATGTACAACACACCGGTCAGCTGGCTACCGATCTGGGTGGCCAGCCGGATGCGCTGTGCCTCACCACCGCTCAACGTTCGCGCGCTGCGATCGAGCATGAGGTAATCCAGCCCTACATCGAGCAGGAAGCGACTGCGAGCGGTGATCTCCTTCACGGCTTCGCGTGCGATCAAGGCTTTCTTCTCATCCAAGCGATCCACCAGGCCGCCCATGAACTGGTGCAGCTCCGCGATGCTCATGAAAGCCAGTTCGTTGATGTTCTTTCCATCGAGGCGGAAGAACAAGGCGGTCTTCTTCAGGCGGCTACCGTTACATTCCGGGCAGGTCACCATGTGGGTGAAGCTCGATGCCCATTTCTGCGCGGTCTTCGGGCCTTCTTCCGCCTGTTCCAAGATGAAGGGGATGATGCCTTCGAACTGCACGGTGCGGTCGCTAAGGCCCACGTTGCTGCTCACTTTTAGCGGCTCATCCATGCCGTTGAGCAAGGACATCAGCACCGCCTCCTCGATCTCTTCGAGCGGCGTGTTCAGGTCATGGCCGTGCGATACCAACACCGCTTCGATCTGCTTGAACACCCAGGTGTTCTTGTACGCACCCAACGGCACTAGCGCCCCCCGTTTCACGCTCTTGCCGCGATCGGGGATGATCTTGTCCAACGCCACTTCGGTCACCTGTCCAAGGCCGCTACAACGGGGACACCCACCGTAAGGGGAGTTGAAGCTGAAGAGGTTCGGCTCGGGCTCTTCATAGGCTATACCGCTGGTGGGGCACATCAGGTTGCGGCTGAGGTAGCGCGCCTGATCGGTCTTCGCATCCACCACCATCAAGTTGCCCTTGCCGTATTTCACGGCTGTGGCGCAGGTTTCGGAGAGTCGTTTGCGATCCCCCTCCTTCACCTTCAACCGATCGATCACCAATTCGATGTCGTGCACCTTGTAGCGATCCAGTCGCGGGCGCGTGGTGAGGTCGATCACTTTGCCATCCACACGGGCGCGGAGGAAACCTTGTCGCAGGAACTGTTCGAACAACTCGCGGTAGTGCCCTTTGCGGCCGCGGATGATGGGAGCGAGGATGAGCACGTCCTTCCCCTCGTACTCGTTGATC
This sequence comes from Flavobacteriales bacterium UBA7690, assembly GCA_002482775.1. Classification (GTDB taxonomy): domain Bacteria; phylum Bacteroidota; class Bacteroidia; order Flavobacteriales_F; family PHOS-HE28; genus PHOS-HE28. The sequence continues at coordinate 11,073 of DLGQ01000042.1, read as the reverse complement.
ACCAGATCAACGATCTGCTTCTCGGTGTACCGCACCATGGGTTCGCCGGTCACATAGCTGAAGGCATCGGCCACGCGGGCGTAGAGCAGACGGAGCAGGTCGTAGATCTCGGTGATGGTGCCCACGGTACTTCGCGGGTTGCGGCTTATGGTCTTCTGCTCGATGGCGATGACCGGGCTTAGGCCTGTGATCAGATCCACATCGGGCCTTTCGATGCCGCCGAGGAACTGGCGGGCATAGGCATTGAAGGTCTCGATGTAGCGCCGTTGCCCTTCTGCGTGGATCGTATCGAAGGCCAGGGAACTCTTGCCACTTCCGCTCAGGCCGGTGATCACAACCAGCTTGTCGCGCGGGATGCGCACATCGATGTTCTTCAGGTTATGGACGCGCGCACCGAGCACCTCGATGTGGTCCTCGTCCATCAATGGCATTTCGGCGGGGACCGGTGTAGCAGCGGTCTTCCCTTTCTTCTTGGCTTCCGTCTTCAAGGTCTGTCGTCGGGCTGGCTCAGTCCTCCGCGGGAGCGGAGTCAAAGCCTTCTGCGGGTAACAGCACGGTGTAGGTGCGGTTCTCGCGGTTGGTCAGTCGGTTGTCCCGCAACCAAGGATTGAGCAGTTTCAAGGTTTTGTAGTCGGTGCCGTTCGCGATGGCCCAATCGGCGAGGTCGGGAACAGGGCCGTTGATCGTCGTGGTGCGTGTGCGGTAAGGGGCGTAAAGATCCTTCTTCCGCAGGTGGAAACCGTAACGTTCCGGATCGCGGATGATCTCTTTCATGGCCAGGATCCGGTACACGTACCGAGCGGTCTCTTCGTTCAGCAGCAAGTCGAAGTAGTTATCGCGCTTCTGCCTGCCGAGTTGTTTGTCCACGCCACCTTGGCCCAGGTTGTACGAAGCTGCAGCAAGCGCCCAATTGCCATACTTGGCATAGCCGGCCTTCAGGTATCTACATGCTGCCACGGTACTTTTTTCCACGTGGTAGCGCTCGTCCACCTCGGCGTTCACCTCCAGCCCGTGGCTCAGCCCGGTCTCCTTCATGAATTGCCAGTACCCGGTGGCACCAGCCGGGGAGACCACGTTGGTGAGGCCGCTCTCGATCAGTGCGATGTACTTCAGGTCATCGGGCACACCTTCGCGCTTCAACACGCTTTCGATCAACGGGAACCAGCGCCCGGCACGTTTGTGTGCGAGCAGCGTATTGCTTTGCCAGTAGGTGTTCACCAGCAATTCGCGATCCAGGCGTTCGCGCACATCGAGCCTTTCCAAGGGGACCTTCTCATCGCAAAAGGCCAACTCGTTGGGTATGGTCAAGGAGAACACCTTGTATCCATCGTTGAAATTGCGCTGGTGGTCCAGGTCGTTATCCACCACGAAGGTGCTGTAGGTGAACAAGTGCAGTGCCAGCGAGCCGCCCAGGAGCAGCAAGGCCCACAGCGAAGTGCGCAGTGCGGTTCGCAGGGGTGAAGGCAAGTTGTTCATGGTTTCGATGGTGGATGTGTTCGGCGGGTCAGGATGAAGAACGTCAGGAACAGCACGAGCGCATAGGAAACGAAGATGATGGTATGAAGGTTCGTCCACACGCGGATGTACCTGCACATCACGAAGGTAAGGAACACATGCAGCAAGGACACGCCGATGAAGATGAGGGCCACCTGCCCATCACTATAACCAGCATAGCTGAGGTGGTGGGTGGTATGGTCGCGGCCTCCTACGAATGGCGATCGTCCTTTGGCCATCCGCGAAATGGTCACCACGGTGGTATCCACGATGGGAAGCAGGAAAACGATCACGGCGCTCATGACCTGACGGGCCTGTTCCCAGTGGCCTTCGATGCTTGGTGCGTTCCAGAAGAAGCGGATCCCCACGAAGGCGAGGAATACCCCGAGGAATTGGCTGCCGGTATCGCCCATGAACATGCGGCTCGGGTTCCAGTTGAAGAAGAGGAAGCCGACCAGCGCCGCCATGGTTCCCACCAAGAGCACCATGTATACGGGGTCCACCGGGCCTATCACGAGCATGGACATGAGCCCGGCGATGAGGATGGCGATGGAAACGGACGTGGTGATCCCGTCCATGTTGTCCAACATGTTGATGGAGTTCATCATACCCACCACCCAGAACAAGGTGAGTGCCACATTGGCCCATTGTTGCTCGAACAGGTCGATGCACGAGCCGGAGGCGATCAGGATGGCCCCACAGCCAAGTTGCACGGTGAATTTCAGTAGCGGGCGGGTGTTGTAGGCATCATCTGCAAGCCCCATGAGGAAGCCGAGGGAAGTGGCTGCCAACAAACCCAGCAGGTCAGGTCGAAGAGCATCTGCGCTCAGACCGGGGAACAGCACGCCGTAGAGTGAGAAGCAGGCGAGGAAGAGGATGTAGAAGCAAATACCGCCCAAGGAGGGCTTGGCCGCGCTGCTCCAACGGATCAAGGTCTGCTCCTCATCGCGCATGCCCAAGGTGCGTGCGAAGCGCATGAACACGGAGTTGATCAACAAGCTGAAGACCAAGGCTGCGAAGAAGAGCCCGGAGTAGATCAGGAACAGTTGGGTAGGACTGTACATGGCCGGTCAACTCGTCAGTTCGGCGTGCAGGGCCTCCAAAGAAAGCCCTTGGCGGTCCTTCGGGCTCATGATCGGTGTGGTGGTGCCCCAATCGATCTTCAACATGGGGTCGTTCCAAGCCAATGTACGCTCGGCTGGCGGGTGGTAGTACTCCGTACACTTATAGGAGAACAGGGTGCCTTCCTCCAAGGCGAGGAAACCGTGGGCGAAACCAGGTGGTATCCAGAGCATTTCCTTGGTATCACCATCCAGAAGCACTTTGAAATGTTGGCCATAGGTAGGGCTCCGCTTCCTGATGTCAACGCATACATCCAGCACCGCTCCGTGGACCACATGCACGAGTTTGCCTTGGGCGTGCGGAGCGGCCTGGAAATGCAGGCCGCGCAGCACACCTATACGGGAGCGGCTCTCATTGTCCTGAACAAAACGTATTTCCTCTCCGATGGTACGGGCGAATTCACGTTGGTTGAAGGATTCAAGGAACGCTCCGCGATCGTCGCTGAAGATGCGGGGCTTTAGCAGGACCAGACCTGCCAGTGGAGTTTCCTTTCGTTCCATCAATTCCTGCCCAGAAGCCATTTGAAGAAGCCCACCTTGGCGGTGGACCGCTCCTCGTAGTAGCCACCACCATAACCTTGGCCATACCCGTAGCCATAGCCATAGCCGTAACCGTAGTTGTAGCCGTATTTGTTCCGGTCCACATCCACACCGTTCAGGATGGTGCTCAAGCGCCGGATGTTGTTCTCGTTGATCAGGCGGTCCACGTTCTGTACGAATTGTTTCTTGCTGTAATCCGCACGGAAGATATAGATCGGGTAATCGGCAAGTTGGATGATGGGGATACCATCGGTGACCAGGCCCACGGGAGGGTTATCGATCAGCACCACATCATACAAGGCCTTCAATTCCTCGATGAGCTGGCCCATGCGGGGGCTGATGATGAGCTCGGAGGGATTCGGTGGGATAGGCCCAGCGGTGATGAAATCAAGGCCTTGGAGCGAACTGTGCAGGATACACCCTTCGATGCTGTCCTTGCCGATCAGCAGGGTGCTCATGCCCTTTACGTTCTCCACACCGAAGCCCAAGTGGATCTTGGGTTTGCGCATGTCCAGATCGAGGATCACGACGCGTTTACCGCCGAATGAAAGGATACCCGCGAGGTTGATGGCCACGAAGGTCTTCCCTTCGCCGGAAATGGTACTGGTGATGGCGATGATCTTGGACCCCGGGGTGTTGTCCACGAACTGTAGGTTGGTGCGGACACTGCGGAAGGCCTCAGCGATGAGCGATTTCGGGTTCTTGTCGATCAGGAGCTGTGAAATGGGGATCTCCTTCTTGTAGCGTGGGACCATGCCCAGGATGGCGATACTGGCGTGGGAGAGTTTGGAGATGTCGTGCAGCGAGGTGATGTTGTCGTGCAGGATGTAACGCACAAGAAGGATGAGGAAACTAACTATAAGGCCGGTGGCGAGGTAGTAGGTGAGTACGAGTTTCTTCTTCGGGAAGATGGGTACCGTGGGCACGGCGGGTGTTTCCAGGATCTTGTTCTCCGGCACGAAACCCGCCTTGCTGATATTGTATTCGATATCCTTCTCCAGCAGCAAGGTGTAGTACTTCTCGTTGATGGCGAATACGCGTTCGATGCGCCCATATTCGAGCTCTTTCTCGGGGAGGGCGCGGTAGCGGCTTTCGAATTCCAACTGGACCTCATCCAGGTCGTCGCGTTGTTTGATGGAGCGCTGCAGCAACTCCCGTATGCTCTCCATCACCACCCGTTTCTGGACATCGATCTGGTGCTCCAAGGACCGGATCGTCAGGTTCTGGTCGGTGGCTTCGAGGTAGAGTTGCTCACGGTCTTGCAGGAGGTCCAGCAACGTGCCGATGGTCTTGGACAACACCTTTTCGTAATCCGTACCGGTCAACATCGGGAGCAGGTCGTAGGAGTTGATCTCCGGCATCGGCTTATCGGTGGCTTTCGCCATGGCCTTCAGCAATTCGATCTCCAAGGTCAGTTTCACCCGCTGCTCTTCATATTTATCCGATCGCTGCAGGTAGATCGGTGTGAGCTGGTCCAGGTTGGCCACCCTGTTATCCATCCGGAAGTTCTGCAGGCGATACTCGGAATCCCGCAACTGGGAGTATACCGTATCCTTCTGCGACCGGATGAACCGGATGACGCTTTGTGCACTTTCGCTGCGGCGTTCCACGTCGTAGGCGATGAAACATTCGGCCGTTGCCAGGGCGAGGTCGTGTGCCAGGGTCGGGTTCTCGTCGCGGAAGGTCACGCTAACGGTCTTGGCGGTATAGTCGGCCACATCCACGATCAACTGGGCTGCATACCGCCGGATGAGCTGATCGCGCGAATTGATGCGGAAGTACAGGTTGGGGCTGGCATCACCGGTGGGGATCAGCCGGTCGCTGTCCACCACCACGCGGCAAGAGAAGTGCGGTGTGCGTACGGGTTCCCCCTGGCGAAAGACCCCTTCGAACGGGGTCCCGCCCAAGGTGTAGTTGATCCTGATGCTTGTCCTATCGGAGATGTCCAGGTTGATAGGTATGTCGTAGACCGAAGAATCCGTCAGCACCAGATCGTGGACCTTGAAGAAGGAAAGGCGGTAGTACTCTTCGGTAAGCACCTGCCCCCGGTTGAAGTAGCTCACTTGTAGCGGAAGCTTGTCGATCACCCGCCCCATGAAATACTTCGAGCGCATGAGCTCCACATCGGCCTCCAACATGGTATTGTCCTCGGCGAAAGCGTTCATGCTGAGGACTTGTTCAGCACGGTTGCTTTCGCGCAGTTGAAGCACCGCACGGGCCTCGTACATGGAGGCTGTGTAACGCAGGTAGATCACCGACGAGGCGAGCGCGGTAAGCACGCAAAGCGCGATCCATAGGAGGCTGCGCTTGACGATGAAGATGAACAGCCCCAGATCGAACTCCTGGCTGAAGTTCGTGATACGTTCCTTGTAGCTTTCGTAGTTTACAGAACTGCTATTGACGTTCTCGTTCACCATGCACGCCTATTGGAAATTGCGTGTCACAGCGAAGACCAGCAGGATGCTCGAAAGCAGGGTCACCAATGGGGTCAGGTCGGCAAGCACCTCACGGGCGATCTCCGGGTTGGGTTGAACGTAGACCACATCATCACCTTGCATGACGATGTCGGCATATTGCAGCCCCGAAATGTCGCTGAGGTCGAACTGGTATACNNTTCCCGTCCTTCCCATAGCGGAAAAGCTTCACTTTGCGTGCGTTCCCACGTTTAGAGAGGCCACCAGCAGCTCCGATCACTTCCAGTAGTGTGGTGTTATTGTTCTCCAGGGGAACCACTTGTGCATCACCGCCACCACCGGGGAATACGACCACCTTGCGGTTGTTCACGAGGATCTGTGCGAAAGGCCGGTTGTAGTAGACGGAGTAGCGCTCTTCCAAGAAGGCTTCCGCCTCCCGTATCGTGAGTCCGGCGATCTGCACCCGACCTAGGAGCGGGAGTTTCACCAGGCCATCGCTTTCAATATAGTAGGCGAAGATGTTCCGCTGAAGCCAGTTGGCATCACGTGCGCCGGTCTCGGAAACAAGATCGATCATCTTGAACCCGTCGTTGGCGAACAACCTCAGCTGGATCTGGTCGTTGCGCTGCAGTCTGATGTTCACGCTCGCCGAGTCCAAGAAGGTATCGAACTGGTGATCCGTGGAGGTTCGGAACATGATGTCCCGGTTGATGGTACAGCCGCTGAAGAGCAAAGCCAGAACAAGGCTGGAGAGCCCGTAGCGAAGAAGGAACCGCTTCATATGCGGGCAAAAGTAGCGAACCATCCGTGGTGGGTCAGTTCAGCAGTGAACGGTACATCGTATCGGTGTCGTGGACCAAGCGGGTGTAATGGTAGCGTTCACGTACGTGGTTCCAGCCACCTTGGCTCATGGCCATGCGCAAGGCTTCATCTTCCACCAGTCGGGTAAGGTGTGCCTCCAGACCTTGGATATCTCCGCTATCGCTCAGGAATGCGGTCTTGCCGGGCACTACCACGTTCTCTATGCCGCCCACACGGGTGGTGATGATGGGCCTGTTGGCGGCCTGTGCTTCGATCAGGCTCACGGGCGTGCCTTCGTTCAGGCTGGTGAGCATCACGATGTCCACCCCGGCGTTCACGATGTCCACTTCCTTGATCCACGAGGTGAAGGTGATGGTGGCGCGGTCCACCATGGGTTTGCCGTTCACCCCATGGCCGAACCCATGTCCGTTGAAGTAGGGCCCCATTACTTGGCTCATCCCCAGTTCGTTGACCCGCTCTTGCAGCCGTTCGCGCTCTTCGCCATCGCCCACGATGAAGGCCCGGATCCGACGGCCGGTCCGCTGGCTCACCTTGGCGATGACCTCCAAGAAGAGGTCGTGGTTCTTGATGGGCACCAACCGCCCCACGATGCCGATAGCGATCTCGTCATCGGCCACGCCATACACCTTGCGGAAGAGCGCACGTTTGGCCACTTGGTCTGTCTGGAAGCGGGTGAGATCGAACCCCAGCGGGATCACATGCACCTTGTCGGCACTGGTGATGCGGTGTTCGTCCACCAGTTCGCTTTTCTGCAAGTCACTTATCGCCACGATCTTCGAGGAGCGACGGGCCAAGAACCGTTCGATGTTCTTATACAGCGCGGTACGAACGGGCCCGAAGTAGCTGTGGAACACGTGGCCATGGAAGGTATGTACGATGGCCTTCACCCCCAGGTCCGCTGCTGCCATACGCCCTACGGCACCCGCCTTGGCAGCGTGGGTATGTACGATGTCCGGCTTGAATTCCTTGATCAGTTTCTTGATCCGGGTATAAGCACCACGATCGCGCCAAGGGGCCACTTCGCGCTGCAGTTCGGGCAGTATCAGCGGTTCCACGCCGAGGTTGCTCAGGATGTGGTGGCTGCCCTCTTCGGAGGCTTCTTGGCTACCACCCACCAACAGTGTCTCGTAATCACTGGGTAGGTACCGGGTCAGGTAGGCCGCGTTGTGCGTGGGTCCCCCGAGGTTGAACCGGTTGATGATGCGAAGGACGCGTGGCATGATGAACGGCGAAGGTACCCTCGAAGGGAAAGGCTCAAGGCCTTACTTGGCGTGGGTTTTCCACCACGATAAGTAGACGAGCAAAGCGTGTACGGTTGCCTGTGCATTGCCGGGTGTCGCCGACCGCAGTTGCTTCACTTGGCCCTCAACCGCGCGCCAGTCAAGGCCTGCGCTTTCCGCTAGTTCCTTGGTGCAGGTGGCATCCACGAAAGCGGCCATGGGGCCACGGAGCAGGTCCAAGAGGGGTGCCTCGAAGCCTTTCTTGCTGCGTGTCATCACCACCGAAGGGAGGAGATGGCCGAAGGTCTCGCGCAGGATCTGCTTGCTGCAGCCCTTCACCAGCTTGGCTTCCGGCGGTAGGCTGAAGGCGAATTCCACCACCCGTTTATCCAGGAACGGGGTGCGCACCTCCAGCGCGTGGGCCATGCTGGTAAGGTCCACCTTGTGCAACATGTCGTTGGGCAGGGTGGAGAGCACATCGGCCAGCAGGGCGCTGTTCATGCCTTCCATGCGCTGGAATGCATCGGTGAAGGCCTTGTCGCGCTGGGCCAAGGCCTGCGGTGCGGTCTTCGCGGCCACCAGGGTGCGGGCTTCCTCCGGCGGTGTGAATGCGGCAAGCTCTTGGAAACGCCGGTCTTCGGGTGTTGCCGCCAGCCGTGCGAAACGGTCGTACTGGCGGAAACGGTTCTCCCATTTGCCGTTGCGCGAGCGGGGAAGGGCACGCCATAGCGGGGCCAGCAAGCGCACAGCGTGTTCTTGTACGCCGGGGTTGCGCCAGCGCAGTTCGGCCTGGTGTTTCGTGTAGCCACCGAAGACCTCATCGGCACCGTCGCCGCTCACCGCCACGGTCACCAGTTTGCGGGTGCGCTCGCACAGCATGTAAGAGGGCAGGGCGCTGCTGTCGGCGAAAGGCTCATCGGTAGCGGCGAGCAGGCGGCCGTAGGTATCGGCCATTTCTTCGCGCGTTAGCTTGAAGGTGCTGTGTTCGCTCTTGATGTGGCGGGCCACCTCTTCGGCATAACGGCTCTCGTCGAAGAACGGATCATCGGCGAAACCGATGCTGAACGTGTGCAGGTGTTTGTGGTGCCGGGCTGCTAAAGCGCTCACGATACTGCTATCCACACCGCCGCTGAGGAAAGCTCCTACGGGCACGTCGGCGATCAGGCGCAGGCGCACGGCATCGTCCATCAGGTCGAAGAGCGTCTTCTTCGGGTCGCTGGCCTTGGGCACCTTCTTGCTTTCGGCCACCACATCGTACCAGCGTTCAACCTTCACCCCCGTGCGGTCCACATGCATACAGTGGCCGGGCATCAGTTTGTGCGCCCCTTCGAACACCGTGTAGGGAGCGGGGATGTAGTAGTAGGTGAAATACTGCTGTGCGGAAAGTTGGTCCTGGGTGCGGTCTGCGCCCAAGGCGACCAAGCTGCGCAGTTCGCTGCTGAAGAGGAAGCGGCCATCCACCTCGCTCCACAGCAGGGGCTTCACACCGAACCGGTCGCGGGCCACGAAGAGCGTGTCGTTCTGCGCGTCGTGGATCACCAGGGCGAAGAAGCCGTTGAGGTCGTGCAGGAAGGCGGGTCCCTTCAACGTGAACAACCGCAAGACCACCTCGGTGTCGCTGTGACTGCGGAACGTATGGCCCTTCGCTTCAAGATCCGCTCGAAGCGTTTGGAAGTTGAAGACCTCGCCGTTGAAGACGATGGTGTAGCGGCCACGGTCATCGGTGAACGGCTGGTGGCCGTTGGAGGTGGTGTCTATGATGCTCAGGCGGCGATGGCCGAGCACAGCGCTGCCGTTCGTGTATATCCCCTCGTCATCCGGACCGCGATGCGCGATGCACTGCAAGGCGACTTTGATGCGGTCACCCGTTACCGGGCGCGCAGGATCGATCTGGAAGGTTCCGGCTATGCCGCACATGTTCGTTGCACCCCCTGTTCGGGCGACGCATACATCGCCGTTACAGGTGGATCACCTCGCCGTATGCCGCTGCCGCCGCTTCCATGATGGCTTCGCTCATCGTGGGGTGCGGGTGTACGGTCTTGATGATCTCGTGGCCGGTGGTCTCCAGCTTGCGGATGCTCACGCACTCGGCGATCAGCTCGGTCACGTTCATGCCGATCATGTGTGCGCCCAGCAACTCGCCGTACTTCGCATCGAAGATCAGTTTCACGAAACCGTCCTTCGCGCCAGCACCGGCCGCCTTTCCGCTCGCGCTGAAGGGGAACTTGCCGATCTTGACCTCCAGGCCTTTCTCCTTGGCTTGTTTCTCGGTGATGCCCACGCTGGCCACTTCGGGGCTGCAGTAGGTGCAACCGGGGATGTTGCCGTAATCGATCGGGTGCGGCTTCTTGCCTGCGATGGCTTCCGCGCAGGTGATGCCTTCCGCGCTGGCCAAGTGCGCCAATGCAGGGCCGGGGATGATGTCGCCGATGGCATAGTAGCCGGGGATGTTGGTGGCGTAGAATTCGTTCACCTTCACCTTGCCTTTGTCGGTAACGATGCCCACTTCCTCCAGGCCGATGCCTTCGAGGTTGGTGGCGATACCTACGGCGCTGAGCACGATGTCGCACTCGATCTTCTTCTCGCCCGTGGCGTTCTTCACGGTCACCACGCACCCTTTGCCTTTGGTGTCCACGCTGGTCACTTCACTGGAGACCATCACGTCGATGCCTTGTTTCTTGAAGCTCTTCTCCAAGGTCTTGCTCACCTCTTCATCTTCCACGGGCACGATGTTCGGCATGAACTCCACCAGCGTCACTTTGGTGCCGAGGGCGTTGTAGAAATACGCGAACTCGCTGCCGATGGCGCCGCTGCCCACCACCACCATGCTCTTGGGTTGCTCGGGCAGGTTCATGGCCTCGCGGTAGCCGATGATCTTCTTGCCGTCCTGTGGCAAGTTGGGCAATACACGGCTGCGTGCGCCGGTGGCGATGATGATGTGTTTGCCATCCAGCGTTTCCTTCTTTCCGTCAGCGCTGGTCACTTCGATCTTCTTGCCGGGCAGCAACTTGCCGGTGCCCATGATCACGTCGATCTTGTTCTTCTTCATCAAGAAGGTGACACCCTTGCTCATGCCATCGGCCACGCCGCGGCTGCGCGCGATCACACCGGGGAAATCCACCTTCGGTGCGCCCACGGTGATGCCGTAGTCCTTCGCGTGGTTGATGTACTCGAACACCTGTGCGCTCTTGATCAGCGCTTTGGTGGGGATGCAGCCCCAGTTGAGGCAGATGCCG
>DLGQ01000042.1:0-155 GCA_002482775.1 Flavobacteriales bacterium UBA7690 | reverse complement strand
GGCGCGGATGGCGGCGACGTAGCCACCGGGGCCACTGCCGAGAACGATCACATCATAGCTCATACTGGAGGGTAGCTGGTTGAGGGTGCGAAGGTAACAGGCCATTCGTTCGCTTGCATGGACGTTCTCACCAGCAGGGAACGTGGAGATCGCTA
>DLGQ01000022.1 GCA_002482775.1 Flavobacteriales bacterium UBA7690 | reverse complement strand
CCACGCGAACGGGTTGGACCAGTGTATAAACGGCAGAACGAATCGTACAGATCGTGCAGAACGAATCGTACAGATCCTGCCGCCGAAGCGCTAAGCTAGGATCCCAAGCCTTTGCTACACCACGATGCTCTGAACGAACACGAGCGCTCTGCCTGCCTGCTTGACCGATATCGGATCGTTCGGCGTCGCGTTCGCAGAGGTATTGGCTGAGACGGTCGCACGAGTACCATCTCCACCACCTCCAACAGGACTACCCCCATCAAAGTTGACCGCTTGGAAGGTGTAAGGATGCGTGTGTTCGGGCAGATTGTCGCTGTCGATTGTCACCTGGTCACTGCCCACCAGTTCGTTGGGGTCCGAAGTGCCTGAGACGTTGGCTGATGGCGTTGGAGCACCAGCATCTGGGACGTTCGTTGCGCCTGTTGGCACCAACCCACGCATGTCCAAGGTGCCGTTGGAGCCATTGCAGACTGCCCAACCCTCCATTGGGCCGTTCACCAGGCCAAGGCCAGTGCCATCGAAGTACGACAGCGAGCCTGCGTACGGTAGGATCATGCCAGGAGCTACCAAACGGCCCTTGAGCCTCTGACGGTCGAGCTCACCCTTGCTGGGTGCAGTTAGCGCCATGTATGTCGTCGGGTAGACCGACGCAACGCGGAGACGAGCATGTCGACGGCGCATCACGTAGTCGGTCTCGCCGTCGAGGTTGAGCACCGGTGAAATGTCCACGGCATCGTCCTGGACCTCGATGAACGCCACCTGGCTCGATAGCTTGGTAACGCTGTGGGCATCCACAGGTAGCAGCTCGCCCTTGTACATTAGGTGACCAGCGGTGATGGCGATGTTCGTGCTGGTCCCGACCGGTGTCTGGGTTACCACGGCACCGCTGATGAAGAAATCAGCGCTCAAGGCCAGGTAATCGGCCAACGCAGACTTGAAGGCATCCTCGACGCTCTCCGAGATGTAGAGCATGTGAGTGGCGTACGGTGCCGAGGTACCTACACGGGGTGCGAAGCGTTTCATGGCTGGTTGGCTGCTGGTTCTGACTGGTAATAGATGATTGCGACCGTAACGCCGCCTGGTGCGACCACCCTTATCGCTGGCCTGCGACCAGCGTAGCGATACACATCCACGTCTGCGAACATTTGGTCCGCTGTGAAGGGCACATCTGCGGGCACGTGGATCATGAACTCGAACAGGTACGGCTCAACTAGCGCACCGTCATCCAGATGGTAGTAACCCGTGAGCTGCCCCTCGCCGAAGTGCGATGCCACGGCTGGTTGCCCATCCGCGATATGGTACAGCACGGGTTCCTGGAATGCCACCTTGATGAAGATGCGCCGTTGAATGATGTCATAACGGTCGTTCAACATCCGTTCAAGGGAATGAACCAGGCCGTTGTAGCGATACTCTGGCAGGATGGTGAGCTGCCTCCAGGAAAGGAAGTCCGTGTGGATCCGGGACAACCAGCTGGCCAGCACATAGGCGAACTGGAGATTGACCGCATGGCGGAACCAGACGGGCACATAGCGCCGGATCAGTGCGGGTATGTCGAACGTGTAGATCATACGTCACCTACCTGCCAGGAGAGCGTGCTTGTGATGGGGTATGCCGGATCGATGACGGCGTGGCCAGCATATGTGTAGTGAACGCGTGGGATGTTCGTCCACGGACCGGTGGTACGCACCTCCACCAAGCTCAGGCGCACATCGACCACACCCGGTACGGCGAGGATCGCCGCCTTGAGGTCACTGATTCGCACCACGCCCCCGAACGCCAAGGACTGGAGGTATTGGGTCAGTGCGAGTTGAACGCCTGCCTGAACGCCCGAGAGAGGCTGTTGGCCATCGAACACGACCGCACCGCTGAGCCGGATACGGTCAGCGTCTGCGGTCAGGACGGTAACCTGCACAGGTGGGCGCAGTGCTTGGAAGTAGTCATTCACGGCGGTGCGCTCTGTGGCCGTGAGCTTCACCAGTCCGGTACCAGCAGCCTTGGCCACCTTAACGATCACATTGTTCGCCAGTTCCACGACCGCCGCGTGGGTGATGATACGAGCGGCCGGGTTGACCGTTGCATAACCTGCATCGAGGTCGGAGAATACCAGCGTGTCACCGTACTGGAATGCCTTTGCCTTGGCAACGAACCAGCGCCTGGTGCCGTAGTGGCCATCCTTGGCGAGGTCGGCAACCTCCGTCCTGAAGCGGTCGAACAGATCCTGCTGGCGCACCATGCAGTACGCCACCACGCGCATCAGCAAACGATGAATGCTCACCCTGCTACCTGACGACGCATCGGTCGCGAGTGTGAGCGGGCTGTCGGGGTTCGGTGAAAGCGCTGCCAATGCGGCCTGCTCGGTTGCCGCGCTGGCCATGTGGGCATATACCTCTTCAGTGCTGGCTGACATGGCTTATACGTTTTGAACCAGAGCGCTATTGACGGCGCATAAGCGGCCCTCGATGGCGATGAATCGGATGAAGTGAATTGCACCAGCTGCGATGGTCGCCGGAAGGGTCAACCCTGCGAGGGTGGAGAACTTCGTGGCGGTCCACGTGATGTTGCGAGTAGATCCCGACCCTATCAGAACCAACACCAACTCGGTTCCGGTCGCCACGCCGGGATGAGTGATCACCACATCTGCATTCAGGGCCAACTTGAGATTGCCGAGAAGCCCCGTGATGTTGTACGTGCCACCGCCCGTGTTATGGTATGTGAATGACTCGGTCCTAACAACCGACCCCGCCATGATCAATCGAGATGAGGCATCCGAGGCCGCTAGTATCGAAGTCAGGTTAGGAATGGCCGCGAAATTGAAGACCGACCAGTTTCCATTGAAGTACTTATACAGCCACGCGTTATTGGTGCGCTGAACGGTCAGACCCTCGATCGGGTCGGTGTACTCCCACGCACCGTTAACACGCTCAGCGATCTGCTTGTCATGCCCGGCAAATACGCCAGTCGCCCCGGCGGAAACGATGTAGCGCGTTCCATCGACCTCACTACCTGTTGGGGCAGGCAATGCATTGTTGATCGGACGGATCCAGTAGCTGTTCTCGCCGGTTACCATCGCACGTATCTCCTGGGCGGATACCTGGAACGGTCCACCAAAGTCGAGGAACTGATCCTGGTTGCGAATGTGAGCGAGCTCGGAGGAACTGATCCTGCGCCACACCAGTTCGTTGGTGCCCGGAGTGGTGCCCGTGTTATCAGTAGCGGAAACGAACAACCACAGCGCTCCCGCGTGGCTCACGATGCGCTCAATGCCTCCATCGTACACCGTGGCGTTGCTCCACGCAGGGAACTGATTGACGGTCGATGGAGGAACGGAGTTCGCAATGTTCAGCAGCGACCAAACTGTGGTCACCATCACATCTTGGTGAAGCTGGCCACCGATATCGCCGTTCCCATTGAGCTTGATGTTGTCGATGATGTGCTGGGTCAGCTCAGCTAGGGTAGAGAATGTGTAGGTAGGCATGGCGCTTAGCTGATGTCGTGGTCGTTATTGTAGTCGTCATTGTAGTCGCCTCCCGGACCGATCGGGGGAGGTCCGTACTCACCCAGCGTAGCGGGAACGACGCGGATCTTTCTCGCAGTGTTGAAGACTGGCAGGTCAATGGGCGTGTCGCGGATGACTAGCGCGGAACCTGGCTCCAGTCGTGTACAGAAACCATCGACGAACACGGATTCGTTATCAAACACGATGAACCGCACACCATCGATGTTGCCGTACTCCTGAAGGGCGATATCCTCCAAGCTCTGGCCGGGTTCAACGATGATCGTCCTAGGCATTGGTTCGCAGTATGATGCCGTTCTTCAGGTCGTTGTAGTTCTTGCCGTCGCGCTCCAGTTGAACCTTGATGATCTGGTCCAACTGCGACTGCGTCAACCGCCCATTCACTTTGCGGCGCAGGTCACAGCCGCAAAGCATGTCGTGCCGGATCTCGCCTTTGTTGGTCAAGAGGATCAACCCGACTTCCTGGGTAAGGCTTTCGCCAGTCGCGAAGGTGCCGTTGCGAATGATCATCGCACCTTCATCGTCTACGAGGATGTCGCGCTCATCCATGGGTTACGATCGGGTTTTGCAATGACTGGCTGACCACTGGAGTTAACGTAGCAGCGGCCCACGTGGCCACCGTAACCTTCAGCGCGGCGCCACCGTCTCCGGGCACAGGAACAAAGCCGGTGAAAAGGCTCTTCAACGTGTTCAGCTCCTGCCGTAGCGCGTTCAGTTCCGCAGTCACACTTTCGGCCTTCACCAAGCCTCCATGAACGTCGCCATTCAGTCGCTTCAGTGTGATCTTCTCAGCGAAGATCAGGAAGGTCGCCTCGCGCTGATTCTCCACGATCCCGACCAACACTTTGCTACCCACTTCGGGCACAGTGATGTCGGGACCAAGTCCGAGCAGAACGTCATCGTATTCGAGGCCTTCGGCCTTGGCTACCATTGTTCCTTGCTCAACGTTGGTGGAGGCGCATTCCGCCCACATCGTCTGCACCGGCACGTGCGACTTGACCTGCTCAATGATGGCGCGCTTGAGCTTCTCTAAGCTGTCCATTGCTGCGCCAGTTTGATGTCACGTTGGAAGCCATCGGGGCCGAAGGACACCGTGACCGATTCGGCGAGGTACAATCCATCACGCTCTGGATGATCGGAGCTGGTGAGCTGGACCTTGTCGCCATGTTGGCAAACGGGCAGGCCGAAGCCCTTTAGGCCTCCCTCATAACCATCGAACTTGAACTTCTCCAGGTCAACCTTCGCGATCTTCTCCAGCTCCTCCTTGGAGGTGATGCCGTAGTAGTTCAGTGTACGCGTTTCGCCCTCGGGATCGCCCACCACTGCTTCGATCTTGCTGCCATCCTTTTTGATGCTGGTGGCGGTCACCTTCAGGCTCACCTCATCAGCGGTCCTGTACACGAGGTCGCTACTCTTCACGTTGCGCTCCAGGGCATACGTTGCAGTGCGCGCATTGGCATCGAAGAGCACTCCGCAGAACACAGTATCGCCCTTCAGGTAGGTGACCAGTCCGAATTCGTCCTTGAGCGCCTTGAAGACGTCGCCCTTCTTACCCTTCACCACACGCAGCGGACCTACGCGCGCATCGATTGCTTCGTAGAGCAACTTACCGCCCACCAGGTCTTCGAGAAGCTCCGGTATCCACGCGTTCTTGTACGCCTTGTGGAATGGCTCTTGAAGCACTTTCCAAAGCCGGTCCTTGCATTCGATCATAACGGGAACGTCGGCGCCCACGCGGGTGGCCAAACCAGAAAACTCCACCACGCGCAGGTCGCCGTCGTAACCCAAAGAGATGCTCACTTCGTCACCACGACGAATGAGCTGTTTCAATTCACTGTTGAGGAATGCAGGGATGTTCCGGGGCAGTGTGATCGTTGCCGATTGGCATACGTCCTGGATACTGCTGCTCACCTCCACGCTGGACACCTGACGCAGCTCTATGATGCCGCGTCGGTCGTTCGCTGGGAAAGTGATATGGCAGCACATCGCAAGCGTCATCCCTTCTTCGCCTTGTTGCGATGCTCACGCACCTTGTTCCATGCCCAGAACCCTGCTGCCTTGGCCACACCCCCGATGAAGCCACACGCAGCGGCCACCGCGAGCGCTCGCCACACGTTGGGGTCAGCGATCCAGGTAGCGGTGCCCGCCAAGATGCTGAGCGCAACAGTGAGGTGTTCGTCGTGATGGTGCATCATTGGATCAACAGTTCGATGGGTGCATCGGATTCGCACTGCATTTGGTAACCGATCATGCGAGGCTTTCCGGGGATCGCTTGGAAGTTGATGGAGCGGATGACAATGCGGTCGATACCCCGCCGGTTGAACAGGTCAGCATCGATGCCGATACTGTCAGCCAGCTCATCGAACTCCAACAGGCGAGCCTCCATCGTCTCCACCGTTCCAGCGCCATGTGGGTGTGTCTGCTCATCGAACAGAATGCCGGTGATGCGGATATCCCAATCGCCGAAGCCGTACACCTCCTTAACGCTGGCGCTACTCGCGCTCACCTGTGTCTTGGTGATCACCTTCGTGCTGCTCATCTCCACCACGGAGCTGATGGGTAAGCGCAAGTCGCCTATCTGCGTGTCGACCACTCGGCCTTGGTGGTCGTAGCTCTTGTAGGTTCCACCACGCAGCGTGATGGGGTGGAAGATGGGCGTACCGATGTGGCTGGTGGACCGCGCCTCGTCGTCCGGCACAATGCGTACACCCGCGAACGTGATATCCGGGTTCTCCGATTCCGCTTGGGTGGATGCGCCGGGGAATGCGATTGGGCGAGCTATGCCGTAGAGCAGCGCAAGTGCTGATGGGATATTGAAGCGTGGCACCTCCATCAGCCCATGGCGAATTGTGCATCGTTCATCTTGTTCACGATGGCTGCGGTGACCTTCTCGGCAAGTTCACGCACGCCCATGTTGCCATCACGTGGCATGGCGATGTTGTTCGTGATCTTGATGTCCATCGTGATCGTCCGTCCGCTGCCCTTTGCATCGCCACCGACAGTGACACCATCGGACTTCGCGGTGGACTTCGGTGCTCCGCCAACGAGTGCGGCGGCACCGATGTCCTGACCCTTCGCGAACGCATTGGCCGAAATGCCGGGAGTGGCCAGTGCGTTTTTATCCGCAGCCTTAGGTGCGCCATTCTCCTCGGCCTTGTCGATCTTGAATGAGGCAAGTCCCTCCTCTTGTCCACGGCTGAAAGCCGCACCCACTTTGCCGCCGAGTTCCTTGGCCGTGCCAATGAACTTGTCCATGCCGGGGATCTTCGCTAGCGCACTGAACACGGAGCGGAATGGCGCGAGCATCGTATCCGCCAAACTGCTGAAGACCGACACGACCTTGTCCACGAATCCTTTGATCCAACCCCAGAACACGTTGAGCCATTCACCAACCGTCGTGATGCCGGAAACAAAGACATCCCACGTACGCTGAAGCCCAATGCGGAAGAGGTTCCACTGCATCACAAGGCCGTCGATGATCGGTGAAACGAAGTCCATGATCCAGGCGAACGTGGACTTGAGTACCTCCCACACACCGATCACCACGCCACGGAACCCTTCGAAGTTGTTCCACGCCCATACAACGCCTGCCACCAGACCGGCAATGGCGATAACGACAAGGCCGATCGGGTTGGCTGATAGAGCAACGTTCCAAGCCCATTGAGCAGCCGTTGCAATGTTGGTGGCAGCAGTGGAGAGCGTGGTCCACGTGGCTGTCAACCCGAGAGCTGCAACGGCACCGCCTTGGGCCAGCGTATTGAGGAATGTTGCAGCACTGTTGACGGCGAGTGCAGTGGTGTAGATGCCCACAGCAATGGCCGCACCCTGTAGTACGTCCAAGACGGTATCGCCGTTGGCCGTGATCCAAGCGAACGTGTCGCGGAGGTAGTCGATGCCACTGGACAGACCACCGATGATGCCGGTGATGAGCGGTGCCATCGCGAGTCCCATGTCCGTTTTGAACTGGCCCCAAGCATCGCTCAGGTTGCTGATCTGGCCGGTGATGGTCAAGCTCTGTGCGGCCATAAGCCCGCCGAACTTGCTGCCCGTTGCGGTCAGGTTAGCGAACACTTGCTCCACTTGGGGGAAGCCGACCTTGCCCTTCTCCACGAGGTTCTTGACCTGCGCCTGGCTAACACCGAGCACCTTGCCGAGTTCCTCAATGATGGGGATGCCTCGGTTGGCGAACTGCATCAAGTCGTTCGTGTACAAACGCCCCTGGACGCGCGTTGTCCCGTACAGGTAGGCAAGGTCACCCACGGGCTGTCCAAGGCCCGCAGCAACGTCACCAA
Source organism: Flavobacteriales bacterium UBA7690 (assembly GCA_002482775.1). Taxonomy (GTDB): domain Bacteria; phylum Bacteroidota; class Bacteroidia; order Flavobacteriales_F; family PHOS-HE28; genus PHOS-HE28. Next base: position 2,762 of record DLGQ01000022.1, on the reverse strand, counting down.
GGCGGCGTAGCGTTGGTATCGTGTCCTCGGCACCGAAGCCGAACGCCAGCATCTTCTTCGTTGCGTCCTGTACCTCGGGTAGTTCGAAGGGCGTGGTCGCCGCGAAGGACTTCACCTGTGCGCTCAGCTCGTCAGCACGACCCTTGCTCTGGAGCATGTTGGTGAGGGCCGTATCGAACTGCTGCGCGGCACCGGCCGAGCGCACCAGGTCTCCGGCGAACATGGTGAGGCCACTAACAGCGAAGGCACCGACAAGCGGCGCAGCTAGCGAGCCTATCATGCCACGCATGCGGCCGAATGACCCGCTCACCTTGCCCTCCATTGCCGAAGGGTTCACGCCGTCCANNCGTTGTGTAGAGGTGATCTCGCGTTTCAACGCAACGATCTCCTTCACGCTCTTCGAGGTGCGCACTTGGTCGCCCAGGGTGCGCAGCTTGTTCTCCAGTTCCTGGGTCTTAGCGAGCGGTGCCATGATGTCGCCCACGATGTTGCGCATGCTGGCATCCACCGAACGGTCCAGGCCGTTCACCGCATCGGTAGCGCCACCAACCGCTGTGCGCATCCCGCCGAATCCCTTGCTCGCCGCACTATCCATTGTGGCGACACCGCCGGAAACCCCAACGAGCTGCTGTTGCAGCTTGTTGAGGTCTCCGAAGATCCCTTGCAGGATCGAGATGTCTATGGTGATACGGTCGGCCATTTACTTGATGAAGCCGAGCCACTTAGCGAGCAGTTCGGACTTGTAGTGAAGAAGCCAGTCGGCTTCTATCCAATGCTCGATGAACTGCCTATCGGTAAGCGAATCCGGATCGATGCCGAACTCGCTCCTTACCAAGGCGCGCCCCTTTCGAAGTTGGTCGGCGTCCGCGCGGTGGCTTATTGCGCGACGCCGAATGGTTCCCCCACTTCTGCTTCGAGGCTACGAAAGAGCTTGTTCACTCCTTTGATGAAGGCCAGCAGTACTTCGTCATTGTCCTCTACTCCGGGGTCCACGGCGAGCTTGCAGCTCTCGTACACCAGCTTCCCGGCAGCGATCTGGTCATTGCCCAGGCTCGCGGCCGCGCTCATGTCGGAAAGGGCAGGCTTGCGGAAGAGGCCACGGTAGACCTTGTCACCATCCACCTGACGGATCGGGTAGACCTGGCCGTGCTTGGTGATGAGCTGCTTGAGCTTCTCTTCTGTAACGCCTTCGGGGAGGCGTGATACGTCGTTCTTCTTTGCCATCTGGGTTTGGGTTTGTCCGACTTGTCTGGGAGGAACTTCAACGCGATCGCAACCGTCCTTACTGCACGTTCCAATCGATGTGCGTGCAGAAGCACGGCATCTCCAGGTACACGCTCTTGTCGCCCTGGCTCGTCTCCTTGCCGAGGCCGGTGAACCTGAAGTTCCGGATCACGTCCTTGGTGGTCTTCCCATTGCGAATGGTGAGGACCGGAATGTCCGTTGCGGGGATGTCCTGGAGGCGGCTATTCGCGGGCAGGCTGCCCATCAGAGCCTCCACTTCTTCCTTGAGCAGCGTCATGCTGCACTCAGCGCTGTAGTTACCGTCACCGGTACCAACGGGGTATCCACCAGCGCCGTAGATGGCCTCTACCTCCGTGCTGTCCTTGTAGGAGATCTTGGAGATACCTTGAAGCTTGCGACCGAGCAACACAACACTGTGCTGGTTCCAACCGGCAACCTGGCCGAAGTTGTTGATGATCTGCGTTTGCATGGTTAGGCTTGTGCGGGGTTGGTGAATCCGAGGTCGGCTTCGATGGCCTTCGCGATGCCCTGCGGCACCACACTGATCGAGCAGACCACTTTGCCCAGGGCAATGACATCCTGTTCCGGATCCAGGAAGAAGGTGAAGTCGGAGATCTCGCTCTCAGCGAGCAGCGCTTCCAACTCACGCTTGCAAGCCGCATCCCAATCGGCGATGGCCTCTGGAGCGATACGACCGCTCGAAGGGTCGACCCGAACGCGGCTGTTGATGCGTGGGATCAACGCACGACGTACACGTCGCGCGCATTCGTTCCACACGCGGTTCTTGTTGATGGTGTTGAAGTCGTCCACGCTGGTCGTGCAGGTCGCATCGCCATTGAAGTAGACGCCTTGGTACCCTTCGAACTTGCCCACGTAACCGTAGGCCTTCGTCGTCAGCTCGTCGCGTACGGTCTGGCTCAGGCTGTCGAACAGTTGTCCCGTGCTAAGTCCGGGCTTCAACCAGCGGTTCTTTCGGGTGTCCACGAGGCTGTAGTTCGCGCTGCCCCGCTTGTTGCTCGGGTAGCGCTCCAGCACAGCGCTGCCAATGCTCTCGCTCAGCATGCGTACGCCGATGCTTCCGAGCACTGTTCCCACGGCAGCGCTCTTTAAGAACGCAGCCGGGTAGTCAGCGAGGTAGCCGTGGTCCGATGCCACAGTGATGTGGACGTTCGGGCTGTCGAGAGTTTTGAGGTCCACCAGCGTGGTACTTGCGGCAACGCCCTCGATCACGATGGCATCCACGAACACGTGTGCTGCCTCGCGCGCTTCGGCCCAGACTTGTGCGGCAGCTTGTACCGTGGGCACGTAGTTGGCAAAGCCACCGGCAACCGTGATGCTTGCGTCGGGATCGAAGCCGAAGACGACACCGATGAAACGCACGCTATTCGCGCTCGCGCTCATCACCAGGTCAGCAGGTCCAGCGGCGGCGAAGATGTTCGCGGGTGCCACGGCGCTGCCGTTGTGGAGGAAGAGTTTGCCGTCCGGGTTCAAGCGGAAGAATTCGTCCACGTGGTACC
>DLGQ01000103.1 GCA_002482775.1 Flavobacteriales bacterium UBA7690 | reverse complement strand
GAACGAGCCTTGCTCGATGAAGACCGCCGAGGGAACACGGAAATCGCTGATGTCCCCGATGGCCATCTTGATGTGGTATTGCTGTCCACACTTCACCGCAGCGGAAGCTTCCATCACCACGGTAAGTCCATTGTGTTGAATGTAATAGGGATCGCAGCAGTAGGGCGGCTCGGTTTGAGCACCACCCAAAAGACCCTGCACCCAACTACCATTGTAGATGTAGTACTGTGTATTATTCGCGAAGTTCGGATCCAAGGCGAAGCATCCACCGAACGGGTTAAGGGCATCCGGGTAGTTCGCGTTGTTGGGCACCATACCGCTGTTCACGGTGTTCACACTAACGGGCGCAAGCGAACCCGGGACAAGGGCTATGTTGATCGCATTGTTGGAGTATGTCCCGTTTATCCCCGGCCCGCTCAACAAGAATCCGAACGCATCGTTGAATGACAAGCATGTCCAGCGCTCGTATTCCTCCGAGGTGAACACGTACCTGAACTTCACCATGTCGAACATGGGGATGAAGTCGAACTCCAGGACCGCCTTGTTATAGACGCCATTACCGCTTCCCAACTGCCAACCCTGATACTGAGCGAGCTGCGCAAGGTCCGCATCGTTCGTAGCGGCCCACGCCCAACCACCGGCACCCACCACTTCTTGGTCGTTCGGCCCGGGCAGATAGCTTACATCTCCGGTGTGAAGAACCATGCCGCCATTCAACCCGAGGTTGCAATTGGTGCCATTGAACCGTGCTATGCGGCGATCAGGCTCTGTAGGGAAATTGTTCCCGGGAACACCGTTGAACGTGACATTGCTAGCGAACACACCGGGCCCGAGCAGCACGTTCTGCACGAGCGTTGTTGGCGGTTGGGTGGTGTTCATGATCAGCTGCGCGCGAAGCCCATGCACCGCTCCGGCACAGAGTGCCATGGCCAAGACCAATGATCGGATATGGGTCGTGGCGCTGCTCATCTTACCAAGGTGACGTGTCCCGTTAGCGTTTCGGCTTCTGCATCATCGGGCGTAACGACGAAGTAGTACGTGCCATCCGGCACCTCACTGCCGCTCCACCCTTGTGCAAGTGCACGCGTACTGAAGACTTGTTGGCCCCAACGGTTGTAGATCTCCATCAGGCCAGGCGCACCGGTGTAATCCAAAGGGATGAAGCGATCATTGTGTCCATCGGCATTGGGACTGAACACGTTCGGCATCTCGATCACACCCAGATCGGTGACCACGATCGTTGAGCGCACGGTATCCACACAACCAGCGCTGCTCTCCACAGCCAGTAGGACGGGATAGGTACCCTCCACAGCAGGGAAGACCACCGTAGGCGCTGCATCGTCCGAAGTGCCCGGCGCAACATCGCCAAAGTCCCACCACCAAGAGATGATATCGCCCGAAGAACCGGCACTGTTGAGTTGAACGGTGGTGTTGTCAACATCCGTAGGATTCGGTGTGGCACTGATCGCGGCGACCAAAGGGCCGCCAACCACGACAGCATCCTCTAAGAGTGTATCCGCCTCGCACCCCAGTATGTCTACAACGGTGAGGGTAACATCATACGTGCCGGGTGTTGTGTAGGTATGCAGTTCAACATCATCCGCCCCACTAGCTCCATCACCGAAGGTCCAGCTCGAACTAAGTGTGTTCGAAGACGTGTCCGTGAAAAGCACTTCGAGCGGTGCACAGCCGAACGCCGGTTCGATGGAAAGCCATGGATCAGGCTCAGTTCCTGGAAGCATGGTGGAAGCACCCATCAAGCATTGCCCTTCGAAGGTGCTGGCGAGCGTGTACAGGCCACCACCCAGATCGAGGGCGGAGATATCCAACGTAAGTGCGGTCTGGCCGAGCACGGCGACACCATCGCGATACCATTGGTGCGCGGTAGCCCCAGCAGGTGGCACGGCTACGGCGAGCGCGTTCTCTTGGCATACCGTACCGACAGTGGTAACGGGTGTCAAGACCTGGTCGGATGCGACGGTCAGCATCAGGTCATCCACCAAGAAGTACGGCATCACACCCCCTTGGTCAATGAAAGACGCAGGAAGTTCGCACGCAGCGCCGATGATGACACTGTGTATGTTCTCCGTCGGGGTGAACGTGATCGAGACGCGTGTCCAATCCCAAGACGGTTGAACAAGGACACGCCCCATTTCTTCCCAACCCGGCACAGTACCTATACAGTCATCTGTTCCCACGGGGAATGGAACACAGGCATTCGCATATCCGAACAGGGCGAGCGGCAATTGCTCGGAGAAAACGCTCGGGTCCGCCTCTGCCACGGTCTGGGTATGCATCCCATTCGCCCCCACCGCAGCGATCCATAACGACAACGTGTAGGATGTTCCTGCAATGAGCGGATTCGGTGGTGCTGTGGCTGTTAAGCAAGTGCCTACATATTCCTTGTAACCCACATCGGTGTAGAAGCCCAGCGCGCCTTGTCCGTCGGGAGGGGGGAGCGGAAACCCGATGGGACTATAACCGCATTCATGGAAATAATCCGACGTATTGGAAGTGGCTTGGAACCAACCATCAGCACAGCTTAACCACGGTGGACTTACCACACTAACGAACCCGTACGGGCAACATGGTCCATTAGGGCCCATCACCTGCTCTTCGAAGGAGTGGTTGTGGATGAACGACTCCACGTTCGCGGGGATGATGGCCGTACTGCATGGGCAATCCGGATCGTTCAGGTCGATCAGCCCGTCCGTGTCGTCATCAATACCATTGTTGCACACCTCCTGCGCAACCGCGAAGACCGGGATCAACAAGAACAGCAGTATGTACAGTCTCTTCACCATGTTCATCTCACCAATGTGACATGCCCCGTTAGTTTCTCCACCCGTGTATCGTCCGGCGTTACCAAGAAGTAGTATGTACCCTCCGGCACCTCGGTTCCGCTCCAGCCTTGTGCCAAGGACTTGGTGCTGAAGACCAATTGGCCCCAGCGATTGAATATCTCCATCAACCCTGGTTCACCGGAATAGTCCAACGGGATGAACCGATCATTGTGCCCATCGCCGTTCGGGCTGAATACGTTGGGCATCTCGATCACCCCGCGTTCGGTGATCACGATCGTGGACCGCACCGTATCCACACATCCTGCACTGCTTTCTACAGCGAGCAAGACGGGATATATGCCCTCTACGGCGGGGAACTCCACTGTCAAGACCGGTGTGGTGGCAATGCCTGGAGGTACATCGCCAAGATCCCACCACCAGGAGATGATGTCGCCTTGGGAACCTGAACTGCTCAATTGCACCGTGGTGTTCTCCGTATCCGTTGGGTTGGGTGTGGCGCTGATCACCCCTTGGAGCGGGCCGCCGACCACCACGGCATCAACAAGTACGGTATCGCCTTCGCAGCCCAGCAGATCCGTAACGGTGAGCGTAACATCATACGTTCCGGGCTGGGTATAGGTATGGAGCTCCACATCATCGCTGCCAACGGCACCATCACCGAACGACCAGCTCGTGGTAAGGGTGTTGGCCGAGGTATCGGTGAACAACACTTCGAGCGGGGCGCAGCCAAAAGCTGGTTCTATGGAAAGCCATGGCTCAGGGTCGGATCCGTACGGCAAGTTCGCTGCGCCCATCAGGCATTGGCCTTCGAACGTACTCGCTAGCGTGTATTGGCCTCCATCCAGGTCGAGGCCGGAGATATCCAACTGCAACCCCGTCTGGCCTACTATCGCCACACCGTCTCGATACCATTGATGTGATGTAGCATCCGCTGGGGGCACTGCCACAGCGAATGCGTTCTCTTGGCACACTGTGCCGGTGGTGGAAACCGGTGTCAGCACCTGATCCGAAGCGACGGTGAGCAGCAGGTCATCCACAAGGAAGTATGCACCACCAAGGACAGTGACGCCATTGGAGTCGGTGATGTATTGGCCGCTGAACGAAGCTGGCACATCACAAGCCCCACCGATGATAACGGTATGGATGTTCTCCGTTGGTGTGAAGGTGATCGAAACGCGTGTCCACTCGCGCGCCGGTTGTACGAGGACGCGGCCCATTTCAACCCAGCCCGGTAAAGACCCTACACATTCAATGGTGGGAAGGGGGAACGGTACGCAGGCGTTCGCGTAGCCGAAAATAGCCAGTGGCATCTGGTCCAGGAAAACGGATGGGTCTGAATGCTCTACGGACTGTTGGTGATTGTTGCTGGAAGCCACGCACGAGATCCACAGCGACAGGGTGTAGGTGGTTCCTGCCAACATGGGTTGTGGTGGGGACGACAGTGTGAGGCACGCTCCTACGTACTCGAAGTACCCGGGTTGATCGAAAAAGCCCACAGCACCTAGGCCATCAGGCGGTGGCAGCGGCATACCGATAGGCGAGTACCCACATTCGTGGAAGTAGTCGGATGTGGCCGATGTGGCTTGAAACCAACCTTCTGCACAACTCAACCATGGCGGACTGCCCGGGGAAACGAAACCGTATGGGCAACAAGGTCCGTTAGGTCCAGGGACCTGTTCCTCGAAAGAATGGTTCGGGATGTAGGATGCGACATTGGCGGGGATGATCGCGGTACTGCAAGGGCAGTCAGGGTCGTTCAGGTCGATCAACCCGTCGCTATCATCGTCCACGCCATTGGTACAAACTTCTTGTGCCACCACGACCAGCGGCAACACGGCGAACAATAGCATATACTTTCTCATAACCATCTATCTCACCAGTGTGACATGTCCAGTTCGTTTCTCCACCATCATTTCGTCCGGGGTCACTACATAGTAATAAGTACCGTCCGGCATTTCGTTCCCGCTCCAGCCTTGTGCCAGGGAGTTGGTACTGAAGACCAGTTGACCCCAACGATTGAAGACTTCAAGTAGTCCGGGCGTTCCAGCGTAGTCCAATGGGATGAACCGATCATTGCGCCCATCGCCGTTCGGGCTGAA
>DLGQ01000107.1:41620-42614 GCA_002482775.1 Flavobacteriales bacterium UBA7690 | reverse complement strand
GGTCGTGCCGGTCGCCAGGGTGACCCCGGTTCATCGCAGTTCTACGTGTCGTTGGAAGATGACCTGATGCGTCTCTTCAACAGCCAACGGATAAGCAAACTGATGGACACCATGGGCCTGAAGGAAGGCGAGGTGATCCAGCACAGGATGGTGACGGCGAGCATCGAGCGGGCACAGAAGAAAGTGGAGGAGAACAACTTCGGCATCCGGAAACGCTTGCTGGAGTATGATGATGTGATGAACAGCCAGCGGACGGTGATCTACAAGCGTCGTCACCACGCGTTGTTCGGCGAGCGCTTGAAGCTGGACATCCTCAACATGTTCTACGAGGTGAGCGCGGGCATCGTGAACGAATACCACGAGGGCGGCGACTTCGAAGCGTTCCAGCTGGAACTCTTCCGCAAGCTGAGCACCGAAAGCCCGGTAACCGCGGATCAGTTCAAGAGCATCAAGAGCGAAGAGCTGATCGAACAGGTGTACGATGCGGCGTTGAAGAGCTACGAACGACATGGCAAAGTGACCGCCGACCAAGCCATGCCGGTGATCACCGACGTGTTCCTGAACCAAGGCCAGCAGTACCAGAACATCGTGGTGCCCATCACCGACGGCATGAAGACCATGCAGGTGGTGACCGACCTGGCCAAGACCTACAAGAGCCAGGGCCGCGAGTTGATCGCCAGCGTGGAGAAGTACATCACCCTCGCCATCATCGACAACGAGTGGAAGGAACACTTGCGCGAGATGGACGAACTGCGCCGTAGCGTGCAGAACGCATCCATCGAGCAGAAGGATCCGCTGTTGATCTACAAGCTCGAGAGCTTCAACCTCTTCAAAGCGATGATCGAGCGCATGAGCGGCGAAGTGATCGGTTTCCTTGCGAAAGCAGGTCTGCCCAGCGCACAACCCCAAGTGCGCGAAGCACAGGCCCCTCGCCCGCCGCAGCAACGCGTGGAGACCAGCCGTACCGAAGTACCGCAGTTCGCCGGTGGTGGCA
>DLGQ01000107.1:0-41520 GCA_002482775.1 Flavobacteriales bacterium UBA7690 | reverse complement strand
CAAGAAATACAAGCAGTGCCACGGTCAGGGAGCATAAAGCCCCCCCACATGCCATAAAAGCCGAAGGCCCTCGATCGCTCGAGGGCCTTCGGCTTATGGTGTATGGAGTTGGGTTCTAGAATTGGACCGGCACACGCATCTGCACGCGCACGGGGAGACCTTTATCAACGCCCGGTGTCCAGGGGCTGGTGGATCGGATCACTTCCACCACTTGTTCATCGACGGCTTGGCTCACACCGTCGATCACTTTCACATCGGTGAGGTCGCCGTTCTTTTCCACAATGAAACTGGCCATGGCTTCACCTTTCACGGTCTTGCCCGTAGGATCGATCTTCTCTTTGATGGTACGCACCAACGCTTTCTCGCCACCGGGCATGGAAGGCATGGTCTCGGCGCGGGTATAGAGGATGTTCGCTAGCGGCTCGGGATTGTACACTTTCTCAGCGAGTGCATGGCCAGCGGCATCGTAGCGCAGCCAAACACCGCTCTTGTTGCCCATGGCGTAATCGCCGGTGCTCTCCACTTTCCCGTTCGGGTGGTAGAAGGTGAAGGGTCCTTCTTCAATGGTGAGCGCCTCATCGCGGAAGCGCCCTTCGGCCTTCAGCTTGCCATCCATCGTATAGATCTTACCGATGAACAGATCACCGTCCTTGCCTTCGGGTTGTAGGTAGAACGCAGCCTTGCCCTTGGAGGTCGGTTCCAGCACATTGCTGAGGTAGACCTTCGCAGCCTTGGGATCTCCGCTTCGCGCAAAACCCGCAGAGCCCGACAAGGAGAGAACGATGAACGTAACGGGTAGTATCAGTCGCACGGCGCGGGGGAGAGTTTTATTCTTCCACCTGCTACGCGAAGGGCTATTCGAAGGTTACGCTTCCGCTCAACTCGCCCACCCTTCCCTATCCAAACTGCGGTACTGGATGGCTTCTGCGAGGTGCTCCGTACGGATGTCCGGGCTACCCGAAAGATCGGCCACGGTACGGCTCACTTTCAAGATGCGGTCATAGGCACGTGCACTGAGGCCGAGACGGTCCATGGCTTTCTCCAGCAAAGCCTGACCGACGGCGTCGATGCGGCAGATCTCGCGCAATTCCTTGCTACCCATTTGCGCATTGCAATGGATCTTCTTGCCCACATATCGATCCTGTTGCACACGTCGCGCGGTGATCACACGTTCGCGCATATCGGCGCTCTTCTCGCTGGGTCGTTCTGCGGTGAGTTCGGCGAAGGGAACAGGCGTTACTTCAATGTGGATGTCGATGCGATCTAGCAGTGGTCCGCTGACTTTGTTGAGGTACTTCTGCACCACGCCCGGAGCGCACACGCAGGCCTTGTCCGGATGATTGTAGTACCCACAGGGGCACGGGTTCATCGCGGCCACGAGCATGAAACTGGCCGGATATTCCACGGTGAATTTGGCGCGGCTGATGGTGACCACACGATCCTCCAACGGCTGGCGCAACACCTCCAACACCTGCCGTTTGAACTCGGGCAATTCATCCAGGAACAAAACGCCATTGTGCGCGAGGCTGATCTCGCCGGGTTGCGGGAACGAACCACCACCGACCAAGGCCACATCGCTGATCGTATGGTGCGGTGAACGGTATGGACGCACACTGAGCAAACTGTCCTCTTTCTTCAACTTGCCGGCCACGCTGTGGATCTTGGTGGTCTCCAATGCCTCGTCGATGGTGAGCGGTGGCAGGATCGTGGGCAGCCGTTTCGCGAGCATCGTTTTCCCGGCGCCGGGCGGTCCGATCAGGATCAGGTTGTGGCCTCCTGCAGCAGCGATCTCGAAGGCGCGCTTGATGTTCTCCTGCCCTTTCACATCCGAGATATCCACCGGATAACTGCGGCTGCTGTTGGCGAACTCCGCTTCGATGTCCACCACCGTGGGTTGGATGCTCGATCGACCATGGAGCAGGTCCACCACATCGCGCAGATGCTCCACGCCGTAGACGGTAAGTCCGGTGACGATCGCGGCTTCGCGGGCGTTCGCAGCGGGTAGGATCACGCCTTTGAAGCCTTGTCGTTTCGCTTCCAAGGCGATGGGCAAAGCACCTTTGATCGGACGCACGCCGCCATCGAGAGAGAGTTCGCCCATGACCAAGTGCGTCTCCAACAGGTCCGGTGGCGCCTGGTCGGTCGCGGCGAGCAGGCCCACCGCAAGCGGAAGATCGTAGGCCGTTCCTTCCTTGCGGATGTCAGCCGGTGCCAGGTTGATGGTGACACCTTTGCCACGCGGGAAATAGAGTCCGTTGTTGCGCAGCGCGGCATCCATACGTTGCTGGCTTTCTTTCACCGCGCTGTCCGGCAGGCCAACGAGGAAGAAGAACGCACCATTTTCCACGTTCACCTCGGCGGTAACAATGGTGGCATTGATGCCGAATACGGCACTGCCAAAGACCTTTACGAGCATGTTCTCTCCCTTTATGGCTGTTCAGCGCGGCGCGGGAGAGCGAGGTCGCGTTCGATGTGATCGATGAAAGCGTGAATGATCTTGATGTGTACCTCCTGGATCCGATCCGCGTAGCCGCTATGGGGAACGCGAACTTCCACGGTACTGAGGTCTGCTAGCTTGCCACCATCCTTGCCTGTAAGGCCGATGACGTGCATATGTTTCTCGCGCGCCACTTCCGCAGCACGCAACACGTTGGGGCTATTCCCGCTGGTGCTGATGGCCAGCAGTACATCGCCCTCGCGACCATGGGCTTGCACGAAGCGCGCGAACACATGCTCGAAGCCGTGATCGTTACCAACGCAGGTAAGGTGGCTCGGGTCGCTGATGCTGAGCGCGGCGATGGGCGGACGATCATCGCGGTATTTGCCGGTGAGCTCTTCGGCGAAGTGCATGGCATCGCACATGCTGCCGCCATTGCCGCAGCTGATGATCTTGGCGCCTTGTTTCAGGCAGTAGCTCATGAACGCAGCAGCCTGTTCCACGGCGGTGATGTTGGCAGGATCGGCCAGGAAACGGCCGAGCACATCACTGGCTTCGGTGAAATGGGAACGGATGCGGTCTTCGCTCATCGTGTCAAAGATGGCATAGATCCGGGAACGAAAGCTGTCAAAGTCCGGCTCGGTTACCCAAGACCTTCATTGCATCAACCCCGCGCTGCAGGAACCCGGTATACTCCTCTATATCCGGCGTGTATCCTACCGGGTCGGTCAGCAGCTTCCCATCCGGGCTCAGTAGCACGTATAATGGTTGGCTAACACTCCCGAACGTTTCGGCCTGCATGGTAGCCCAGCGATTCCCTTGGGTCCGGATCAGTTTCTTCTGTCCACGACAACTGATATAAATGTGTTGATCCTCCTTTGCCAGTTCACGTTTGTCATCAACGTAGAGCGAAACAAGGACATAATTCTGCTGAAGCAATTTCAATACCTCAGGTTCGCTCCAGACGGTCTCTTCCATCTTCCGGCAGTTCACGCAAGCCCAACCTGTGTTATCCACAAGGATCGGCTTACCGCTCGCCTTCGACGCGGCAATTCCATCTTCTAGGTCGTGGTGGCATTCCAGCCCAGGGGGGCATTCACTTTGTTGATGATAATAGCTGTAGAACAGCGGAGGTGGAAATCCACTTAAGAGCTTAAGGTTCCGATAGGCACCGTTCGTCATGCCGGGAACCAAGTACGCCACGAAAAGGACGGTCACTATCCCAAGGCCCAAGCGTAAAGGCGCAAGCTTCTTAAGAGGCGAGTCATGGGGGAATCTGATAACACCAAAGAGATAGAGCGCCAGACCGATGCCGACAAGGATCCACAGGCCGATGAAGAGCTCTCGCTTCATCAGACCCCAATTCATAACCAGGTCAGCATTGCTGAAGAACTTGATCGCAAGAGCGAGTTCCACGAATCCCAGAACGACCTTGACCGTATTCAACCAACTTCCGCTCCGCGGCAAACTATTCAACCACTGAGGGAACATGGCGAAAAGAGCGAATGGCAAAGCGAGAGCAAGGCCAAAGCCTCCCATCCCAGCTGTAAGTTGCCATGCACCACCATCGGCCGTGAGCGCGCCTGCAAGTAGTGATCCAAGTATAGGCCCGGTACAACTAAATGACACGAGGGCAAGTGTCAGCGCCATGAAGAAGATACCCAACATACCACCCGACTTGGATGCATTCTGATCCATTCGGTTTACCCAACTGCTGGGGAGTGTGATCTCGAAGTAGCCGAAGAAGGAGATCGCGAATACGATGAAGATCACGAAGAAGAAGATGTTCAGCCAGGGGTTCGTACTGATCTCGTTGAAGATCTCTTCATTCACCGATCCGAGGACGTGGAAGGGTATGCTGAACAAGAGGTAGATCAGCAGGATGAATCCACCATAGATTAACGCGTTCTTCAGCCCGCGCGCACGGTCTTCACTCCCTTTGGTGAAAAAGCTCACCGTCAACGGTATCATCGGGAATACGCAAGGTGTGAGCAGCGCAAGTAAACCACCAACGAAGCCCAAGAGGAAAAGCATCCACAAACTGCTATTCTTCTCATGGATCTTTCCGCCTGGCACTACCGGGTTGTCCAGATCAACACCAGCCAGTTTGTACACACCATCTGAACATCCTACCACCTTGAATGCCGACGGATCAAAAGGGGTGGTCGAAAGTTTGAACGTACCACTATCGGCGTTGCACTGCCAGAACACCGTTGCAGGTGGCAGACACATCTCATCGTTACAGGTCATGTACTCGATGGTCCCCGAGAAAGGGATCTCGCTAGCCGCTAGATCCACGAGCCGTTTGAAATCGACATTCTGCTTGAACTTCTTCACCTTCATGTCGAAGACCGGATCATGACCATCCACGGTATGATCGCTTACCTCATCCGTCCCCTCGGCAACATTCGCATGAGCGAGAGAATCGAAAGGAAAACTGCTGGGCCATGGACCCATATCTCCATAGCTCTGAGTGGAATACACGCTCCAACCATCGTCGATCTCAGCATGGAATGACACCTCCCACGTTGTGCCCTCCTTCTGTTGGGCAGAGACTGCCCATGCCACGCGATCATTCTCCGGATCGAGCTTTACAACGTTCTTGTTCCTTGGCTCCAAAGTCCCGCCACAAGCCGCCAAGAAAAGCAGGCTGCATAACCCTAGAAATCTCCAGATGCTGTTCATTTCGTCGTTTTGCCTTCGACCGCGATCTCGAACTTCACCACCTCCGGCGGCAGACAGGTCTTGTCGTTGCACACCATGAATTCCACTTCGCCTTTCACGACTTGCGCCGCGGCAGTGGTCTTGAACTGTTGGACGAAGACCGGCGCTCCGGAATGGTAGCGCACTTGCATTTCGAAATTGGGATCGAAGACCTCCTCGGCTACGGGTTCACCTAACTCACCGACCGGCACCAGTACATCGTTCTTTTCGAAGCGGATGGTGGTGGGGATCGGCCCCAGGTCGTTCTCCAGCTTGGTGGCGTAGATGTGCCAACCTTCGCCCACGGTGGCGGTCATTTCAACGGAAACAACGCCATCCACAGCAGGCTTGGCAGCGAAGGACCACGTGACCGGACCGGTCGGATCCATTGCCGTAAGCAAGGTTGAGAGGAGGACTGCGTACATGGTAGGTCGGTGGTCGCAAAAATAGGCCCACCCTTACGCAGGAGTACCAGCCGTTAACAAGATACTAGGGATCCTACGGTATGTCCACGCTCACCACGCGCGACACGGGAATGGTCATACCGTACTTGAGCACGATGTTCTCGGGATCGAAGGTCCAGATGGTGGTTTCCACGGCTTTGAGGCCTTCGTCGTCTTGGAAAACGATGCGGCACTTCCCGTGTTCCACATTGCCGAGGCGGGTGGCTTCTTCCATGTTGTGCAAGATCCCACGGCGTTCGGTGTCGCTCAACATCAGCGGCTGGCGCGGGAAGCGCAACGAGGAGATCCGTTCTTTGGGAATGATCAAAGCGTTGGTCGGTAGCATGATGGGAAGGCTTGAGGTGGCCTGAAGTTAGCGTCTCAAGTGCCCGATCCCAAATACGGTTGAAAAGATGTGCTGCGGTGGTCAGGCTCCGGACCACGCGAGTTTCAGGACGTTGGTGCTGGATGCGGTGGCCTTCACCCCTTCCGCCAGGCGAATGCCACACAACCAGATGATCCGGTCGCAGTCCGCAAGGACATACACCCGTGCCTTGCGATCCTGCGGCATCTTGGCGTCGATGAGGATATCGCTGATGAGCTTGCTTCCGCCCAGCCCATCGGGTCGCATGCGGTCGCCGTTCCGCCAAGGGCGCAGTTCCAGCGGGAAAGGCACGAGATCACCGTCCAGCCAAGCAATGTTCGGACCCGCTTGTGGATCGATGTCGTCCGGTGTGGTGGCGACGATGGTCAACGGCATCCCTGCACCCTGGTCGTCCGGGGCATGGAGCACGTAGCTAGGTGGCGCGGTCGTATCCGGTGCGATCACCAACTCGGTGCGGTCCACGAACACCTCCACACCTTTTCCGGGGAAGCGAGCACCCGTGCTGCCGGTGTTGATCGCCGCGAGGATATCGTTAAAACGATCGGGATGGAATCCGAGATCGCGCAAGAGGTGATGCAGTACGAGCAGTGGTGCCGGGCCAAGTATCCGTTGGAAGGGAACGCGCACTGTTCCGTCAGCCCCGGACGCAATGCCTTCCAACGCGTTATCGCAGAACGTCCGTGCGAGCAGATCCAACTCGCCGAACAAACGCATGTTGCGGCGGATGTTGCGGTGCGTTCCCGGCCGCCATTCTTCCAGTGTTGGCAGCAGCTCGTTGCGGATCCTGTTGCGCAAGTAGACCTCGTCGGCATTGCTCTTGTCCTCGCGCCACGGGATGTTGTTGGCGCGTGCGGATCCGATGATCGTCGCCTTGTCCACATCCAGTAGCGGCCTGATGTATATCCCATGTTGTGCCGGGATAGAACCCCAGCCGCGTGCGCCCATTCCCTGGATCAACCCGAGGAAGAACGTTTCGGCAACATCATCGGCGTGGTGGGCCGTTGCCACTTTGTATGGGCCTTGTGCGGCCAATTCCGCGAACCATTCCCTGCGCAACCACCGGGCTGCCATTTGTGTGCTTTCACCCGCACTTGCGGCGCGTGCTTTCACATCCACGCGGCGGACTTCGCACGGAATGTCGTGCGCTTCGCAATAGGCCAGTACCAGATCACGATCGGCTTCGCTCTCTTCGCCGCGAAGGCCGTGGTCCACGTGCGCGACATGGCACGGATGACCCAACGTTCGCAGGACATGCAGCAGCACCATGCTGTCCACGCCGCCGCTCACGGCCACCCAAAGTGGTTCGTTCGGCTGTGCGAGCTGCTTTTCAGCGATGGTGGCGCGTACGCGATCAAGCATGGTGCAAGGCTTCGATCACGGAACGCGCTTTCACTTGGCACTCTTCGTATTCACTTTCCGCATCGCACTGCGCGGTGACGGCGCTGCCGGTGGTGAGTGACAACGATCCGTTCTTGGCATCGAAGAGGACGGTGCGGATCACCACATTGAAGTCGCCGGTGCCATCCGGGGCGAAAAAGCCGAGGCTACCGCTGAACGAACCGCGCGGCCGGTCTTCCGCCTCTTGGATCAATTCCATCGCGCGGATCTTCGGTGCGCCGGTCATGCTGGCCATAGGGAAGCTCGCACGCAGGACATCCAAAGGCGACACACCCGCACGCATTTCCGCTGAAACGGTACTGACCAGTTGGTGTACGCGCGGATAGGATCGCACGGCGCAAAGTTCTTCCACCCGCACTGAACGGCTCGCCGCAATGCGCGAAAGGTCGTGCCGCATGACGTCCAGCGCCATGATGTTCTCGCTCCGTTCCTTGGGATCCGCTGCTAGTTCCGCTGCTGCGCGACGATCCACTTCGGGATCAGCGTAGCGCGGTCGTGTGCCTTTCATGGGTTCACCGATCACACGACGACCATTGAAGGCGAGGTACCGTTCTGGACTTGCACAAAGGGCGAACCGATCCCCAGTCCGATAGAACGCTGCGAAGGGTGCTTGCGAACGCGAGAGCAATGTTGCGAACGCAGTGAATGGATCGAAGTCCGGAGCGTTCGTGGTGCGGGTGGTGCAATAGTTCACCTCGTAGATGTCGCCGCGTTTGATGTGATCTAGCAGGCGACGTACATGTTCGATGTACGCGGCCTTCGTGGTGTGCTGCTCCCATTCGAGCGGTGCTCCAGTGGTCGGCTCGTTTGGCTGATGTCGAAACGCTGCTTCCGCCCATTCCCTCGCCTGTTCCGCTTCCTTCGGATGCACATGCATGAACGCCTTCTTCCCTATCCACTCCAACACCATGTTCGGGATCCACCACTGGACCTGGTCCTCTTCCACCGCTACACCGTTGAAGAGTGCATCCTTCCATTCATACCGCAACGCTCCACACGTCCAATCCAGTGACTTGCCGGTCGCATCGAATACGGGAAGCGCCACGTGTTCCTTCACCCCGATGGACAGCACCACACGGTCTTGATCCCCGATGCGGCGATAGAGGAAATGTTCCTCGCCACGCAAGACGCTCCAGTTGAAGGCAGGCACTTCGCCGAGGTCGATGGTGTTGCGCATCCGGGGCCAAATTACCCAGCCGATCAAGCTCGCGCTCGCTTCCGCAACGCACGAACCAGAAGTGCGATGACGAGTGCCAACAAAGCCCACACAGCACTGCGCCCAACCAGATCGCCGTAGCGCACGAAGAACGTGAGCTCGTTGTTGAGGTGAACGGCCCTTCGCTCTGCGGTCGGCACCCACCAATCGGTCGGTTGGTGGATCACACCACGTTGATCGACGAAGCACGAGATCCCGGTATTGGCGGAGCGCACCACATCGCGTCGCGTTTCGATGGCACGGATGCTGGAGAACGTGAGGTGTTGGTGGTAGCCTGGAGTATCACCCCACCACGCATCGTTGGTGATCACGGCGATGAGGTTGCCTCCGTTGCGGATGTGGGCCGCCACGTGTTCACCGAAAACAGATTCGTAGCAGATCGCGGGTACAAGGTTCATCCCACTGGATGGATCGACCAACACCTCACGTTCTTCCTGTGTCCCCAGACTGCCGGACACACCGCCGAGATCCACGGAGAGTTCGCTCACGTACCCGAGCACTTCCTCGAACGGCATCGCCTCCACACCGGCCACGAGTTTCGACTTGTTGTAGACTTCCACCGGTCCGGCAGAGGGTAAGAAGAGCGCTGCGTTGTAGGCTTCGAACCAACGCTGCTCCCCTTCTGGTAGACCGGTTTCGTTGAACATGGGTCTTGCTGAAGCAGGCACCTCGGCATTCCGCGGATAGAGCAGTTCCGAGGACATGCCGGTGAGCAATGCGGCGCGCGGGAAATCCTGTTGGAAGTGCTCCAGACGTTTGGTACTGCGGGCGTTCTCGATGGCGTTCTCCCACAAGCCATGGTACACCGGCACCGGGCCGCTCATGTCCACGTACGCACCTTCTTGCAATGCTGTCTCGGGCATCACCACCAAGGCCGTGGTGTCGGTCATGGTGGCGCGTGCCAAGGCCAGCATACGTTCCAACTGTTCCAACGGATCAACGCCGCCGAACTTCTCGGTGTACGGGTCTATGCACGGTTGCACCACCACGACCTCCAGCGTGGGTCCTTCTTCGATGCTGATCGAATTGAAGCGCCAAAGGGACAGCGAGATCGGCAGCATGATCACGAGGAACACGGCCGTGGCGTTCTTCAGTACCACCGCGCGCCCGTCCTTCCAGCCGGTGATGGTGCGGTCCAACATGAAGTTGACCAGCAGCACCCAGAGGCTTCCACCGAGCATGCCCGTGAACTCGTACCACTGGATCCATTGCGGCTGTGTGCCGAAGACATTGCCGATTGAGAACCATGGCCATTGCAGATCCCATCCGTGATGCAGGTGTTCGAACGCGAGCCAGTAGGCGATGAAGGCGAGCGATGAAATGCGCGCACCGAGCGATCGTTGTGTGATGCGTTTCAACCACCAGGGGATCAACATCAACAGCGAGTTCACCACCATGGGCGAAAAGCCGCTGACCAGGCGCGTACCCAACGGTTCGCTCACCCCGAAGAACCACCACGAGCAGGCCGCGTTCCAGATGAAGACCGCCAACAACACGTAGGGTACGAAGGCCCGCTTGCGCCCAGCGGTACGTTGATCGTGCAAGCGTTCAGCATACAGCAGCGGCAGCCATGCCACGAACGCTAAAAAGGAGAGGTCGCCGACCGCAGGCCATGCCAATGCCCAAAGCACTCCGCTGAAGGCGGCCCAGAGCAGGACACGTGATCGGGTGATGGGCATCAGCGGCCGAAAGTAAGCGGCCGCTTCACGCCATCACAGTTTGTACATCTTGCCGAAGCCCTTGGTGAAGTAGCTAGCGGCGTCCGTTGCGCGGTATTCGATGTCCTCGCCGTTGATCTGGGTGATGACGCGGTAGAGGTAGACCCCGCGTGCCAAGCGGTCGCCGAACTCGTCCGTGCCGTCCCACGCGTAATCGGTCATGTTGCGTCCCACACGTAAGGGTCCCAGTTCATGCATCTTCACCTCGCGCACCACTTTGCCGGTAACGGTGAGTATCTGGATCTTCATGTACGTGGGCACGGTGCTTCCTGTAAGGGTGAACACGAACCGCGTGCTGGTGGTGAACGGGTTGGGGTAATTGAGCACTTCGGTGATGGTACTGCGGTTGATCACCTCGAAGCCGATCTTGTAATCCTTGTCGCCAGAAACGTTGGCGCTAAGATCCGTGGCTTGCACGGTGAGCATGTACTTACCGTCGTTCACCAAGGAAGGCCGATAGAAGATGCGTGCCTCGTTCTCCGGTCCATCCGCAGGGATGAATTGAAGGTTCTCGTTGCCCTGGCCATCGCGGAAATAGATCTGCTCGCCCGATCCACCGGGTCGCGTGAGGAACACTTTGAACTGTGCGGTATCCGCTGGTGAGTCCAGGAGCAGCACGGTGTTCTCATCGTTCAACGAGATCTCGATCTCCGGCCGGGCGGAGACGATGTCGCCATCCAGGATGTGCATGCCATCGAAGGTGACATCGAGCAGGGGGTTCTCGATGTCCACGGCCACATCGAAGCGCCACTGGGCAATGTTGTTGAAGTGGTACTGCTCGGGTTGGTCGTACACGCCGGTAGCAGTATCCACCGGGTTGGCCTCCACGATCAAGGTGTTGAGCCCTCCGAAGGGTAGCGTGTTGAAACGGATGGTATCCACCTGCCAAGCACCTGCGGGCAATGGTCCATGGCGGCGATAGTGGACGATATGGGAGATGTTCTGGCTATCCACCACACGCGCTTCCATGAGCAGGCTGTCCATATCGAACGCACTGATGTTCTGCACGGCGACGGCCACGGAAGCTTCCTGGCCTTGGAACCAGCCATCCAATGCTTGGAAATAACCCAACTGGGGGTTGATGGCGCATTCGGGCACGGGCGTGTGGAGCAACTGCCAGCGTTCCATCTGGGCAGGTTTCGGTACGGTTGCACCGATGTCGTGGAACTTGCCTCGGATTCGCACCTTCGGAAAGAGCGAAGCATCCACGATCGATCCAAGATCGAGCACTTCGTCCTGTGCACTGGGCCATTCGCCCAGGTCCACTTCCTGGCCACTGGCAGAAATGCCCCTGATCTGTATCCGCGTACTATCCGTTGGGCTCACCGGCCGCTCATTCCAATAGAGCCCACCCCATTCCGTTGCCGGTCCAGCTTCCATAGTGGTGATGAAGCCTTGATCGCCGCTGCTCTCGATGAAAGCGGTAAGTCGCACGCTGGTGTTGCGGTCCGGCGCGATGGTATCCACGAAGGTCTCGTTGAAGCCTTTGCGGACATAGAAGATGTAAGGCACGCTGTCTTGCAAGGTCTCGAAAGGCGGAACCCCAAGTCCGTTCAGCGCGGTCTCCACGGCAGGTGTGGAAGACATACCATCCTTGTCCAAGTGGATCCAGGTGTACATTAATACATGGTAACCGTCCGGGATCTCGTTATCGATCATGTTGGCCAAGGCGGCCATCTCCTGCGGATTGTTCTGTCGGAAGTTGAAAAAGTACATGACCCTGTTCCTGCAAGGCGGTTGGTTACCGAAGTCGTTATCCGGATTGTAAACGAAATCCGGCTCCGCAGAGGTGTCCACCCACCGGGTCCCCCATGCTTCGAAGGTGTATGGATCAACCACGGCGACGTTCCAGCCTGGCGAATCGGAACATCCGAGCAGGTCCTGGTTCACTAAGTCCAAGCGCCAACCAACATCGCCATAGGTCGTCCCATTCGTGAATGCGGCGATCTCGTGCGGTGCGGTGGAGAAATCGAAATCACGTCCGGGCCTATCGTACGTGATCGAATTGTAGTGATCGTTCTTGAATTGGAAATAGTGCGCTTGGCCCCATCCATGGCGGTCGGGGATGTACTGGAACGAACGTTCGTACCAACTGTATCCTCCGTTGCCTGTGCTGTCTATGCTACAGCGCCAATAGTAGACGGTACTATCCAAGACCGCTGTGGCGGCGTAGATGGTAGAGGGCTGCCAGGAGACCACACCACCCGGCGACTCGAAGAGTGCACTCTCCTTGATCGGGCTATTGAACAGGTCGGTGGTGTCGATCTGGAACACGTAGTTGCGCGGTCCTGCAAGGGGGTCACCAGTGCTCGCTCTCAGCATTGGCGTGGGTTCCGGCACGATCGCGAAATCGTAGGGATAAGTAGGTATGAGATCTCCGGAAGTGATGAAGAGCGTGGTAGAGACCTCGTTGTTACCCGAATCGTCCAGCTCCGGGATCTGGTCCGGATCCAGGTCCACACGCACGTTGAGTTGATTCACCCCTTGTCCGCCTTCGAACGCCAACGTGGGCACACGGAACACCGCGGTATCCTGGTAGCTGATCCCTGCCAACCGTGTCGTGACGACCTGGGTCGACGAAAGTCCAGCATTGCTGCGCTCCAGCCGGAAACTGACGGTATCGGGCACCACCCGACCGATGTTGCGCACCACCACCTTCACAGAGAAGGTATCCACATCGGCCGTCACTGTAGGCGGGTCGTAGAAAATGTCCTGCGCATTGATGGCATAGTCGGGCAACTTCGGGGAGTTGAGGACCAAAGCGGGATCACCTTGGAGGGTCATGGTATGCGTCTGGTACTTCACCAGGATATTGTCCTGGCTACCGAGGTAGTTGAAGGCGGCATAGCGCATGTGATCCCCGATGGTACCGCCATAATTCGCCATGCCCCAACTGGTGTAGAACAGGTCGCAGTACTGGGCAAGGGTGATCACCAACCCTTGCAATGTGCCGGCCAGGAAAGCGACCGGACCTTCGCCGTCGCGCAATACCCAATCCTCGGTGGTACTGGCGAGGTCGCCGTTCAAGTGCACGTTGCCGATGTAGCACGAATTGCCCATCACCATGGGGTACTTACCGTTCCAATCGTAGTTGCTGGGATCGTCAATGGTGATGTCGAAACTCTCCGAGTAGGCATGTGCGAAGAAGTTCATGAAGGTGACACCACCCTCGATCAACTGGCGCACGGAATCCGCAGCGGCTGTTTCCAAGATGCTGGAACTGCTCTTGCGGAAACTCCAGACATCGGCCCCGAACGAACTGTTCTCGCCGATACGCGTCTCCAGGGCCGTGAGGATATCCGCGAGTTGACCCTGCTGTGCGGCATCATTCCCCCCGCTCAAATGTCCAACACGTTTCATCCACGGCGCCGGAGCTTGGGATTCGAACGTTTCCACTTTGTTGAGGTAGGCCAGCACCTGAGCGTCGCTGGTGGCGCTCAACCGCCCCACCGGGATCTCCAGCAAACGGGGGTCCGCATGCAGACCCAAGGTGAAACATTGGTCACATGCAGGATACCCGTAGGAAGGCACCAACGTTCGCGCATACGCACCGTTGGCACTGGGCGGGTACATGCTTCCCGGGGTGACCACGGTATTGGTGTTGTTCACCGATTTGCCGATGAGGAACAGCCCGCGGGGGACCGTGGTCCAGGTATCCACCAGGTATTTGCTCCACATGCGGATGGCGAGACCGTTCTTGGGCACACCGCCACCGAACTGGTCGTAGAGTTCATCCACATCGGCAACGATTGAAGGCCTCGGTTCCGGGGCATTGGCGGACCGGTATTGGGCATATGCCATTGCGCCGTTCCACAGCGAGCGATGGGCAACGATCAAGAAAGCCGAATCGGGATCCATGTCGCCGTAGTCCACGAAATAGCCGTTGCCGTTCACCAGCGAAAGCGTGCTGATCGTGCGAGCAGCTTGGACAGAGACCAACGTGGTGGCCGTGGTGGTGCTATCCTGGTGTGTTGGCACGAGGGCTCGCCATGTGGCACCCGATGCTGTGGGTTCGATGCGCCGCATGGTATCCCCTGCCGCATAGATCAACGGCGTTGCCCCGAAACTGGAAATGTCCAACCGCGTCACATCCACATCGGGCAGGTTCTCTATCCAGAGATCCGTAGGTGTGGTATTGCCCATCGCGAGCGAGCGGGCGTACCGCACGGTGATGGAAGCGGGCGCCTGGAAATCCAAGTAGGAAGGATTCCAACTGCCCAAGGGGAGGTCATGCGGTACGTTCAGCCGCAACGACAAGGCAGCGGTCATCGCAGAAGCCGGCATCGCGAATTGGTGATGGGTGGCCACAGCACCACGGTAAGCGGTATCCACGTACAACACGCCCGCCGCACCCCCGTATATCCGAAGGCGATGATCTTCGGTAGTGCCACCGCCAGCACTTGTCATGGCCGCCATGGCCACATGCACGGTCGCATCCGGAGCGCCAGCACCGAGGAAAGGCGAAGGTGTCGCCGTGCTCACCACCCGCTCCACGGTGGCCGCTGTGGTGACCATCGCAGGTCCGCCCCACCCTTCACCGGAGAGCTGCTGCCCGCTGGTCGCATTCAGCGCCACATCCACAAGACCGGGCCAATAGAAGTCGGTGAACGGCCGTTTGACGTAGCCCCAAACCCATGGCCTTGGGGTGAATTGATCGAACGTTGTGTTCACGTAAGGCACTACGCGCTCCTTCCTCACCAGCGGGTCGGGATCCCAGGTGATGAAGTGGTGGATGGTATCGTTGTACTGGCTGTAGTACGGATTGGCATGTTGCTCAGCGTTCCCGTACATGCGTGTATCGATCCAGCCATCGTTCTTGCGGCCGATGAACTCGATGAAATCCCCAGCGTTCAACACACCATCTTCTCCCCCTTGGATGTAGATCGGGATCTGCTTTTCGCGCCCGAAGAGCATGATGTCCGCCGGATCCAC
Source organism: Flavobacteriales bacterium UBA7690 (assembly GCA_002482775.1). Taxonomy (GTDB): domain Bacteria; phylum Bacteroidota; class Bacteroidia; order Flavobacteriales_F; family PHOS-HE28; genus PHOS-HE28. The sequence goes on along the minus strand of DLGQ01000107.1, from coordinate 26,288 downwards.
CGTGGCGATGGGGAACCCCGCGTTGGCCAGCGCGGTGGAATCCAACCGATGAAGTCCCGTGCTGTACACATCGAAACGCCAGTACTGCCGATCATGGTCGATCCATTCGTTCCCGTAGATCTGCCCGAAGGACAGGGCGGACTGACAAATAGCGATGATCAGCAGTAACGGTCGCATCATGAGCCTGGTTTCTTGAACAGGTCGAACTTCAGCGAGAAGATGTTGGAGTATAACGCCACGCTATTGTCACCGATGTCGGTGAGCGCATAGTCCAGCGAAACACTCTTGATCTTCAGGCCGAGCCCGATGTTGGGCTGGATGGAGAGTTGTTTGGAATCGGTGATGTCGGTGACATACTGGATGTTGCTCACACCCGTACGCACATACACCACGCCGGCGTAACCGAGTTCGAGGCCCACGCGCGGATCCACGCTCACGAGATCGGACTGGATCAGCGTATTGCGTTGGCCATCGAAGGTGTTCTCCAGATCAACGGCGGCGATCAGGTCGAACTTGCTGCCGAACTTGAATTCACGGGCCACGCCCAGGTTCAAGCGGGGCAAGGTCACTTCCACGCTGTTGGCAGGAATGTCGTTCTGGGTCTGCGTGAACACTTCGATGGTGCGTTGGTCCAGCGTGTAGCTCCAAGCGTTGAAGGTGCTGGTGACATCGCGCGCCACGGCACTGAAGCGCCATTGGTTCCGTTGGTACTGCGCACCGGCATCCAACCCGAAACCCCATGCCTTGCCGAAGCTGCCCACACGGCGGTAGATCACCTTGGCATTACCGCCGATCTGCAGGCCGGGCACCTTCATCTTGCGGGCATAGCTGATGATGAACGCATGGTCCGCCGAGCTGAACGAGGTGATGCGGTCGTAGTCGATGTTGCCGCTGGGATCGATCAGGTCGATGGTATTGGGGATGTTGTCGATCCCGAAACGCACGAAGGTGAACCCGATGGTGCTGGATGAATCGATGGGTTTGGCCAGGCCGATGTAGTCGTACTTGGCGATGCCCGCGAAATACTCGCTGTGCATGGCCCCCACTTGGAGATCGCCCTTCACGCCCAGTAGGCCGGCCGGGTTCCAGTAGCCGCTGGTAACGTCGTTCACCACAGCGGTGTAGGCGCTGCCCATGCCCAACGCACGCGCACCCACGCCCACAGCAAGGAACTCGTTACTGTATTTGGGTGCATCGGACTGTGCCTGGGCGGTGCTGAAGGAAGCCACGACCGACATGAGCAGGAAGGCCTTGCGCATCCCCTTGATCTTCACAGTGTTCATTCGCTATCTGGTTGACGCAGCTTCCAACGGCGGGTGGCCTGGATCATTGCCCGAATTNNGTTATCCCAACTTCGGCCCCGTTCCCGCCCTGTACGGTCACGGCAGAACGCAGCTGAATGGCCCGCTTTCCAAGGATACCCGACCTCCTCACCACCGCGAACCTAGCCTGTGGCGTGGGTTCCATCCTACTGGCCTCTCAAGGACAGCTAACACTCGCGTGTTGGCTTGTGTTCGCCGGGGCGCTGTTCGACGTGTTCGACGGGCTGGCGGCCCGGGCCTTGGGTGGGGGAACGCCGCTGGGCACGCAGCTGGACAGTTTGGCCGATATGGTGACGTTCGGGGTGGCGCCGGGGATGTTGGTCTGGTCTTGGGCCATTCCCGCAGTGGAGATGGAGCAGATGTTAGCAGGTGCCGTACACTTGCTCTCTACAGGGCTTCCTGACGCCACCGCCTACTCGCACACAACTTCTGGTCACACCTCGGGTTATTGGATTGTGCTGATCGCCGTGCTATTGATTCCAATCGCCTCGGCTTGGCGTTTGGCCAAGTTCAACATCGACACTCGCCAGACCAGTGGATTCCTCGGCCTTCCAACCCCGGCCAATGCTCTTTTTTGGACTTCGGTTGTTCTCGCCACCAGCGGAATACACGACTTCATACATATGGACTGGCCCATAAATATCGGCAATAGTAATCAGCCGGTTGATCCATCATTTCGGATCGACCCAGAGCTTTTCTACCGCTTCTTAACGTTATTGCCCTACGCATTGCTTGGTCTGAGCGTGGCCCTCGGCGCCCTCATGCTCTCCGAACTCCCCCTCCCCTCCCTCAAATTCAAGCATTTCAAGTGGAAGGGCAACGAGGTCATGTTCCTACTGCTGGGGATCGGGCTGGTGCTGGTGTTGCTGTACGGCATGCTTGCTGTGCCTTTGATCCTGGTGCTGTACCTGCTGAGCCCGCTGTGGGGGCGGGTTTTCGGCAAGGTCGAACCTTCTGTGAAGTAGTGGCCAGTCGGCGAGCAGCAAGCGGCGAGTAAAGCGCCAACTCGCCGCTTGCCAACTCGCAACTCGCCGCTCGCATTCGCATCTTTGCCCCATGAAGACCTTCCGCGCCTCCATCGATGTGATGCCCCACGACAACCTGCTGGACCCGCAAGGCAAGGCGGTGAGCGGTAGCATGCAGAACCTCGGCCTGCCGGAGATCACCGGCGTGCGCATCGGCAAACACATCACCCTCGCTGTTGAAGCCAAGGACAAGAAAGCCGCCGAGGCCAAGGTGGACGAGGCGTGCAAGAAGTTGCTGGCGAACCAGATCATGGAAAAGTACGCGTTCTCGATCGAAGAGGTGGCGTAGGGGGCAAAGCCAACCTCGCATAAATGCACCCGTAGTGTCGACCCACCGGGTCGACCGAGGCTGTGCGAATTCATGAGACCTCACCCCTAACCCCTCTCCGAAGGAGAGGGGTATCTGACTATCCTATGTAACGATCCGCGATATGCCTTGCATACCGGGCGTTTCCTCCCTCTCCTTCGGAGAGGGGTCGGGGGTGATCCTACACCTTCCTCCGCAACTCGAAATTCTTCCCGAGATAGACACGCCGCACGGTCTCATCGGCTGCGAGTTCCTCGGCGCTGCCTTGTTTCAGGATCTTGCCCTCGAAGAGCAGGTACGCCCGATCCGTGATGCTCAGCGTTTCCTGCACGTTGTGATCGGTGATCAGGATGCCAATGTTCTTTTCCTTCAGCTTCGCCACGATGCTCTGGATGTCTTCCACGGCGATGGGGTCCACGCCGGCGAAGGGCTCATCCAGCAGGATGAAACGCGGTTCGGTGGCCAGTGCCCGTGCGATCTCCGTCCGCCGACGTTCGCCGCCGCTGAGCACATCGCCCATATTGGTACGCACATGTTGCAGGCTGAACTCGTTGAGCAGTTCTTCCAACTTCGCGGCTTGTTCGGCCTTGGTCTTGCCGCTCACTTCCAGGATCGCCTTGATGTTGTCCTCCACGCTGAGCTTGCGGAACACGCTGGCCTCTTGTGGCAGGTAACCGATCCCTTTCTGCGCGCGCTTGTACATCGCCAGATCGGTGATCTCCTCGTTGTCCAGGTAGATGTGGCCTTCGTTGGGTTTGATCAAGCCCACGATCATGTAGAAGCTGGTGGTCTTGCCCGCACCGTTGGGGCCAAGCAACCCCACGATCTCGCCTTGCTTCACCTCCACGCTAACGCCGTTCACCACGGTGCGGCGCTTGTAGCGTTTGAAGATGTTGGCGGCGCGCAGCATCCGTGATCAGAAGTTGACGTAGAGCTTGGCGCGCAACGCCCAGGGCGAGGTGCGTTCGTGGTCGTTGTAGCGCAGGCGCCAAATGATATCGAAGCGCAACACCTTCAAGATGTTCTCGATGCCTGCGCTGGCTTCCATGAACGGCCCGTTGTAGAGCGAGTACATGCCGGGCAACAGCAGCAGTTCGGTGTAGTGCTTGCCGGCCAGGTCGCCCGCTACCGCTTTGAAGGTGGCCACCTCGCGCCACTTCAACCGGCGCATCAACGGTATGCGGTTGAGGAAGAGCCCTTCGAAATGGTGCTCTCCGAAGAACTGGATGTACCGGTCGCTGATGAATTCGAAGAAGTTCATCGTGTTGAACGAAGCATCGTCCAGGTAGAAGGTCTCGTTGCCGCTGTGGATGGCGAGCAGCGGGTACGGCAGGGTTCCGAAGATCCGTCCTGCTTCCACCGTGGTGCGCGACCAACCTAGCGCGCCCAACTGCCACCGCTTGTAACTGCGAGCGACGATCTTGGTGTATTCGTAGTCGCTGTTCAGCGCGTTGGGCACCCCGTACGCCAAGTGCAGTTCCAGTGTGGGATACTTCAACAACCCTACGGCAATGCGATCGAACTCTCCGCTCACGTATTTCTCCCCGTAGGCGAAGCGCGTGTTCAAGCTCACTTCCGCCGTGCGGATGCTACCCACGTTGGTGAGTTGCGGCACGGGTTCGAAGTTGAGACGTTGGTAGCTCAAAGCCCCGAGCGGTTGCAGCGTGCGGTAACGCACCATCACTTCGTTGGTGAAGCCATGGAACCATTCGCGCTCCAGGCTGGCCTTCCACTCTTCCACGTCGGTGAGCTTGGTGTTCGGGTTGCGCCGGAACACGCTGCCCAGCACGTTGTCGTTACGGAATGCGTTCACGCTCTGGCCCAGCTGCTCGATGTCGTGCTTGTAGGAAGCCTTGTACAATAAGCGCGGCTCTTTGCTGATGAAGCCGCGGGTGGCGAGCCCGAATTTGAACCGTTCATCGAGCACCCCGTACGCCGTGTAGCCTTCGAACTCCACCCACGTGCTGAAGCTGTTGCTCGTGCGCCCACCGGCACGGAAGCGCATGCCTTCCACGGGGTTGTAGCTGATGGTGGTGAAGTACGGGCCGAGCTCGATCTTGCCCTTCTCGTAATACCCTGTAACGACGGTGCTCACGATATCCACATAGGTGCGGAAGCGCGGGATCGTCTTCATCGTATCCACCATGTGGTAGATGGCACTTTCCTTGGCGGTGAGCGGCACGTGGCGGTTCTGGTCCCAGTAGTCGGCACCCAAGCTCAACGGATCCAGTTCGATCACCACATCGTCCACGCCTTCGTAGAACTCCGCTGGTTTCACCTCGTTGATCACGAACTCCTTGTAGGTCGCGGTACGCCTGCCGTAGAACCCTTGCACGGCGTTCTTGTTCTTCTCGCCGGTATCGCGGATCACGTTCAGGTCCACCACCAGTTCATCCCGGGTGAGCATCCAGACTTCGTTCTGTACCTGATCATACTGCTGCTTCACCCAGAAGCCCTGCACGAAGTTAAGGTTGGCCCCCTCGGCGATCCCGGCTTCGATCCGGTGTACCGCGTAGGTGGTATCGCTGATCCACATCTCGCCATTGAACGCGAGCTCTTGCGGACGTTTAGGCTGGAACTTCAACTTGTAGCACCAGTACTTGCCCACGAAGGCGCTATCGGTGAGGTAGTAGTCGTAGAAACCCTTGCCACCATCGGCGATCGGGCTCACGAAGTTCTTCCCGAAGACCACCAGGAAATTGTCGTAGATATTGATGTTCTGGTACATGTCGCCCATGAACTGGGACACGCTCTCGTTCTCGATGCCGCTCACCTTGGTGCCCCGGATGAATTCGCGCTGCTTCTTCGGGCTTTGGCGGTAGTACACCGCGCTGAGGCTCTCCGTCATGAAGATGGGCAGGTAGGGCTTCGCATCGGTGCTGTCGATGTTGTCGAAGATGAAGGCGAACGGCTTGAAGAGCTTCTTCTCGGTGAACTCCTTGGTGATGTTGTTCAGGTCGAACTCGATCTTGTTGTAGGCATCGTACTGGTAGGCGGAGAGCTTTTCGCGGTTGTTCACCGGCTTGTTGCGGATCACGCGGCGCAGGATGCCGAACGCGGGGTTCTCCTCGGTGGGTTTGATCACCACCTCGGCCAGTTCGAAGCTGTTGGGTTGAAGGACGATGTCGATCACCTGCACCTTGTCCTTCTTCACCGCGAAGCTGCGCGCGATGTATCCGACGGAAGTCACACGGATGCTATCCGTCGGGTAGTAGGTATCGATCAGGTAATTGCCGTCCATATCGCTGCTGGCCCCGATGCGGCTATCGATGAAGGCGATACTGGCGAACGGGATCGTCTCGCCGGTCTTGCCATCGGTGACCTTGCCGGACACTTTGGTGGTCTGCGCCAACGAGGCGTTCACCAAGCCCAGTGCGAGTGAGAAGAAAGCGATGCGTAGCAATGTCCTCATCACGGTCTTGTACGGGCTTGAACGGCCTTGGTGACGGTATTCGCGCGTTCCATGCGTTTCACGGTCCGTGCGGCGATGATGATGCCGAATTCGTAAAGCAACATCAAGGGTACGGAGACGATCAGCTGGCTCACCACATCGGGCGGTGTAAGGATAGCGGCTATCACGAGGATCAGCACGAAAGCATGCTTGCGATAGGTGCGCAAGAAGGCCGGTGTGACCAGACCGGCACGTGCGAGGAACAAGATGACCAGCGGCAGTTCGAATACCACGCCGGTCCATAACGTTACCGAGGTGACCATGGCGATGTAGCTATCCAGGGCTACCGTGTTCTGTACGGCTTCGCTCACTTGGTATGTTCCGAAGAACTGTATGCTCAAGGGAGCGAGGAGGAAGAATCCGAAACCCACGCCCAACAGGAAGAGCAATGAGGCGAAGAACACCAGGCCACCCACCGAGCCTTTCTCCGAAGCGTGCAACCCTGGTGCGATGAAGCGCCACACTTCCCAGAGCACATAAGGGAATGCGAGTATGAACCCACCGACGAAAGATACCATGAGGTGGGTGAAGAACTGCCCGCTCATACTGATGTTCTGGAGCGTGAACACCATATCGCCCACGCACATCGCATCACCCATCCCCAGTCGATGGCCCAATGAGCACATGGCGCGGTAGGTGATGAAGCTGGCATCCTTCGGTGCCAGGATGATGCTGTCGAACAGGAAGTCCTTGGCGATGAAACAGGCCACCATACCTACGGAGATGGCCAGAGCGGAGCGCATCAGCGTCCACCGGAGCTCCTCAAGGTGCTCCAGGAAGGTCATTTCCGGACTATTACGGGATGTGGCCAAAGGTTGGAGCCGCCTGCGCCAAAGATAGCCGGTGAACGCAGCGCATTCCCACCGTCGCGGCTCAGTTTTCAACGAAACACCAAGACCCCAAAGCTGGGAAACCCATGGTTGTTAAGTTGATATAAACGGGCTATGCGGTATCCGTCCCGCACCGTACATTTAAGCCTCTCAAACAAAGCAGTGGTCATTGCTCCGGCCACTACCAACATGACCAACGTTGACACCACACCTCTGGAGGCCCTCGAGCAATTCTTCGGCTTCAGCCAGTTCAAAGGCGAACAAGAGGCCATCATCCAGAACGTACTGGATGGAAAGAACACTTTCGTGATCATGCCCACGGGCGGCGGCAAGAGCCTGTGCTACCAGCTCCCTGCGCTCATGAGCGAAGGCACGGCCATCATCGTCAGCCCGCTCATCGCATTGATGAAGAACCAGGTGGACGCCATCCGGGGCTTCAGTTCCGATGATGGGGTGGCACACTTCCTTAACAGCTCCCTCACACGCAACGAGACGTTGAAGGTGAAGGAAGACATCCGTGCGGGCAAGACCAAGCTGCTCTATGTAGCGCCCGAGTCGCTCACCAAGAAGGAGAACGTGGAATTCCTCACGGAGATCCGCATCAGCTTCTTCGCCATCGACGAGGCGCACTGCATCAGCGAGTGGGGGCATGACTTCCGCCCGGAATACAGGAACCTGCGTACCATCTTCGACAAGATCAAACGCGTACCGGTGATCGCCCTCACGGCCACCGCCACGGGCAAGGTGCAGGAAGACATCCTGAAGAACCTGGACATCCCGAACGCCACCACGTTCAAAGCCAGCTTCAACCGCCCGAACCTGTACTACGAGGTACGCCCCAAGCGCGATGTGAACCGCGAGATCACGAAGTACGTGAAGCAGCATAGCGGTCGCAGCGGCATCATCTACTGCCTCAGCCGGAAGAAGGTGGAGGAAGTGGCCGAGACGCTGAACGTCAACGGCATCAAGGCGCTCCCCTACCACGCTGGCATGGATGCCAACCAACGTGCCGACCACCAGGACAAGTTCTTGATGGAGGACGTTGACGTGATCGTGGCCACCATCGCTTTCGGCATGGGGATAGACAAACCCGATGTGCGCTTCGTGATCCACCACGATATCCCCAAGAGCCTGGAGAGCTACTACCAAGAGACCGGCCGCGGTGGCCGCGATGGTGGCGAAGGGAAATGCGTGGCCTTCTACAGCTACAAGGACATCGAGAAGCTGGAGAAGTTCCTGCAGGGCAAACCCGTGGCCGAACAAGAGATCGGCAAACAACTATTGCATGACACGGTAGGCTATGCTGAAACAAGCATGTGCCGCCGCAAATACCTCCTGCACTATTTCGGTGAGGAGATGAAAGGCAACAGCTGTGGTTCGTGCGACAACTGCACCAACCCGCAGGAGACCTACGAAGCGAAGGACGACCTAGCGCTGGTGCTGGATGCCGTTGTGGAAAGCAAGGAGCGCCACAAAGCAAAATACATCTGCGACCTACTTACCGGCACGGAGACCAGCGAGATCAAGAACTACAAAGGCGACAAGCTGGAGATCTACGGCAAAGGCAGCGACAAAGAGAACCAGCATTGGATCGGTGTTGCTCGTCAAGGCCTGGTCCACGGCTATCTGCACAAGGACATCGAGACCTACGGCAACCTGAGCCTTACCGAAGCGGGCAAGAAATTCCGCAAGAAGCCGGTGTCCATCAAATTCGTGAAGGAGCGTGATTACACCGCCGACGAGGTCGCCGACGAAGAAGGCGGTGCTGCTGGCCGTGGTGCAGCGGATGAGAAGTTGATGGCCATGCTGAAGGATCTGCGCCAACAAGTGGCCAAGAAACACAAGCTGCCGCCGTACGTGATCTTCCAAGACCCTTCGCTGGAAGAGATGACCATGCGTTACCCCGTAACGATGGACGACCTCACCCAGGTCACCGGTGTTGGTCCGGGCAAGGCCGCGAAATACGGCAAACCCTTCGTGGAGCTGATCGCTGCTTATGTGGAAGAGAACGACATCGCACGGGAAGATGAAATGGTGGTGCGTTCCGTGGTGAACAAGAGCGGCAACAAGGTCCACATCATCCAGAACATCGATAAGCGCCTGCCGCTCGATGCCATCGCCCGCGGCAAAGGCCTCAGTATGGCCGACCTGCTCACCGAGTTGGAGAGCATCGTAACGAGCGGCACCAAGCTGGACATCAACTACCACATCAACGACATCCTGGAAGCCGACGTGCAGGAAGAGATCCTGGATTACTTCCGCAGCAGCGAGACCGACGACATCGAGACGGCAGTGCAGGAGCTCGATGGCGCGTTCAGCGAAGAAGAGATGCGGCTGGTGCGCTTGAAGTTCATGAGCGAAGTGGCGAACTAGGACAACAGGCTTCCAGCCTGTTGTTCAGGAGCCAATAAGCGAAGTGTACGAATGCGGATGGAACGATGAGCCCCAACGAACTAGGCCTGGTGGCCAAACACGTGATGAAGCTGTTGGTGGAGCGGCGCTTTGATGAGCTGGAGAAAGCTTCGAACAGCTGGGTCCATCAGATCTTGTTCTCCTTTCAAGGTAGCACATGCTAACGGTCATCTTCATTGTATTCGCGTGTTGTTTCGTGCTAGAACGCATGGTGCCGGGTTGGAAGCTACCGGAAGTGCCTACGTGGACCATCCGCGTGCTTGCCGTGAACTTCGTACAGCTCGGTATCGTTCTGGTGGCCGGTTACACTTGGGAGAAATGGTTCTCCTCCGCCTCACTTCTTCATCTTTCCCAGCATTTACATCCAGTGCTCGGCGGTTTCATCGCGTACTTCATCGCCACTTTCATCTTCTATTGGTGGCACCGCTGGCGGCACACGGTGGACTTTCTCTGGCTCCATTTCCACCAGATCCATCATAGCCCTCAGCGCATCGAGGTGATCACCTCGTTCTATAAGCACCCATTGGAGATGACCGTGAACTCCATCATCGGGAGTCTGCTCGTGTACTCATTCCTAGGTCTATCGCCGGAGGCGGGTGCTATCTACACCCTGTTCACCGCACTCGGCGAGTTCTTTTACCACACGAACGTCCGCACGCCACGTTGGGTCGGTTATGTGTTCCAACGTCCCGAGATGCACCGCATTCACCACGAGTACGAGAAGCACACGAACAACTACGGTGATTTCGTCTGGTGGGACATGCTCTTCGGGACGTACGAGAACCCGAAGGAGTTCCGGTCCTCCTGCGGATTTGACAATGAGAAGGAACAGCGCCTGAAGGACATGCTACTGTTCAAAGATGTGCATTACAACCCGGACCAACCCAAGCGAACATGAGCCCGAACGAACTAGGCTTGGTGGCCAAACACGTGATGAAGTTGCTCGTGGAGCGTCGTTTCGATGAGTTGGAAAAAGCCACCAACGGCACGCGCTTGAGCGCGGACGATATGGAAGCTGCGTTGGACGACATGGGTAGCGCACTCGTGATGCCGCCAGACAATGTGTGGCGTGATCTGCGCATATCGCCGGTACGTAATTGGCCCGGAGCGTTTAATGTGAAGCTGGAACTGTGGACGGCACGCGGACGCACATCCAACAGCGTGGAACTCACCGTTCACAGCAAGGACGGAGCGCCGGTGATCGAGGTGGACGATATCATCGTGAGCTGATCCACCCTCGGAGATCCATCCGATCCGTATTAGTTTAGCGCAATACGCTGGTGCATCATGTCCGACATTGAACTGAAGAAACGCTTGATCGACCGCATCCAGCGATCGCGGGACGGTGCATTGTTGCGCGAAGCATACAGATTGATGGGACTGGACGCATCCAAACTGGAACCTTTGGAACTTTCCAAGGTGCAACAAGCTTCGGTGGAACGCGGCAAGAAGGACATCAAGGCCGGGCGCACCCTCTCCGAACGTCAAGCCAATAAGGCGGTTGATGAATGGCTCGGCGAATAGTTTGGTCCGAGAATGCCCAGCATGAACGGTTGGAGACCCTGAGCTACTGGCTCGACCGCACCGGGTCAATACGCTACAGCAAGAAGTTGGACGGTATGTTCCGTAGCGCCTTACGCGTTATCGCGGTCCATCCTGAACTGGGGAGGCAGACTAGCGATCTCGAAGTGCGTGCGAAAGGCATTGGCGATCATCTGCTGTACTATTCATTCACGGAAACAGCCATCAACGTATTGTCCATTTGGCACGGCAAGCGTGATCCGAAGTCAAAGCCCTTCTGACGCCGCAGACGGCTCACGAGCGGCGTGACCATTCCGGTCGATCCACTTTCGCAGGAAGTTACCCCGATCCCTGATGATCGTGACCTGAGCGCTCAGCCACCAAGCTCCGCAACAGCCCCCCACGCCATCATCCCCGCCCCTATCGCGAGCGCATCCTCATCGATGTCGAACTCGGCGCGGTGCAGGCCGCTCTGGGTGCCGGCTTTCGCTGGATTTCCGGTTCCGAGGCGGAAGAAACAACCGGGCATCACGTGTGTGTAGTAGGCGAAGTCCTCGGCACCCATGCGGATGTCCATGTCCACGATGTTGTCTTCGCCGATGAAACGCACCGCAGCAGCACGGATGCGTGCATTCAGCTCGGGATCGTTCTTCACCACGGGAGAACCCTTCACGATGCGGAAATCCACGGTTGCGCCGAGGCCTTCGCAGATGCCGCGACCGAGCTCGGGTAGCATGGTGTGCAGTTCTGAACGCCACGCTTCATCGAAGGTGCGCATGGTCCCCTCGATACGTACCTCGTCGGGAATGATGTTGGTGGCACCGTTCGCGACCACCTTTCCCAGCGAGAGCACCATGGGTTGACCGGGCTTGTTGCGCCGGCTTACCACTTGTTGCAACGCGAGGATCAGTTGTGCTGCGATAGGAACAGGATCGATACAGAGGTGCGGTGACCCTGCGTGACCACCGCGTCCTTGTACGGTGATATACAGCTCGTCCGCGGCGGCCATGAAAGCACCGGAACGGAAGCCCAATTTGCCGATCGGTAGTTCGGGCGTAACATGCTGCCCAAGGATCCCTGCGGGTGTCGGATCCTTCAGCACGCCCTCCTTCACCAGTAATGATGCGCCGCCCGGTTCCTTCTCTTCACCGGGTTGGAACACCAGCATCACATTGCCGCTCCACTCCTTACGCAGGCGATGTAACGCGATGCCCGCGCCAAGCACCATGGTGGTATGCGCATCATGTCCGCACGCATGCATCACGCCAGGGTTCTGGGAGCAAAAGGCCTCCTTACCCACTTCGGTGATCGGCAATGCGTCCAGATCGGCGCGGATGGCGATGCACGCTTCACTTTTCCTCTTTTCGCCACGCACGATCGCGATGGCTCCTGTGCCGGGTGCCTCCGGGGTGAGCTTCCCCACACCGTCGCGCACTTCGATGCCTTCGCTGCGGAGCTTCTCCACCACGAAGCGCACCGTGTTGGTCTCGTGGAACGAGAGTTCGGGATGTTGATGTAGGTGTCGCCGCCACTTCACCATGTCGGTGTGCAGGCTGGCGATGGTGGTCTTGATACGATCGATCACTTCCCGAAGATGAGTTTGAGCGCGATGAGCAGGGTGACGCCGCCGAAGATCTTGCGCACGGTTTCCATGGGCAAGGCCAGCGACCATTTGCTGCCGAAGTAGGATCCTATCACGAATGCTGCCGCGATCACCAACACCACCTTGGGGTCTATCATGCCGGCCTTGTAGTAGTTGCGCACGGCGAGGAACACCACGGGCAACATCAACACGGCGAGACTGGTGCCTTGCGCTTGGTGCTGCGTATAGCCCAACAGCCATACCAATGCGGGCACCATGATGATCCCGCCACCGATACCGACGAATCCACTGAGCACCCCGGCCATGATGCCAACGAGAAGTAACAGGAGCACGGAGTTGGTGTCGATCGACATCAGATATCCAGGCTTAGTGAGAAGTGGAAAACACGTGGCTGCACCACCCCATCATCCACTCCCCAGGCCCAATCCGCGCGTACGAAATACCCGAGCAACCGTGTCCGCAGACCGAAGCCGTAGGCCGCCAGGATCGGTTCGCGCTTGTTGACCAGCGTGATCGTAAGCGGGTTCCGCCGGATGACGACACGGTTGAAGGTGTTGTCCTCCGAGTATGGATCACTGCCGGTCCACGCTGCACCGACATCGCCGAAACCGACCACTTGGAAATTGTGGAGCACATCGGAACGGATCGGTCCGTTGATGAGGTAACGGAAGATGGGCACACGCACTTCCGTATTGAAGACGCCGAAGCTGGTACCGTTGCGTGCGTTGTAGAAGAAGCCACGCATGGGCACCGCCATGGATTGGTAGAAGTAGTTCTGGGAGTAATCGATGGGGATGGAGTTGTCCACCTTAGCGAAGAGCCAGTTATCCACGCCACCGAGGAAGTACGCCACCTTGCGGTTGCCGAAAGAGCTGCTTCCGGCGAGGCGGGTCACCCAGATCATCTCGCGGTGGATCCGCAACGAATGGCGCAAGTCCATGCCCACCACCTGCATATCGCTGCGGTCCTCGGGCTGCTGGTAGTACTCGGCGAAGAACTTCAATTTCCAACCTGTCCATAGGTTGAGCCCACGCGGCATGGAACTATCGTACACGTACTCCAGCTTTCCACCGGCCATGTGGTCGAACGAATTGGCTGCACGCAGGCTGAGCGGATCGATGGCTTGGAGCACGTAGCGATCGTTGCGGTACATCACCGAAGCGCGCAGGCTGGCCAATTCGCTGAAGGGCCAACTGATCTGGTAGCGCACGTTGTGCGTATGCACCTTCACCACACCGAAGTCGCCGAGGCCTTGGTAGGCTTGGCGTTGGAACGAGATCCGTTTATCCAACCGGCGTTTGAGGTTCTCGTAGGCCAGTAGGTAGTCGTTATTGTTCAAGTCCAACGCCAGGCGGAACCCACCGACGATCTTGTGGTCTTCGAACAGGTCGCTCACCCCCATGCGTGTAAGGCCGCTCAAGCCGGGGTTCAGCGCGTTCGGCCCGGTGAACGGTTGGTAGAACTGGTTGGAGAAACTGTTGTCCACCTGCGTCACCACACCATCGATGGCGAAGTTGAGGTTGTAGTTGCGCTGGTCAGGATAGGCGAATGGCTTGGCCTTCGTGGTATCCGCTGCGGACTTCACAGCCACGGGTGCATTCCTACCCGGCGGTGCCTTGCGATCCGGTTGTCCGTTGGGCCCGGCCTCATCCGAGAACACATAGTTGCGCACGTCGATCGCCTTGTCGCCTTTCGGTCGTGGGAACTGGGGATCCACTTTCACCACGGGGCTCATGTCGTTGGAGAGCGAGGTGGGGTTGGCGGCATCTCGCGTGGCTGGATCCTCGCCTGTCCGTCCAGCAGCACCGGCGAGACGTTCTTCCGCCGTGCGGCCCGTGTAGAAATGGTATCGGCCATCGCGGAATTGCACCTGCGAGTAGCGGCCGTATTTGGCATTGATGTCCTGTTCCAGGATGGAGCGACGCAGGTCCGTTTTGCGTTCCTCCACCGTGAAGTAGCGGTAATGCACCGTGGTATCGATGAAGCTGATGGTACTATCATACCGGACGAGGAACCGGTTACGGATGCCGTCCACATCGCTGAGGAAAACATAGTTCGCACTGTCGAACTGAGCGGGTTGTGTCTCGTTCGCACCGGGTGTGTTGGTCAGGCGTGTCAACAAGCGCGAACGCGACTCCAGATCGAACAGGAAAATATCCTTGCTGCCGTGCACCAAGGCCACGTCAGCGTTGGTACGCAGGGTGTCATCGGGCCTGTCGCTGCTGAAGATGATGCGCTTTCCGGCATCCACGAAACGCGGCTCCAGGTCATCGAACTGGTCATCTGTCAACTGTTCTTGGCGGTTGCCGATGACGTGGTAATAGTAGAGATCGGTGCGGCCTTCGCGCACGGCGCTGAAGACCATGTTGCGGCCGTCGTCGCTGTAGGCCATGCTCAGGATCTTCTTCAACATCAGCACTGGCTTCTCCACGGTCTTCTTGTCGTCCAGCGTATAAGTGCGCAGGAACAAGTCGCCCTTCCGCTCCACGGCATAGCTGAGCGCTTGGCTGCTGGGGTGCCAGGCGAGGATGGGGAAGCTCTTGTCGATGATACGATCCAGCTTCTTCTCCCCTTTCACGATGCGGCGCAACTTCTTGGTGGCCGGCTCGTAGATCCACACCTTGTACTGGCCCAGCTCGTTGCTTACCCATGCGAGGTAGCGGCCGTTGGGGCTTTGTTTGAATTCGCTGTAGGTGCGCGACTTCTTCGTTTTGATGGGCAGCGCCTCCAACGCGATCTCCTTCCGGAACCGGTCTTCTTCGCCGAAGCGTGCCTTGTTGTATTCCACGCATTCTTTCGTCAACGTCTTCAGTGAAACGCCGAGCACGAACAGGAAGCCACTTTCGGGGTTGCGGCTCACACGGGTCATGTAGAGGATGTTCGGGATCACCCCGGGGCCATAGACATCGGCCACGTACTTCCAGATCATATGTCCGGCGTATTTGGCATCATCCCCTTCCAATCGATTGAACTTGTCGAACCGGCCATCCATCACCCGGTCTCGGATGCGGTTGTTGAGCGTGGCATCCCACGGTTGGGAGAAGTAGGAGATCACCCCATCGGTGTACCACTGCGGCAGGCTCATGAAGGTGGAGCTCTTCAGCATGTCGCGCCAGTTGCCCCCGAACATCATCTGATCGATGATCACGTGTGCGATGCCGGAGCGGATCTGCCGATCGAGCAGGGCGTGGTCCCCTTCGAAATACACGAAGATCTTGGTGCCCACGATGCGGGTGAGGCCGCCGATGTTCTGCTGGCCATCCACCCCAGCGATTCCGATGTTGCTCTGGCGGAAATCGGTGAGCGAGTTGTAGACGATGAACTGCAGGCGTTCGTCCAAGGCGAAATCGAACTGTTGCTCAAGTTCCTTCTGGTGTCCCACGGCGGACTGCGCCACGTACCGGGCCACATCGCGTCCTTCCTTGTAGAAGAAAACCTCCATGTCCTTGAACCGGTACTGCTGCCAGAGGAATTCCTGGTACTGCACGCGGTTCTTCCCATACTCCTGCTGCGATCCCGAATAGAACTGCGCGAAGGCCAGCGGCGCACAGCTCATCACCAAGAACAAGGCGATGCAGCGGCGGAGCGGGAGGCGGAGAAGGGCGAGCACAGGTTGAAGTTAGCTTTGGGCCGCCCGCATCCGAGCGCAATGGTGCGAATTTCGGGCTTTTCCGGCCATGCTGAGAGTTTCCAAGTTCACCTTCAACCCGTTCCAGGAGAATACGTACGTGATCCACGACGGCAAGGAGGCCATCGTGGTGGATCCAGGCTGCTGGAATAGCAGCGAGGAACGCGAGCTAGCGGACTTCCTGACCAAGAACGGGCTCACCCCGATCCGTCTTGTGCTCACCCACGCCCACATCGACCATATCCTCGGCTGTGCTTGGATGCACAAGCGCTACGGACTGGCCCCGGAACTGCACCAAGAAGACCTGCGGATCCTGAAAGGTGGTGAGCGCACGGCGAGCATGTACGGCATCCCGTATGATCCAGCGCCGGAACCGAAGGGCTTCATCCAAGCAGGTGAGACCATCCGGATCGGGCAGGATGAATTGAAAGTGCTTTTCGTGCCGGGTCATGCCCCGGGGCACATCGCCTTCTACAGCGAAGCGGAGAAATTCGTGGTGAGCGGAGACGTGCTTTTCCAGAATAGCGTGGGCCGTGTGGATCTTCCCGGCGGCGACATGGACACCTTGTTGAAGAGCATTAGAGAGCAACTCTTCCCACTAGGCGATGACGTGACGATACACAGCGGTCACGGACCTGCTACCACCATTGGTCGGGAGAAGCGGAGCAATCCGTTCTTGAAGTAGGGCTTGAGGAGCAGGAGCAAGAGCATCACGGATGATACCCGTCCTGTTTGTAGGTCTTCATCTGCCCACTGTGCTTGATGGGCGGCGGGCAATCGAAGCCTTTGCGGGCGCGTAGGAAAAGGAAACGCACGCTGAAGATCAACGGGCGGTGGTCGCTGCTGAACCAGCGCAATGCGCCGAAGCGGCCATCATCTTCCGGCGCAACGCTGAAGATCGGCGTTTCGATCGCGGGGATGATGAGCAACTTGCCCGTGACCTTGAATCCGTAGCCTAGTTTGAAATGCACCTGGCCCCAGAGGTCCGGCGGGAAGGTGTGGTTGTTCATCAAAGAGTCGCCGGTATGGCTGTAGTCGCTGCCCAAACGATAGTCGGCGTTGAGGCCTAGTGAAAGTTGCACGAACTGGTAGCGCCAGGTGGGGATGAACTTGTTCGCGTTGAAATGCAGCGTGAGCATCCGTTCCGCGAAGTCCCCTTCCCCGGCCAGATCGGTAACACTATCCGTTCGTGCATACCGTCCGGTGAACGACTCGGCACCGCGCAGGTTCTTGTAGGCGAGGCCCATGTCCAGGTAATCCACGATCACCGGATCACGCGTGTACCACGATACACCGGCCTCCAAGTAAAGGCCGAGCTTTCCGCTGGGATCGTAGGTAGCGGTGTAAGAAGTATCGCCTCCCGCTGTGCTGCTGGAACGGAACACCTCCTCTTCGCTGTCCTTGAACCGCGACAACGTGTACGTGACGCCGGGCGCCACGTACCAACCCAGCCGCCGGGCTTGGCCCTCCAGTGGAATGATGTCCGCACGTTTACGACCCATCGGGCCTTGCGACCACACGGGCACACTACCGAGAAGGAGTAGAAGAAGGAGCGCGAGCCTTTGCATCAGGACGAAAGTCGGACCGTCATGCAGGAAGAACGTGGGGAACAGCGCGAAAGTGTCAACGGCAGGCTGTGCGATCGGGTGCGGAGCGCGTACTTTTCCGCACGACGAAAGGCAGCATGCGCAACTGGTGGAACACCACTTTCCTGGGGCGGTCGATCCGGCGCGATCGCTGGTTGGGTTGGTCGTTCGCTGCTTTCGCGGCGATCCAACTAGCGGCGCAGCTGATCACCGCTGAAGTAACCCCGTTCTTCCTCTACGGGATGTATTCGGACAAGATCCACCCGGCTGATGAATACGTGCGCGTTACCTGCACGGTGAACGGTTCGGCGCTGACCCAGGAGGCCATGCCGCGCTATGCGGGTGAGTTGTTCTTCAGCACGCTGTACCGGTTGGAAGGGTTGGACGCGCAGAACTACGATGACCTCTTCGCACCGTTCATCGCGGAACGTTTCGGTTGGCTTCCGCAGAGCACGAAGCAGGAGCTGAGCGAAGAACTTTCCTTCGACCCGAAAGACACCACAGCCTTGGGCCAGTGGATGATCCGCTACCTCGGCCGCGCGTTGGACGAACCCGTGGAAGAGGTCATCATCACACGCGAGAAGTACATCTACGAAGATGATCGCCCCGTCCTGATCGAACGTTCACCCTTGCTCTCCGCCCATGTTCAGCGCTAGGCAACGCAGCATCCTGGCGCGCGTGGTCTTCGGCTGGATCCTCGTGGCGTTGCTGTGGCGCTGGGCGAACGGTGCCATGCTTTCGCAGTTGGAAGCACCCGTGCTCGGCAACGTGTACAAGGATCTCACGTTCTGGGTCTTCGAACTGCTTGGTGTGCAACAAGCGATCACCGGTTCGTTCACCCTCGCGTTGGTCTTCGATGTACTGTTGACCAGCAGTGCCGCCATCGCACTCTTCGCGCCACAGAAAGTCTGGGCAGCTCGTACCTATTGTGCGTTGATCCTGATCTACTTCATCGTACAGACCACCTACGCGAACCATCACTACCGGCCGATCATCGGTTTGGTGGTCGCTGGCCTTCCCTTCACGTTCCTGTCGCTGGATCGCTTCAACGCCATGTTCCAAGGGCTTCGGTACTACCTCTTGTTCATCTACACCAGCGCTGGGTTGTACAAGGTCTTCCGTGGATCATGGTTGAACATGGACCAGATGACGGGCATCATCCAGAACACGCAACTGGAGCTTTTCCTCGCCTCACCGGATGGGTGGCACGCGCAACTCTTCACGTGGTTGTTGCAGCACCAGAGCGTGAGCTGGATGCTCTTCCTATTGGCCACGGTGCTCGAAGTGGTCTTCATAATCGGCTACTTCACCAGACGCTACGACCTGTGGTTGTTCATCACCGCGATGAGCTTGCACATCGGCTTCTACTTCACCATGCGCTTCTTCGCGTTCGAGCTGATCGTGTTGGACCTGACACTACTCCCATGGGAGCGGATACTGTCAACCGCGCGTATTACGAAAGTCATCGCAGGAATTTCCACAGGAGGGCCGAATGGGCTTCGGGGCACCGCGCATCCGTAGTGCCTGATGGACCGGCGTACCTTGTGCAAGACGATGGTCGTTCCAACAAAAGGCTTGATCCGAAGAGCATTCGCCTTGATCGTGTGCGCCGCGCTCTGCAACGCCACATTCGCACAGGAGGATAGCACTGCGCTTTACCGCAAGATCCACGACTTCTCGCAAAAACGGAAAGTGACGCGCTGGATCTACGATGCCGTGTTCGCACAACCGGAACCGGATAAAGCACCACCCGCGCCGAAGACACCGCCGCGCCGCGTCGTACCCGGCGAACGCTATGCTGGAAGGGTCATCCGCAATGTGAACATCACCGTCACCGATCCGTTCGGTTTTTCGGTGGATGATACGGCCAAGGCTCCCGTGGCCATGGTGCAGAAAGCGGGGAACAGATTGCACCGGCGCACTCGGCACTACGTGATCCGCAACCTGTTGCTGGTGAACGAAGGCGACACATTGGACCCCTTACGCATCGCGGAATCCGAGCGGTTGTTGCGCGCAAGCCCGGTGGTGAACGACGCACGCATCATCGTGCTTCCGATCAAAGGAGATAAGAAATTCGTGGATCTGCAGGTGATCGTCCACGACAAGTGGAACTATGATGCGTTCGGCACGGGCTCGCTCGCGGCACTTCGCGTGACAGGTCGAGATCGCAACCTGCTCGGGTGGGGGCAGCAAGTGGAACAGCAAGTGTATTGGGGACCGAGCTTCGAGCGGCCTGAATTCACCGGCAACCACCAGGTGTACAACATCGAGAACAGCTACATCAGCACACGTGCGGAATACGCCCTTACGCCTTTGCAGGATCGTTTCGGCGTGCGGCTTGACCGTCCGTTCTTCTCGGCCCTCACCCGCAACGCGGGCGGCCTCAGCTGGAACAAGACGTGGAACAGGATCGCGCTGCTGGACAGTGTGGGCGAGCGCCTCGGCACGCAGCGCTTGGACCCGGCTTCGTTCGACACGTGGTTCGGGCGGAGCTTCCCCTTCGCCAACGATGGCACCGAACCGGGCCGCACCACCAACATCATCGCTAGCGCACGTTACAACCAGACACGTTTCACCTTCCGCCCTTCGGCCGAAGAAGATAGCCTCGGGGTCTACCGGAACGTTTCCACACTGTTGTTCGGTGCGGGTTTCAGCGCACGGCAGTATTACCGGGAGCGATTCCTTTTCCGCTACGGCGCCATGGAAGATGTTCCCGAAGGGTTGTTGCTGAAAGTGGTTGGCGGTACACGGTGGTACGAAGGTGAACGCTCGTTGCTCTACAGCGGCGTGGAAGCATCACGCGGCCGGTACTACGCTGACTTCGGCTACCTGAGCGTCGGTGCGGGTTATGGGACCTTCTGGGAGAATGGCGAACATACCGATGCCACGCTACGGGCGAGCTTCCTCTACTTCAGCAACCTGGTCACGGCCGGTCGGTGGCACTTCCGCGAATTCATCCGGGGCAACATGGTAATGGGTTTCGACAAGCCGGACTTCAGTCGCATCAACCTCAACGGCGACCAGCTCTATGGCTTCCGCAGCGACCTGTTGACGGGCACACACAAAGAGCTGCTCACCGTCGAAACGGTGGCCTACGCGCCGTACAACATCCTCGGCTTCCGCTTCGCGCCCGTGCTGCTCTACGGGCTAGGCACCATCGGCGACGAAGATGACCCCATTTTCTCGGGGCGCATCTACCACGCGCTCACGCTCGGCCTGCTCATCCGCAACGAGAACCTGCTGGTGAACACCTTCGAGGTCTCCTTCAGCTTCTTCCCCTTCGTGCCCGAAGAACAAGGCAGCGTTTTCGACTCGGGCCGCTTCACCAACTTCTCCTTGCGGGCACCGGGCTTCGAATTCACGCAGCCGGATGTGGTGGGGTATTACTGAGGGAGGGGCAGATCATCAGCAAGGTCCTTATCGAGAGACCATGCAAAGGCTTGAATGGATTAAAACACGTCGTACATTCACTGTTCGACACACCCTCGGATAAGAAGCGCAAATGCCATCAAAATTGGCCATCCTTGTTCTCTCTTTGGCCATATCGTCTAAAACATTGGCCCAAACGGAATGGATGTTCTTCGGCGGGCCACAGTTGGAACGGGCGAATTACCATGCGCCCATGAACACGGATCGCGCAGGTCCTTCGTCATCCTACAAATTGCTTCTTGAAGGCGGCACAGGATCCGGCTGGTACTTGGGTGCAGGGATACGTGTCGGCCGGGGCGTCACCAAGTTCCGAAGTGGGCTGTCGTACTCGCACAGCGTAGTTGATGTCCCTTACGTGGTAAGCGCCAGTAGCGGAGGACATGGCGGCGGAAGCTCGTCCATGAGCACTGGACGGTACATAGACCGTGTGACACGTGCGGAGACACCCCTGCTGATCTCCTTCGGTTCGCCGAAGTTCCGGTTCGAATGGGGCTTGGTTCCTTGGCTATTGTTAGATGCGCGTCGGCAGGATGAAGGTATTCGGACGTGGAGCTGGTGGAACATGCTACCAGCTTCCGACTCAGGGTCGACCTCGTACAACACTAGCGGTAACGTGCGCAAGACGTTATCCCACTACGGCGTGATGTTCTCCGCAGGATTCTCCGCCACGATCAAGCAGAAGCTCCTCCTCGGTTTGAACGGTCAGATCAGCCTACCCCGGACCTATGAGCATGATGTTCGTTATTCAGTATCGCGCACTATCGGGCGGGTTTCCGTGGGTTACGTGTTCGGGAAACTCTAGTAGGTGCGGTTAGGCCGCACCCACCAACTCCAATACTCGCCTCTCCACCTCCGCCCCTTCCCAATTCTCCTCCACTCCCTCCATCGCCAACACCTCTTCCATGATCCGATCATGCCTTAACCCTTCCTTCCACGCATCCTTGTATTCGATGTCGCTGAACTTCACTTGGCTGTAGAGCGGTAGCCACTTGTCGGGATGTTTTGCTTGCAGGTGCCCTTCGATCTTCCGGCGCAGCAGGAACTTCGGATCAGCGACGAGATCGCGCATCTCTACGAAGTTGCGCAAGGACAGGTCGGCGATGGCATCACCGTTGGGTTTGCGTTTGGCGGCGTAACGCGCGAGCACCTCGGCCCAGTTGTCGTCGCCGTGTTCGTTCAGCAGGTCGTTCAGCACTTTGCAATCCTCGTAGCCGGCGTTCATGCCTTCGCCATAGAAGGGCACGATGGCATGTGCGGCATCGCCGATCAGCGCCACTTTTCCGTTGACCTGCCACGGGTTGCAACGGATGATCACCAGCGAGCTCTGCGGATTGCGCAAGTACTGTTCCACCAGATCGGGAACGATGGGCAATGCATCGGCGAAGTGTTCCTTGAAGAACGCTTGCACCTGTTCCGGTGTGCGGATAGTATCAAAACCGATACGGGACTCCTGATGGCCGGGGCCCACCCCGATGACTCGGGGCCCGGCCTCTGGAGTGACGGCCAAGGCCGTGTTCGGCATGAAGAGCGTACCGGTGAACCCGCCATCCTGGTTGGCGAGGCCCATCATCATGAACCAGCGGCGCGGCCAGATGTGCAGGCACTGCGGATCCATCTTCGGTGTGCCATCGGCGTTCGCGGGGAAGGCCACCTCCTTGTAATCGTGCTCGATGTACTCCTGGCTGTAGGTGAAGCGGCCCTGCATCATCTTCTGCCGCACCGCGCTGAACGCACCGTCGCTCCCGAAAACGACGTCGGCGTTCACCACTACATGATCTCCTTCCTCGCGCTGGAAATGGCATGTCGCGGTTGCGAGATCAACATCCGCACAGCGGTGATCGAAATGCAGTTTCACGTTTGGCAACTTCTCCGCTTCGGTGAGCAAACGTCGATTCAATTCACCGCGCGAAACCGAGTAGATCGCTCTGTTGTCGATGCTGTACGGCACGCGGTTCAAGTTGCCTTCGCGGTCATGCATCATGCGTGCATACACGGGCACGGTGATCGCTTTCACGGCCTCTTCCACACCGGCGGCGCGCAAGGCGGTCCACCCGCGATGCGATACCACGAGGTTGATGCTGCGGCCCGCGTACACATCCACCTTGCGCGGGTCGCCACGCCGTTCGTACACGTTCACCGTATGCCCACGCTTGGCCAGGAAGATGGAGAGCAAACTGCCTACCAATCCACCGCCGACGATCGTGATCCTGCTCATGCTTCGGAGTGTTATGGGTGCTGATCCCGCAAGTTGTAGAATAACGCCGCAACGGGAGCTAGCGATCGTCAGTGGCCTGATCGTTCAAGGCAGCCTGCAACTCGTGCCCGAACCGGAACACATCCTCGAAACTGTTGTACATCGGCACGGGCGCCATGCGCAACACGTCGGGTTCGCGCCAGTCGCAGAAGACGCCTCGTTCGGTGAGGCGTTTGAACATACCCTTGCCATCACCCTTCACCAGAATGGAAAGTTGTGCGCCGCATTGCGCAGGATCAGCTGGTGTGATGATGTTGAAGATGCCGCCGTTCGCTTCCGAAATGCCTTCGATGATCCACCGGAGGTATCCGGTGAGTTGCACGCTCTTCGCACGCAAGCGCTCCATGCCCGCAAGATCGAACTGCTCCAATGCAACGCGGTGGATGGCCATCGGGAATACCGGCGCGTTGCTCACCTGCCACGCTTCGGCCGTGGCCATGGGTTTGAACTCGCGTTCCATCTTGAACCGCTCCTTCTTATCGTGCCCCCACCAGCCGGTGAAGCGGTGCAGTTCTTTTCCCAAATGGCGTTGATGCACGAAGGCACCCGCCACACCGCCCGGTCCGCTGTTGAGGTATTTGTAGCTGCACCAACACGCGAAATCGGGACCATCATCGTGCAACTTCAAGTGGAGGTTCCCTGCGGCGTGGGCCAGATCGAAACCGACCTTCGCTCCTGCTTTGTGTCCGGCTTGTGTAATGGCTTTGATGTCGAACGCCTGACCGGTCAGGAAGTTCACGCCACCGAAACAGACCAGCGCGAGCTCATCGCCCAGCTCGGCGATCTTGGCCACGATGTCCTCCGTGCGCAGCGTGTGTTCTCCGGTGCGCGGTTGTAGCTCAACCAAGCATGTTGCCGGATCCAGGCCATGGTGCGCGATCTGCGAAGCAAAGGCGTACGTATCACTCGGGAACGGACGTTGTTCGGTGAGGATCTTCACCCGCTTTCCCTCAGGCCGATAGAACGAAACCAGCAGGAAGTGCAGGTTGCTCGTGAGCTGGTTCATCACCACCACTTCATCCGGCAGGGCACCGACCACACGTGCGGTGCTAGCGGTGAGCTCTTCGTGATAACTGTACCACGGATGCTTCGCGTGGAAGTGGCCCTCGACACCGTACTGCGCCCAATCGTCCAGTTCCTGCTTCACCGCGGCGGAAGCGGCTTTCGGCTGCAGGCCGAGCGAATTCCCGGTGAAGTAGATGGCGTTGCGGTCCCGGAATTGCGGGAAAAGGAATTCATCGCGGAAAGCGCGCAGCGGATCCTGCCGATCCAGTTCTTGTGCGAAGGATAGCGTGTTCTCGAAGGTCATGATGAACTATTCGTAGTCCAACGTCGGGTTGATCACGAGCTGGCGCACGGCCAGGCCCACACCGATACCGACGAAGGAAGCGATCAAACAACGGACCACCCGTTTGCTGCGGCCCACGCGCGCGTAGCCCGTGGCGTAGTACGGATTGCCCTCCATGGTGAGGTCCGTGACGGAACCCCGTGTAACGTGTACGCGCGGCGCGGCCATGATACCGGCGGTGATCGGCGGCACGAAGAGGCTGTTCATCTCCCAGTTGAGCCCGATGACCAACCCGGCCCCGGCCGCGAACGACCCGATCATGGGCCAGATGGGTTTGTAGCCGGTGCGCGCATCCTGCTCCCCTTTCAGGAACCAGCGCATCTGCTCGATGTTGAGGTCGTTGCCGAAGACCGTGTCATAGAAATACCAGATGCGCTCGCGGCCGAGACTATCGGTAACGGAGAACACCACTTCCGTAGGCTCTGCCCGCTCCCGTACGGAACCGTTCTTGCGCGTCTCCAGGTAACGCACCTCCAAGGTGCTCTGCCCGATCACCTTCGCCTGGATCAGCTCGCCGTTCATCAGCAGGATCTTGTCCTGCGCACTGCCGGAACACGCAGCCGCGAGCAGCAACAGACACAACAAGGCACGGTCGAGGAACTTCATGCGGTGGTAGGTGGCCAAAGATAGACCGTGGGGTTGAGCGGTGCAGGACACATCGCTCTCAGCTTTGGCTTTAGCAGGATATCCGCGGTCTGATCCGTCCTCAAACCTCCGCCGGGCTATTCTGCACGGCCGTGAGCCGCTGCGGTACACCGTTGTGAGCAGCACCGAAGTCTCCTTGATAAATGATCTGGAGGCTTGGCCGAAGACGTGGCCAGGTTCCACCCAATATGGATGAGCCTACCTTTACAGCACAACACGAAGAACATGGACATCGCAGCGATCAAGCTAGAACTTGTGCAGCGCATGCTGGCCATCCGCGATACGGCCATCCTTGACCGGCTACTCGAAGTGATCGACACCGAAGTAGAGGACAGCGACATCAGCGAGGAAGAACTAGCCGAACTGGAAACCCTTCGGGCCGAGCGCTTGCGTGGTGAAGCAAGTTCCTACACCTGGGAGGAAGTACAGCGCATGGCCCGCGAGATGATCAAGAAATGAGCTTCCGGATGGTCGTGCGCGGCAGCGCTGCCATGGATGTGCTCGAAGCCTTCTTCTGGTACCACACCATCCGCCCGCAGTTGGGGGATCGGTTCATGGCGACGCTGAAAGAGTGCTACGACTCCATCGAGGCCAACCCGTAAGGATACCAGCTTCGCAAAGGCAACTTCCGTCACGCGATGCTGCGCAAGTTCCCATACCGCGTGGCCTACGAGATCGAAAGACAAGACGTGTTCATCTATCGTGTTGTCCACGTCAAGCGCAAGCCCAGCAAGAGGTTCGGGCCATAGCACGTAAGAGAACGCGGTCTTGATGCGCGGCCCCGTCGCTTCGCAAAAGCCGCGGGAGGCAGGGGCAGGTAGCGAAATGTAGACCCTGTGAAACGTTGAGGCAGCCTTGACCGGATAGTGGGTATGCCTTCATCAGCAGAACGCCTCCGAACTAGGGGATGAGCGTAAATTCGTTGGT